>NZ_JBALBY010000116.1:0-147525 GCF_036919575.1 Nostoc sp. | reverse complement strand
AACTAGATTTCTTGTTTCCCCTTTCAAGCTACAAGGAACTGTGCGAAATTTTCTCTACCTTATAAAAGGGAGGGAACTAGATTTCTTGTTTCCCCTTTCAAGCTACAAGGAACTGTGCGAAATTTTCTCTACCTTATAAAAGGGAGGGAACTAGATTTCTTGTTTCCCCCCTTTATAAGGGGGGATTAAGGGGGGTAATCCTACTTGCCAACTTTTCTGCCAAATAAATCTAGTTGAGAAGTAGCTCGTAAAAGTCGCGCCGCTTCTGTAGATGTTTCTACTCTCCGAGCGCGATTCGCCTCTTCTGCCTGTTGAGAAATATTTGCTAAATTTAAATTAGAATATTGTAAAGACTGATTCATCTGTATTGTCTGAGCAAATGTTTCACCGACAATTTCTGATTGTGCCTGTTGAATCTTAATACTTTGCAATTGAGTAGCACCTATTAATTGTGCTAAAGCCGAAAGACCACCACTAATTGCAATATCTCCAGCACCAGTTCCAGGAGTAGTAGCAGTTGCAGCAGTAACAGCTGGAGGAATTAAACTGCGAGCTTTATCAATAAATCCTTTGCTGCCTACATCCGCCTCGTCGGTAATATCGGCAATACTTTTTAGTGTGTTTTCAGTATTTTCTAACTTTGCTTTTGTCCGAATTTGTCCATTTTGACCAAGAACACCTGCCGCCGCTCCCCGGGTAATTACACGATTGAGTTCATTACTAACTAAATTTCCCCGGACTGCGGAATTATTTTCAAAACGGCTTGATTTAGAGTCTGAACTAGAAGAGTAGAGAATCAAATTATCACGAACCTTTTGTCCCGCAACGACGGGGTTAGGTATATTCAATTCTCCCTTGGCATTACTCAGAGCATTTTGACTCTGTACTTCTAGAGGCTTTAAGTTATCGCTGAGATTATATTGAAGGTAGTTTTGCAAATCTGTGGAATATGATTGAAAATCAGTCCAAACCTGGCCTAATCCCGTCTGAACTTGTGCCATTGCTGGTAGGATTGTTAGGGATAGTAACGTTAACGTAAAAGTCAAAATGGTAGTTTTTTGCATACATTTGTACCTGGAAAAGATAGACGAGATTAAGTAGTGAGTCAGAAATTTAGCTTTTTAACTATTATTTATAACTTTTTTAATCACTGTTAACTGCTGACATAATCCAATTAACTACTACGTAAAGTAGCCACTAATTGACGTGCAAATGCAGAAATGGCTTCATATTTATTGCTATGAATTTGCATCATTTTGCTCCGTGCAGTTTGTTCAGAGGGGTTATTTGCAACTGCTGCCAATTGTTCGTAACCTGGATAGTAACGGCAGAATGTATAAATACCGTTATCATCTAGCAGCCATTGGCTATAAACGCCTTCTTTGCGGGGAAAAAAGCTTTCTGAGGCATTACGAGAAATAACTTGGCGGGGATATTTTAAGATGTCTGCAAAACTATCCACTGCAACTGGCTGAATGCGTCCAATCAATCGTGTTGTCAGGTTTTGCAAAATTTTAGATGCAGCTTTAGATTTGGCAATGGTATCAGGATCTTGTCCTGATAAAATGACTCTGATGCCGGCTTTAGCGCCGTTAGCACAAATTCTGCCAACTAAGTCGGAAATTTGCTCGAATTCAAATAGAATTGGTGCTTCGTCAATAAAGAATATGGAAGCTGGACTGCTGAGTGCGCGTCGTAATGCGGCTGAATAAGCACTCAAGGATAGTACGGCTGCATCTTCACTATCTGATAGGTTTCTGAGCGCAAAAACTAAAAGTTGTGCATCGGTAGGAAAGCTGGATGGTGCAGAAATGGCTTGTCCCACCCGACTAGAAAGCCAAAACCGCAAGCGCAACTGAATTTGACTCAGAGCGTCTTCTACTCTGCCAGTTAAAGAATCTAGCTGCAAGTGTTCTGGTGAACAGAAAAACAGAAAATCTTTTAAGGTAGGAGTTTTCTGCCAAGCATGAGTGCCAAATCCTCCCGCCATCGCCTGTCGATATCGCTCTTTGATGCCCTCATCAGTAAAGAAAGCATCTAATGCTAAGTTGAGCAGCGATCGCACGGTTTGCGATAAAATTTGACTTTCAGTCGATGATCCTAAAACCATTGTCATTAAAGCTGATTCTAGGAAGGCGGTATAATCGTTAAAGCGATCGCGCTGTTGTTCTGGATCTAGCGATCGTAAATCTGGCTGTTCAAATAAGTTATTCGATTGTTTGGAGATATCAAAATAGGCTCCATTCCCCTCCATAAACTCTGTGTAGTCAGTGAAAGTAGATGTACCATCAGGTTTGGGGAAATCTAACGCCACTACCGGAATACCATGCGCCAAAGCCTGAGTTAAAATCCCTGATACCAACACCGATTTACCAGCACGAGTTGTCGCAAACAAAGCTAAATTTTTGTGTTGATTAAATAAATCTAAATGTACGGGTGTTCCGCCTTCTTCAGCAATCAACTCAAAGCCTTCTTTATCACCTCTTTTGGTTAAAACTAAAGGCATTAATCCCGGAACTTCACTTGTTAAATATAGCTGGCGACGATTGAAAGGTGTTGCTAACAAACCCTCCCAAACTATCGGTAGAGTTTGCAGCCAAATTTTCCAGGCATATTCAGTTTCTCTAATTACCCTTGCTGGACGTTGAAAACAGTTTTCAATATATCTTGTCGCCTCATCTAATTTCTCTACAGTTGGACGATGTACCAAAATGACGACACTCGTATAAATCGGGACTGCACCTTCAAATAATTGTTCTTGGGCTGCTACCGATTTCTTTAGCTTTAATTGAGCATTGACATCAATAGTTTTACTTTTTTCTTGAGCCATAATTGTGGTCATATTTGACTGCTTCAGCACTCGTTGCAGAGTAGTTTTCACCATTGCTGGATTTGCGGCAGTCAACTCACAAAAAATCTCTGTATCTACTACTCTTTCTCTCGCTAACAGTTCCCATAAATAGCGCAGTTGGGTAGATTTATTTGACCAACCTCCGGGTTTTTCCAGAAATGACAGTGCGCCAATATAACGATTGTTAACATTAACCCAACGGCGATCGGCACAAGGTATACTAGATTCCATCAGCAAAGTTGTGCCGTGGATATTGTCTACAAGCAATTTAGTACTAGCTAAATCTGAATTAACTTGCTCGTGGAGTCCTTGTTCATCTAAAGTCATTAACTGGGGAATTTCTATTGGGTCTGTATCATTAAACCTTCTCCAGATTTCCTCCCACAGTTCGTCAGCTTTCAAAGGCTTGACATCCAATCCCATTTGGTTAGATAAAATTTGTTCCCAACGCAGAAAACCCTGTTTGTAAGCATTTGTGATTAGAGTTTCAATGCGCTGATTTTCTACTTCTGAGAGTTCACCTTTGAATTTCAACCACCATGATTCAGCCCTCACTAAAAGCTTCTCTATCCAATCATCGGCATTTTTGGAGTTGGATTCAATGGTGTAAGTTACATAAATCCGCAAAAACTTTGGTTTCCGAATACCAGAAATAGTCAGTTCTTTAACTCTAGCTCTTTCCGCCATCAACAAATATTTGATATCTCGTGATGGCGTCTTTTTGATTAGTGATGCTAATTCTTTTTGGCGCTCTTTATCTGAACTAAAAGATCCCAAATGCAGTGTCATTCTTTCACCGCTAGGGATGTCTTTCAATCCGGCTTCAATATTATTAAAAAGTGTATCGATTTGTTCGGGTCTTAAAGTGGTATGAATTCCCTTACAGTCAAAACCAAAAACAAAGCAGAAGCGATCTTTTTGAGTGCCTTTTGTCAAAAGGTAAGCGCCAATATCACGTCCATTCATTGCCACACGCAGCATTGTTGCCAAGTGTAAGGCATCTTCAAATGGTGTTAATCTACTTTCATTTCCGGCGACGCTGACGCTTTGTTTTCCGATTTTTTGCTTCATGGTTAACTTCTAGTAAGCTTTGATAACGAGCAAAACCTCTTGTCCAAGCGGGAACGCCAATAAATTTACTTAAAAAGCTCCAACTCCTACCACCAGTTAAAATCCACCAAGTTCCGATTCCCCAACCAGTAATTAGTACTGTCCACAACCATTTTTGAAACTCTTCTTGGAAAAGACCACCAAAAATCCCATTGATAATAAAATAGGAGGCTAGGGCGATTACCGTCCAAGGAAGAATTTGATCGGCAGGAATTGGCCCTAATGAAGGTTGGCTTCCCAGAACCTGATTGACTGGACGAAATTCTTGTTCCCGCTCTTGAGACATTTGAAATATCTGAATTATTTACTGCTATCGCCAATTACAAAGCGTGTGAGTACATCAGCAATGGTAACAGCTACAACTACTAATAGGGGAGTTCTGGCAATGCTTTGCCAATCTTCATCTTTACGCACTGCGTTAATCACACCAACTAGAGAGATTGCAATATACAGTAAGTAAATTGCCCGCAACACATTAAATATCAAACTTACTGCTGTGTCGCCACCACCAGCATTTGCTCCTGTACCACTTTGTAAGGTTTTTTTGAAAAACTTTTCAGCTTCCCCAAAAAACTGTGCTTGTGCGGGGGCTGCAAAACAGTCTAACCAATATAAACTCAGAATGCTCGCTGCTGCTAGAATTTGTAATAATATTAGCGATCGCCTTGGTAAATTCACCTGCTCCCCAATTTGCTGGGTGATGACTGCAATTAAACTACCAACTATTAAACAAAAGAGCAGGATAGGACTTTTTAGGCTGATAACGCTTACAAGTACAGCACAAGCAATCAAAAAAGGTACAGATTCAACCAGAATAATTAGGACAGATTTCAGTCCCAGTCTTAAGTTATCAAATCCTTTGACCGCACTACCAGTTAAAGCTTTGAAAAAGTTTCTCTCATGAGAACTTTGTCTAGACATTTGCTAATTTTCCTATGGCGTACTATGAGTGTTGGTTGTCTAAAATTTTACAGTTATTTATAACTTAACATGATTGAACATTCATTTTTAATAAAATTATGAAGTTTGTAGTAAAGTTCTACATGATATATTAATTTTTATGAAGCTAAGTTAATAGAATATTAAGTTTTCTTTAAAAGCTAAGTATGCGTGGTTCGAGAAACTAGGTTTCGAGCTTGAAACCAGAATTGCTACAGTCCTCCTAAACTTTTTCTATCCCGGCGCTTTTGCCTCACTTAGAGGTTGGAGAATCCGGTAGAAACCCCAGACAATACTTGGGAGCATAGTTACAAGTTCTATAGAAACATTTTATTCCTCCAACTAACCCTTTTGTAAAGTTTTATCCTTAGCTGACGCACTACAACTTACTACATAAGTTACTGGAAATTTGGGGAAGTTGCAATGCAGTGGCCACAGTATCCCATCTGCAAAGGAGTTTGGGAATACTTTTGCAGATTATGTTAGCACTACTATTCACATAGGCGTTAATCAGTCTACCGTCGATAGCATGAAATATACCACGCTTTATCCTTTTGTCTAAATATTCCGAATGTTTACAAATTGTTTAGTTGCCAAAAAATATACCATAAATTACCCGTTGACAGAAAATACCAAATACACAGTATAGGTTTCTGGTATTGTTGCTAGATTTTTCTCTTACATCTCAATGAGTGTAAAAAGCCTTGTAAAACCTCACCCCAGCCCTCTCCTTACCAAGGAGAGGGCTGGGGTGAGGTTTCTCATCTGATATATTTGCTTTCACTGAAATGCTCCCGATTTTTCAGCTATTTTTTTTTGCGATGCCTTGGTTCGGTTGCACCTACGCAACTAATAAAATGCTGAAACAACGTATTTTCGTTGATACATACAGTGGCTAATTTGTAAACTGCCTAAACTCTATTAAATACTTATTAAAACCTCTAAAAAAAGCTTAATAAGCAAAACTATATGTAAGCGAAATTTTTAGATTTTACTCTGGCGAATTAATAAAAAAGCCCTACAAAAACCACTTTTAAAACGCCTCTAAACTCCCGAAATATATTTCAGTTTTTTAATCATTCCATAATGTAATCATGACTTGAGCTTTACCTTAACATTATACTGTTGATTTCGTTGGCAAATTTTAACAGCTATTAGCTATAGATAGCAGTCCCAAAATATTTATGAAATTCTGACTTTCTTTACTTCGCATCTTAGCGGTAGCTTGTGGCAAACTACTGCCCGTCTACATTAAAGAAAGTGATTTTCATAATTCAGATGAAATTGCAATCCCAAATAAGAAGCCTCGGCGTTTTGTGCAAACTATTGATTTATTAATAACCTTTTTAATGCAAATTTGTTGTGCTTATAGAAGGTTGTTTGTAATCGTCAGTTTGACACTTGATTTGGATTTGATATGGTGTGGAACCCGAAATTAATTTGAAGGAGCTTGACATGGCTTTTTGTTCTAATCGTAAATTGACCTATTTGGCAACTTCAGTTTCTGTATTTGCCCTGACAATTGGTTTAGTAGCAGGTCAATCTGCTACTCAGAAATCTCTAGCTGAGACCTCTTTAGGTAATGGTGCAGGTGCAAGCACCGTAAACGCTTTCTTTACAGGTCTAAAAACAGTCGCTCCTGGCTTCAGCTTCACATATGCTCCAGTTGGTAGTGGCGCAGGGTTAACAGCTTTATTCACTCAAACCCAACCAGCAGGTACTACTCCCAAAATCACTTTCCCAGTCAATTTTGCAGCTAGTGACGACCCCGTAGCCGCAACCGAAAAACGTACTAATCGTAGTTACATCCAAGTGCCTGTGATCGGTGTCGGAGTCACACTAGTTTATAACGCTACTGGTCTGACTGTACCAGCCGGTGGAATTAAGCTTTCACGAGCTAGTTACTCTGGTATTTTCAACGGTACCATTACCAATTGGAACGATAAGAGCATTAGTGCTGACAACGGTCGCCAAATAGCACTCAATGTACCTATCAAAGTTGTACATCGTAGTGACTCAAGTGGTACTACTTTTGTTTTAACCACTCATCTGAAGGCAATATCTAGTGCTTGGAAGCTAGGAACAGGTACAACTGTTGCTTGGCCAAGCAGTTTCATTGGTGCTACTGGTGGTGGTGGTCTAGCCACTGCGGTCGCAACTACTAAAGGTGCAATTGGTTATCTGGATAATGCTACCCGTTTAACTAAAAGTCTACCTGCCGCAGTCTTAGCTAACAAGGCCGGTAATTACATCGCTCCCTCAACAGCTTCAATTACAGATGCTCTTAATGGTGGGACTGTCGTAAAATACAGTACTAATACCGCTAGCAAGCTGATTAGAATTGATAATTTGAGCGATCCAGCCCGTCCAAATGCTTATCCTATTTCCACAGCAAGTTATTTGGTGTTTTACTCAGGTGCTACAGGTTTTAATACTTTCGTCAACTCTGCTTTTGGGCTAGCTGGGGATCGTTTAGCTACATCTCTCGGATATGCTCCTCTTCCCGGTAGCATTAAAACTGCGGCTAAAGGTCTGTTTTAAGACTTGCCTAAATACTCCTTTCGGTGCTTCTGGTTGCAACGTCGGTTTATAAATTGACCTAGTAGCCTGTCGGAGAATAGCTGTTAATTCTGTTTGCAGACTTTAACAGCTATCAGCGACGTTGCTGAGTTTAAGTATGAAATTTCAAAGTTAAATGGTTAGAACCTTTGTTTTTGCAATTTTATTTTTTGCGCGAAACAAAACTCATACTCTTAATCAGCAACGCCTTATTTCACAGTTTGGTAAAAGATGTTGAGAAGGATATAAAAATTCTGCCTCAGGATTATATTTACAATCCTGGGGTTTTATTTATAGCGATTTTCCTTCGGATGCAACACGCTGTAGGGGCGCAAGGCGTTGCATTGGTTCAACTTAACGTAAAAGTGTAGTTTAGAACCAGCCCAATGTATGTAGTTTTCTTATTTTTTCTCCGTTAAAATGAATCTGTTCTATTGAAATATGGAACTTGTTCTTAAGCTAATAATTGAGATTTTGCCCGATTCTCAATAACCGGAGGATGGGCAGTGCCTATAAGCTAAAAATAAAGGTTTGAGCAAATGGTAAACAGCGCCCACTCTACTTGATGAGATGATGCGATCGCAATCAGTATTTATCCTCTCTCTATAATCACCCTCGGTAAAAATTAGAACTCCTTAACAACTATAAGATTTAGTTATCTAAAAGTCACAATTGAGTACAACCCTAGTGTTGTGGTGACGGAATATCTATCGGTCGGAATAGTTGAAAAAAGTTCAACCGTCAACTATGTTATATTTAGGTAGTTGAGAAATATTTTCGGTCATGTAACTGACTATATAGACGCCTCTCCGAATCTAAATCTCTACACTCTTTGATTCTGGAGGTGTTTTATAAGAAGAACTCAGGAGTCAGAATTCAGTATGAATTCTGTATGAGTGGGTGATGAATATTGGTTAAAACCTCGCCCCTGGCGATGCCCGTAGCGTGGCCGTTGGGTTAAGCGAAAAAAATTAAAATATTCTCGCCTTAAAACTCTATCCCTTTATGGGTAGAGTATTCTGAATTCTGAATTCTGTATTCTGACTCCTGGTTTATGTCAGTTTATATTGCTAACCTACCTAATCAGGTTGAAGATAATTACCTAGAACAGGTCTTCTGAGAGTATAGATTAAGTCTCAAAGTTGATAGAGCTAAGACCTTTAGAGATGAGACTCTTGATCATTCCAAAACTTGAAATTTTTAGTGAGCAGAACTGTATTGCCATACCTCGCGTGAAACGGATACATCTTACTGTCAAAAAATGTGCCAATAAGAATGGACAGTGAAGTGTGTCACAAAGCCAGACAATATACGGATAGTATTTGAACTTATGCCAACGGATATAATTACCCGTCCTGAATCCCTCACAGAAGATTGTTTCTTTACTTATGCCCTTGGGACTGATTTACATGATACTAATTCGACAGCCAAATATTTACGCCGAATCAGAAAAGAAGATAAACCATATATTGACATAGCTGTTTCTCCCAGACCGGGCTATCGGTTTGAGGTTTGTCTTATTCCTGTTGAAGGGTTCGCTCAAGAAACAATATTGACAAAAGATGGGTTCGCCAAGGCGTTAGCGATAATTTGTGCTGTATCTAATAAAGCTAGGAAGCGTTTCCCTTCAGGAAATGGACAAGAGATTGTCCGGTGTCAATTTAGCAACTTAGCTGATGCAGTCGCTGTAGCGAACAGACTGTCTGCATTACCCTCTAATATGTATGAAACTCTCGCCAAGCTACCAAATGCCTTGTGAGATCGCGTCCGCTTGAAGATTTATTATTAGGACTGACGCACACGCATTTTAATGGTAAGTAGACTCATATCTTGCACCTAGCCCTGGCGATTAGAAATCGCGGCTATACAAACGAAGTCCACCTCCGTGGACTAAGAGAAAATCAAAGGTTTTTAACCGAGGTCGGTGGGTTTTGCCTATGTAGCCGCGACTTCCAGTCGCCTGGTGCAAGATATAAGTAGACGGACAAGAGAATAAAAAACTCAATGGTTCATATTTCATCTGTTGAGAAAAGGCTTGTTATACAAGACTTTTAACCTGAATGTCCAATTTTGATGTTTTTGTACGCTAACCTGTAATTCAAAGTGAGTTTTTTTTATGCCTATAAGTCCTTTGCGTGAAGAACCTCGTAACCAGCGAGCGCCTGTAATTCGTACAAGTAATGAGTTTATTCTCTTAGAATGGCTAAAGTCAACTGGTCGTCTAATCGAGCGTGAACATCAAGAATCTGAGTATCTAAATGAAGTAGAAGAAATTTCAGAAATGATCGACCTTGACGATATTCCTTACGATCATGACGATGACGATGCTGACATGGATACAGAAGCCTAGTAGCGTAATTCGTAATTCGTAATAGAGCCTCCGGCACGCACTCGCGTTCGTAATTCGTAATTATTTACCCGAAGGGTTTCATTTATTTGGAATGTGTACTTGATTCTGAATTCTGCATTCTTCTTCAAGTCCCTGGCTTACCTCACCCTCAATCCCTCTCCTTGTAAAGGAGAGGGAGGCTAGATACAGGATGAAGTTTTGCATTTTGTTTAACGAACTTTGGGGTTTAAGTCCCCTGCCTCTATAGGCAGCGCGAATTGAAGCCTAAATCTAAATCCCCGTCACAAAACTTACTTGCGACTTGCGACTTGCGACTTGTTTTAATTTTGAGACTTGAGTAATAGATAAAATAATTGTCCATTGCTGACTGTGACACCAGCGCGATCGCCTGCTAATTTCCCAGTACCTAAAAAATAATCTACCCTACCTGCACCTTTAATTGCACCTCCGGTATCTTGGTCAAGAACATAGCGACTAACGATGCGCTCCTCCATTTTTCCGGTAGGATTAACAAAGGGAATAGAAGTGTGAATCAACGCTAAAGCACCAGGAGGCATGAGAGATTTATCCGTAGCAATAGAACGCTCTGCTGTTAGTGGTACGTTGATAGAACCTTGGGCTGGCTGACCGTGATTTTCTTGAAAAAAAACAAAGCTGCGATCGCGCGGGATATAAATATTTAACTCTTGGGGATGCTTTTGGAAATAGTCGAGAATAATTGGCAAAGTTATACCTTGTAGCGGTAATTTGCCATCATTCACTAATTCTCGCCCAATGCTTTTGTAGTTATAAGCGTTATTACCAGCATAGCCGATTGTTGTCTGAGTCCCATCGGGAAGCTGAAGTCTCGCCGAACCTTCAATTTGAGCTAGATATGGTTCGAGGCGATCGCGAAACCAAAACAACTCTAATCCTCGTAATTTCCCTTTTGCACCTTGTAAACCATCTACTCCTTCTAATTCCAAGCGTGTAGGATGAGGCTTAATCCAGGAATTTAAATCAGGAGGTAATCGATAAACAGGATAACGATATTCTGCTGTGGGGACGCGACTGGCTGCGTAAAGTGGTTCATAATAGGCGGTGAATAAAACGGAACCTTTGTTATCTTTACCAACTGACTGGTAAAGAACAAATTCCCGTTCGATCGCTTGATGTAATTCTGTGGCAGAATTAGTTTTTAATAGAAGTTCGCGGAATCTTTTCAAGCTTTTGAACACGCGATCGCGCGTAATCCCAGCCACCGGATAGTTTTGATAAGCAGCCACAGCATTAGCTGTTTGCAGATATTGGAGACTACAAGCGATCGCACTTATCAATGGCTTTTTGTCTGCATCTTCATTTTTGAATTTTGAATTTTGAATTTTGAATTGTTTAACTGATATTTGTCCATAAAGAACTTCATCGAAACAAGAGGTATCACCTTGACAACAAGTAACTGGTAGTCTCTGGATTAATGGTACTTTTTGCTTTTGTGTAAGTGCATCTTGATTTTCAGCAGTCAAGGAAACTGGTATATCCCACTTTTGCAAACGACATTCTGGCGGACTAAGTTCCCGATACGCCAAAGATTGCATTCGCACCAGCAAAATCGATAAAACCACAGGTAAGCTAATGGCGATAATTTTGCTAAACTTTCCTAACCCAGCAAGTGTCTTTTTCATCAAAATTAAACTTTTTTGAGATTATCCCACCTCGCTCAAATTCAACAGGACTTACGCACTCAAAACCTGAAACCTCGTTCGCGTAGCGTGCGCGAAGCGCACTCCCCCCTAACCCCCCGATAAATTGGGGGGGATCTAAAAGAGCCAACTTTTTAAGGGGGTTGGGGGATCTCTTATGCGTAAGTCCTATTCAAAAATCAAAAATAATTTAATTGTTTGACAACACCAAAATTATTCCCCACTCCCCACTCCCCACTCCCCACTCCCCACTCCCCACTCCCCACTCCCCACTCCCCACTCCCCACTCCCCACTCCCTATTCATTCATATTACGATAAGTGGCAACTGCTGAAGGCGATATCCGGTTCAAAAATCGGAATATCCAGTATTTGAAAATGGTATCTAAAATCACGGGAAATGTCGCAATAAATAAGAAGATAAAATCTCGATTTGCTGGTAATCCCCAATGGCGTGATACACCTTCTAGTAGTACTTCCCAACCATGAGGAGAGTGGAATCCTACAAATATATCAGTAAACAAAATGATGATAAATGCCTTGGCACTATCACTAAGTCCATAGACAATATTATCAATGAAATCCTTTAGCACAGCAATAGAAGACTTGCTGACTAACAAAAGCCAGATAAAAGTACCCACCGAGAAAAGGTCTGCAAAAATATTTTTGATCGCATTAGAGCTTTCGTGACGAAATTCTTTAGCAAGCTCTATAGCCTTATCACCCATTTCATTTTCAATCTGCTCAGACGACATTGCAGGGGCTTTTATAATGAGATTTTCAAACTTGAGCTTTTCTTCAAATCTTTGTAATTCTAGCAGCGCTTCCTCTTCCATTTCGGAATTGAGGAATATCTGCATTTGCTCAGAGCTTCTAACACGGTCAATAATTGGGCCGACTACGAAAGCTTTTGCTATCTGATGCGTTAAAAGTGGGACTATAATTAATAGTAAAATAAACCTGATAGATATTATTGTTCTTCTTTGAGTCTGACGAAAACTCTGAATTACTTCTTGTTCAGAATTAGGGTCTAATTCAACTTGCAGACGAGTGATAGTACTTAAAAGAGATCGGGGTAAAACGCCGATTGTATCGCTTTTACGTTTTATTTGGGGTTTTTTACCCAAGTCTTGAGTTGCTATTTTGGGTGGCACCGTTGGAGTATTGACGAGTAGCGACTTGTCCTCAGATATCACAGAGTTAACTGGTAGATTTGGAGGTTGGACTACTAAAGCTTGAGAAGTTATTTGATCAGAAATTGTTGTGTATTTGGATATAACTTGATCGATAAAGTTTAGCTTTTCCAAAACCAAAGAAAGACTTAAATACTCTATACCTGCTTTCTGAGCAGCTTTTTGATTTTCTTCATTTAAAAACCAACGACTTGCTTTCAACTCTGTCAGCCGCATCCTCACAATTTTTAATAGCTTGTTGAGGTCTGACTCAAAATAATCCATCACGCTGTTACTGTACATGGCTGAGTCAATGTCTATTTTTTTACCATTGAAATGTTTATCTTCTATTTCCTGAATCTTTAAGGCTGCATTGTAAGCTTCATTTAAAGAACGTTCAGGAGTCTGTAAGTACCATCGATAAGCAGCAAGTAAGAAAGAATAGATTTTTTGACTAAAAACAGAGTTTTTCATTGCAGACAATCATCCAGCATTATTTGGTGATTATTAACCTTAAATTAACGCACGAGGTATACTAGCAAATCTACAAGGAGAAAGTTTGTGGTTTCTCATTCGGTTTGGATTGTTGGCACTAGTCGCAGTGGTAAGACGGCTCGCTTGGTAGAGCAATTTTGTAATTGGGTAAAATCTGAAAATAAAGATACTGAATTATTTTATACTAAAAGCCAGGGACGTAAAAAAGGCGATGGCTTGTCTGCGACACGCTACGCGAACGCCAACGCCAAGGGCGATCGCATACCCGAATTTTTATATCTTAAACAAACAGAGCCAGGAGTTTTAGTCTTAGCTGCCAATGATGATAATCGTCGAGAATTGGGAGATAGAATTGTTACATCTACATTAGGAAAATATCCGGTTCGTGCGAAGACGCCGCTAGGTTTTTTCCAGGATGAAGTTATTTTATTTTGGCCGTTGCTAATTAACTCGTTGAACCTGAAGGCACAGTTTCCGGTACGATTGCGGCCAGAAACAGAACAAGAGTTAGCAACAAAACTCTGGCGTCCCCAATTAGACGAAGAAATTTTACGTATTGCGGGAGTGAATGAATCTCGCTTGGTGCGTCGCATTCTAGACTTATTGCAATTAGCAGCTTACAGTGGTATACCTTGCGAAGATATTGCCCAGATTTTGGCCAGGGGTCTGGGAGAAAATACTACAACTTTAGAGCCGGAATTTTTGGGATCTTTGCTCCTAGATTGGCGGAACTGGTGTTTAGAGAGGGGATTACTGACTTATGGGATTATTACTGAACTTTATAGTCAGCATTTGTTAAGCGATCGCAATTACCAGCAGCACCTAGCTAAACGCTATCAGGCGGTTCTGGCGGATGATGTTGATGACTATCCTAGCGTAGCGCGTCTTTTGTTTGAGTTGCTATTAGATCAAGGCGCAGTCGGGGCGTTTAGCTACAATCTTGATGGTGCAGTGCGATTGGGATTGGGAGCAGACCCCAACTACCTAGAAGGGTTAGCAGAGCGTTGTCGGGTAGAAATCTTAACCGGACCGCCTCCTGAGTCCCTTGGTGAGCAACTCACTCAACAGATGGTGGAATTGGTAACAGAACCGATGATACTGTCAAGCTTACCTGAGATTGTGCATTCAATTGAAACCACCTCCCGCGGTCAACTATTGCGACAAACAGCAGAAGTAATTGCTAATGCCATCCAATCACAGCAAGTGCAACCAGAACAAGTGGCGATTATTGCACCAGGTTTAGATGCGATCGCTCGTTATACTCTAGTAGAAATTCTCGTTAAACAAAATATCCAGGTACAATCGCTTAATGACCAACGTCCGCTAATTAGTTCACCGATCATTCGCGCATTGCTCACCATGCTGGCACTAGTTTATCCCGGCTTGGGACGCTTAGTAGATCGGGATGCCGTGGCAGAAATGCTGGTTGTATTGAGTAGGAAACAACAATCACCGGAAAACTCTACAGACGCGATTAATCCTACAGACGCGATGAATCCTACAGACGCGATTAATCCTACAGACGCGATTAATCGCGTCTCTACAAATATTGATCCGGTACGTGCTGGTTTGATTGCAGATTACTGCTTTTTACCCCATCCCGATCGCCCCAACTTGCTACCAGTGTCAGCCTTTGAGCGCTGGGATCGAATCGGCTATGCAGCGACCACAGCTTATAATGAGATATTAGAGTGGTTAGAACAGCAGCGATCGCAACAAGAATTGCGTTTAATTCCCAGTCCTATTTCTCTCTTAGACAGAGCAATTCAGCGTTTTTTGTGGAATGGTAGCAATCTTCCCTATGAACAACTAGCAGCACTGCGGGAATTATTAGAAACCGCCCAACACTACTGGGAAATTGACACCAGATTACGACAAATTGCCCCAGTTGAGACAACGCCTCACACAACTATTATTGAATTTATTCAACTACTGCGACGTGGTACTATTACTGCCAATCCTTACCCTGTGCGTCCCATCAGTGGAGTCAGAAAGGCTGTCACATTAGCAACTATATTTCAATATCGATCTAGTAGGCGATCGCACCGTTGGCATTTTTGGCTGGATGCTGGTTCACCTCTATGGGCGAAAGGTGGCGCGGCGACTTTGTTTGGTGCGCCGTTTTTCCTGCGAGACAGATTAGGCGAACCTTGGACAGCAGAAGATGAGAAATTAGCAGAAGAACAAAGACTGCGAAGGATTTTGGCAGATTTATTGTCTCGTGTATCCGAGAGAGTTTATTTGTGTCACAGCGATTTAGCCGTGAATGGACAAGAGCAACTAGGGCCGCTGTTACCTTTAGTAAATGCCTGTGTGACGCATTCGGTTATATAGCGGTTATTGTTTGGATGCAATAACTTTGACCTCTCTCCAAACCTCTCTCCTAAGAGGAGAGAGGCTTTGAATCTTACTCCCCTTCCCTTGTAGGGAAGGGGCTGGGGGTTAGGTCTGTATTGCACTGAACAGAGAAGCGCTATAAATTGTTATCCGATACTAAATCAACCTAGCACTTACTGAAATATCCGAGTAAATTAAAAATGATATTCCTGAAATAGTAAAAGAGGGTTGTTAAGTTAATGTCACTCGATTCGCTTAAGGAAGAAGCAACAAATCATAACACTTCACCACAAAGATTACGAGAATTAGCTGCAATTAATGATGAGCTAAGGAGATTAGTTGCTGCAAATCCTCTCGCCGATAGTAGTTTATTAGGAGAACTTGCGATACAAGCCAGAACTAACAAAGATGTAGAAATGCAAAGAGCGATCGCAAGCAATTCCAATACACCAACACAATGGTTAATCGGACTAGCGCATCTATTTCCTGAAGAATTCTTTAGCAATCCGGCTTATGATTTATCAATTCTGCAAAATTTTAACTTTCCTCACAGTTTTGGGAAAAAATTCCTCTTGAAGCTTGTTTGTGCATTTAATGCACCAACCTCTTTTCTAGAATTTGCTGCTGGCATTTGCGAGACTAATCTTAAAATTGTTATAGCTAGTCATCACAATACTTCTAAAAAAAAACTATTGGAGTTATCTACATCTGGTAAGGATATTGTTGCAGAAGTTGCTCAGTTACGTCTTGATTTTCCCAATGATGACATAACTTTCTGGGATAAGGTGGCTTTAAATAAGAAACCAAATCTCATTCTTTTTATTCCTCATAGGCTGATGTTTAAATTGGTGCAATTGCCCGAAATATCCCCAAATTTTCTAAACGCAGCATCCCAGTTTGAAACATTTCCAGAAATTCTCAATATTATTGCTAATCATCCGAAAACACCCAAAGAATTACTCGATAAGCTTGCAAAAAATAGCCTTCATTTTATTGCTGAAGCCGCAAAGCTACATATTAATTATGCTGGAGAATTGGAAACTGGATGGCGCGATCTAGCGGAAAGCAAAATTGATAGAGCGCAACTGCCTATTTTAAATAATGATGAAGAAGGAATTGAACTGCGATTGTGGTACGCAGGAGCAATTGATGAAAGCACTTTACCTTATTTAAATCAAAAGTCAGTACACGAATATACAAGTACTTTATTAAAGATTGTTTGTTCTGCTGACACACCTCAAACGATTTTAGATAATCTTGAAAAACACCCCAGAGTTTCTCCATTAATCACTGAATGTATTACTTATTTAAAACAGCGAGAATCAATAGTTTTCGATTTACTTCCGGGAACGCTGCCAATAAATAGTACGAAATTATCGAATAACTTTGCTGCCAATCAAATTAACCCCATAGTTGCCGATTTAAATGCTCTATTTACAAACTTAGAAGATAGAAAATGGTGGTTTAAAATAAGATATATCCGCATAGATAACCCAACAATTAACCTATGTTTACTTGACTTGATACAAAAAAATAGGGGTTCGAGAAGAAGAAGATCCTACCGAGAAAATATGCTTAAGGATTTTGGCAGAGGTAGATATAAAGACTATAGTCCAATATTTATTAGATTTTCTAATTTACAATACTATGGTGTAATTCTAGCAAGCGCTCCTAACACTTCACCGGAAATACTATCAAAATTAGTGAAGCATCCAATCCAGGGAGTGAGAGTTTTGGTAGCTAGTCATCACAATATTACTCAAAACTCTTTAGATAAGTTAATTGACGATCGCAATCCAGAAGTTAGAGCAGCTGCTTTAGCGAATCCCAAACTTGATTCGATGCTTAGAGAACAATTAGCAAGCTTGGAAAATCCAAATTTATCTTCACTAGATTTACGAGAACTAGCAAATAGTGAGTATACTGCTGTCAAAACTAAAGTTGTTCGACATCCTAACGTTGATGGTTTAATTCTGGCAAAACTAGCTGACGATAAGTTAATTGTCAGATTGGCTGTAGCTAAACATCCGAAAACTCCAGCCGAGATTCTAACTAGATTTACTGAGCATCCAGATCGAAGATTACCTCTAGCAGTTGCTCAAAACCCTGGTGCGCCGCAAGATTTACTAATTCAGTTAGCTACTCAACCCGGAGGACGTGGGGGATTTCACTTTAATCCACTCAATTTAGCTGCTGTTAAAAGTTTACTGACTCAAGAACCAGAAGCGGCGATTCCTTTCTTGGATCGATGTCTAAAATTTCCCGATCGCCCATCATTTTCTCGCTTTTTGGTTCTGATGAATCCTCATATACCGAGTTCATTTTTGGGAAGATACTATAAATCCTGGTTTTGGCCAGAAAGATATGCGATCGCTCAAAACCCGAATACTCACCGCGACATTTGCCAACAACTAACGCAAGACGCCAATAGCATTGTTCGTGCAGCAGCACGGGATAACTTAAAATAGTATTCGCTCTTATAAATTGCATTATTGCACAAGTAAGTTAACCTGTTGCCTATTCTCGCTTAGTCTTTTTCAAAAATTAAATCAGATTCTTATAAGACTTATTAACCATTATTTAATGACAAATTTAACAAACAAAAATATTCGTTTATATCGAGTAGTAATTATCACCTTTCTAACATTGAGATTTGGGTTTGATCTTTGCAAATTTCGGGACTGTGGTTGAATTTTTACAGGAGAATGAGAAGGTATTTGATCACGCCTTAAGAGCAAAGGAATACAGAAAAGTCCCAAAAAAATTACTACTCCAGTCATTATCCAAACCATCAATCGGCTTGGTCTATAGTCGCCTTGTTCAATTTGCCAGAAAACTTGATTGTATCGCCACGCAGCTAATGCAATTGTGAAAATCCCAGAAATTACTAAAGCAAGACCCAAATTTTCGGAATTAGATAATGGATTTACATGAGGTTCTTGTTGAGTAATGGCAAGATTAAGCTGACGTAAAAATAGAGCAAATCGGGCGATCGCAATTCCAAAGCTAATCAATGCAATAGAAGTGCGTAGCCAAGCCAGAAAGGTACGTTCATTCGCTTGATGCTCCCTTTGGCGGTCAATTTTCGGTATTTTATCCATGAGTACTTCTGATGGCAAGTTCTCCTTGAAAAGTATTCATAACATCGATGAAGTTTCGTAAAAGTCTAATGTAAAAGTACCCTGAGATTTGGGAAGACTAATTATATATCTAAAATCTAATTCTTTACTATGCTTGATGACAACGATTTTGCGTTAGCCTCGGCTGACGATACCTCGGTTGTGGTGCTTGAAGAACTATCTTCACATCCTCAGCCAGAAGTTCGTGAGGCTGTGGCTAAAAATCCGAATACGCCCACGAAAGTGCTGCTGAAATTAGGTAAGGAGTTTCCAGACGCAATTACTGCGAACCCGGTTTTCAATCTTTTGGTGCTGGAAAATCCTGAGAGCCATTTCGTTAGACTCTCTTTAGCCCGTAGCACAACAACTGGTGAAAGTGCGATCGCTCAGTTATCCAAAATCGAGGATGAGGAAATTCTTCTTGCTATTGCTAGAAATCCAAAGACACCACTTGAACTCCTAGAACAACTTTTAGAAAGCCCTCCTCCCTTCTGGGATCGAGATAATGATGGTCAATATGAGTTTGATAATCGGCTATTTTTTGCGATCGCTCGAAATCCGAACACTTCTGAATCGTTATTGCTTAAACTAGCCGAGAGTGGAATCAGCGATATCGAAATGGCGATCGCTGAGAACCCTAATGCACCATTATCCCTACTCAATAAGTTTGCAGATTGGAGAGATGTTTTGATGAACAAATTACTTGCTCAACATCCTGGAATACCAAGGGCAATGTTGAAAAAAATGGCAGGAGGAAATATAGATGTTTCGATATTCAAAGCACTTGCTCGAAATCCTCAAGTCCCAAGCGCAATATTAGAAAAACTAGCAGGAGAAAATGACGAAGAAATTCGCTATCTGGTCAAGAACCATCCAAATGTTTCAGAAAGTGCGATCGCTATCATCAATTTTATCGAGGGAAAACCTGGAACATCCATCGACTTGCTAGAGCGGTTAGCTAGCGATCGACGAGTCTATATCCGGCTATTGGTTGCCGCCCATCCTTCAACCCCTGCAAAGGTTTTAGGAAAACTCGTACAGAATACAGATGAAGATGTACTCTTTCAAGCCGCAAAAAATCCCAATGCAACCTCTACCTTTCTAGAGTTTTTTGCAGAGTTCTTGGTTAAGCAATATCAGCTAGTCTCGCCATCAAAACAAGGCATATATCAAGCAATTGCAATTCAATTGGTGAGACATTCTAAGATCACTCCAAAAGTGTTAGAAAATTTATTGCAGATGAATAACTATGATGTAGTGAAAGCGATCGCATCATCTTTGAAAACACCACCCACTATGCTGCTTGCACTTACGGATTATGAAGATCCATGTGTAGACATTTCTTTTTTAATGAAGCTCGCTCAAAACCCCAATACACCCTCAGAGGGACTGAAGAAGCTTTATCTAAAAATCAACCAAATACATCAGTCTCCGATTAATTCGATTAATTATATATGCGTGATCGCTGCTCATCCTAATACCCCTGTCCATTTACTAGAACAATTCGCAGTTCATTCCTACACTGAACTTCGCAGACAAGTTGCCAAAAATGTCAACACACCGATTGCAATTTTGGAGCGGTTAAGCAATGATTCTGACACTAGGGTTAGTACTATTGCAAAACAGGCGCTCAAGGAAAGAGCTTGATTTCAGCACTGTTTTTGTAAAGGTCAACACAGTCCAGTGAGGACTCTGAGAAAACCCCAAGCGATGCCAGAATCTTTACAGCGTTAAAATAGTAAATAAGGTAAAGATGTATATCAGAGTCAAAATCAATGGCACTATTCGGATTTGGCAAAAAGGAAGTTATACCCACACCTGACGAAGCTTTGTCAGGAAGGGCACAATCTATGTCAGTACCCGCCGCTCATTATGTCAACAAGAATCCCCTGAAGCCTCCTTATCCCGATGGATTAGAGAAGGCAATTTTTGGCTTGGGCTGTTTTTGGGGTGCAGAACGCAAATTCTGGCAACTTAAAGGAGTTTACACTACCGCAGTCGGTTATGCTGCTGGGTTCACACCCAACCCCACTTATGAAGAGGTATGTAGTGGACGAACGGGACACAATGAAGTGGTGTTGGTTGTGTTTGATCCCAAAGTGATTAGTTATGCCGAACTGCTCAAAGTCTTTTGGGAAAGCCACAATCCCACCCAAGGAATGCGCCAAGGTAATGATGCTGGCACTCAATACCGTTCGGGAATTTATGTATATTCCGAAAGTCAAAAGCAGCTAGCAGAAGCATCGCGGTCAGCTTATCAGCAAGCTCTCAATGGTGCAGGTTATGGCAAGATTACTACAGAAATCTTGGATGCACCTGAATTCTACTACGCCGAAGCTTACCATCAGCAATACCTCGCTAAAAATCCTAATGGGTATTGTGGTTTAGGAGGGACAAATGTTTCTTGTCCCGTGGGTGTAGTTGAATCGCAAGTTAGTTGATAGAAATGGAGTTGCTAGGGTAGTCAACTTAACGTGAGTTCGACAAACCTCTCCCTACCTTGAACTTTAGTTCAAGTCTGTCCCTCTCCGACTCGGAGAGGGACAGGTTTTGTGTAGTTAAGAATATTTGTAGGTTGGGTTGAACAAGGTGAAACCCAACAAACCCGGCAAAATTGTCTAAATACATTACCTCATATAAGGGACTTCCAAATAAAAAAATACTCAACTATTTCTTGTGGGGTGGGTGTCTCACCCGCCCACAGCCAAAGGCGGGCAAGATGCCCACCCCACAAGTAGTAGTAATTTATTTGTTGTCAGTCCCTAAATGCGATCTGCAAGACAAATCAGTGCATCAAGGATAGTTTTAGCAGCGATGACAGCTTGTGCAACTGGAATTTGTAAAATAACATGGCCTCTCCGACATCATTGATAAGTTTTGTTTAAGCATTTGCTCTAATATATAAGCATTTACAGCAAACGCTCAAGTAAAAGTTAATAACGTTAAAGCATTTACAGCTTTTGCTTAAGCAATTGTTGTAAACGCTTAAGTAAAAGTTAATAACGTTAAAGCATTTACAGCTTTTGCTTAAGCAATTGTTGTAAATGCTCAAGCAAAAGTTAATAACGTTAAAGCATTTACAGCTTTCACTTAAGCAATTGTTGTAAATGCTCAAGCAAAAGTTAATAACGTTAAAGCATTTACAGCTTTTGCTTAAGCAATTGTTGTAAATGCTCAAGTATTTGTAAAATTGCTTATATTTTGGGATTGCAGCAGTTGCATTAAAATAGCGATGTCTACGACGGGCTACGCCTACGCCTAAAATACCGAAAGTATTGAGATGGTGCGTTATGCCCTTGGCTAACACACCCTACAAGATTACGAATTACGAATTAAATGAGCTATGCGTTTTAACACTTTTACGACAGTATGTAGATCATCGCCACGATTCAGCGACAGTGTGTAAGATAATGCGTATCTCGGTATACCGTGTTTAGTCAACTTAATAAATTGAAATTCATTACCATTGGTAATAAACCCAAAAACAGGTTTTGCCGAAGTTGCATCTGCCAACATATAAGCCAATGCTTGTGGAATTGCTGGTACTAAAGAATATTCTGCTCGTTTTGCCTCAATAACGAGAACCCAAAATGGAGGATGCAACACCAAGATGTCAATACGTCCTCTGATAATCGTGCCTTCGTCTTCAGAAGAAATTCTGACCTCTTGTTCTGAGGCGATGTAAAAAGGCGGTTGATAAAAACCTGCTAGACGTAATAGTGGAGATAGCACCACCATTTTAACTACAGGTTCCAAAATAGGATATTTCGATAGATGCAAATATTCTGCCTTGACTTCATTGAGAGATTGCTTTTCTAAGTCACTCAACTCAGCTAAATCATGCCGCCATTCTGAAAAAAAATGTTCCTCGTTTGCAAGTTGCAGACCAAATTCATCAATAAGTTGCGCTAGGGTGATATCTTTTCCTTGAAGAATTTGAACCATTTGTTGAACCTTTTTGCCTAAAAACCCTTCCTTGAAATTCACCTAAAAGACTTGCCTTACAGTAGAGATTTGAGCAAAGCGATCGCCCAAGTCCACAACATAATACTAATAGGCGCTCCAATTAGAATACCAGCGATCGCCCAACCTCTTTGATGGGCTTTGAATAGCTCGCTTTTCAGTAAACATTATTTGACCGAGATATTTCAGGAATATGCAGAAGATAACGATTCCGGCGCGTTGTTGGCATCCTTGCGCGTAGTTGGTCATTCTACAGATAATTTTTGCGATAGTAAGCTTGATATTCCGCAGACAGCAGAGGTTCCCACCAATCACGATGATTAAGATACCATTCAACAGTTAAACGTAAACCCTCAGCAATTGTTACTGAAGGCGTCCAACCAAGCTGAGTTTTAATTTTGTTTGCATTAATTGCATATCTCCGATCATGTCCTTGTCTATCCTTGACAAAAGTAATCAGCTGCTTTGCTGGACGTACTGGTAAATCAGGTGCTAATTCATCCATCATCTGACACAAAAGTTGCACGAGGTTAATATTTTCTACCTCATTATTACCACCAATATTGTATGTTTCCCCTGGTTGACCATGATTGATTACCACATCTAAAGCATGACAATGATCGCCCACATAAAGCCAATCGCGGACATTTTTACCATCACCATAAACAGGTAATGGTTTACCTATCAAAGTGTTGATACACATCAGGGGAATTAGCTTTTCAGGAAACTGATAAAATCCGTAATTATTAGAGCAATTTGTGATAATGGTTGGAAGTTTATAAGTATGATAATAAGCACGCACTAAATGGTCACTGCCAGCTTTCGAGGCTGAATAGGGACTATTGGGAGCGTAGGGTGTAGTTTCAGAAAAAGCTGGATCATCTGCGCCCAGACTACCGTAGACTTCATCAGTAGAAACGTGTAGGAAACGATAATCCGACGGCTGTGCTTTTGCCTCCCAATGTTGCCGAAAAGCCTCAAGCAGCGTAAAAGTTCCCACTACATTAGTTTGCACAAAAGCCCCAGGCCCTAGAATCGAACGATCAACATGAGATTCAGCAGCAAAATGAGCGATCGCATCAATATTTTCCGTTGCTAGTAACTGATCTATAATAGTGCGATCGCAAATATCCCCCTGCACAAACCGAAAATTCTCTCTTCCCTCAAAGGGCGCCAAATTCAGACGATTCCCCGCGTAAGTAAGAGCATCCAACACCACCACCCGGTCATCTGGATAAACCTGACACCAGTGATGCACAAAATTCGCCCCAATAAACCCCGCACCCCCTGTAACTAATAACCGCCGACTCATTCAATTTCCTCTCTTCTCTCTGTGTTCTCTGCGCGGCAGTCGCTCATGGGGGAAACCCCCAAGACCGCGCTGCCTTGCCTCTGTGGTTCGTTTCTATTGCTTAAAATATTTTTTTCTCAACTTACCGTATATCCTCTGTGCAAATAACTTTACCACACGTATTCTCGTCAAACTCTTAATATTAGACGGCTGCTGGATCTTGTGGTCAAAAAACTCATTTAACTCATCCAGAATAACTTGGAAACGAGTAATAATATTGTCAGTCCGATGCTCAACCAAAAACTCTTCAGACAAGCTAAAGGCTACTGAATAATTAAGTACTTTCAGAATACGTTGGACATCATATTCTTGGGAATATCCAGCAATTTTATAGCAATTAAATCCCGGATCTAAGTAATCTGCCAGTCCACCGTTTACACTAGAAAATACTTGACAACCACAGGCCAGAGCTTCCATTGGTTGCAGACCAAATCCTTCACTAACACCCTGTTGTGCCCAATACTCAGCCGAATCATAGAGGTAAACCTTAGCTCGGTTGAATAGTCCAGGTAAATCCTCTACATAAGAGTCAACAAGCAATACTTTACAACGTTTTTGCAACGCTGGAATCAATTCTTTAATTAAATACTCAGAAGACTTCCGAGCCTGAACTAAAACATCAATATCCCGTTCCAGACCTAAATTTTGAAACTCATCAGAAATTTGATTCGGCAAATAATAAATGAGAGAATTGGGTGATTTTTCTCCCCAATATCCCATTGTATAGCGGCTGACAGTGATGATCGGAATACTCGCTCTTAGCCTAAATGGATAACCTGCACTATGGGCATGGTAAACGACATTGTATTGCTTAAGTTTAGCCACGAGTTGAGCTACATCAAATCCCCAACTGATGACAAAAATTACATCATTTAAATCTTTCTCTTTTAGCAAATCATCAATAAAAAGCTTACCTTCTTCTCGTTGACGGTAAGTGACAACATCAGCACTACAGAACTGCTGAACCAGATTAAGTGCTTTTAATTCTGCCCAAAGACCACCACAGGCAAATTTGCCATCTGTACCAGGGAGTAAAAAGTAAAGTTTTCTCATAATTTTTTTAGGGGAGTGGGCAGAGACGCGATTAATCGCGTCTGTACTGGGGAGTGGGGGAAGATGAGCGAGCAGGGGGAGATGAGGTAGATAGGGAAGACTATGGAGAAAATTTTTTCTTGTCCCCCTCATCCCCTTATCTCCCTCATCTCCCTCATCCTTCTCATCCCCCGAAGTCTCTCCAGCTCACTTTCACAAAATGTGCCTCACGCCCCCAAACGTCGCGTGTACGGGTAATATTTTCTATTGCTAGGTTAAAAGGAATGGCAGTTGTTAAGTAACGCTGTGCCATAGAACCTAAATCAGGTGCGAGTTCAGCAGCTGTCGTCGCAGCTAACCCTAAACCTATAAGTTGCTCGATTGGTCGAAATGGTAACAACAGATGCACACCCACAGCTAGTCCAGCTGTTAAGAGCATTGCTACTGATAAATTTGTGCCGCAACGGGGATGTACAGCCAAATCCCATTCTCCACTGGTGAGGCGATGTCGAGCAAGTGCGATCGCACGCCGCAAATCACTAATATTCACCTCACCATAGAGGTAGAATCCCTGCTCAGTAGACAAACCGCCTAATAGTTCGTTATCTCGTTGAACGTTAGTGGGTTCTCCTTTGCCAGGATAGCCACTTTTTGATTCGCTAAGAACCCAAACAGTAGCATGTTCTAAGGCGTGAACCTGCCGCAGCATCAAAATTTCTTTCAATCCTGGAATAAACGATAGCTGTCTGAGTAAGTCGGCATCTTGTGTGGGTTGCGGAAAGTCTGAAAATCGGTCTTCAAGACTCGGAACTTTCTCAGATACAGGTGTCGTAAGATCAAACTTAAAAAATTCAAAGGGAGACGAGCCACCCTGAAAAGAAGCAGAAGTATTCATTGGAACACCGCTCTCCAAACCGATGGAGTAACATATATTTCTTTCAAATGTAACGCTTGCACCACTAAATTGTTACTAATTTTTGTGGATGATTGTTTAGTTGGGGCATGGGGCATGGGGCATTGGGCATTGGTTATTCTCCTCTGCTCCTCTGCTCCTCTGCCCCCCTGATTCTAAAAGTCCCCAGTCCTACATCTGTTCTGCTGAATTTGGAAAGTAATTCTGATCTTTATAGTTTCCGAGTCCGAGGGTCAGCTGGCTCCACTAACATAAACTCCAGCTGAGTGAAGGACTCGGAACTTTTGGTAGAGTGTTCACACTGAAAACTTAGGCGTGAGGAGGGGAAAATCAGTAAAACTCAAAATTGGCTTGTCATTATACCAGACCAAAGTAATTACGTTGCTACTAGTAAATTCTTTATTCGATCTGGTTAGGCAGAAGACAGCAATTGACATCATTCAAACAGACTTTGCCCCACTGTAAAGCCCAGCGGACAAGAGCTACTCGATTTTCTGTCTCGGTTTTGGTGAGAATATTACTGATATGGTTATCAACTGTACGCTTGCTAATCTCCAGTTTTCCTGCAATCTCTTGGTTAGTTAAGCCAGTGGCCACTAAGTCGATAATTTGCAGTTCTCTGTCTGACAGACTAACGGGGGTCTCAGACTTGCCACCAGCCATGACTATTTCTATCCTCTGTTGGTATATGTACTTAATCGCTCTTTCTAATTCTAGAGGATTCTTTTGTTGGTAGGGGTTTCAAGTGTTAGCAGTAATACTATTGTCAATATTTTCTTTGGATTTCAAGTTGACAGAAATATAAAACAGGAGTCAGAATACAGAATTCAGAATTCAGAATTCAGAATACACTACCCATAAAGGGATAGAGTTTTAAGGCGAGAATATTTTAATTTTTTTCGCTTAACCCAACGGCCACGCTACGGGCATCGCCAGGGGCGAGGTTTTAATCAATATTCATCACCCACTCGTACAGAATCCATGACTTTATTCTGACGCCTCGGCGGAGCAATCCCAAGCTCTGCTCCTGACTTCTGAATTATTCTTATAAACATAACTTATTTTTGGTACTAAAAAATACATTTAAATATAAAAAATTAGTATATTCACTGGGATATTTTTGGAGAGTATTAGAGGCATATATATGTTATGGGAGTAGTAAAAATTGCTATTTAATTGTATGAAGGACTGGCGACAGATTAGCAAAAATTATTGTAGATTTTATACTGTAAATTCCTAATCCCAAATCGAAATCTAAAATTGAAAATGAGATGAGCAATCCCCGTGTTTTGTGCCTTGGTGAAATTTTGTTTGATTGTTTAGCCGATCAATTAGGGCTAAAGCTGGAAGAAGTGAAATCTTGGACTCCCTACCCAGGAGGGGCACCAGCTAATGTAGCCTGTGCTTTAGTCAAGCTAGGGACGCCAGCCGGATTTATCGGAGCGGTTGGCGAAGATGAACCAGGGAATGCACTGGTCAAGCTACTACAAGATGTAGGTGTAGAGACGACGGGGGTACAACGCCATCCCACAGCACCAACGCGGCAAGTTTATGTTACACGGGATCTGGCTGGCGATCGCACCTTTGCCGGATTTGGTCAATACGATACCGCAGAATTTGCCGATACTCGCCTGCAAGCTAAACAATTGCCAAATTCGCTGTTTCAAGAGGCAGATTTTCTGGTTTTGGGTACTTTAGAATTAGCCTATCCTGAAAGTGGAGAGGCAATTCACCGCGCTCTAGAGTTAGCAGAACATTACGATTTGAAGATTGTGCTGGATGTCAACTGGCGCCCTGTATTTTGGGATGAACCAAACATCGCTCATCAAAAAATTCCAGAATTATTTAAGCGAGTCGATTTCCTCAAACTTTCCAAAGAAGAAGCTGAATGGCTATTTGAAACCGCAGATCCCGGAGCCATAACTTACCGTCTGGCTTCAATTGAAGGAGTATTAGTAACAGATGGGGAAAACGGTTGCACTTACTGTCTGGGTGAGAACGAAGGCAAATTACCCTCGTTTTCCATCCCTGTAGTTGATACAACTGGTGCAGGAGATAGCTTTTTGGCAGGATTCATCCACCAACTGAGTCAGTATGGCATCCACAGCTTGCGGGATGCAGAAACAGCAAAACGCATTGTCACCTATGCCAGTGCAGTTGGAGCGCTGACTACTATTAAAGCAGGTGCGATCGCTTCTCAACCTACTGCTGCTGAAGTCGAAGCTTTTCTAGCCGCACATCAACTCTAGGAACTAGCATAAGCCACTGGGATATCAGCCACCAAAGGCTGATACTCCTGGCTAGAAAATGGGCGAAAATCTTCATGCGATTCTGCGGTCATATTACACAATAAACGCAGCTGGAGAGGTGTCGGTACTGGGTTAACGCGCTCAACTTTTACTTTTATAAGTTCTGAATTTTTGTTCTTGAGTTTAAAAACATCATCCACAATATACCGAGGGCAATAACCTACGATGTAATGATCTTCAGTGCATAATAGCAATGCACGTGGGTCATAGGGGTTTTGAAATTCGTTCGCTAAATATAAGAGTTCACCTGTTTGTAATTGATTAATCCGTTCAGTTGCACCAGGAGGAAGGTGTCGCAGTCCATGTGCAAAAAAATGGATGTGGTATAAACCATTTTCATTTGGTTCTGGGCAGGGGAAAACTTCAAAATAATCTGTTACCTTGCGTCCACCACTCCGAGAAAGAATGCTAACTGGATCGTCTTCACCTTCGGGAATATTTAGCGATTCAATATAATTTTTGTAGTCAGGGCGAGAGCGTCGCATTAATCGATTAGAAAACAAGGGGAACAGTTCAACTGATGTGTATTCTTTGTTTAAGTCTGGGAAAGAATACAATAGCTGAAAATTATGTTCAGTTTGAGCTTTTACAGCACCTTGCGTATATACAAATTGATATTTTTTGCCGTCAAATGTTAAGCGACCAATGGGAAGCCAAACACGACTATTAGGATCTTGCCAAGCTAAAAAAAGTGTTTTCATAGTAGGGTGTCCAGCAGCTTACTTTGATTTAATTCCAATATCTTCTGTGCAAATTCAATTGCTGTTTGCGATATGCGATTAGATGGAATACGCTCAAAAAGCTTTAACGTATCATTGCTTGACACCCTTGCTAAATTATTCAACCATACCCTCGCTGCATCTGGATACCGTTTTTGCGCTTCACAAAATGCATTAAAAGTCTTGAGAGTTTTTTGATCGTCAACTCTAGCATACAACGCAGAATTGCATTTTTCCACATACGCTTGGACAGAAAAGCCAGCGTCTTTTGTGATTAGCCTGCTTTTCCTTTTAGAATCAGACTCGTTCCTACCAAGACAGGAGGCGTGGTCATAGGTTGGTGCTAGATAAATCTTTTCTTGTAAACTGATGAATGCCCAATTTTCATGGTGTCGATCGCTATTCCCAATCCAAGCATCTAAAAGTAAATACCCAACAAAAGTTTCCGTCGGATGACTAATTCCCTCTGGTGGTTTCCAATTGATAGGCAAATTGACTAAAGCATCTCCGATTGCATTGAATACATTGTCTATTGTGTGTTGGGATAGGTCTTTAGAATCTTCTGGATAATTAGATACTATCCGAGCCAGAATTTCATTACCAAGGGTGAGAATTGCACCTTCTTGAGGCGGCAAAAATGAGGGTGAAACAATACCATTTTCCCCATTGAATATTGCCAGTTCATAATCAGCATGGGGTAAACCTAGCAACTCGCACAACTCGGCTGCAATCTTTTCTGCCCAATCTTCTCCTGTGTTTGGTCTAGCTTTCTTGAATAGGCAACGACCTAAATACTGATGGCGAAACCAGAACTTTTCTTTGGTTCCCAAATCTTCATCAGCCTCTGGGGCATCTAGGGGAACGTCAATGATCGGAAACTGCTCTGGCATAATTTATGGGAAAGTCTGATTTAGAGCAAATTATTAAGTTCACCTATTTTTAATATGTGTAACAGTCAATGGTTAGCCTTAGCTCGTTGCCACAGAGTATCAACGGTCACAAACTCATAGCCTTGTTGTAGCAGTTGCGGAATCAGAATTTTAATTGTGGCAGCAACATCTTCTCCACCGTAAGCACCATCATGTAAAACAATCAGCGAACCATTTTTGACCTGCTGCATAACTCGCTGTACTACAGTGGTAACGCCTGGCCGCACCCAGTCTTCTGGTACAACACTCCACATAACTGGGCGGTAATTCCACTGAAAGAACAATTTTAAAGTCGCAGGTGTAAATAAACCATTGGGGGGGCGAACATCTCGCACTTGTTCAGGTTGCAGATTGCAAGCGTTGTAAATAGCAGCTTGAGTTTTTTCTAAACTGTCCTTCAGGTCATTTGGGGAAAGCATGGGAAAAGAGCGATGATCGTAGCCATGCAATCCGATCCAGTGTCCGCGATCGCTAACAACTTTAGCAATGGCTGGTGAACGGTTGACGCAAGCACCCAACCAAAAAAAACTCGCAGTAATGTTGTAACGGTCTAATACAGCCAAGACTTCGGGTGTGTATTGCGGATGCGGCCCATCATCGAATGTGAGTGCGATCGCTTTAGAATCGGGATTTCCACCCCAAAGGCAGTTAGGAAAACTCGGCTGGAGAATGCGGTAGAAAATTGGGAACAGGGGAGCTAACTGCATAAAGTTTTTTATTTTTCCGTAATCTTGCATAAGTACACTGATTACTTAATATGAGGCTGTTGAGCGTGCGAACCACTGCTTACCTAGCTTATATCTAAAACTTACGCACTATACAAATAGAGAGTTCTATGAATGAGCGCTGCTTATAGGTTCAAACATCAGAGCGATCGCTTTGACATGACAATCACCACCCCAAAGTCAATTGGGAAAGGTCGGCTGGAAAATGTCAATGCTCTATTTTGTAAAAAATCTGTCAGAGCAATACTATTTGACCTAAAACTCACCTAAATTGATGATTAATCTCCGAAGAAACACTGCATAAAAAGCTAATGTTGTTCAAAGATATACGAGATTATCAAATTTCATTTCTGGGCTTGTTCCTAGTCGTGGGAATCGGTACACGAGACTGGACATTGCGACCAGAGTTAATTGGAGTATTGATTGCCACAAGTCTAGCAACCCAATGGATATTGTCATTAGTCATTAGTCATTGGTCATTGGCAAACAACATAGACGCCCCACCGGCTTCCCGCAGGGTAGGACAAATGACTAATGACAAAGGACAAATTACGAGTCTTCGTAGTGCTTTAATTACCTCATTGGGACTCAGTTTACTGTTGCGGGCTGATCATTGGACAACAATGGCAATAGCCGCAGCAAGTGCGATCGCTAGCAAATTTCTCTTCAAATTCGGTGATAAACATTTCTTCAACCCTGGTAATTTTGGGATCATTTCCGCCTTGGTTCTCACCTCCGATGCCTGGGTTTCGCCGGGACAATGGGGTGAAGAGTGGTGGTATGCGCTCTTATTCGCCGGAACTGGCGGCATGACTTTGCAACGCATTGGTCGCTGGGACACCACAGCAGCTTTTTTGGGTGCCTACTCTTTGCTGGAAGCCATTCGCAATCTCTGGCTGGGTTGGACTTGGGATGTTTACTGGCACCGATTGATGAGCGGATCGTTGTTGTTGTTCGCCCTATTTATGATTACAGATCCGCGATCGATCCCCAATTCCCGAATTGGGCGGGTAGTTTGGGCAGTTTGCATCGCCGGATTAACTTTCATTCTGCGGAATTATTTCTTTGTTTCTACCGCAGTTTTCTGGGCACTGTTTGCCCTTGCGCCATTGACCATTCTGATAGATGTCCTCTGGTTAGCCCCCAGGTTTGCTTGGCAAGAGGGAGATGAGGGAGATGAGGGAGATGAGGGAGATGAGGGAGATAAGGGAGATGAGGGAGCAGGGGAAGAACTTCTTACTCAGCACTCCTAACTCCTGTACAGACGCGATTAATCGCGTCTGTGCATTAACAAAATTCGGTGGGTTTAAGTCCCCGGTTACAAAAGAAGCCGCAAGTTTTGTGGCAATGAGTCTTTATCCCCGTTACAAAACTGTACTTCCGACTTCCGACTTCTTTAAAAATCTTGAGGTATAAAAAATGAAGATTTTTCGACTTTTAACGCCATTACTATTAGCAATTGTAGCTGTTTTGTGCTTTGCACCCGCAGCTTGGGCATTTTGTGGATTCTATGTAGCTAAAGCTGATGCGAAGCTCTACAACAAAGCTTCTCAGGTGGTGATCGCGCGAGATGGCAATCGCACTGTCCTAACAATGGCAAACGACTTTCAAGGCGAAGTCAAAGATTTTGCAATAGTAGTACCAGTGCCAACAGTGCTGAAAAAAGAGCAAGTTCGCGTTGCCCAACCCCAGATTATCGAGCGCCTAGATGCTTTTAGTGCGCCGCGATTGGTAGAATATTTTGACCCAGATCCTTGTGCCCCAATATTTTTCGGGAACTTGCTAACACAGAGCGGAGTAGGAGGTGATGGAGGTAAGGCGGGATCTATAAGTATCGATCGCAGTTTAGGTGTGACAGTCGAAGCCAGTTTCAACGTCGGCGAATACGACATCGTGATCCTCAGTGCTAAAGAATCTGGCGGACTGGAAACTTGGCTCAGAAGCAATGGCTACAAAATCCCTCAAGGCGCGAAACAGTTACTTCAGCCTTACATCCGTTCCTCAATGAAATTCTTTGTTGCCAAAGTCAACTTAGATAAATTCGAGCAATCTGGCTACCAGTTATTGCGTCCGCTACAAATTTCCTATCAATCACCCAAGTTCATGCTGCCAATTCGTTTAGGCATGCTCAATGCCACGACAGAGCAGGATTTAATTGTCTATATCCTCTCGCCCGAAGGAGGGGCAGAAATCACTAACTATCGGACGGTGAAAATCCCCACCGACGCCAATATTCCGGTGTATGTCAAAAATGAATTTAATGAATTCTACAAATCCCTGTTCCAAACTGCTTACACCAAAGAAGGCAAAAGAGTCGGTTTTTTGGAATACGCTTGGGATATGGGTAGTTGCGATCCTTGTTCTGCCGATCCCCTGACCCCAGACGAACTCAAGGAAGCAGGTGTATTTTGGCTAATTAATAATAATTCTTCAAGTAATGTACCAGTATTCCCCAATTTTGGTATTCCCTTTGTTAGCAGTAACGTCTTCATCTCCCGTCTGCATGTCCGCTACACCCGCGACACATTCCCAGAAGACTTGATTTTCCTGCAAACTGCCAACCGTGAATTTTTCCAAGGGCGTTATATTTTGCAATATCCCTTTCAAGGGGAACTTAAGTGTCAAGCAGGTAAAGAATACAAACGGTCTTTGCCCAAGCGTTTTGAACAAGAGGCCCAAACTCTGGCTAAGTTAACCAACTGGGATATCCAAGATATTCGCAAGAAAATGAAGCTGAGTGTCGGAAATCTTACATATTCCTTGTGGGAAAGTTTCTTATCCTGGTTTTGATTCGTATTGACTTTTTCGGATAATTCCCGGCTGTCTAAGGTCTTGTCATTACCCACATTTTTGTAACAGTCAAAGTATCGCGTAGACAGGCAATCCCGCCCAGAACTTAAGTTCTGGGCTAATAGCTCAAGTCCACTTAAGTGGACTGAAATTTTCCCTAACACACACGACACGTTAAAAAGATATGGGTAAATCTAATGACTTAAACTAAAGTTTAAGTCATTAGATTTACTGCTCTATTTTGTAACAAAATCTGTAACATAAATACTATTTGAGTTAGCACTCGTCTAGATTGATGACAAATCTACGGGGAATCCCTGAATGAAAGGGTAATGTTGCTCAAAGATATACGAGATGATCAAATTCTATTTCTCGGCTTGTTCCTAGTCTTGGGAATCGGTACACGAGACTGGACGTTGCGACCAGAGTTAATTGGGGTAGCGATCGCCACAAGTCTAGCAACAAACATGGATATTGTCATGGGTAACAGGGAAAGAACAAATCCCCAATCTTCGCTTGGCGGGAGATGAGGGAGCAGGGGAAGAACTCCTAACTCCTAACTCTTAACTCCTGTACAGACGCGATTAATCGCGTCTCTAACTCAACACTAAAAAAGTAGAGGTATAAAATGAAGATTTTTCGACTTTTAACGCCATTATTGTTGGTAATTGTCGCTGTTTTGTGCTTTGCACCGGCAGCTTGGGCATTTTGTGGATTTTATGTAGCTAAAGCTGATACGAAGCTGTATAACAAAGCTTCTCAGGTGGCGATCGCACGGGATGGCGATCGCACCGTGATGACAATGGCAAACGACTTTCAAGGCGAGGTGAAAGATTTTGCAATAGTAATACCTGTGCCAACGGTGCTGCAAAAAGAGCAAGTTCGTGTGGTTGAACCGAAGATTATCCAACGCTTAGACGCTTTTAGTGCGCCACGATTGGTAGAATATTTTGACTCAGATCCTTGTGCTGTAAGTGATTCGGTAGATCGACCTGCTCCAGCATCTAGAGCAGGCGCAGTCAATGAGGAAGCTAAAAAGACAAGCGATCGCAGTTTGGGTGTGACAATCGAAGCACGTTTCAACGTCGGCGAATACGACATTTTGATCCTCAGCGCTAAAGAATCTGGCGGACTGGAAACTTGGCTCAGAAACAATGGCTACAAAATCCCTAGAGGAGCAAAACAGTTACTTCAGCCCTACATCCGTTCCTCAATGAAATTCTTTGTTGCCAAAGTAAACTTGGATAAATTTGAGAAATCTGGCTATCAGTTCCTGCGTCCGCTACAAATTTCCTACCAATCACCTAAATTCATGCTGCCAATTCGTTTGGGCATGATCAATGCTACGACAGAGCAGGATTTGATTGTCTACATCCTCTCGCCCCAAGGACAGGTAGAAATCACTAACTACCGGACAGTGAAAATCCCCTCCGACGCAAATATTCCCTTGTTTGTCAAAGGTGAATTTGGTGAATTCTACAAATCTATGTTTCAAACTGTCTACACCAAAGAAGATCGGAAAGTTGGTTTTTTGGAATACGCTTGGGACATGGGTAGTTGCGATCCTTGTTCTGCCGATCCCTTAACCCCAGAAGAACTCAAGCAAGCAGGCGTATTTTGGCTAGATGATAATTCTGCAAGCGATGTACCAGTACGCCCCGGCTTTCGTCGTTCCTCTTCTAGCAGTAACGTCTTCATCTCCCGGCTGCACGTCCGCTACACCCGCAATAAATTCCCTGAAGACTTGATATTTCAACAAACTGCTAATAGTGAATCTTTCCAAGGGCGTTATGTTTTGCAACATCCGTTCCAAGGGGAACTCAAATGTCAGGCGGGTAGAGAATATAAACGGTCTTTGCCCAAGCGTTTTGAACAAGAGGCCCAAACTCTGGCTAAACTAACCAACTGGAATATTCAAGACATTCGCAACAAAATGAAGCTGAGTGTAGGTAATCTGAGATATTCTTGGTGGGAAAATTTCCTGTCCTGGCTGGGATTATATTGAGAATTCCCTTTTAAAAAAGGTAGACCATCTTGACGAAAGGTATTTTTTAGGGCGTTGTTATGGGCAATACTAAGATATTCTTGCTTTCTGCCCCAAGATTGTCATGGTTCAATTCGATGAACAGCTACGCCGCTTAGTTACCGAAGCCTGTGGACACCCATCTGGAAGTCCTCAGCGTCAGAAGCTGCTCACGCAAATTATTCGCTTGACAGCAAGTAGACTCTGGAGGGAAAGTACTCCCTACTATCAAGATGCACTACAACAAACTTGGTTATATTTCTGCCGCAATGTTTGTGAAGGTTTGACAGGTCAAACCTATGACCCCACCTATGGCAGTGTCATCACCTGGCTGAATGCTTACTTAAAACGGAGATTACAAGACTTTTACATTAACCAGAATCGGGAACAAGCTACAACAGTCCCTCTTCGGGTTCGTCAGTCTACATCGGGTGGAATAAGTGAAACTATTGATCCTGTAGATAACCTCCCAGCTATCCCCCAAGCACCTCCGATTCTGGAAGACTTGGAGATATGGGTTAAGACAGATTCTCAAGGAGAATTGCGTGGTACTTGCATTAAAGGGCGTCCAGATGTGAATTGTCAGGTGTTAATTCTCAAACGCCTACCCCCGGAAGTTAGCTGGAGAGAATTATCTGAGGAATTTGGGCTGTCAATTCCGACATTAAGCAGTTTTTATCAGCGCCAGTGTCTACCACGTTTGCGTAAATTCGCCGAATTGGAAGGATTGTTATAAAAAAGGCATCTGGTGAAAAAAATGTCGAGACGTAGCACTGCTCATGCGTGTCAACTTAAGCCAAAACCCTTTTAATACCTCGTTTCTAGCCTCTGGCTGGAAATGCTCTTCAATTGCGGCTCTGTCGCAACTCAAGAGGCGGCAGCCCTCCCATTAGGTATTCCCAGTCAGAGAGTGGGAATGAGATAATCTCTAAAAGCTGCTTCTAGACTGGCTTTCACGTTAAGTTGACACCAATGAACACCGCTACCTCTCTACAAGGGTTCTGGATAAAAAACTCCACGCCACTTGCGGGATGGAGTTTTTAGTCATTAGTCATTAGTACCAATGACCAATGACTAATGACGCTCATCGGCGGGGCGGCTATCCCTCTACAGACACCTGGGGATGGAGTTTCCCGCCGCTTTCAATAAAACATATTTAAATTTTGGAGATGTCTAAAGCATATTCACTTGGTAATAGACAAAACCCAATCGCCTAAAAGTTGGTTTACTCTATCGGGTACTTCATCATGGGGACAATGACCTGCTGTTAAGAAATGTTCTGTGAGTTCAGGATAATATTGACGAAATTTTTGGGAACGTTCTCTAGGATTCATCCAAGGGTCAGCTTCTCCCCACAACATCAACAAAGGACAAGTTAATTGCTTTAGTAGCACATCAACTTTTTCCCCTTGAGGAGTGCTAAAGACTGACACAAATACATCCAACGCACCAGCATCGTAAGCAGGGCGATAAATTTCTTCTATCAATTGGTCTGTAATCGCACTCTTATCAAGATAAACTTTTTCTAGAGTTTGGCGAATTATCCAACGTTGTCGCACGTATTGAAATAACAAAACCTGGGCTAAAGGTTGTTGAAGAATCCACTTAGTGCCGTCACCCAGAAGTTTCTGGAAAGTAGCGGGTTGTATGTCCGCTTCAATTTCTGATTGTAAAGCTTCAGGTTCTGATGTAGGCTGGCTGTCGCTAAAAGGTCCGGCACTATTGAGTAAAACTAAACCAGCTACACTGTCAGGACGTTGTGCTGCAACACACAAACTAGCATAGCCACCAAGGGAATTACCCGCCAATACTGCTTTTTGACCAATGACTTCACTGATAAAATCATGGAGTTGGTCACGCCACAAGTCGCCACTATACTGTAATTTCGGTTTTGCCGATCGCCCAAATCCCAAAAGGTCGATCGCAAATACTTCAAAATCTTGACACAATCCTGTGATATTCTTGCGCCAATGGTCTGTGGAAGCACCAAATCCATGTACCAAAAGCAAGGGCGGACGTTGCGATTGTTTTTCTCCCGCACGCACATAGTAAACGTTGTACCCTCGCCACTGCCAATATTTACCAGGAGTTGGGGCTGTAGTTGCCTGCATAATCAAAAGAAATGTTAAGTAGCTTTTAATAATTGTAGGCTAGTGGGGAGTGGGGAGTGGGGAGTGGGGAGTGGGGAGTGGGGAGTGGGGGAGATGAGGGAGATGAGGGGAATAACTCATGCCCAATAACAAATGACAAATAACAAATGACAAATGACTAAAGAAAGATTGATTACAGGCAAAACTAAACTGCTAGGGGTAATTGGACATCCGGTGGAACATTCACGATCGCCACTGATGCATAATGCCGCGATTGCACATTTAAAATTAGATTACGTTTATCTTCCCTTTCCTATCGAACCACAGAATCTAGAGATAGCGATCGCAGGTTTCGCCGCTATTGGTGTTGTCGGTTTTAATGTGACAATACCTTATAAACAAGCAATCATACCCCTACTCTCAGAAATTACACCCCTCGCTCAAGCTATAGGCGCAGTGAATACTGTTAGTCGCCAAAATAATAAATGGGTGGGGACAAACACAGATATAGAAGGATTTATCGCCCCTTTGCAAACAACCTATAAGCAGGATTGGAGTCAGAAAGTAGCGGTAATTTTGGGTAATGGTGGTGCGGCTAGAGCAGTTGTCGCAGGTTGTCATCAACTAGGTTTTGCCAAAATTTATGTGTTGGGGCGCAATGTGCAGAAATTACAAGCATTTTGCGATAGTTGGAGTAATTCACCTATAGAAGAGAATTTGCAAGTCGGTACATGGGATGAACTAGCAAAATTGATTCCTCAAGCAGATTTGCTAGTAAACACAACCCCTATCGGGATGTATCCCAAGGTTGATGAGTCGCCTTTGAGTGTAGAGGAAATAGCGAATTTACCAACGGGTGCGATCGCCTACGATTTAATATATATTCCTAAACCGACGCTATTTCTAGAGCAAGCAGAAAAACAAGGTGCAATTGCGATCGATGGATTAGAAATGCTAGTTCAACAAGGAGCAGCAGCCTTAAAAATCTGGTTGCAGCAGGAAACTATACCTGTAGAAGTGATGCGCCAAGCGTTGAGAGAGGATTTGGGTTTGGGTTGATAAAGAAATAATTTGATCGCCCTGCATCGCGGACAGAGTAAACTCAATGCGCGATCGCTGACGTTTACGACATTAATTCTTAATTCTTGACAACTAGGCGTTGATTGTGAGTGAGCATTCTTCATGCGGCACCAGTCTAAAAATGCTCAAATCTCACAACCTGCACTTTGGTGGGTGATCGTTGGAGGATGCGTAACGAATTGGGCAGAACGACAGATACTAGATTAGACTTACTAAAAGCCAACAAAAGCACTTTTAATGTAGACAATCTAATGAATAAAGATTTTTTGATTGAGCAGATAAGGAAGAGAGAAGTTTTTGAAAAAGCTTATGTATATGCCATATCGTACAGAATAACTCGTGATTCTTACTGTAACTTTATTGAGATAGATTACTATAGGCAAAATAAAGAGAAGTTGTTTAAAGAGATTGAATCATCTCTTGAAAATCCGAATTTATATGATGCAGAAACTGCATTCTCTTACTATCTGCCAAAATCAGATATGTTTTTCAGGAGAATGATATACACTCCATTTAAAGACTTAGTAATTAAATTTATTTTTGTATCTGTATTAGCTGAATTATTGGATTTTACGCTTGTTCAAAATTGCTTCTCATATCGTCTTGAGAGAAATAGTGAAAAAAAGAAAAAATCCAAGGGATATTTATATAGGTATTACTATGAAGGTTTTAAAGAATTTATAGCTTGGCAATTAGCACAAGTTGAGAACAGCAGTTGTATGCTTAAAACCGATATATCATCTTTTTATGATTCAATATCGCACGATTACTTGCTATTAGCGATTTCAAGACAAATTAATATAGGAAGAGATACACCTTTCATGATTCTTTTTGGTAAAACCTTGAAGTTCAAAATCTGCTACTACTCAATTGTAGACGAAAAATTAAGTGAAACACATAATAGTCAAGGTATACGTTTTTCTCTTTTCAAAGAATAGGATTATAACATCACTTTCTAGTCCTTTATACATCCCTACATTCGACCACTGAAGAGTATTTGGATCTTTATTAGAAAATGAATACTGCTTGAGATGAAACCGATTTATATGCAAAGAATCTGAAAGTATGGACTTAGCCAGTGGATACATATCAGTTAATATAACAATTTGGGTAGGAATAAGATTCTCTTTATCAACTAAATTTAGAATATCTTCTTCTAACATCCTAAGTATATTATTCGTTTGTTGGTATAGTCGTTCTATAACATTCCTTCCCTCAATAGACGAACTCTTTATTGGATGAGTACAGGATACAAATGGCTTCGCATACTTGAATATTTTGTCAGTATTTCGACAGTTCTTATCCAAAACATTTGGGATTACCTCAAGTGCAAACTTATTTGCATTCTTTGAAATATTTTGATTACTGTCTTGAAAAATGTAGAATATTCCATCATCTGGAATAAACTTGCTTAAGTCATTAATTTCCTGATGCTCAAAGTCTTGTCCTTCATCAACAATAATTGCTGTAAACTCAAATTTCACCTTATAATTTTTTGCCTTTACTTCTTCATAGCTATAAACTACGCAGTACCCTGATTGGATTTCATGTTGTAATGATGCTGCAAGATATAGTGAAAGATTATTAGATTTACAAATTACTAGTGTTCTTATCTTATGTTGACACAACCTTCTAGCTTTTTCTATTGCTAATTGAGTCTTCCCTGAACCAGCGCATCCTAGAATTATGCACTTATAATGATGATACAGGTAATCCAAAATATTGAATTGTTGCTCGGTTAATTGAAAAATCTCTTGTTGTATTTCACCAATATCATTGGCGATATATTTTTTAAACTTACTACTTGGAGATATGAGGTCAACAATTTTTTCTGTCCGATTATTTCCAAGTTTTGTAACTTTTCCCTTCCCGTAGTAACTGAAAACGGAAGAAACCCAGCTATTAACATTTTTTATTTGAGGACGTAAGAGTAATATTTCTTGTGGTGCTTCAGAAGGGAGTCCATTTATAACCTCATCGACATCAGGGAAAGCAACACATTGTCCAATACAAAAATCTTGCACTGAAAAATCGCTGTGTTTACTAAGAAAATCCCGAAATTTGTACCTAATCTGTCTAGCTTGGTCAAAGGGGGATATTTTCATCCTATTTTGGTTTTGATACCAAGCCTTATCAACAGAATCATATCTTATCTGTCCTCCTTTAGCTTCTACTATAAGTATTCCTTTATCAGGATGAATAATTATGAAGTCAGCTTCTCTATCTTGGATGACATATTTGATATGCTGCCACTGCCACCATGCTCCATGAAAAATAATATAATCATCGCTCAGGTCTTTTGCAAAAATTTCAAATAGCTTCTTTTCAGCATTGCTCTTTGTTGTTGACGATAACTTGTCAGGAATCATTCTTGCCATAATTATTAACTTCCAAGTTAGGATAATTAGGTACTTTGCAATATTACTCTGTACATTCTTATTTAGTCATTAATTGTGTTACATTACGACAACAATCTAATAAAATATTAATCAGGCTTTATCATGGTACTGCGATCGCAACAAAAATTAAGTAAAAATATAAAGCAGCGTGGCGTGGCAATGAACTGAGCGATCGTCGAACACAATCGGCAAAACTGGCATGACAAGAGTCTGTTTTGACCCATGTAGCGTCCTTACAGAACACATCATTGATGTCATTTATTTCGTCTATGTTTGCTAGACCAAAAATACTTTTATCATGGCTTGCATTATTACTCAGTTTTGCAAGTCTATTTCTTAGCTCTTGGATTATTCTTCCGGCTCCAAATATGTTTTTACTCACGTTAACAGTAGGAGCGCCAGAAATCAGTCCTTGGTTATTATTATTAAATTTTCTCTCTTTATTACTTTCTTTTTTCTACATTCGTCGCCGTCAACTACAACGCCTAGCTTGTATTTTCAGTTTAATCGGATTGCTAATTTGTGGATGGCTGCTAGTGAATATCCCACTAACTCAAATACAGATGGCTAAAGCGATGAAAGAAGGATTGCCAGCAAATTATCTAGAGCAAATTCCAGTCCAAGTAAGTGCTAAGATGCAAACCGATCCCTTTAACTTAGTTAATTTCTTTCGGGGTATTCCATTAGGTAAAACGCGTCATCAAAAAGATATTATCTTTGCTTCTCCTGCGGGAGTGCCTTTAAAAATGGAAGTTTACCAACCTTCAGAGGTAGGAAAATATCCAGCAGTGGTAGTAATTTATGGTGGTGCTTGGCAATATGGCAATCCTCATGCAAATGCCGAGTTTAATCAATATCTTGCTAATCATGGATATACAGTATTTGCGATCGACTATCGACACGCACCTAAATATCGGTTTCCATCTCAGTTAGATGACGTGCGTACAGCCCTAAATTTTATTCGCAAACATGCAGCAGAATATGAAGCCGATCCAGAACGTATGATACTTTTAGGACGTTCTGCGGGAGCGCATCTAGCAATGTTAGCGGCTTATCAACCGGATGCACCACCCATTCGGGCTGTGGTGAACTATTACGGGCCTGTTAACTTAACTGAAGGATACAAAACACCGCCAGTTCCCGATCCCATCAACACTCGCGCTGTTTTAAAAGCATTTATTGGTGGTTCTTTAGAAGAATTACCTAATCAGTATAAAATTGCTTCACCGATAAATTACCTGACGCATCCTTTACCACCAACTTTATTAATTTACGGCAGTCGTGACCATTTGGTAGAAGCGCGGTTTGGCAGAGAAATGTATGAACGTTTACATGACTCTGGTAATACTGCGGTTTTTCTAGAAATTCCTTGGGCAGAACACGCTTTTGATGCCGTTTTCAACGGTGTGAGCAATCAATTAGCGTTGTATCATACCGAGAGGTTTTTGGCTTGGGCGTTGTTCAAGGAATGATTTTATTAACATACACTTAAAGAAGAATTCAGGAGTCAGAATTAATGAGTGGCGGGTCTGAATTACCCACTCATTAAAGACCACTAAATCTCCGATTTAGTGGGGGACTTAAACCCGTTTATTCATCCGCTAGGCTCACAGAATTCAATTCTGAATTCTGGCGACTGACACCTGAATTCTGTTTGTTAAATTTCAAAACGTAGACAAAATTCCTCAATCGCTTTAACGGGTAAATAAAGCTTAAAGTAATGTTCTTTAAATTGTTGAAAACCGTACTTTTGGTAAAAGTTAACTGCTTTTTCATCTATAGCTTCTACAATTACTGCAACGGATGCAACTTGCTCTGTAGCTCTTAGGACACGCTTCAAAGCATCTATCAGAATTACTCCTCCTAAACCTTGACCTTGACGACTGCTATCAACAGCAAGACGACCAAGTAAAATAGCTGGCAGCAAAGGATACCGAGGTAAACCCTTGGTAAAGGTTTTGTCTAGATTAGTAATATCTACTGTATAAGTTGAAAGAGTGTAATAAGCAATAATATCCATGCTTGGAGAGTCAATCAAAACAAACACTGTAGCGACTTTTTTCTTCAGGTGTTGAGATGCAGATTTAACTATATAGGCGTCTAAACTATCATTTCCACAAGCAAAAATTGAGCGGTTATGCCTTTTACTATCTAGCAACTCAATCGTTAACACCATTTTTTGGGATTATTTGTTTGTAACGTAAAGCTGCTGCGATGAGAGAATCGGAAGGTTTCGGTAAGTTTTGCAGAGCTTCTACAAAAGCTTCAGCATCATCTAAACTGAGCTTGAGTGTTTGATGCTGCTGTATAACTTTGTAAGCTGCTTCCTGAACGCTGGCGATGACAAAATCCGTCAAGGTGACTCCCTGTAAATCCGCAGCTTTTTGCCATAGAGCTTTGATCTCAGGATTGACGCGTGCTTCTAATCTAGCTGTCTGTTGCAAGGTGTTATCACTCATAAAACACAAATATAAGTCTATATTTAAAGTCTATACGGCATTATGCCGTATCTGTTAAAATAATTCGTAATTCGTAATTCGTAATTCGTAATTAAGTTTTGTGACGAACGCGCTGCGTCTCTAAGAGTTGAGTGCTGTTGTGGGGACGGTTTCCGACTCGCATTACTTCGGGGGATTTCAATTAGGCGTTTAATTGGTGCTGCCTGTCAAGAGGGGGGAATTAAACAAAACACATACTTTGTTAAAAATATTTCAATATCTACTTTTGAGGCCAACGCCAGTTATAGCGATTCCATTCGTAGATTCCTTGAATTTCATACTCAGCGCCGTTGAAGAAACGGACGACGCAATTAGTAGAGGAATCATCGCTGTTGCTAATTTCCTCGATCTGAATCACCATACAGGGAAACCATTCGCGCTTACAAGGCCCATCCTCTTGCACCCATTCCCATAGTGCATTGGAAGCTTCAATGCGATCGCCTACTCTCAGCTTTAGTGCATCCTCAAAATAAGAATACTTATCAAAATGACATGACTCAACACGATTGAGCCACTGTAAACCATACCGTTTGCGAATAAATTGTACCGTTCCAGAGTCGTTTTCCAGCAACCAGTCGTTGAGTAGTTGCACTTTCCAAGTGCGGTTGCGTTGTTCTTCATCCTTAACAAATTGTAAAAATGCTTCTAACTCCTCTGCGGTAAGTTCGTCTAAGGGATTAGCAATATTTGACATCCCAGAGGTAGAATTTCCCTGAATTTGCTCTATAACTTGCAGTAATATCTGTTTCTGCGTGTCAGTGAGAGGACAGCTTGCGGCATCACAATCATTAAAGGCTGCAAACATAGCTGTTTCAATCTCATCTGGAGTCATAAGTTAATCGCAATTGAGGTTTATTTCCCTAATTATTACAAATGTTAAATTAAAGTCTCCAATCCCCCTGTAGCTAAATATGAACATAATTAAACATAAGATGCTTAATATTCAGGGAAGTTAGGAGTCAGGAGAAAAACTTTATTCTGTCTGTTGTCTCCCAATACGGTTCGGATAAGACTTGATCCCCCCAACCCCCCTTCAAAAGGGGGGCTAAAAATGGCTCTATTTCCCCCTTTTTAAGGGGGACTAAGGGGGATCTTGAAGGACTGTGCAGCTTAACCGAACCGTATTGTCTGAAAGCGGCTTTGATTGGGAGTTCCCGCAGTCTGATTACCCGCGATATGCCCCCGCCGGCGCTGGTGGTTGAAGTCGTTAGTCCTGGAACTGAGAACCGCAGCCGCGATTACCGTTACAAACGCACGGAATACGCAGCTAGAGGCATTACCGAATACTGGATTGTTGATCCGCAGTTAAAACAAATCACCGTTTGCAAGTGGGTGGAGGGACAGTATGAGGATACGGTGTTGCAGGGTACGGCGACCATTGCATCAGACGTAGTACCCGATTTGGAATTGATGGTGGAGCAGGTATTTGCAGTTGCGAATCAATGAGAAAATTAAAGAATAGTGAGTAGGGGTATGCTGTAAGCTGAGATTGTAAGTGAAATAATTATTAAATTAAGTCACGGGGTATTTTATGCGGTTGCGCTCACTCACGGTCGTTTTTATTTCTTGTCTGATCGCCTTTCTATCGTGGGCGATCGCTCCCCCAGCTGTAGCCCTGACACAGATTAAACTATTTGATGTTTCTTATAAAGATTGTCCACCAGAACTAGCACAAGGGGCTGTTATCAGTAGTGGTAGCGCAGCTGCCAATTGTTTTATTGTCATTGGCAAAGCCGAAAATGGCACTTACAAAACAGTCTACGACGCAGATATTTTTGGACGCATCTATGATGCCAACAATGACTCGGTGATGCAAAACCGCACTCGCTTAGGTTCTATTGCTGAGGTACCACCAGGCATTAGCGATTTTGAATTGAGAATTTCTGTACCTGCGAATCAGCCGTTACCTTTGAAGCTAAAGCAATTTAAAGCAGCCGGATTTAGCGGTCAAGTCCGGCGTTAAATAATTCGTAATTCGTAATAGAGCCTCCGGCACGCACTCGCGTTCGTAATTCGTGATTAAGTAATGCTGTGGGGATTTAGAACAAGACTTACATACTTGCTGCCTGTCAAGAGGAGGGAATTAAACCCCTAAACTTTGTTAACTCACATCTTGCACCTAGCCCCAGCGATTAGAAATCGCGGCTATATAAACGAAGTCCACCTCCGTGGACTAAGAGGAAATCAAAGGTTTTTAACCCAGGTCGGTGGGTAAAGCCTCGTGTAGCCGCGACTTCCAGTCGCCTGGTGCAAGATATAAGTTAATAGATAGTTTAAAAAGTCTGGACTAATTAGCCCAGACTTAAAATTCTTTACTTGAAGTGGAGGAAAATGCAAGTTCTGTGTTACTAAACGGCTTGCAGACCACCACCTACTACTTGAAGCAGTATAATAGCTAACATGGGCGAAAAATCCATACCGCCTAATGGGGGAATGATTGAGCGGAACAGATTCAGATAAGGGTCGGTTATCTGGCTCAAAGCGGCAAATGGTTGGTTGTACCAGTTGATATTGGGGAACCAGGTCAATAAAACCCGAATAATTAGCAAAACAGTATAAATCTGGATGAAAGTAGCCAGAGTGGTAATCAGAAGGTACATAGATTTATTGGTTTCTTACTTAAGGGTCAAACGCGGTCTTATCTTTTAATTTTAATTTAGTCCATGTCATCGTGTCTGCGGATTCCACATTTATCACACTTGACACTTTCACCACGCCTGAACAAATCTCAGGAGTCTTTAGTGAGGGATCGCTCATGGGTTGTTTCGGGTGAACCGCCATTGACATTTCCCAGTTGGTTCCGCACTTCATCAATTGTGGTATTTAGCTGGGCAATTTTATCTTCTAGCGATCGCCTAGCCGTTTCTATACCATTACTCTGACTTTCTGAGGCTTTCATCTGACGTCGCTTTGCTGCTATTTTCTTAGCTTCGGCTTGGCTGTCTGTCAGTTCTGTCTCCTCCTCTGCTAGCAATTCTGGCTCGCGTCGAGAAGCAATTAGTGCCCCGATAACACCGCCAAATACGCCACCAACAAACGCCCCGGCTAAAAAACCACTACCAAAACCATCTCGCTGACTCATATCTTTACTGCCTTCAACAAACCTTGCAACTTTTACAGTAGTTATGCCATTTTCCTGCCCTAGCTGCATACTAACTTAAGTCCCAAAGATGCGATCGCCTGCATCTCCCAATCCCGGTACAATATACCCCTTGTTGTCCAATTTTTCGTCAATAGTTGCCGTGTAAATTATTAAACCTGGATAAGCTGCACTCAGTTTTTGCAAAGCTGGTGGAGCCGCCACTACACAAACAATCCGCATCAGGGCTGGATCAGCACCCCGTTGTGTCAATTCTGCCATTGCCGCCATGATCGACCCTCCTGTTGCCAACATTGGATCGGTAATTAACACTCGTGTTTGGGGGTGAAATTTTTCTGGTAACTTGTTCAGATAACAATGAGGTTGCAGTGTCTCTTCGTCTCGTGCCAAGCCCAGATGATAAATCGATGCTAAAGGTAATAAAGTCTGCGCTCCCTCAAGTAATCCTAGTCCAGCCCGCAGAATCGGTACTACTGCTATAGGCACCTGCGGATCAATCACTGTTGCTGGAGAGATATCCAAAGGACTCTGCACCGATATTTCTTGGGTCGGCAACCAGTCTCGCACAGCTTCATAAGTCAGCCATCTTCCCAACTCAGTCATCGCACTACGAAATAATACTGAAGGTGTGCCTGCATCACGAGCAACTGCCAGCCAGTGTTTGATCAGAGGATGGGGTGGAACATAAACGCGCAATTGTAGCGTCATAGCCAGAAATAGGAGCCTTTTTATTGTATGAGAACTGAAACACCATAATACTCTTTCCTGCATCCGGCTGACCGAATTTTAGATTTTAAATTTTGGATTTTGGATAATGGAATTGAAGATTCAAAATCCGTCTTGGAAAGTTTGCTCAAACTCCTCCACCCCCGCACGCAACTTTTGTCTCCGACACGCTATTTGCATTCGCAAAATCCAAAATTGTTTGACAGCTAAAATTAACGTGAGTTCGATAGATTTGGTCTGACCTGCTGTTAGAAGCTATATTTTGGTGCAACTTTGAGCTTCGGGCAATTTCTGATAAAACAGATGTTGATCTGAATCTGCTGGGGCAAAATAGAAAACATGACGATTGAATCCAATTCTTCAAATCTACCAACCCCAGAACCAGTTCCCCAAAACGATTCGCAACCGGATGACTTTGACGGTAGTGCAACTGAGAAGAACCTAAGCTCAGAAGTACTAGCGACACAACAAGCATTAGCTGCGATCGCATCTTTACAATCTCCCCAACATACAACTGCTCTAAAACTTGCCCGTTCTGACTTCAAGCAACCCACTAGCAACCAATTCACCGTTAAGCCGAGGGCATTGCTGATCATTCTCCTGGCGATCGCGATCACCTTCATTGGAGTTATCCTGAATAACTGGATCATCGGCATTATCGGAACGCTGATGACTTTGCTGTTATCCCTAGCGATATTATTGCCTTGGTTGCTAGAAGTTTTAAACGAGTGGTTTTCACCCCAAGAACGCACGCTGTTTGTAGCCTTTTTGGGACTAATAGTAGCGATCATTGGCTTGATCAGATTCACCGGTGTAGGCGATCGCTTGCTACTTTGGGGACACCAAATTAACTGGGAAATTGCTGGAACCCTTGCAGAATGGTTTGGCGCTTTGGGGCAAATTTTCATCGCGGTCATCGCCGTTTACGTCGCATGGCGACAATATGTTATTTCCAAAGACTTGACAATTCAGCAAAACCTGCTAACAGTTCAGCAAAATATTATTACTCAGCAACAGACGATTGATTCCTATTTCCAAGGCGTTTCAGACTTAGTATTAGATGAAGAAGGACTATTAGAAGATTGGCCTCAAGAGAGAGCGATCGCTGAAGGACGCACGGCGGCAATTTTAAGTAGTGTTGATGGTAGTGGTAAAGCGAAAATTCTCCGCTTTCTCTCACGTTCCAAGTTGCTGTCACCCCTAAAACGCGATCAACGATTAGGTCGCCCCATTCTCGACGGAAGTGGCGGATATGCAGAAGACCGCCTGGAAGGTGTGCGTGTCATTGATTTAGGCGTAACGCTAGCCGCAGCAGACCTTTCTGGTACTGATTTGCGTTGGACTGACCTCAGCGAAGCTAATCTTGTCCGCGCTAATCTGGCCAGTTGTGATTTAGTAAAAGCCAACCTGTACCGCACAATTTTATACAATGCTAATCTCAGTGGTGCTGACATGAATGGAGTTCGCCTATTTTACGGTGTAGTAGACAAAGCATCACCCCGCAGTCGCACTGAACGCCCAGATTATGAAACCGGCGAACACACTGGCGCTGTAGTGGAAAATGCCGATTTTACAAATGTGCAACGGATGTCTGAGTCTACACGTTGCTACTGTTGCACTTGGGGTGGCGAAAAAACCAGAGGTACTATTCCTGGTGGTTGTGAAGGTATTCCTAATAAGTTGGGAAGATAATTAGACCAATATTGGGCATCAATCAAAAATAAGAACCCCACTCCTAAGAGGTTGCTTGAAAAGTGTTTCGCTATGACTTTAGGCACTTTTAGATCCCCCCTAACCCCCCTTAAAAAAGGGGGGAACCGGAATCAAAGTCCCCCAATTGATCGGGGGATTTAGGGGGATCTAATACTTTTGCTACCAACAAGAGGACTTTTCAAACATCCTCTAACTTTAGCGACCTGCAACAAATATCTGTTCTGCGGTCAAATTCAGGTCTGGAAATGTTTGGGATATGAGGCGTTCTGTTCCCCTAAACTGCTGTCCTTCATAAGTTCCATCGACTAACTGATAAATAGTGATTACAGGTTCTTTGGATGAGCCGATGTAGCGTTTGCCTCCCAGCCCTAGATAATCTGCGATCCAATACTCCCCAATGCCTAATGTTTCGTAGTCTTCCACTTTTCGGGCATAGTCATTTTGCCAATTGCTACTGACAACCTCGACTACCAATTTAACAGATTTGCCTAGTGTAATAACTGGCTCAGTTCTCCATAATGGCTCATTCGCCAAAGCTGTCTGATCAAGAATCACAACATCAGGTCTAAAGGCTGAATTTTGACCTAATGGTTTAATCAGGCATTTCATCGGAATAAACCAAGGCAAGTTGAGCAGATCAATTGCTACATTGAGCTTACGATTAATTAACCCAGTTACCTGTTCATGAAGTCCAGTGGGTTCCAAATCGATTAGTTCTCCATCGATTAACTCGTAGCGTAGATCATCCAGATAGCCAGCAACGAATGCCTCAGAGCTAAGAGTACCTGTATTAATAGTGGCTGATACCATAGAAATTTGTCCTTCCAGGTTCAGAACTGCTCTTAATTATTCTAACTACTTATATCTTGCACCAGGCGACTATAAGTCGCAGCTACACGAGACTTTACCCACACTTCGACCCTTCGACAAAGCTCAGGGCAACGCAAGCTCAGTGACCGCCTCCCTGGGTTAAAAACCTTTGATTTTCTCTTAGTCCACGGAGGTGGACTTCGTTTGTATAGCCGCGATTTCTAATCGCCAGGAATAGGTGCAAGATGTGAGACTACCTTTAATCAAGCAAAAGTTAATTGACTAATATGCTTCAAAATCTGGAGTACATTATATAACTCATTGCCACGGTTACGGACATCAAAAATATCTGAAGTGGCATAGCGAGGAGGATGACCTTTGAGCAGTTTAATGAACATAAAACTGCCACCAGAAGTAATCATCCCAAATACTACATCTTGTGACTGGGGAGCAGCCAGCATATATGCCAGAATTTGGTCAAGTCCTGCTTCTACCGAATAAGCAACCTGTTTAGACTCAATAACTGTTACCCAGAATTTTTGATTGAGAAGTAAGAAGTCAATTCGTCCTTTGATGATAGTTTGATTGTCTTGTGTTTCAATCTCGATAGATTTCTCTAATTTGAGGTGAAAAGGAGGTAAATAAAACTTGCCAATGAATAGTAGTGGCGATAAAACAATCGTGTTGACTGTATTTTCTAATAAAGGCGGATAGTTTCGTAAATTTATGTAACCTGCCTTTATTTGATCCAATAGCTGCTTTTCTAAACTTGTCAGTTCTGGTAGGTCATCTTGCCACTCTCGAAAGAATTCTTCCGAATCAACTAACTCTAATCCATAGAGCAATATTAGTTGCTCTAGTGTGACGTTTTCCGCAGCAAGAGTTTGAACCATTATGTTAATCAAGTAGTAGAAAAATCAACTAGCCCAGTAATTCTTGCCTTCAGGTAGGGTGAGGATTTCAACGCCATCTTCAGTAACAGCTAAGGTATGCTCACATTGAGCAGAAAGTTTGCGATCGCGCGTCACCGCAGTCCATTTATCACTGAGAACCTCGACTTCGTAAGTACCTTCATTAATCATTGGCTCAATAGTGAAAACCATCCCTGGTCTGAGGCGCTTGCCTTTACCGCGTGTGCCATAGTGGGGAACATCCGGCGCAGTGTGGAAAATGTTACTGATGCCGTGTCCAACGAAATCTCGCACTACAGAAAAACCTTGGGCTTCAGCATACTCTTGAATGGCTGCACCAATGTCGCCAATGCGTCCCCCAGGTTTAACTTCAGCAATACCCAGGCGCAAACACTCTTCTGTCACCTCTACCAGCTTTCTGGTTTTTGGAGAAGGAGTACCAACAAAAAATGTCTTGGATGTATCGCCGTGATAACCCTCAACAATCGGCGTGACATCAATATTAATGATGTCACCTTCCTTGAGAATTTGCTTGGCGTTGGGAATGCCGTGACAGATTACCTCATTTACACTAGTGCAAATCGACTTCGGATAGCCCTTATAGCCAAGGGGTGCGCTTTTTGCTCCATGCGCTTGCGTCCAACGTTCCGCTTCATCATTGAGTTCAAGAGTGCTAACCCCTGGTTTCACGAACGGTTCTAGATGCTGGAGAAGTTTGGCTGCTAAACGCCCAGCTTGACGCATTTTGTCTAATTCTCGTTGGGATAAAATAACAATTAGTTCAGTTTTCATCAACTTTTTTCATCAACTTTTATAGAAACACTCGGTAAGGGTAAAACTCAGTCCCTTTTGTCAACAAACAACGGTTTGGTTTAAATCCCCGGCTACAAGAGAAGCCGTAAGTATGTAAGTCTTGTTCTGTCTTGCAAAGTTGCTCCTTTAGTGCGCTTCTGGTGCGTCCGCTTTGCGATCGCGCATCCTGCGGCGGGGGAGACCCCAAGACCGCAATGCAGCGCTGTCTTGAGAAATCGCTCCACTTGGGGCTTTGCCCAAGACCGCGTTTCTCGCTAAATTACCGTTACAAAACTGTACTTCCGACTTCCGACTTCCGACTTCCGACTTCTTTAACTAAAGTATCTTTCATAAACATAGTTAACCCTGTCTGTGCAGCTCTTTGTGCAGCATCAGCAACCTTTAGGCTATATAAGCTCTCCTCTGGGGTAACGTACAAAGGAGTGCCATCAAAAAGATGGTCTAACACCATATTCGTGTCTTTGGCGAACAAACCCCGGCGAGGACCAACCTCTATAGGTGTTGTTTCCCCTGGCTGGATCAGAAATCCTGTGTCGCCATCAAAAATTAAACCACCTTTTTCACCGTGAACTTCAAACTTGCGTTCTGATTGCCAAATACTTTCGCCTTTGCCATAAATTACTTGGGCTAAAAGTCCACTGTTAAAGCAAATGTCACTAGTGCAGAAACAGGTTTGGTAATATTCCGGTTCTATTTCCCAATATCGCTGGTGACAGTTAACTGTAAATACTTTACCAAACAAATCGGTGAGACGATGTAGGCGAGACAGGGCACCAATTAAGGGAAAACCGAACAACTCGTGGTTATAAGTCCATTTGCGGGGTGCAGGATTCTGGGAATTGATGGTGCTGTAGCGAACATAAAACACCTCACCAATTTTGGCTAAGTTTTGCTTCAAGGCTTGATGTAAACCACCCAAAATTTCTAGGTGTTCAACGTGCAGAAGTTTTTGTTGGGCTTTGGCTAAGGCAATCAGTTCTTCAGCTTCGACTACATCCAATGAAAGGGGATACTCTACAATTAGGTGTTTGCCGTTGGTAAGGGCTGCACGAGCGATCGCACCATGATCTCGATTAATTGTGCAAATCACCACTAGGTCTATATCTTCACGCTCTACTAGCTCTTGCCAAGAACTCAACGCTTCAATCTGGTATTCTTTGGCAAAGGTTTCTGTTTTTTCTGCGGTATGACCAACAACTGCGACTAAATGCGATCGCTGATCATCAAGAAATGCCTTAGCCCGAAACGTTGCCGCATAGCCAGTACCTACCAAACCTACACGCACTCTTGCTTTTTCCAAAGCTGCTTCTGGATTATACATGATCCTCGCTAGTTCTGTTTTTCATCCTGCCAGTTTCCTAAAAGGCGCTAATTTACAAGCGTCTAACCCCAAAAAATCAGGTGATTAAAAAATCTGATCCAATAATTATCATAGCGATCGTGGAGCGTCTCGTAGAGAAGCGCAGAAGGCACTTAAATTTACGGAGTCGTTGCGGTAATTTTTGGATTACCAACTTCAAAGCTTATTTTTTCTCGCTCATAATAATATTGACAAAATATCTAAGTAGGTAGGTGTAATTAAACATAATATCAAACCTCACCCTCAATCCCTCTCCGAACTCACGGAGAGGGAAGCCGGAGGCAGGGTGAGGTTTTATATTTCATTTGACCCACTTACTTACCTGATCGAATGAAACATTTTTGTTTTTCAGGAAAGTTGAGGATCTCTTGTGCGTAAGTCCGACAAAATATCGGTGGCATTAATCCTATTCATGTTTTTTCATCCCTAAGATAGTTTTTTTTAATCACAGGCTGACTAGGGCAGGAAATTATATAAATAAAACTTATCGGGATTAAGCAACTAAATTTCATTACTAATCGGGTTCAATTTCCAGTTACATCGTTTAATTTTTCTCGTAGTATCAGAATTGAAGCAAATTTTAATGAGCGGCTAATCCCACAGAATAGCCGTGACCTTTGCCTTAAGATAACTTATACTGCCGTTTGCAAAAGAGAGGATTACTCAATGGCAAGTTTTAAAGTCACACTAATCAACGAGGCCGAAGGGCTGAACCAAACACTTGATGTTGATGACGATACCTATATTCTAGACGCTGCTGAAGAAGCTGGTCTTGACCTGCCTTACTCTTGCCGCGCTGGTGCTTGCTCGACCTGTGCAGGTAAACTCGTAAAGGGTACCGTTGATCAGGGTGATCAGTCATTCTTAGATGACGATCAAATAGAAGCTGGATATGTACTCACCTGTGTCGCTTACCCAACCTCTGACGTGACAATCGAAACTCACAAAGAAGAAGAACTCTACTAAGAGTTAGTCCCCTCAACGATAAACCTCTTGCAAGAGTGACTAATGTTGACAAAATAGAAGCACCGCATCTAGGGTTAACACCTTAGCAATGCTGTGTGTATTTCTGAAAGCGACTTTGACAAAAAGCCTAATTTTGTGTTGAGCAGGAACACAGTAAATTTTGTGTTCCTGCTTAATTTTTTAAGTATGCTTAAAGTTTAGTCTCTTTGCTGAGAATTTGAATCTGAGTGCCAGGATAGTAGAATTGGAGAATTTTTGGACTTGACCAACCTAATTTAGCTAAATTTTGAGCGCCAGTTTGACTCAAGCCAACTCCATGTCCTAATCCACCACCAATAAAAGCATATCCCCACAGTTCGGGTTTGCCTTTATTCAGGGGTTCTATGTAAAATAGCGTACTCTTAGGAGCAGCAAAGGCACTACGAACTTCATCTTTGTGGAGAACAAAGGTGCTACGATCAGTTTTAACCGCGAGTTCAAGGATGCGTCCACTCTGGCTTCGCTTCACTACTGCCATAGCCTGAATTGTCTTAAATTTGGCATCGGGACTGTTTTTCACCTGCAAAAATTTCTGCAAGTCCTTGCTAATATCCTTTAAAGGGGTTTCCTTGTGCCAACGAAACATATCCCACTTGCTTTCATTAAATCCTTGTTGGGTATTAATAAATTTTTGAAAGTTCTTTTCATCTGCTAAACTCTGCTTAGACAAGTTCCAAAAATTAGTCGCAGCATCCAGTACAGGACGCAGATAGGGACGATCATCGCCATTCCAGACATCGCTGAAGGAGGCGGTAACACCACCAGTCGTGGAAGAATACAGGGCGTCTACTAGTTCATTGTTATATGTTAGTACTTTACCCCTGGTTGAGGCGATCGCCAGGTCTGTTTTGGCAGTCGCTCCATTCAGCCCATAATAAACTTGGCAGTGAGTATCAGCACACAACTGATAGTTATCTGCGGCAAACCTGCGTAAATTTCTCAAGGCATAAGTTCGCGCCAGAATTGCTTGAGCTTGCAGGGACGCTGTTGGTGCATCCGTGCCGATTTCGTAAGGCAAAACCCCACGCAAATAAGTTTCTAAAGGTACTTGATTAACTAGAGTGTATGTGCCGTAGGCATTTGGCTGCAAATTCAGTCGTCCGGCATAAAGACGAGCAAATTCTTGCTTTTCGCTTTTATTCACCCGAATCAAGTTTTTATCAGTGCTAATTTCTAAATCATTCGGGCTGTAGCGTTTACCATCCACTACCCAACTCACTCGCGGCACTTGTTTTAAAATTTTAGTATCAAGATATACTTTTTCTTTGGTAGAAGCTTGGATGTTCTGAAATAGCAAGCGTCGCAGTAAAGGAGTGCTGTAAACATCTCGTTTTGCCCAAACCTGCCAGCGTTCTGGCTGGGCTATTTCCACTTCTATTCCCTGAGAACGCCATTTCTTAGCACTGTCTTCGGCATTTTCAAAGGTGCGATATGTGCCTAAAACTACCACTTCTTCGACTGCTGACTGGGGTAAAGCTTGCATTACTGTTTCTAGCTTTACAGGGTTCTTGGTAACTAGGATTTGCTGATTGTTGCCCGTTTTAAATTTTAGCTTTAAGCGATCGCCTTTTGTGGGTTCTAGTTGCAGCTTGGCTGTGGGTTTATCGCCAAATCGCTGTACAATCCCAATTTTCAGTTCCATATCCTGGATGTTGCTCTCAGGCCCTGATGCAGCAGTTAGTCCCAATAGACAAAATGTTGTCAGCAGAGTGTGGGAAAAACGCCAAAACGAAAATTTCATGGCTACCTGATTCTGCCCCTGAATGCGGCGTTGGAGCTGATTTTCCAATTGCTTTGTAGCGCGGTTTTTTTGTCGCATGAATGCTCCAATGATACCATTACCAGTTTTGCCCAAACTACTTGCAAAACGAAGTCATAATGACTATGATTTATTTAGAGACAGAAAACAGAACTAGTTGGATAAACTCCTTATGGTTAGAGTCCAAGAAATTCCATTAAATCAGATAAAACGGCCATTGCCCCGTGTAAACGATCCAAATAAAGTGCAAGCTTTAATGGAATCGATTGCGGAGATTGGGCAGCAAGAACCTATAGATGTCCTAGAAGTAGATGGACAATATTATGGTTTTTCTGGTTGCCATCGGTATGAAGCTTGCCAGCGTTTAGGCAAAGAAACCGTTTTAGCCAGAGTCCGTAAAGCACCCCGGAGCGTTTTGAAGATGCACTTGGCATAGGGAGTGGGGAGTGGGGAGTGGGGAGTGGGGAGTGGGGAGTGGGGGGATGAGGGAGATGAGGGGGATGAGGGGGATGAGGGAGATGAGGGAAATAACCAATGCCCAATGCCCAATGCCCCATGCCCAATGCCCAATGCCCAATGCCCCATGCCCCATGCCCAATCATCAAATTACATATAACCTAATTAGGAGAAAATTATGTCATCGAAAGTAACAGTTAAAAATATAAATATCGGCATTGACGAGGGAAGTAGGGCTAAAATTGCTGAGGGTTTATCTCGCCTGTTGGCTGATACTTATACACTGTATCTGAAAACTCATAACTTCCATTGGAATGTAACGGGGCCGATGTTCCAGACGTTACATCTGATGTTTGAAACACAGTATACAGAATTAGCTTTAGCAGTTGATTTAATAGCCGAGAGAATTAGAGCGCTTGGCTATCCGGCACCCGGAACCTACAGCGAATATGCCAAACTGAGTTCGATTCCAGAAACTCCCGGAGTTCCTAAAGCCGTAGAAATGATCCGCTTATTAGTGGAAGGACAAGAAGCCGTAGTCAGAACTGCACGGTCTATTTTCCCCGTGGTAGAGGAAGTTAGCGACGAACCTACCGCCGATTTATTGACTCAGCGGATGCAAGTACACGAAAAGACAGCTTGGATGTTGAGAAGTTTACTGGAAGAATAGAAATAGGGAATGGGGAATGGGGAATAGGGAATAGGGAAAAAACTTAATCACCAATGCCCAATTCCCAATGCCCAATACTTCGACTTCGCTCAGTACAAGTGCCTAATGCCCAATTGCCAATGCCCCATGCCCAATACCCAAAAGTTGCAAGATTTAATGCAACAAGTGGGTATTTCTAGTTTTAAAGCGCTCAGTCGCGCTGCTGGTGTCTCAGAGCGTCAACTTTTGCGGTTACGCCAAGGAAAGCTAGAGCAGATGCGGCTTGATGTGTTGCTCAAGCTGTCGCCAGTGCTAAAGATGCCTTTGAATGAATTAATCACAACTTTTTCAACCGTAGAGTTGTTACAACAGAAAGCAGCACCTACTCAGGAATTATTAGAAGAAATTGCAGATTTAAGAAAAGAGTACCAGCGATCGCAGCTGCAACTAGAACAGCAGCGAGAAATATTACTACAAGAATTCCAGCAGTCGAGTTTGCAACTGCTGGAGTCTTTATTATTACAATGGCCAACAGCAGCACAGAAAGCGCAAGAAAATCCACAGCTAGCAGCAGTCAAAATAGTACCATTGGTGCAGAAACCCCTAGAAAAACTTTTACAAGCGTGGGGAGTGGAAGCGATCGCACCCGTGGGAGCAGAATTACCTTATAACCCCCAACTGCACCAATTGATTAAGGGAACTGCACAACTAGGTGAAATAGTCAAGGTGCGCTACACTGGCTACCTTCAAGGTGAGAAGCTGCTTCATCGAGCCAAAGTGAGTCCGTTTGAGTAAAATCAATATCTCTATGTCCCAGGTATCGCTCCCCCAATCGCTGCATCCAGACCTACCCCTCACGGCTCTTGCGCCCATGCAGGATGTAACAAACCTCTGGTTTATGAAGGTGATTGCCCACTACGGCAGTCCTGACTACTTTTTCACCGAGTATTTCCGCGTCAATGAAACCTCACGGCTGAATCGTAGCATTCTGGCAGCAATCACCGAAAACGACACGGGTCGCCCCGTTTTTGCTCAAATGATTGGCGAAAGCATTCCAGACTTAGTAAGAACAGCAAAGGAACTCTGCAACTATAATATTGCTGGAGTTGACTTGAACATGGGGTGTCCAGCACCTAGAATCTATCGCAAAAATGTTGGGGGTGGATTGCTACTCTTACCAGAAAAAGTGGATCGGATTTTGGGAGAAGTGCGTTCTGCTGTCAACGATCGACCTTTGACCGTCAAGATGCGCGTAGGGTTTGAAAATACAGATAACTTTTACGAAATTCTAGATATAATCAATCGCCACAGCATTGATTTGCTGAGTTTGCATGGTCGCACGGTGAAAGATATGTACCACGGGGCAGTGAAATATGATTTGATTGCTGAAGCGGTCAGACGAGTCGATTGTCCAGTGCTTGCCAATGGCAATATCGACTCTGCGACAACTGCTGTTGAAGTGCTTTCTCAAACGGGGGCGGCGGGTGTGATGGTGGGACGCTGGGCGATCGGCAATCCTTGGCTTTTTAATCAAATTCGGCAGGCTTTGCGCTTCGAGACGATCGCACCCGTTCCTTTAGTAGAGGTACGGAACTATATTGATCGTTTATGGCAAACCCCTACAGCAGCAACTATGCCAGAGCGATCGCGCGTAGGCTACCTCAAAATGTTCCTCAACTACATTGCCCTGAATGTTGACGCTGAAGGTGATTTCCTGCGGCTGATGCGACAGACCCAAACCGAGGTAGAACTGTTTAACCTCTGCGATCGCTTTCTCCTTGCTGATCAAAAGAAAACTTTAGCTTTAGCACCCTCCTTGAGCGTGTAACTGTGGACAACAAATCTAATTCGGCCATAGAAATTTAATAATGACTTAGAATCCCCCGATTGAAAATCGCTACGGTGTACACACATCTCTACACACTATGCAAAACATCGTAAGATCCCCCTAAATCCCCCTTAAAAAGGGGGACTTTGAGAATTTTTTTTGCCCCCCTTTTTAAGGGGGGTTGGGGGGATCAAAAGGCTGTGGGGCAACCTTCCAACACTTGTGTGTACACCGTAGATTGAAAATCGGGGGAGACCCCAAGACCGCAATGCAGCGCTAAATCCCCGTCACAAAACTTACTTCCGACTTCCGACTTCCGACTTCCGACTTCCGACTTCTTTAACTATTCGTTCTTGGTATTCCTGCTCAGTGATCATATCGAGAGTGTTCTCTAAACGATCTACAAATACAATACCGTCGAGATGATCGTACTCGTGTTGAAAAATCCGAGCGATAAAATCGGTTAATTCTTGGTTTTGTAAGTTGCCTTGAGAGTCAGTGTATTCCACTTCAATAGCTTTATACCGAGGAACTAACCCCCGAATTCCTGGAACACTTAAACAACCTTCCCAATCTTTGACAACTTCAGTTGAATGAGCAATGATTTTGGGATTAATCATCGCAGTAGGTTCCATTTCCGGGGCGTTGGGATATCTAGCATTAGGATGGGAAGCCACAATAAACAAACGATAGGATTGTGCTACTTGAGGCGCAGCAATTCCCACCCCGTTAGCCTTGGCAACAGTGGCGATTAAGTCTTCAATTAGTTTTTGGATATCCTCATCTTGAATATTCTCAACCCAAGCAGCTTTTTGGCGCAATGTTGGATTCCCTAATTGAATGATTGGCGCTAATTCAGTCATCATAAAACTCCTTTAAGTAATGGGGAATGGGGAATGGGGAGTGGGGAGTGGGGAGTTAGGAGTGGGGAGTTAGGAGTGGGGAGTTAAAAGTTAGGAGTTAGGAGTTAGGAGTTAGGAGTTAGGAGTTAGGAGTTAGGAGTTAGGTATTGGGAAGAATTCATGCCCAATGCCCAATGCCCAATGCCCAATAACAAATGACAAATGACAAATGACAAATGACAAATGACAAACATCATTCTTCCCGTCTCACGGGCAAAGCAGCAGGTTGGACACCTACTTGGACAATTTGCCCATTGCGTTCCACTTCTATTGGTAACTTAGTACCGATTTTGCTATTTTCTACTAGCTTTTGTACTTGTTCAATTTTACTAACAGGCTGGTTATTAATGCTTTTAATCACATCACCAACTCGTAGTCCAGCCACAGATGCAGGCGATCGCGGCACAATCTCAACCAGCAAAACCCCCTCATCTGCTGTAAGATTTAAGCGATCGCCTGCTATATTTTTGATTCTTTCTTTATTTTCTGGTGTCAATGTCACCATCTGAACACCCAAATAAGGATGATCGACCTTACCTGTAGCAATTAATTCTTGGGCAATCTTTTGCACAGTGTTGATAGGAATAGCAAATCCCAAACCTTGAGCGCCTCGGATAATCGCTGTGTTCATCGCAATCACTTGACCACGCGTATTTAACAGTGGTCCACCAGAGTTACCAGGGTTAATCGCAGCATCCGTTTGGATGTAATCAACCCGCTTGTCACTAGCACCGATATCGCTACTAGAACGACCTGTAGCACTAATAATCCCAGAAGTGACGGTATTATTCAAGCCTAATGGATTACCGATGGCAATTACAGCCTCTCCTGGTTGCAAAGAATCGGAGTTACCCACAGATAGAGTTGGCAGATTATTTGCATCAATTTTGATCGTAGCCACATCTGTTACTGGGTCTTCACCTAACACTTTACCATCAAAAGTCCGGCCATCTTTGAGTGTGACAGTTACTCTATCAGCACCATCTACCACATGGGAATTAGTCACAATTTGACCAGAGGAATTAATGATAAATCCAGAGCCACTACCTCGCTCTACCCGTTGTCTAGCTTGTGGCGCACTGTCTCCAAAAAACCGCCGGAAAAATGGATCGTTAAATTCGTCTGGTACGCGAGAAGTGATTGTTCGGGAAGAATCAATGCGAACTACCGCAGGTCCCACCTGTTGCACTACTTTTACCACAAAGTTAGGATCTCCAGACGACGAAATAATTGGTGGGGGGACAATTACCGGATTGGGTTCTATTCTCTTTTGAGCTTGAGTATCGCTTGGCCCAGTCTCAAAGGTCTTGGCTGGTACAAGAGAGCAGCTTCCCAAGAATACCACTGCTACCCCGTATGAGAGCATCCACAACCTATGGGGAAAACCCCTGGTATCAATCTTTTTGGGCGCTGAGTGATAGTTTGTTATCTTCATGTGTCGTTGCTTCTCCGTGTCAGTCAGTGGGTGTTAGTATCTTGCCTACCGAGTATGTCCCAAAATAATTACAACTTAAAAGCTTATTCTAGGTCTAGCGTGTCTCAACTTATATCTTGCACCAGGCGACTAGAAGTCGCGGCTACACAGGTAAAACCCGCCTGCGCGGGTTAAAAACCTTGATTTGACCTTAGTCCGCGTAGGCGGACTTCGTTTGTATAGCCAAGCCAGTGCGGGAACAGGGGGTTTCCACGCCACTTCCTTCAAACTCCTCCACCCCCGCAACGGAGTGGCTCCCCATGAGCAACTGGCGTGCGATTTCTAATCGCTAGGGCTAGGTCTAGCGTGTGTGAATGCTAAATTGGTGCTTTCTCTTCTATTGTGACAATTAGCAGCAAAGGTGGTGGATAATGGAAATTCCCATAGAAAGTCTGTGGAGTCAGGTACTAGAGCGCCTACAGCTTGAACTATCCCGACCCACCTTTGAAACTTGGATTAAAACTGCTAGTGCAGAGCGATTAGAAAATAATTGCTTGGTTATCCGCACTCCTAACCCATTTGCTCGTAATTGGTTACAGAAGTATTACATCAACACCATTGCTCATGTAGTACAAGATATTCTGGGTCATCCTGTGGGAATTTATATTACCGTTGCTCAAGGTGATGAAGTTTCTCATTTTAGTGAAGGAGAGGTTTCTTGGGAATCACCAAATCCCAGCAGTATTTCTGAAGCTGTCCCTAATCACAATCAAAAAACTACTGAATTGAACTCTAAATATGTCTTTTCCCGATTTGTAGTTGGTGCTAATAATCGGATGGCTCACGCTGCTTCTTTAGCAGTTGCAGAATCTCCAGGTAGGGAGTTTAATCCTTTATTTTTATGCGGTGGCGTAGGTTTAGGCAAAACTCATCTTATGCAAGCTATTGGTCATTATCGCTGGGAAATTTCTCCTGATTGTAAAATATTTTATGTTTCAACTGAGCAGTTTACTAATGATTTAATTACAGCAATCCGCAAGGATAGTATGCAAAGTTTTCGAGAACATTACCGAGCTGCTGATGTTTTATTAGTTGATGATATTCAGTTTCTTGAAGGAAAGGAGTACACACAAGAAGAATTTTTTTATACTTTTAATACTTTACATGAAGCTGGTAAACAAGTTGTGATTGCTTCCGACCGTCCTCCTAACCAGATTCCTAGTTTGCAAGAACGTCTTTGTTCTCGGTTTTCTATGGGGTTAATTGCAGATATCCAAAAGCCGGATTTAGAAACTAGAATGGCAATTTTGCAAAAAAAAGCCGAGGATGAAAATATTAGTCTTCCCTGCGATGTGATTGAGTATATTGCTTCTAACTATACTTCTAATATTAGAGAATTAGAAGGAGCTTTAATTCGGGCGGTGGCTTATATTTCTATTTGGGGCTTACCGATGACGGTGGAAAATATCACACCAGTTTTAGAACCGCCTAACGAAAAAATGGCAGCTACCCCAGAAGCAATTTTAAAGGTTGTAGCTGGTAATTTTGATCTTTCAATAGACGACCTCAAAAGTAACTCACGAAGAAGAGAGATTAGCTGGGCGCGTCAAATAGGAATGTATCTAATGCGTCAACATACATCCCTGAGTTTGCCGAGAATTGGCGAGGAGTTTGGTGGTAAAGACCATACGACGGTGATCTACAGTTGCGATAAAATTACCCAACTTCAGGAAAGCGATCGCAGCTTATCACAAACTCTACGTCAACTGAGCGATCGCATCAATATGACTAGCCGTTCCCAAAAACCATCGTGAAGATATATTTTAAGTTTTCCACAACCAACACTCTGATTATTAGCATTGACGGCTGAATCCTGACGTCGAGAATATTAAGTAATGTATAAAAATTGATTAAATTTAACTTAGATTATGGAAAAAACATTACTTTTTGTGGAAAAAACTGGGGAAAACTTGATATTTTCTAGTAAAACTTAATTAAGTATAATTACCTTGTGGAAAAGTACTTGAGTTTTTCCACAAGTTTTCCACAGGTAGTTAACTTACCTGATATTATATCCGATTTAACACTCGCATCCTCCCTGCCACTTAGAGATTTCAGCCTAGCCACAAAGTAAAGGAAGTGCGATCGCACTCCCCCAGGTCAACACCATAAAATACAATGGTTTTAAGGCTCTAGCTTAATTAAATGGTTAAAATAAAATTGTGATGTATTGAAGAAAAATTCAGAATTCAGAATTCAGGAGCGGAGCCGGAGACGCTCCTCGGCTTGGCGTCAGAATCAATCACTCGGTGATTCAGCCCGCGACTGAATTGTTGCACCACCAAATCGTAAATTTGGTGGGGGTATTAAACCCGGTTATTCATCCGCCAGTCATACAGAATACCCAACTGAATTCTGACTCCTGACTCCTGAATTCTGTTTGATAAATTTGAATTTCACCAAGTTAAAAAGTTGTAAATATTACCTTGTGTTGTTATGTATACTAATCAAAAACTATCTGAAATTCTATCCGCTTTAGAGAATTTATCCAAAGTGGAATTAATGGCTAAGTAGGTAGGCACAAATTAACCTAACTATGTAACAAAATGTAAAACCGCCAAAGTCCTTGTGATTGCTTCGTTACACTCCGTTTCACTCGCAATGACATACTTATAAATTTTCCCACCCACCTACTTATTAAAAATATAATTGATTCTCTTCTTTTGAATAAAAAGGTAGATAGTACAAGTGTTTTATCTTTGATGAATAGTGAACAAAATGACGCTTTGAGTGAATCTATAGAAATATATGTCAAAGAATCTGGATTAATAGAAAATACTAATTATATTTCTAAAGCTATACCTAATCAACCGTGGGTTCAAAAAATTATTGGTGCAAGTGGTGTAACAAGTAGAAAAGATGCTGGTGTAAGGGAAATAAAAAGAGAAATTGAAAAATCTATTTTTATACCAAAAAGCCGTAGACCTTCAGGAATTTGGAAAGGAAAAGTAAGTATGCCAGATAATTTTAACGATTTATCAAGCGATATTGTTTCTGACTTTGGCATGGAAAAATAATAAAATTGTTGCTTGATACTTGCGTTCTAATATGGTTCCTTGAAGAAAATTCATGCATTTTACCTGAAACTTATGAAGAAATTGCAGATTTAGAAAATGAAGTATTTGTTAGTGCTGTTAGTGCTTGGGAGATTGAAATAAAAAGAGGCAAAGAAGGTTTTGAATGCCCTGATGATTTATTAGCCGCTATCATCTCTAGTCAGTTGAATGTTTTACCAATCACAATTATTCACGCTATTAAGGCAGGGTCTTTACTTATACACAATAATCATAAAGACCCTTTTGATAGAATGTTAATAGCACAAGCAATGATATAAAAAATGGTTTTAGTTACCAGTGATAGTAAAATAATAGGTAATTATGCAATTGCAGTGTTACCTGCTACAAAATTATAAAAATATTTTCTAGGAGTTGAAATTTCCATTTGCTTACTTATTACTTAATGTAGAATCTGGAAAGACAAAAACCAAACAAAAACCACATATCGATTCTCTAAAAATTCCTTATGCCTTTATGGTCTGGGGAATTGTTTTTTATGCGGCTACCAAGTTCTGAGGGGAGCAGCAACCACAACCCGAAAACCCGCGTGGTCGTACCTAATGTCACGGGCGTTCCAGCCGCGAAGCGCCGAACGTTTGCTCGGATTGCTGAACTGAATGCCCAGTACGCTGATTTGCCAGCAGATTTTTCGGATTTGTCCCTCGTGGTAATTTCTGAACGCCTGAATGTCGCTGCAATTGCCACACTGGATAAAGATTTTGATATTTATCGGCGCTATCGGAACCAACCATTTCAACGAGTTTTCTACCCTTAAGCAACTTTGTCAGCGATCGCCTATGAACAATAAGGATGTTAGGATATCTTTCACCAGCTGAATCTCACTATGAAATTAGTTTGCTCCCAAAGCGATCTCAGTACAAACCTCTCGCTCGTCAGTCGTGCAGTACCCTCACGACCAACTCATCCAGTACTTGCCAATGTGCTGCTACAAGCGGATGCTGAAACTAACCAAGTCAGCTTAACAGCCTTTGATCTCAGCTTGGGAATCCGCACCAGCTTTAACGCAGAGGTATGGCAAGGAGGCGCGATCGCACTTCCTGCTAAATTACTTGTAGACATCACCTCTCGTCTTCCAGAAGGCGAAATCACTCTTGATGATGAATCAGCCCTCACAGGTGCAACATCTAGTGGCGAAGGTTTAATTGTCACACTCACACCCAAGAGTGGACATTACCAAGTACGAGCAATGGAGCCTGGAGAATTTCCCGAACTACCTATAATTGAAAATACGGAAGTAATCTATCTCACCACCGCTTCATTAATTGAAGGCTTACGCGGTTCATTATTTGCTACCAGTGCTGATGAAACCAAGCAAGTATTAACTGGCGTGCATTTAACAGTTAAACAAGATACCCTAGAATTTGCAGCTACCGACGGACATCGCCTAGCAGTGGTAGAAACTAGCAACGAGCGTCCTTTAGGCGGAACTAGTGAACTAGAAGTGACAGTACCAGCTAGAGCATTACGCGAACTGCAACGAATGCTAGCTCATAGCGCCTCATCAGATGAACCGGTAGCTTTATATTTCGATCAAGGTCAAGTTGTGTTTGCATGGCAAAATCAACGCTTGACTAGTCGCACATTAGAAGGGCAATATCCTGCCTATCGGCAACTAATCCCGCGCCAATTTGAGCGACAAGTGACAATTGATCGGCGACAATTTGTCAGCACTTTAGAGCGGATTGCTGTGCTAGCCGATCAGAAAAATAATATTGTCAAGGTAAGTATTGATAGCGAAGCTCAAGAAATTACCTTATCTTGTGAAGCTCAAGATGTGGGCAGTGGTAGAGAGTCAATGCCAGCACAGATTTCTGGGGAAAATATTGAGATTGCCTTTAACATTAAATATTTAATGGAAGGCTTGAAAGAATTACCATCTTCCGAAATTCAAATACATTTAAATCAAAGTCTGACTCCAGTGATTTTTACGCCATTGGGCGGTTTGAAAATGACCTATTTAGCTATGCCTGTGCAACTGAGAAGTTGAGTTAAAAGGGCGGTTAGAAACCGCGTCTACACAGGCAAAACCCACCTCCGTGGGTTAACAAGCCTTGATTTTGTGTTAGTCCACGGAGGTGGACTTTGTTTGTGTAGCCGCGAATTCTATTCGCCGTGGCTCTGGCTTCCCTACAAGGGAAGAGGAGTAAGATTCAAAATCTCTCTCCTTTTAGGAGAGAGATTTAGAGAGAGGTTTTCCAGATATCTCGTTCCCAGTCTCCGACTCTTAATGCATTCCGAGAGGCTCCGCCTCAAGACTTGCGGCAGAGCCGCTATGAGGTGCATTTCCAGCCTCTGGCTGGAAACGAGGTTTTAAAAGGCTTTCACGGCACTAGAGAGCCAACCTACGGGAGTTGATGGTGCTATTTGGTGATTTGTTTAATCGGAATTTCAATCCAAAATTCTGTACCTAAACCTGACTCTGAATCACATTTAAATACACCACGGTGTTTATCCACGACAATCTGATAACTAATTGACAACCCTAAGCCAGTGCCTTTTCCTACTGGCTTAGTAGTGAAAAATGGGTCGCAGATTCTTGCTTTTAGAGGCTCCGGTATTCCTGGTCCATTATCTGCAATGCGAATTACTACACTCTTGACATTGCCTTCCATCTTTCCAAGAGCAGTAATGATGGTAATTTGACTGCTATGAGGATTTGATTGAGATTTGCTATAATCTTCTAGAGCATCGATCGCATTGCTTAAAACATTCATAAATACCTGATTTAGTGGCCCAGCATAGCACTCAATCAAGGGAAGGTCGCCGTACTCTTTGACTATTTTAATATCCGGGCTTTCCGGCTTTGCTTTCAAGCGATGCTGCAAAATTAGCAAGGTGCTATCAATGCCCTCGTGAATATTAACTGGCTTCATTTCCGCCTCGTCAAGGCGAGAGAAATTTCGTAAACTCAAGACAATCTGACGGATGCGATCAACCCCAATTTTCATGGAAGATAAAGTTTTGGGCAAATCCTCGATGAGAAATTCTAAGTCTATCTCGAATGCGCGATCGCGAATCTCAGAGCTGGGGTTAGAGTCATTTTGCAAATACAGGTCTAGAAGACTGAGTAAATCTTGAGCGTAATCGTTGACATGATTGATGTTGCCATAAATGAAGTTTACCGGGTTATTAATTTCGTGAGCAACACCAGCTACCAGTTGACCGAGTGAGGACATTTTCTCAGTTTGGATCAGTTGGATTTGAGTTTGCTTTAAATCATCCAAAGCTAGAGTCAACTTTTCGGTCTGCTCCTTGGTCTGATTATGCAATTGAGCTTGTTGAAGCGCAACCCCTAGCTGATTGGCAATTTGAGTGATGAACTGAACTTCTGAGCTTTCCCAATGGCGGGGGGCAGAATTCTGATAAACTGCTAGTAAGCCCCATAGCTGTTGCCCGACAAATATGGGTGCGATCGCATAAGCCCTTGCTTGAAATTGCTCCAAAGTTTTAATGTGACACTCAGCATGACCAGCTTTATAGATGTCATCAACTGCAAAGGTTTCATTGTGACGATATCGCCCACCTTGGGTTTGCTGCAAATAACTATCTTCCCAAACTGTCTTCTTATCGAAACCTACTACTTTTACCCAGTTCTCACCTACAAATTCGGCGATATATTCACCACTCCAATCAGGCTGGAACTGGTAGACTGCAACTCGATCCGCTTGTAATGATTTACAGATTTCTTGGGTGGTTGTCTGAAAAATCGCATCTAGATTAAGAGATTCCCTAACTTTGGCAACAACTTCAAACAATGCCCGTTGTTGTTCTGCTGCTTGTTCCAAATCTAACGCTTGCTGTCGGGTCTGAGTAAGTAAATTAGCTTGCTGGACTGCTACCCCCATTTGAGCCGCAATCTGACTGAGAAAGTTAACTTCAGAGGCTTTCCATTGCCGAGATCCAGTGTGTTGATAAGTTGCCAACAAACCCCAAAGTTTTTGCCCAACAAAAATCGGAGCAAGCACAAAAGCCTGAATTTGAAACTGCTCTAGATTATCGATATGACACTGAGCAAACCCCATCTTATAGATGTCATCGACTGCAAATGTTTCATTGTTGCGGTAGCGTCCTCCCTGTGTATTTTGTAAGTAAGTGTCATTCCAAATTGTATTAATACCTAGTTCGGACTCATTCGACCAGTATGGACTAGCAGCCTCGAAATCGCCGACAAATTCTCCACCCCAATCAGAATCGAAACGATAAACAGAAACGCGATCGGCTTTGATTAATTGACAAACCTCTTTAGTAGTGGTTTGAAAAATGGTATCTGTCTCCAGAGATTCCCGAATCTCGGCAATAACTTGAAACACAGCCTGTTCTTGTTCAGATGTGCGTTCTAACTCAACTGTGCGTCTTTTAACTTGTTTTTCTAAATTTTCATTGAAGACTTGTACTTGTTGATATAGTTCATACTGCTGAACTGCTGAACCAAAGTGTTTACCTAGTTCTCTAGCCAGATCAATCTCTTCATCCATCCATTTTTGAGCTTGAGCCTTTTTAGATTCGCGCCAAACCTCAAAGGATAAACGGGGGTACAGTTGCCTTCGATCGCTGTCATACTGCCCCGCCCAGAGAGTTTCTGTATCTATTTCGTCACGGAAAATACTTAAGTAGCCCAGCAACTGCTGACGATACTGGAGTGGGATCATCAATATGCTGCGAATTTTTGTTGGTTGAAAAGCAACTTGCAAAGTTCGCAAGCCAGAAGTTTTATATATATCTGAAATCGCCCAAACATCATAGTTACTAGACTTGTAGTGTTCCTGCCAGACACTATACTGCTCGATTAGTGGATATATAGTTTGTTCTGGCATTACAGGTTGCTGTCCACAGATATAAAGCTTGATACAATTATTTCCTGGTATTAAGCATTCTGTTAAGCTGGTCACGTTGCCATTGTGGGAATCAAAAGCGGCATTTCTCATGCAAAGCCTGCCACCAACACCATTAAAGGCAGCAACAGCCGCTTCTAGGGCTGGCTGTAATACAATCGTGGGTAGTGAATGTAGTAAAGTAGCAACCCGGTTAATAATCGCTTCCCGTTCGGCTGTTTTGCGGACTTGAGTCAGAAGGGTACTTTGAGCGATCGCTACTGACAGTTGATCCACTACCATCTGTACTGCTTCTAGTTCATATTCTGAAATCAAACGCGCTTGGGAATTATGAGACACCAGCAGCCCCCAAAGTTGATCTTGATAGAGAATAGGCGCTACCACAGAGGACTTTACCCCCATTGCCGTCAAATATTCAACATGACATGGGTCTACAGGGCGGTAACGGATCTCCTCTAATATAGTTTCTCCATTTTCCAATTCATGGAGGTGACTTTGACCAATCTCTTGAGTATCAACATTCACAACAGAACGCACCCGTGATTTAATAAATAGTTCACGGGCGGCGAGTGGAATATCATCAGCAGGGAAATTCAGCCCCAGTAGCGACGGCAACCGATTTTCGTAAATTGACTCAGCAATCACTTCACCACTGCCATCGGCATGAAATTTGTAGATCATCACTCGGTCAGTTTTTAGTAGCGATCGCACCTCAGCCGTTGTTACTGTGATAATCTCTTCCAACTCTAAGCTTCGTCGGATACGGTTTGTAATGCGGCGTAGTAAACTTTCTTCATGGCGACATAAGGACAAATCTTGTTCAGGGTTGGAGGTCATTGCTTATAGCAAAATAAATTAATAATTTGCAAACTGAAGATAACTAAATCTAAAGCCATTTTGAGATTTATTTTATCCATTTGTCTACAGTGAAACTACGGGCAAATCATTAATAAAAATCTTTGTTTACTCTTTAGAACAATTCACCAACACATCACAAAAACAGACGCTAAAAGAATGGCGTCTGTACTAGCTATAAGAAAAGATTCTTGCTTTTTAGTTTTGAGTTTTCGTCAAACATTGCCGTAGGAACAAATTAAACTCTTATGTTGTCAGCAAAACGGATTTTAAGATAGTCGTCTTCCATCTTTGCCCCTGCTGGTTGTAGTGCTGCTAAGGCTTGGGGCAAAACTAAGTTACGACGGTGGTTGCCAATAGTAATGTTTAATTCATCCCCATTTTTGCTCAGTTGAACTTGATTTTTAGGAATCCCAGGTAAGTAAATTTCTAAGCTGTATTGGTTCTGCTCTTGTACGACTCTCATAGTCGTTTCTTTGTAATAAACCTGAGTTGGATCTTCATCTTTATAGAGCGTTTCCTTCAGGCGTTCTAAGGCAGCCAATCCGCACATTTCCTCAGAAAATAGTGGAACTTCTTTCACCGGTAGAGGGTGGAAATTATCATGGATTTCCTGGCGATATTGCTCCTGACTTTCCTTCCAACGTTGGAAAAATGGGTCTTGGACAACACTAGGAATAATCCGATTAGCTACTATTAAATCTGTAGCGACATTATACAAACTCAGATAAGCATGGGCGCGAAGAGACTCTTTAATCACCATCTTTTCGGGATTTGTTACCAGACGCACTGAGGTTTGAGTATTGTCTGTTAATACTTTTTCCAGAGCTTCAATTTGTTCATAAAACTCATAAGGTGCATCCATCACTTCTTTATCTGGTAGCGAAAAACCAGCAATTGGTCTAAAAAAAGGTTCAACCAGAGGCCGAAGTGCTACGGAGATGTTTTGAAATGGTTTGTAAAAACGGCGCATATACCAGCCACCGACTTCAGGTAAACTCAGTAAGCGTAGTGCTGTGCCAGTGGGGGCTGAGTCGATAATTAAGACATCAAACTCCCCTTCATCGTAATGGCGTTTCATCCTTACCAAGCCAAAAATCTCATCCATGCCTGGTAAAATGGCCAATTCTTCCGCCTGTACGCCGTCTAAACCCCTTGCCTGTAAAACTTGGGTAATGTAACGTTTCACAGCCCCCCAGTTTCCTTCCAGTTCTTGCAGCGCATCCAATTCAGCACCCCACAGATTTGGGCGAATTTTTTGCGGTGCATGTCCCAGTTCCATATCAAAACTGTCTGCCAGGGAGTGAGCGGGATCTGTACTTAAAACCAATGTCTGATAGCCTAGTTCCGCACAACGGAGTCCAGTTGCAGCAGCGACGGAAGTTTTGCCCACGCCGCCTTTACCGGTCATCAAAATTACACGCATAGATGCTTCTGTCCTGCCTGAGGATTTTATTACATTTATTTACAATTTAGCCTATATTGCTATAACTTAGTAAATACAAGGCTTTTAAACACATAGGCAAAGTAAGGCACTTCCAAATAAAAAAATACTCAACAATTTCTTGTGGGGTGGGCATCTTGCCCACCTGGGCTACGGGCGGGCGAGACGCCCACCCCACAAGATTGGATAATTTATTTGTTGGAAGTCCCTAATGTCTAATTCTTATCTGAATTAGATTTAAAATGATCGCCAAAACCGTATTTGTGAAAAGCAAATGTATATTTTTTGACTTATTACTTTTGGCTCACTAGACACCCAATACCATCTTTACACTAAAAATACTTGGAGTATTACTTGAAGTATTTTGACTATATGCTCTCTAGAGAAATAAACATAAAAAAGTCCACAGGTTTATGATGCCGTGGACTAGGTGCTTTTGGGTCGTAAACTGATTTACTGGTTTAACAGCCCGATAGCCATCTCAAGGTGCATCTTAGCCTTGTGCAAGTTGAGTAGACTCTCTTGGTCGTATCTGTCAGGATAGCTCATCGCTTTGCCCTCCATTCCCAGTAGGCTTTAGTCCGTAACGCCTACACAAGTTTCTCAACTCAGCAATGGTTTTAATTTCGAGTTCTGACCTTGTGAACATAAAATAGAGTTACCCATTTGTAAAAGTGGTATCGGTGGTGAACTTGTTTGACCGACTAGGAACACCACCGATTTAAAAGTCTATGCCGACGCTTGCATCCACTTCAAGTTATAGTTACGTTTCTACATAAATGCCTAAGTCTAAAGGTAAGCCCGAAAATTTCGATAATCCACCAAGCAGAGATTTGACAGAAAATGTTACTTTTAGAGCTACAAAGGAAATGAAAGAAGAGATACAGAAACAGGATAACCCGGCACAATTTTGCAGGGATGCTGTCCAAGAGAAGCTAGATAGGAATAAAGGGAAGTAGTACTTAATTGTTTAACTATCATTAATCTGAGTAAATAAAAATACCTCTAGATATCAGTTCTAAAGGTATTTGCTATGATGGGTTTTTATCGAACAGAATTCAGGAGTCAGAAGTCAGAATTCAGCCCCGGAAATATTGGGTTTCGCCCTGGCTCTAAGAGGATGTTTGAAAAGTCCTCTTATCGGTAGCAAAAAGTTCTAGATCCCCCTAAATCCCCCGATAAATTGGGGGACTTTGATTCCGGTTCCCCCCTTTTTAAGGGGGGTTAGGGGGGATCAATAAGTGCCTAAAATCACAGCCAACCACTTTTAAAACATCCTCTAAGTTTACTTCTGATTCCAGAGACTTAAAAATGCTTGAGAGATAGCTGGGGTGATCTGACTTTGTAAGTAAGTTAGTGCATCACGATGGTTTTGATTGTTGTCATCATAATAAGTGAACACATTCGTCAGCTTGACAATCTCAGGATTTTGATCATTTGTCCCCCTCCATTTGTTAGTAACTTTGTGTAAAATGTCCTTGGGTATATTTTGTTGTAAGTTATTTAACGCTGCGATGTAAGAAGGATTTTGAGGATTCTTTTTGAATTGGAAGCACAAATCTATCAGCTTGAGTTGTGACTGGGGCTGCGGCTGTGGCTTATCTGTTAAACTAGGTTGCTGTAGAATTTGACGCTGTTCAATAGTGGCAATGCCATTTTCTGTTAAGCCCTGAGATTTCTGAAATTTCTTGACTGCTGTATAAGTGGCTGGCCCATAAAAAGGTAACTCTTTTGGAATTTCGGCATTGGTTGCAAAACCGTGAAACTTCAATCTATTCTGAAGTCCTTTAACTGTATCTTCCATTACAGTTCGAGTCTCGGAATCAGCGTTACCATTTACTACAAGTTTTTGTGAGTATTGTTTCTGAAACTTTTTAATCGCTTCTTCAGTAGGATCATCTGTCAAGGAGTTGTTATTCCGCTTCCAGGGAGCAAATTTTGTGAGATCAGGCTTAGGATCAATCTCAGGAGCTAAATATCCCAGCCCAATCAATATATGACGGATGACTTCAGGGCTACTAACGACCATTCTTTTTGGTTCCTTTGCTACTAAACTACCATTTAATGTATCTGGTTTTACAAAAACTACGTAAGTAGAAATAAATAAATCTAACATATCTTGTTAAGGCGTTGCAAAAGTTAAGCGATGTGTGACGACAAGCTGCAACTCTTTGAGACGTTCGGCGTCGGCGACTACACACCGGGAAAAAGAAAGATGGTTTTAAGTCTTGATGCGCGATCGCTTCTTCTCAACTATTGATGATACTACGCAATGTTTCCTTGACACCAGCTTGCAACCGGCTCTCCGTACTTGTGCGATCGCTCTGAAAAATGCCCACCTCGATCAGCAAGCGCAGACTTATGCTCAAGAATTGGAGCGATCGTTTTTAGCATCTCATTCCTCAGTAGCCAAAAAACCAAACTCCGATTTAATATTCCAGTGCTTACCATCGTGAACCAGCAAGGTTAATTTGTCAGCAGTAAATTCAAAATGCAACTGATGCTTTTCAAACTCTGGCCAAGCAGCTTTAAAGTTTTGCTTTGTTAAATCCCGAAACGCAACTGTTATATGGGGCGCAAAAGGGCGGGTTTTAGAAACCTGATCAACAATTCCCAAGTTGCTTTCTGTATAAGCCATTAAATCAGCTTGCAAACTTAAAAGCTCTTGACTTATGGCGACATTAATGTATATGACACGAGGCGCAAAGGCATCAAACCCCCTGAGTGTAATTGCTAGGGGCTGTTGTCCACTAGCAAACTCCTTCAAAGATGCTTCTAGCAGTGGTAAGTTAGCATCTGCCCATTCAAAGGGCGGTTGCAGGGTAATATGAGGCGGAGACTTTAGCGCCCCACTACTAGCATAGCGATCGGCAAAGTACTGCTTAATCTGGTTAGCGTAGTCTTGAATGTCTTGCGGTGGTAAAAGGGCGATAAAAAAACGGCTCATTCCATTTTAGATTTTGGATTTTGGATTATAAGATTATTGCTGTTGAGTATTGAACGGCAAACGCCCAAAGGATATTAGATGATGATAATAGATATAGCGGTGCGTTACGGCTGGATGATCTGCGATCGCACCTAGATATCTAATTGTCACAGATGTGTCCCCTATTGGCAGATAGTAGGCGACATATCCATGAGAAAAAAATCACTGTAGTTCATGTATATTGCTACTCAAACGCTACTCAAAATAGTCATAAATTAAGCAGGATGTCTGTTGTAACTGGAGTTAAGAAGCTGATGCCGTGGTTTGTAAAGATTGAAGAAGGCAAAGTTGACAAACCTACCTTTGACCAGTATGTAGTACCTGCCCACAAAGCCTACATTCAGGATTTGATTGCTAAAGGACATAAAGCGCGAACAGGCTATTGGGCACAGCAAAGAGGCGGGATGTTGCTGTTTGAGGCAGCCTCAAAGGATGAAGCAGAAGCAATTGTCGCTGATGACCCCTTGGTGCAACACGGTTGCGTCAACTATCAGCTTTATGAATGGCGAATTGTTATGGAATAACACACACTTACTGACTTTTAATGTTATGCTTTTAAAAGACCTGGATCTATGCGATCGCAACACCCAAATCTTGTCAGAACCGGAAGGTAGCAGCAACACGGGAGGCTTGTGGTAGGCGTAGTCTCCGGGTCGCCCTATTTTTAGGAGCATTCAGCAATCATGCCTGGTTTTGGAGATATTGTTCAAAAAGCTTTTTACCTCGGTGTTGGATTAGCTTCTTACGCAGGTGAGAAAGCAGGGGGAAAATTAGCCGAAGTGCGATCGCAAGTCCAAAAACTGGCAGATGAAATGGTGGCAAAGGGCGAAATGAACACAGAAGAAGCCCGCCGCTTCGTTGAAGATATGATGAAGCAAGCCCAACAGCCCCAAGCATCTGGTGAAACCTCACCAGAAACACCCCCTTCTGAACCTCGCCGCATTGAAATTTTAGAGGAAGATGAAGAACCAACGGTGAAAGAGGGATCAACTGATGAGAATGTGGATAAATTACGCGATGAAGTGCTAAAGCTGCAAGACGAGTTAAAACGATTGCAACGCGATTAATAAAAAGCATTCTTTGATCGAAATATCACTTCAGATAGAAACTTGATAAGATACATTGCCTAGTGTGTACTCTAGTGCTTCAAGCCAGATAGCACAAACCGTCTTGTTTATAGCCTGTAAAGGCGTCAAGTTTATGGAACAGTGGCAAAAAGATTTAGTAGAAATCGTCGAAACAGTGGCTGATGAAGTAGAGCGTTTCTTCCTGGGAATGAGTGAAATGGTAGACGCTTTTTTTGAGATAACGGAAGAAATGACCGAGCAAGTCCCTAATATTGTCACTGAAGTCGATCAGTATTTACAGGATTTGGCTGAACCAATATTAGAAGCTTACTGGGAACTGGAAGACATTGTAGCAGATGTAGATCCGGGTTTTCCTTATTCAGTTGAACCCACTGCCGAAAAAAATCCTGCCTGTATCGGCTGTACTCACTACCACGGGCAAGTTTATAGTGGTAATTTGTTAGTTTGTGCCATGCATCCCCACGGTTGCGAAGATGAGAATTGTCCAGATTGGGAGAAGGAAGAGTATTGAGAGACGCGATTAATCGCGTCTCTACAAGAGACGCGATTAATCGCGTCTGTACAGGAGTTATAAAATTACTAAAAGGACGTAAATACAAGTAAAATAACTGATGAAAAATGACAACTGATAAATTAACTGAAAGTGTATCCCAGGCAAGCCAAGAAATTAAGTATGGCGAACGCGACATTGCAGAAGGTAAACTAATTACCTTTCCGAATCCGCGTGTGGGGAGGCGATATGACATTAACATTACTTTGCCGGAATTTACTTGTAAATGTCCATTTTCTGGTTATCCTGACTTTGCGACAATTTACGTTAGCTATGTGCCTGATGAGCGGGTAGTGGAATTGAAGGCACTTAAGCTTTATATTAATAGTTACCGCGATCGCTACATTTCCCACGAAGAATCTGCTAATCAAATTTTGGATGATTTTGTCGCCGCTTGTGACCCTTTGGAAGTCACGGTGAAAGCAGATTTTACGCCTCGCGGTAATGTGCATACTGTGGTTGAAGTACGGCACCAAAAGTAATACAGCAGAATTCAGGAGTCAGGAGTCAGAATTCAGAATTCAGAATTCAGAATTTAGAATTTAGAAGTAAAACACGCTTTATACTTGCCTTTGAGACGAATCGTTGGGTACTTCACCTTCCTTGAATTCTGCTGTATGATCACTGATTAGCGCAGACGGCATTAATCGGCTTTATTCTGCAATTTTCTTTGCAGCTGTCTGCACTTGAACCACAACTTTTTTAGACAAAGGAATATATCCGAGTTCCAAACTGGATTTTTGCCCGTCAATCACAGCCCAATCAATAAAGTTTTTCAGCGCTTGCCCTTTGACTCGGTTTGGATATTGGTGATAAGTTAAAAGCCAGGTGTAAGTAACGATGGGATAAGATTGGGCATCAGTAGGATCGGTGATAAAAGCAATCAAGTTATCGGCGGGTAATTTCACTCCCTCTAAGGTTTGAGCTACAGATTCTGGTGTCGGTGTAATATAATTACCAGATTTATTTTCTAAAGCAGCCACAGGAAGTTTATTTTGTTTTGCGTAAATATACTCGACATAGCCAATAGCTCCTGGTATCTGTTGAATCAGGGCGGTAACTCCTTCGTTACCCTTTCCACCAATTCCTACTTGCCATGCTACAGATTTACCAGCCCCAACTTTGCTTTTCCATTCTGGACTTATAGCACTTAGGTGTTGGGTTAACACGCTCGTAGTCCCACTACCATCAGTTCGGTGTACAATCTGAATTGGTAAATCGGGCAAACTTACCCCTGGATTAGCTGCGGCTATTCTCGGATGATTCCAATTTGTAATTTTTCCGAGAAAGATATCTACGTAAACTTGGCGTGGTAGCCTGAGAGCAGTTGGTACATTGACTTGAGGCGACTGCTGTGCAACTGGTGTGAGGTTATAAGCCAGCACAATAGAACCGGCAGTTAGAGGTAAAGCAATCACTCCCCGTTTTATCTTGGCTGCTTGTTCATTTGTAATTCCCACATCACTAGCTGCAAAGTCCACAGTACCTTCGATGAGCTGTTGCACTCCAGCACTGCTCCCTATAGCTTGATAGTTAATTTCTACATTGGGATTTTGCTGGTTGTAATCTGAAAGCCAGCGTTCGTACAAAGGTGCGGGAAAACTTGCCCCGGCACCAATGAGGGAAATATGTTTGATGTTTCGATTATTCGTAGTGCAAGAAGCGATACTCAACAAGATGGCGATTGAGGGTAGAAGGTAAACGCGTTTATTTAATTGAAGTTGAGCAGATATAGAAATCTTTTGTTCCAATGTTTAATAAGTACCTCTAGTAATTTCCCAATTTGTAGGCGTGTGGGTGTGATTGTAATAAATAACTTTTAAACGCAAAGGGGAGGCAGCGTGTTGCGGGGGTTCCCCCCGTTGTAGCGACTGCCGTCGCGCAAAGGAAACCGCAGAGGAACGCGGAGATTACTTTGCGTTAACCTTTGTGTTGCTTTGGGTTTAAACTTCGATCGCTGTCTGTTTCTCCTCACCTTTTGGTTGTGAACTCAGCCGATCTAAAATCTCTAAAACCTCTTGTTCAAAAGCAACTTGGGCGCGATTAGTTTTGCCACCCACATACAAGCGATCGCCTTTTTGCAATGCCCATATTTGTGAGTGGGAAAAGTAACTCATCACTACACCCAGCATTAGCAAGCCAAACCCTGAGTAAACAATTGGTATGCCTGGATCGGCTTTAATTTGTAAGCCAGTGCTGCCAATGACTTCGAGAATTTTCAGCTTCACGCCATTGATTTGGGTGGACATCCCGGCGCGGACAGTATCAACAAGTTTGCCTGTGGCATCATAAATTAATACCATCCCTTGCAAGTCTTTGGCTAATAGGGAGACACCCTCACTTAAATCCGGCTTAGTCGGAACCCACGTTCCCCAAATCCGCCCCTTACCGTTGGTGTTCAATTGCGCCATCGGTAGCTGAAAAATCGGGCTATTGTTAAATTGGACGCGAACGGCTGCAAGTCCCCAATCTGTTTGATAGAAAGTTACGCCATGATAGCGCAGAGGCTGGTTGACAAAAATCTTCTTGTGGTCAACTTCCTTTCCCTGATTATTCAAGACGGACAAATCTGAATAAAATTGATCAATGCCACCAGATGGTGTGTAGTCAATCCAAAAACGATTGACGCGCACAGACCAATCTTTCGGGACTTGGGCTGCTGCTAAGGGGCCAGCATCTACAATATTTGTCACCTTAAATGTATCGCCACTGGCAACCATTTCTTGAGCAAGAAACCCAGTCATTGCACCCCAAATTCCCCCTAGCAGAATAGCGACGATGCCAATATGAACGATAATTGGCCCGATGCGTCCGACTATTCCCTTGCGGGCGTAAAGGAGATTTTCTTTTTCTTGATCTTGAAAAATTTTATAGCGGCGTTTCTGTAAGATTTGACTGAGAGAATTCAAAGAACCAGTATCTAGTTCTGCACTCAAAGCTAACTTTTGAAATTGCCGGGGTTCTTCGTAATATTTCCAGCGCTGGGCAGCTTTTAAGGCTGGTAACTGACGGGTAAATGAACAAGCAGTCAAGCTAGTACCAAATAAGATGAGTAATGCCAGAAACCACCAAGTACGATATACGTGGTCTAACCCAACTACCTGAATTACCTTCCAAGTTAAGAAACCAAATAAAGCTGGATGTTCTGGATAGTTAGCTTGGTAGAATGCGGGTGACTGACCTTGTTCAATTACAGTCCCGGTGGAGCTAAAGATTGCAATTAATAGCAGTAGCGCGATCGCTAATCTTAAGTTAGTCAATACAGGCAAAAGCTCTTGTCGTAAGAACTGCCCAGGTAATGCCCACCATTTTAATTCTTTTGATGCTGAATCTTCTAAAGTCATTAGGTGTAAAATCTAAAAAAGTATTGATATTAAAAACTGCCAAGAGGAATCCGAGAAATTAAGGAAAATACACCGAATCCTACCAACAGCGCCCCGCTAACTGGGTTAATCCAACCAGACCAGCGACGCAATTCTAGTAACTTTTTAATTGAAGCTGTAAAAGTACCCGCCAAAATCAATGGTGCTACATAACCGGCTGTATAAGAAAGTAGCAAAACAGCGCCTAAAATTAAGTCTTGTGTATTGGCAATCCAACCTAATAAGCTGGCTAAAACAGGTGTGCTACAAGGGGATGCGACTAAGCCGAAAGTCAGCCCCAGCAAATATGAACGCAATCCTGCTGGTAAATCTGGCGAAATCCAATTGGTTTCACCCAAGGATGGAAATTGCAAAGGTAGTGCTTCTAATAAGTTCAGCCCCATGAGAATGGCGATAATGCTGACGATAATCGGCAAACCAATTCCCACTTGACCGTAGACTTTTCCCACAAAAGCTGCTATAATGCCAAGTCCTGCCAATGTAGTTGCTAATCCGAAAGCAAACCAAGTTGATTGGGCTGCTGCTTGCAGACGGCTTTTAGCTTCATAACCGCCGATGTAACCAATAGTAATTGGTAGCATAGAAAGCATACAGGGTGTGAGACTGGTGAGCAAGCCAGCTGCAAAGATGATACCAATACTCATCACGCTAAGGTGTGTCAGTTGGTTAGAAACAAGGCTGTTGGCAAATTGTTCTAGTTGGTAAATTTGGGTTTGCAGGTTATCAAGCATGGAAAGTTTCTGAGCGGGAAATGCTTACTATGCTTGAATTTTAGCTTATTATTGGATGTAGAGTCAGCATAAATAATTATCTGAACCTGATATCATCGAAATTTAACAAGAAAGAATTCAGGAGTCAGGAGCCAGAATTCAGAATTGAATTTTGTGCGACTGGTGTTAGCGTACCCCTCCGGGGAAGCAAGCTACGCGCAGGGTCTGGTAGAGAAGCGGTAGCGACGTAGGAGCGTCACCCAAAGGGGGTTGAATAAACGGGGAGACCCCAAGACCAAGACCGCACTTTACGCTGAATCCTCCACTCTGAATTCTGGATTCTGAATTCTGGATTCTGAATTCTGAATTCTGCATTCTTCTTTCACCTTCCCAAAGAAATGTATCTAAAATACAACTAATCTCGCATTATTCCTGAAGAAGCACGCCTGGAGTATTTGGCATGATGATTGCATTACCCGGATTTGAAATTGTCACTTTGTTAAAAGCAGGGGTAAAAGCAGTCATATACCGTGGAATTAAAGTTAAAGATCAGTGTCCGGTAATTATCAAAGGGCTACGTCCAGAACAGTGTACACCAAATAATATTGAACAGCTAAAACATGAGTATGCGATCGCTCAAAGGTTAAACACCACAGCAGCACTCATTGCCTACGCCTTAGAGATGTATCAGGGAATCCCTTATTTAATTATGGAGGATTTTGGCGGGCGATCGCTCGACCAGTTTCTAGACCAATTTCAACAGCCTATTCCATTTCTGAAGATTGCTATTGAAATCACCAGCAAACTCGCACAAATCCACACTTATAACATTGTCCACAAAGATATTAAGCCGCAAAATATCTTAGTTAACCTCGAAACCAATCAGGTTAAAATTACCGATTTTGGAATTGCTGCTTTTATTCCCTATGAACAGCAAAGGGTTAGCAGTTCCAGTCGCATTGAAGGCAGTCTACCTTATTTGTCACCTGAGCAAACCGGGCGGATGAATCGAGGAATTGATCATCGCAGCGATTTGTATTCACTGGGAGTCACCTTTTATGAGATGCTCACAGGTCAGCTACCGTTTCAAGGCAAAGACGCCTTAGAGTGGGTGCATTGTCATATTGCCAAATCTCCGCTATCCCCGATAAAGCTGAACTTTGATATTCCGCAAATACTTTGTGACATCATTATGAAATTGCTGTCAAAGGTTGCAGAACAGAGGTATCAGAGCGCTTTAGGTTTACAATTTGATCTGAAACGGTGTTTAAAGCAATTGGAGACAACCGGAGAAATCCAATCTTTTGTTTTGGGTGAACAAGATATCTCAGAACGCTTTCAAATTCCTCAAAAATTGTATGGGCGAGAACCAGAAATTGCCAAGCTTTTACAAGCATTTGAGCGAGTTGTTAGTCAAGGAAAACCAGAGATTGTGTTCGTCTCAGGTTATGCTGGCGTTGGTAAATCTTCTATTGTGAAGGAGATTCACAAGCCCATTGTCAGAGAACGTGGGGTTTTTATCTGTGGTAAATTTGATCAGTATAAACGAGATATTCCTTATTCCACCATTGCTCAAGCTTTTCAAACACTCGCTCGACAAATTTTAACTGAACCTAAAGCTCAACTTGCTACCTGGAAAAAGCGAATACAAGCAGCATTAGGGAACAATGGTAGACTAATTACAGATGTAATTCCAGAAGTTGAGCTAATCGTTGGAGAACAGTCTCCTATACCAGAATTGGGGCCGGCTGAATCTCAAAACCGATTCAATTTGGTGTTTCAGAACTTTATCAACATCTTTGCTCAAAAAGAGCATCCACTCACTGTTTTCTTAGATGATATGCAGTGGGCAGATAGCGCTACTTTGAATTTAATTCAAACTATTATTACTGGCTCTAGTATCCAATATCTCTGCTTCATTTTGGCGTATCGAGATAACGAAATAGATGTTGTACATCCCTTCAATTTGATGATGGAGAAGGTTCGACAGCATGGAGCAAGAACGACTGAAATTATTCTGGAACCGTTGAATCTTGCCTATGTAAATCAGTTGATTGCTGATACCTTACATAGTTCAGCAGAACAAGTAGAACCCCTCGCCCAATTAATTATCCAAAAAACTGACGGTAATCCTTTTTTTGTGAATGAGTTTCTGAAAACACTGCATCAAGAAAATCTACTGAATTTTTACCCCCCTCAATCCCCCACCCCCCTTAGTAAGGGGGGACAGAGGGGGGTAGGGGGGTGGCAATGGAATCTAGCTGAGATTGAAGCCCAAGGTATTACAGATAATATTGTCAGTTTGATGATTGGGCGGATGCAAAAACTGCCAAAAGCAACTCAACAAGTGCTGAAGTTAGCCTCCTGTATCGGTAATCGCTTTGATTTAGAAGTTTTAGCGATCGTTGGGGAACAATCTATTGAAGAAACGGCAAATGCACTGGTTGAAGCAATTTTAAGAGGATTAATTATCTCCATTGAGTCAGATGAAAGTGTTGATAAAAACTATCGTTTCTACCATGACCGAGTTCAACAAGCTGCTTATACCTTAATTGCCGATGAATCAAAGTCGGCTGTTCACCTGAAGATTGGGCAAATTTTGCTGAAGAATGCTAGTCCTGAAGAAGTGAATGAGCAAATTTTTAATTTAGTCAATCAACTCAATCTCGCGGTGGATCTAATTATTGATCAGACAGAAAAAGATGAATTGGTGCGATTGAATTTAATCGCTGGGAAGAAAGCAAAAGCTTCTACAGCCTACACTCCTGCTAAAAGATTTTTTAGTGTCGCCAGGAATCTTTTAGCTGAGAATGTGTGGATTGAACAATATGAACAAACATTTACTTTATTTAGAGAATTGGCTGAGTGTGAATTCTTAACAGGAAATTTAGAGCAAGCGGAAGAATTATTTGATATCCTATTGCTCAAAGCCGAATCTCATCTGGACAAATCTAATATTTATATACTGCAAATCAGACTATATCAAGTTGCAGGTAGGTATGAAGAAGCGCTGACATTGGGATTAGCAGGTTTAAAAATTTTTGGGGTGACATTTCCTGATTCAAATGAGCAAGTAGAAAGTGCGATTGCGTTCGCGGAGCGTCTCGTAGAGAAGCGCAGCAGCGTTCGCCCTTGGCGTCTCCCCTTGGGAGAAGCGCTGATCGCTATTGAGAAAAATCAGGTATTAATAAATTTAGGTGATCGACAAATCTCTGATTTAATTAATGCTCCGGTAATCCAAGATCCAAATATTAAGACACTGATTAGTCTGTTGACGACATTGGGTCCACCTACTTATCTCGGTAGACCTCATCTCTTTCCCTTAATCGTACTCAAAGCAGTTAACTACTCACTGAAGTTTGGTAATACGGAAGATTCCTGTTTTGCTTACAGTATGTATGCCATGTTGTTGGTTTCCATCTTCCATGATATTCCTACAGGCTACGCATTTTCTGAGATGACAATTAAATTAAATGAAAAGTTGCAGGACTTGAAACTTCGAGGAGTTGTTTTACACATTCATGGAAGTCATATCAACGTTTGGCGTAACCATATTTCCACCGATATTCCCTTTTTAGAGCGGGGATTTATCGGCTGTGTGGAAGCAGGTGATGTGACGATGGCAAACTACAATGGCTATCAAGGCTCTTGGCAAATTATCCAGTTAGGCTATCCACTTGCAGATACATACAAATCTCTAGAAAAATATACCACCTTTGCCCGCCAGTCTAAACATGAGGCTGTTTATCAGACAATCAGATTACAGCAAATGCTAGTGATGAATCTGCGCGGACTCACTCACCAAAATCTGACTCTAAGTGATGATAATTTTGATGAATCACACGCATTTTCTGTCATTACAGATGCAGGTTTTGTCAGTGGAATTATTTTTTACCACATTATCAAATTAATTATATTTTTTACATATCAACAGTATGTAGAAGCACTGAATTCTGCTTTAAAATTAGACAATTTTCCAGTTACAACCTTGGCATTACCAATTGAAACAGATTATATTTTATATTACTCACTGACTTTAACGGCTCTTTATCCAACAGTATCTTCTCAAGAGCAAGAACAGTTTTTGCAAACCCTAGAATCCCATCAGCAGCAATTGCAATACTGGGCTAAACACTGCCCTGCAAACTTCTTACACAAGTCTCAATTAGTGGCTGCTGAAATAGCTCGAATTGAAGGTCGAGATTTGGAAGCAATGCGCCTGTATGAGCAATCAATTGCTTCCGCCCGTGAGCAGGAATTTGGGCAATATGAAGCTTTGGCTAATGAGTTAGGCGCTAAGTTTTACTTGGAGCGGGAGTTTGAATTAATTGCTAAAACCTATTTGCAAGCAGCTAAAAATGCATATATACGCTGGGAGGCATTTGCTAAAGTCAAGCATCTCGAAGAATGCTATCCTAAACTATTGCCAGGACAACAGCTTGTCTCTAACGGAACCTTTTTCAGCACAGGTGAACATCTAGACTTTTTATCGGTAGTTAAAGCGTCTCAAAGCATATCTAGTGAAATTGTTTTTTCGCGGTTATTGAAAACATTAATGCAGATTGTCATCGAGCAAGCAGGAGCAGAAATCGGTTATTTGTTGCTTGAACATGAGGAAAATCTGGTGATGGAAGTAGAAGCTAAGGTTAATCCCCAAGCAGAAAAGCTAAATGTTTCTCTACCTGTATTAAAGAGTGAAATTTCCCAGGTTATTCCGCAATCAATGCTGAATTATGTCCAGCGAACTCAAGAAACAGTGATTTTGCAGAATGCCACTGAGCAAAATCTGTTTTCAAAAGACGAGTATATAATTCAAAAGCAACCTAAATCTGTACTTTGTTTGCCGATCGCACGTCAGTCGAAATTACTTGGTATTTTATATTTAGAAAATAATCTGATCTCCAACGCCTTTACACAGGATAAACTTTCGGTACTGGAAATTTTGACAGTTCAAATTGCTATTTCTCTAGAAAATGCTCGTCTTTATCAAGGTCTAGAAGACAGCCAAGCACAACTCAACCTGGCGTTGAAATCGGCCAAAATTGGTGTTTGGAGTTGGGATATTACCAACGATCGCTTTGACTGGGATGAGCAGATTTATCAACTATTTGGGTTAACACCTGAAACCTTTGCTGGCACATCCGAAGCACTTTTAGCTCGTCTGCATCCAGATGATCGACGATTGCTGGCTCAATCCTTGAATCGAGCGATCGCAGAAGGCGTGGAGCATAATTTAGAATATCGAATTATTAGAGATGACGACAGTATCCGCTACGCAGCCTGTCGGGGAAAAGCCTTTTTTAACGAAGCGGGTATTGCCACACACATGAGTGGTATTGTGCTTGATATCAGCGATCGCAAACAATCTGAAGCCGAACGTATCCAACTGATTCAAGAGCAAACCGCCCGACAGGAAGCAGAAGCCGATCAAGAACGAGCAGCGTTTTTGGCTCAAGTCAGTGCAACCCTCGCCTCTTCCCTCGATTACGAAAGTACGCTAGCAAGCGTGGCTAACCTAGTTGTACCTTACTTCGCCGATTGGTGCAGCGTTGATCTGCTGCAAGACAACCAATCAATTAATCGGGTAGCAGTTGCTCACCGCGATCCAGAGAAAGTAAAACTTGGCTGGGAACTCTATCGGCGTTATCCCAGAGATTTTTATGCGTCTGAAGGTGTGCCGAAAGTGCTGCGTACAGGACTTCCTGAAATAATCGCTGAAATTTCAGATGCAGCCCTAGCAGCAGCGATCCCAGATCCAGAATATCTGCGGATTCTGCGTGAACTTGGTTTAAAGTCTTGTATAATCTTGCCCTTGGTGGCACGCGGACGGATTTTTGGTGCTATTTCCTTTGTGACTACTGAATCAGAACGTCGTTACAGCACGGCTGACTTATCACTAGCGGAGGATGTTGCCCATCGAGCGGCGATCGCCATCGATAATGCCCGCCTTTACCAAGAAGCGCAGCAAGCACAAAAAACAGCAGAAATAGCCCTGGAGCGCATTGCCCGTCTGCAATCGATCACGGCTGCCCTTTCAGAATTGCTGACACCAGCCCAAGTATCTGAAGTGATTGTAGAGCAGAGCATGGCCGCCTTGGGAGCCAGTTGTGCCCTCGTCGCCTTGCTGAATGAAAGTAAAACTGAACTGGAAATTGTGCGGGCGGTTGGCTATAATCAAGATTTGGTGAATACTTGGCGGCATTTTCCCATAGATTCACCCTCTCCCTTAGCAGAAGCTGTGCGGACTGGGCAACCTATTTGGGCTGAACCGATACAAAATCGGGTAGCTCGTTACCCGCATTTGGCCCAAGCTTACGCCCAATATGATTTTGATGCCTGGATTTCTATTCCATTGATGGTAGAGGGTTGGGCAGTTGGCGGTATAACTTTGGGATTTGCCCAGCCTCAACAACTTAGTGAAGAAGATCAAGCGTTTATCTTAGCTGTTGCTCAACAATGCGCCCAAGCGATCGCTCGCGCCCATCTCTATGAAGCCGAACGAACGGCACGAAGTGCTGCGGAATCCGCAAATCGCATCAAAGATGAATTTCTCGCTGTGCTATCCCATGAACTGAGAACACCACTTAACCCAATTTTGGGTTGGGCAAAACTGATGCGGAGCCGCAAGCTTGATCAAGCAACAACCGATCGCGCCCTAGAAACCATTGAACGCAATGCCAAGTTACAAACTCAATTAATTGAAGATTTGCTTGATGTTTCTCGCATCCTTCAAGGTAAACTTAACCTTAACTTCGACCGGATTAATTTGATATCAGTCATTGAAGCTGCGATCGAGACAGTGCGTTTATCGGGCGAGGCTAAGTCTATCCAGATTCAGACAATTCTTGAATCTGGTGTCGGGCTAGTTTTAGGCGATGCCAATCGATTGCAACAAGTCATTTGGAATATTCTTTCCAATGCCATTAAGTTTACTCCCATCGGGGGACAGGTAAAAATTAAATTAGAGCAAGTCGGCTCACAGGTACAAATCTGTATCACTGACACAGGGAAAGGGATTGCACCTGAGTTCTTACCTTATGTTTTTGATTATTTCCGTCAAGCAGATGGGGCGACAACTCGGAAATTTGGTGGTTTAGGTTTAGGATTAGCGATCGTCCACCATCTTGTAGAACTTCACGGGGGAACTGTTCAAGCAGAAAGCCTGGGCGAAGCTAAAGGAGCAACTTTCACCGTCAGACTTCCATGCTTAGAGGATGAAAGCAAAGGAATCAAGGATGAAAAAGATAACTCCTCACTTGTGGCGGCTCAGTTGTTGCCCCTGTCTGGCTTAGAGATTCTCGTGGTGGATGATGATGCAGATATGCGAGAGTTTTTGCCCTTCATGCTAGAGCAATATGGTGCAACTGTTACCGTTGCAGCCTCAGCCATTGCAGCTTTAACTGCCCTGAGTCAATCCCAGCCAAATTTGCTCATCAGCGATATCGGGATGCCAGAAATGGATGGTTATATGCTGATGCAACAGATCAGAAGTCTGGAACCAGAGGAAGGCGGGACAATTCCAGCGATCGCTTTAACCGCCTATGCTGGTGAGATGGATCATCAGCAAGCGATCGCTGTCGGATTTCAACTGCATATTTCCAAGCCTGTAGATCCAGAAGAATTGGTGAAAGCGATCGCTTTATTAGACTTAGGGACTGACAACAAATAAATTATCCAATCTTGTAGGGTGGCAATACTGCTCGGGTTTTGGTGCATAGTCATTGGAGATCCCCCTTAGTCCCCCGATAAATTGGGGGAAAAATAAGCCATTCTTAGCCCCCCTTTTTAAGGGGGGTTGGGGGGATCGATTCAAAACCTACGCAGTATTGTGTAGGGTGGGCATCTTGCCCGCCTTTGGCTAAGGGCGGGCAAGATGCCCACCCCACAATAAGTAGTTGAGTATTTTTTTATTTGTCAGTCCCTTATCGAAATAGAATTCAGTTGGGTATTCTGTACGAGTGAGGGGTTTGAACCCCCACGCTGTTAATTCTGACGCCAAGCCGAAGAGCGTCTTTGGCTTTGCTCCTGAATTCTGACTTCTGCTTCAATCCAAAATTGACGATTCCCAGAAGGCTTGTGTATAAACGGTAGCAGGGCTTTGGAGTATTAATGCATTTGCACTCTGGTCATACCCCGCTTGTTTGTAATCGACTTCCACCTTCCTGCACAGGATGACGCTAGCTCAACAAGCGATTAAACTATGGATAATATCAAGCAAATTAGTTGTTGCTTTTAGCACCACTTACATAAATTTAATTTCATTGTTAAATCTAAAATCTTATCCTCCTATATAAAATACCGATTATGCCAGTGTATCAAGGAACTTCTGGGGAGACGACCGATTTGATTATTGGTATTCACAACCAAGAAAACCGCGAATTACAAACAAATTCTGCTCCTGTGGGCGCTCTGGCCACAAGAAAAGGAACTTTTTCTACGTTTCTTGCTCCCCTGACTCAGGATACTTTTAAACAAGTCGTTAAGGATGTTGAGCAAAAATTACAGATTGTCCATCAAACCCTATCAATGCTGGATTCTCAGGGGTTTGAAACTCTTCTGCAAGAAATGTTGCATTCGATTACCTTGAAAACCGGGGAATTACTGGGGGCAGACCGGACGACGATATTTTTATTGGATGAAGAAAAACAAGAACTCTGGTCAATTCTGGCTGAGGGGGAGGGCGATCGCTCTTTAGAAATTCGCATCCCCGCCGATAAAGGCATTGCTGGGGAAGTCGCCACCTTCAAGGAAGTTATCAATATTCCCTTTGATTTTTATAGTGACCCGCGATCGCATTTTGCCCAAGAACAAGAAAAAAGAACTGGCTATCGCACTTACACCATGCTGGCTTTGCCATTGTTGAATGAACATGGAAAGTTAGTTGCGGTAGTCCAGTTACTAAATAAATTAAAATCTGTTAATAATTCCGAGGCTCCACTTGGAGAGCGCATTGATACCAAAGGTTTTATCTATGCTGACGAGGAATTATTTCAAGAATTTGCCCCTTCGATTCGTCTAATTTTAGAATCCTCGCGCTCTTTTTATATCGCCACTCAAAAACAAAGAGCAGTGGCGGCGCTGATGAAGGCGATCAAGTCCCTCTCTCAAAGCAGTCTTGACTTAGAAGACACTCTCAAGCGGGTGATGGATGAAGCCAAGGAACTGATGAATGCCGATCGCAGTACACTATGGTTAATAGACCGCGATCGCGATGAATTGTGGACGAAAATCACCCAGGATGATGGTTCAACTAAAGAGTTGCGAGTCCCCGTAGGTAAAGGCTTTGCTGGTTTAGTAGCGGTTTCTGGCAAGAAACTGAATATTGCCTTTGACTTGTACTACCATGCTGACTCGGAGACAGCCAAAGAACTCGACCAGCAAAATGGCTATCGCACCTGTAGCTTATTTTGTATGCCAGTGTTTAACGGCGATGAACAACTAATTGGCGTTACCCAGCTTGTAAATAAAAAGAAATCTGGTGATTTTCCACCTTATGATCCAGCTGATTGGCCGAAAGCTCCCGACTGCTTCCAAGCTAGCTTTGATCGCAACGATGAAGAGTTCATGGAAGCTTTTAATATTCAAGCTGGAGTAGCGCTGCAAAATGCCCAGTTGTTTGCCACAGTCAAGCAACAAGAACAAATGCAACGGGATATTTTGCGTAGTCTTTCCAATGGAGTGATTTCCACTGATAAAACTGGATTAATTATCGCCGCCAATGAAAGCGCCAAGCGTTTGCTAGGACTGGAGCCAGAAGACCGTTTAGAAGGTAAATTAGTTACTGATGCGATCGCCATCAAAGAAGGTGATTTTAGCAAGTGGTATCAAGATGCTTTACACGCAGTTGACTTAAAAGGCCGTCAGCAATATTACCCCGATCGCACACTCATAAGTACTAGTATAAAACCCCACAGTATTAATTTATCAATTAACACAATTGCCGATGCTAGCGACCAAGAGCAAATTCGTGGGGCGCTGGTGGTGATGGAAGATATCAGTGATGAAAAGCGGCTCAAGAGTACGATGTACCGCTACATGACCCAGGAATTAGCCGAAGAATTGCTGAAATTGGATGATGCTAAACTAGGAGGCGCTCGTAAAGAAGTTTCGATTTTATTTTCCGATATTCGCGGCTACACCACTTTAACCGAAACCTTGGAAGCAGAAGAAGTGGTAAGTATGCTCAATGAATATTTTGAATCAATGGTGGAGGCAGTCTTTAAACATAAAGGCACCCTTGACAAATACATCGGTGACGCGATTATGGCTGTATTTGGTTCTCCCCTACCGTTGAAAGAACACGCTTGGATGGCAGTGCAAACAGCCTTAGAAATGCGCGTTCGCCTGCACGAATTTAATCAACGTCGCCAGGCAGTTAATAAGCCCAAAATCAAGATTGGCATTGGCATCAATTCTGATACCGTCATTAGTGGGAATATTGGCTCTAGTAAGCGGATGGAATTTACCGCCATTGGCGATGGCGTTAATCTTGGCTCCCGATTAGAAAGTGTCAGTAAACAATATGGTTGCGACATTATTATTAGCTATAACACTTTTAAACCATGCCAAGATCATATTTGGGCTAGGGAACTAGATTACATTCGTGTCAAGGGCAGAAATGAGCCAGTAGCCATATATGAATTACTGGGTTTGCGTTCCAATCCGATTGAAAGCGAAAAATTGCAAGTGATTGAACACTATCAGAAAGGGCGCGAATATTACCTCAAGCGGGAGTTTTATCTTGCCAGAGCGGAGTTTGCTAATGTTTTAGCAGCAGACAATCAGGACAAAGCTGCTATGTTGCATCTGTTGCGTTGTCAGCATTGGTTACAATCACCCCCAACAGAATCAGATTGGGATGAAGGAGTCTGGACATTTCTGGAAAAATAAGTCATAATTCAGAATTCAGCTGGCGCACGACTTCTAGTGGGAGCATCTCAATGAAAGCAAATATACCAGATGAGAAACAAGATTCTTGCTCCCTCTCCTTGATAAGGAGAGGGTTGGGGTGAGGTTTTATAAGGCTTTTTACACTCATTGAGATGCTCCCCTTTTAGTCGCCCAGGCGAGTAATGCTTAGTTATTTTTACTTATTAACAATTCATGTGCTAATAATCTATCGGCAGCATATTTAATCACATCAAATGACATACCCGACCTTTCGGCGATATCGAGCAGAGTATGCTGACCATCAGATAAGTTTAAAACCCACAAAGTTGCCATTTGATTTAGCCTACTATCTTGCTGATATAGACCTCTTCTCCCCAACTGTGGCTCACATTTAGGATTTTGGTTGTAGTAAATGTGATTATTATTGAGGATCTCTAATATCGAACGACATTGAAAGAATGACTCTGCAAGATATTGGGGTTGAACAAAATTTAAATCATCGGCTGAGGTGTGATATTCGGGAAAACTACCATGAGGCGATCGCATCAAGCAACCTACAGCTAAATTAAATCCAGGTGAGCAATATTGTCGCTCATCATAGCCATAGGGGAAGAAATCTATAATTTTGTAATCCTGTTTTGAGTTTCTGAGTACATAAGCAGCAACTTTATCAATTTCAGTGTCACCTCTACGGCTTTTTTTGTAAGTAAAGTTGCCGGAATCTCCTAAACAAGTTAATACTAAACCATGTTTAATATTATTGACTTTAGCCTCATTGAGAGCCAACCATGTAATTGAGCCAATGGTTCCTGGAATCCAGAGAAATCGATAGGAATATTTTGGTGTAGTTTGACTTAAATATTTAGCGATAAAAGTAGCGATCGCAATTCCCGAAAGATTATCATTACACAGTGAAGGATGGCAGGCATGGCAAGAAATTAAAACTTCATCAGTAGTTTTTCCCGGAATATAATACTCACCATAGCTCAGATGACCTGATTCAAGGGTAGAATCAATATAAACTTCATATTCTTGATCATTTAATTCCAAATATTGATTGTGACTCAGGCAAAAACCCCAAGTCTCTTTATAATAAGAAGTGTGGTAAGGAATCAAGTCTGGATATTCGGGTAATGTAAATAGATGCGCCTTTAGTTCTGTTAAAGATACTTTTTTGTGAATAGGCAGGCTGTAATTAACAAGATGTAAATTCGAGTTAGCAAAATCTACAATTTTCTGTCCTTGGGAGTTTTTAATATAGGCATCTTTAATATTCCATTCTTTAGGAACTCTCCAATCAAATACCTCAGTTCCTGTCGGTACTTCATAGACACATAAAGGAATATACTGCTGGATAATTTTCAGGGTTTCTCTAAAACCATTACCTGTAATACTGCGGCAAATAGGATAGAGTTCAGTTATTAGTTGATAAATATCTTGAGCAATATCATCTGTTCTAAAAATGGTTTTTATCTCGGAATCAATTACAAATTTATTATTATTTTCCATTTCAGTTAAGAATATTTCCTAAATACAGGTTTGACTGAACGACCAATGAGATACTTTTCAATTCCATGTTCTAAAGCTTGGCGATAAACCTTTAAAGATTTATTGATGGCATCAATTGTAATATCAATATCCTGATTACTATGAGAAAAGCTGACAACTAAAGAAGGCAGGAGCAATCCTTGTTTGATAGTTTCTTGCAAGAATAAAGTTCTAAATGCCTGCGATGCTTGTTTGTTTTCGTCAAGGGTTACGTAAACTAAATTGCCAGGTTTGCCAATAACCTGAAAGTAATCTTGGAGTTGATTGGCTGCGATCGCCTGATTAATTCCCTGGCGTAATCTTTCTCCTTGTTGATAGAGATATTCTATTACTCCTTGCTGTCGTAAAATTTTCATCGTAGCGATCGCAGCAGCTAGTCCATGATTTTCTGCTCCATGAGTAGTCGAGAGTAAAAATACTCGCTCTTGATCGTGATCAATTCCACCTAACTTCATGATTTCTCGCTTACCAACTAATGCCGAAACAGCAAAACCGTTTCCCATACTTTTCCCAAATGTTGATAAGTCAGCAACAATACCATAGTAGGTTTGGGCATTCCCAGTAGACCAACGGAATCCAGTAATTATCTCATCCAAGATAAAAATCGCCCCATTTTCTTGGCAGAGTTTTTGTACTTCATGCAGAAAATTATCGGATGGATCTTGATATTTAGCTGGTTCTAAAATAACACAAGCAATCTTTTCTGGGTGTTGAGAAAAAACGTTTTTTAGACTTTGAATATTATTGAAATTAAATTTCACCGTCAAATTTTGAATCACTTGGGGAATACCAGCAGACATAGGAGTACTGCCAATAAACCAGTCATTGTACGAAAAGAAAGGATGGTCGGCGCAAATGGCAACCATGTCTCTCCTCGTATAAGCCCTTGCTAGGGTAATCGCTGCGGTAGTTACTGTTGAGCCATCTTTGGCAAACTTCACCATGTCTGCACCCGGAATCCAACTGAGTAATTCCTCAGCACATTCCACTTCAATGGTTGCCGGGCGGGTGAAATTATTGCCAAGGAGCATTTGCCGATAAGCTGCTTCTACCACAGGTGGGTAAGCGTGTCCTAAGATGACAGCACGTAGCCCCATCCCATATTCAATAAATTCATTGCCATCTAAATCCCAGACATGGCAACCTTCACCTTTGACAATAAAGCCTGGTGCGGTTTCTGGAAATTGGTCATCACCCTTAGCATAAGTATGAGAACCACCGGGAATTAGAGAATGACTTTTTTGTTGTAACGCCTGCGATTGTTCAAAAGACTGTTTTTTTAAGGCGTTAAAGCTAATCAAAGACATTTGATTTTCTCCTTAATTTAACAAGAAAGAATTCAGGAGTCAGGAGCGGAGCCGGAGACGCTCCGCCGAGGCGTCAGAATTCAGAATGAATTCTGTATGACTGGCGGATGAATAAGTGGGTTTAAATCCCCCACCAAATTAAAAATTTGGTGGTCTACAATTAGTGGCGAGTCTCTCTTACAAAGTTGCTCCTCTTGGGGAGACCCCAAGACCGCACTTTGCGCTAAATCCCCCACTAAATTGATTCTGAATTCTGAATTCTGAATTCTGAATTCTGTTTTAAGATTTAACTTCAAAAAAAAGAATGTCTGATTGCCAAAGATTTGGAATATAATTTTTTAGAAAATCATTTTTCGGCAGTAAAATGCCTCAGCATATTTACTCGGTGAATTTGATTCAATCCCGCGAATTCTCAGAAGGGAACGAAAAGTCTCTTCTGTAAACCACTGCTTATTATTTTGGGTGGTAAACGCATCCAAAATATATTGAATTTTTCGGCGGCAAAGTGCCTCATCTAAATGGACAAAGAAATTAGGAATACCCAAATCACCATCGTATTTTGGGATCTCATATTCCAAAATTAAATGATTTCTAAAGGTATTCCAAGTCAACTCAGAAATTAAGCGGTGATCTTGGTGGCGATCGTCTCGGTGGTGAGTAAAGATTATATCTGGTGAAAATTCCTGCTTCAACTGTTCAAAGCATTCCTTCACCTCTATGCCTTGGAAAGGTAAAAAGCCATCTCGAAAATTTTTAATGAGAATTTTCTTGGTCTGAATTTCTTTTAAGAAAAGACTGGCGCTTGCTGTTGCTTCCTCTGCTCTTTGCTCGTTGGAACTAAAGACAACCCAATAGATGACAACATGCTGATAATTCTCTATCAGCTTTAAAATTGTGCCTCCACAACCAATCTCAATATCATCGCAATGAGAACCTAGACAAAGGATTTTGTACTCAGATTCTTCTGTCTTGTTTAAGCTAAGTTGGATCATATATGCCTTACTTCTAATTGTTTATCTCCCCATACTTCCCAAGGTCTTTCGCCTTGAGCATACATATCATCCAACTGTTGCTTCTCTTTAAACGTATCCATTACTCCGAAAAAGCCAGTATATTTATATGCAAAAAGTTCTTCTTTAGTAATCAGTCGTTGAAAAGGCTCAAGGACAAGTTCTTCACCATAATTAATATACTTAAAAATCTCTTTTTTAAAGATAAAATATCCTCCATTAATCCAAATTTCACGGTGCTGAACATCTTTGATATCCTTCACCAAACCATCCTCATCCATGTCAACTAGGTGAAAACTTTGGCTTGGTCTGACACACAAAAAACTACCGATTTTATCACGCTGATAAAAATGCTGAATATACGCTGGTAGATGCAAATCTGTCAACCCATCACTGTAGTTAGCTAAAAATACTTCTTCTCCTTCTAGATACTTTTCTATTGCCTTTAATCTTTGTCCAATATTGGCAGTTAATCCTGTATCTACAAATGTGATATTCCAATCTTGAATATCTCGATTAAATAACTTGATTTGGCTGCCGTTGGAAAGGCTAAAATTATTAGAAAGCCATTCATTATAATTTAAAAAATAACTTTTAATTAGGTCAGCTTTGTAACCAAGACATAAGATAAAATCTTTGTGTCCATAATGAGCATAGTATTTCATTATATGCCATAATATTGGTCTATAACCAATATTCACCATTGGCTTAGGAATAGTTTCTGAATACTCTCTCATTCTAGTTCCTAAACCACCACAAAATAAAACTACTTTCATGTCAATTCCCCTTTTTTGATGATTAAAAAATATCAAACACTTAAGAGTAGACATTAACTTCAGGAATTGGTACAACAAATTGGCCTCCCCAATCCCGAATATAAGTTATTTGTCTGATAATTTCATTTTTTAAATTCCAGGGCAAAATTAGTACATAGTCAGGCTTTGTTTGAGCAATTTTATCTGGATGAAAAATCGGAATATGAGTTCCTGGCAAAAATTGACCTTGTTTGTAAGGATTCCGGTCTACTGTGTAATCAAGAAAATCTGTGCGGATACCACAATAGTTTAAGAGTGTATTTCCCTTACCTGGAGCGCCATAACCAACAATCGATTTTCCCTCTCGCTTAACTTTGATCAATAAATCTAATAACTTGCGCTTGGTTTCTTTAACTTGTTCACTAAATGAAAAATAGTATTCTAATTGCGTAAAACCAGCCGCTTCTTCTCTGTATTTAAGTTCTGATACTTGCTGGCTAACGGGTTTAGAATAATCTTCGTTGTGGCGAGCATAAATTCTCAAAGAACCACCATGAGTAGTTAATTCTTCCACATCAAAAATTGTCAACCCGTGAGCAGCGAAAATCTTTTCTACGGTGAGGAATGAAAAATAAGAGAAATGCTCATGGTAAATAGTATCAAACTGATTTTCCTCAATTAACCGCATCAGGTGGGGAAATTCCATAGTAATTACACCATGCGGTTTCAGGATAATTTTCATTCCTTTGACAAAATCATTAAGATAAGGTGTGTGGGCAAGGACATTATTTCCTAGTAATAAATCGGCTTTTTTGCCCTTAGCAATCTGTTCTTGGGCTGTCTGCTGTCCAAAAAATTTGACAATTGTAGGAATACCTTTTTTAATTGCTACTTCAGCAATATTTGTGGCTGGCTCTATTCCCAGCACCGGGATGCTTTTGGCAACAAAGTATTGCAGCAAATAGCCATCATTACTAGCAATTTCTATTACCTGACTTTCCTGGTTTAATTGTAAACGCTCTACTACTAAATCAACGTAGTTCTTAGCGTGTTGCAACCAGCTATCAGAGTAGGAAGAGAAATAAGCGTAGTCGCTAAAAATATTTTCCGGGCTAATGTATTCTTGGAGTTGAACTAAAAAACACTGATCGCAAACATAGACATGTAGAGGATAAAAAGACTCGACTTCGTTGAGTTGTTTGAGACTGCGATAGCTTTCGCAGAGAGGGGACATACCTAAATCTACGAAGGTATGGTGCAACTCTGTCCCACAGAACAGACAGTTACCAGTGGTTGGTTGATTATTTGTTGGTTTTGATAAATTCATAATTTATATTTTTTCGCAAAAATCAGATTTCTAATTACAACTATTTTCACGTAAATAGGCCACGCGGTAGGAAAGATTGCTCATACAGCAGAATTCAGAATTCAGAAGTAAAACAGGGTTTATACCTCGCTTTGAGACTTAGCATGTGTACTTTAGGACTTACGCAAAAAACCTCTCAAACTCTTATTCCTCCGTGTCCTCTGCGTCCTCTGTGGTTCGATTTTCCATTGCTTGTGCGTAAGTCTTGTACTTCACCAATTTGAAATCTGCTGTCATACCGTTTCACTTTAATAATGATACAAATGCGTTGGTAGGGGCACAGCAATGCTCATTGGTGTCAACTTAAGCCAAAACCCTTTTCAAACCTCGTTTCCAGCCAGAGGCTGGAAATGCTGCTCGTTGCGGCTCTGCCGCAAGTCTTGAGGCGGAGCCTCTCGGAATGCATTCCCAGTCTCCGACTGGGAACGAGACAATCTTAAAAGCTCCTTAGAGACTGGCTTTCACGTTAAGTTGACACGTATGAGCATTGCTGTGCCCCGACGATAAATCTATATGTATCAGGGTTTGTCTGAAATGGTATCAGTGTCAACTTAAGCAAAAAGGGCGGTTATAAACCAATACAGTTCAGTTAAGGATAAAACTCTTTATCAAAGTTAATTTTGTTAACGAACCGCAGAGGCGCAGAGCAAACAGAGAGAAGAAAAAATGCTTAACCCAAGCGTATTGGGTTATAAATCGCGTCTAAACAGGCAAAACCCACCTCCGTGGGTTATAGCTTGATTTTCTCTTTGCCCACCTCCGTGGACGAGAGTTTGTATAGCCGCGTACTCCTAGGTCGAAGCAAGCTACGCGTCAGCGTCCCGGAGGCTCTATTCTATTCGTCCTGGGGAATGGGTGCAGTCACGAGCATTTCTGGAGTGATAATACAACTCTCACAAGTCTGCCTCAAGAGCGATCGCTTGTTGGTAATAGCCCAGCACTTTCTGGATATAACCTGTTTCCCGAAGGGGAGTTGTTTCTTCCCATGTTAACCAACTGAATAACGTTGCGATCGCTTTCCAGCTATGATCTATTTTGAGAGCCTCTTCTAACACTTGCCAAGCTCCAGTCAGATTAAGAGCCTGTAGAGGAATTAGGGCTGATTCTAGACAATAAATAAAATGATAACTCCGGGATTGGGTCGTAATCTGTGCGGAGTGTTCAGTGGGAAAATAACTCTCTGAAATTTCAATTGCCCGGCGGATGGATATCATCTGCTTCCCAGTCAGCAAAAGTTCGCTAGTCATGTTATTAGCATGTTCGCGGTAACAAGCTAAAATTTCTGGTTCGTACCACCAATCATAATAAACAGCAATGCGTTTATAAAGTTCCCAGTCAGTTGTATAGGTCAATTCGGGATGATATACCCCCAATTTTTGGTGCGTCTCTCGACGAATCACCACCGCAGGCATATTCAATAAGTTATTAACTCCAATGCGTTGCAGCCAATTTTTAGCAATCCCTCGCTGCTCTCCATAGACTTGTCTGCGGGAAATTACTTCCCCTTTCTCGTTAATATTTTGATAACCCGTAAAAGCTGCTCCCACAGAATCTGAACACCCTTCTAAACTCTCTTGCAGCCGGGAATAAAAACCTGGGAGAGTATAATCATCGTCGTGAAGTAAATGAACCCACCAACCGCGAGTTAGGGCAATTCCCGCATTCCAATTTCCTGGCGGACCGAGGTTTTGCTGATTGCGGTAGTAGTGGATTATTCCTTGTCCAATACTATTCACCAGTTCAAATACTGGCGTTCTACTAGCATTGTCCATAACGATGATTTCCATCTGCTCTTCTCCCTGCCATTGTGCCAACACACTGGCAAGGCATTCGAGTAGATAATCTATCCGGTTATGTACAGTTACCACTACACTCCAGAAAGGACGATTGATTGTATCATCTACTACGGGCTGGATAGCCGGAAAACCGTATTTCCCTACAATTACCTCCCCTTGGGGAATTGGGGGTGTAACTGATACTTGTTGAAGAATTTCAGCATCCTCGTCAGATGCTAAAGATGCGGCATAGTGGGGATTAATCAGCTTTAACCCTTGTCGATAGGCCGAAACTGCTTTGTGGAATTGTTTCTGCTGTTGGTAAATTTTGCCTAAGTTGAGGTAAACTTCTCCATAGTTGGGATTAAGTTCCAAGAGTTTTTGATAAAAGGCGATCGCCTCTTCTAACTCCCCTTGTGATTGCAGCGCCAGTCCCAAGTTATAATAAGCTTCTAGCAAATCTGGCTGTAGTGCGATCGCTTGTTTGTGATAAATAACAGCAGTTTTTAAATCCCCTGCTTTTTTCCGGGCAACACCCAATTTATGATTCAATTGTGCATAGTAAAATTGTTGCTCGCTAGCAAGCTTACCTTGAGCGTGCAGCGTGTTGCCCAAATTCGCCTCTGCTTCTATAAAATCTGGCTTTAACTCTAGAGCTTTTTGATAGTAGTTAATTGCTTCCTCAAATAGTCCTTGTTGTTGCAGAGCATAGCCCAAGTTGTTGTAAATTGGCAGTGAGTCAGGTAATATAACTAGAGCTTGACGGTAAGCTTTCTCTGCTTGGGAAAACTGTTCCTGAACTAAACGCAAATTACCTAAACTAAACCAAGTCTTAACCGAATCAGGTTGAACTTGCAAAGCCGCACTTAGCCACTGTTCAGCAGTTTGAGGTTGCCCCATCTGCTGCGCCAATATCCCTAAACTATATAAAGCTTCCGGGTGGTCAGGTTGTTTTTCCAGAACTTGAGTATATAACAGTTCAGCCTCCACTAAACGATTGGCTCGTTGATGTTGAACCGCTAGTTGGATGATTTCAGCCACTTCTGTTTTGTATAGCGATTCCGGTTCATCCCCTTGACCTGACTGATGCTTCTGCACTGGGATTTCAATCAGAGATTTAACTTTAGATTCAGAAATATTAGTAGTATTCATGGCTATCTATATTAATTATTAAGTTGATACAGCGCATTTCAAGTTGGTGAGGTACACAACCAAAGTCTCAAACCCTGCTGTAAAAGCTGTTTTACTTCTGAATTCTGACCCCTGAATTCTGAATTCTGCTGTATCAACTTGTTACGGGTTAGTATAGCCTCAGAGGACGGCTGATAAGTATAAAATAATATTTCGCCTGTTTCCCCCTCTGAAAAAGCAGGGTGGTTTCATCCGATGGGACAAAAATGTGTCAGCCCTAAATTTACAACTGAAAGGAGATAATTCAAAGCCTCTCTCCTTGCAGCAGCTACGGTGTATACACAAGTCAAATTACCCCCCTTAATCCCCCCGTTTATTGGGGGGGGGAACAGGAATCTAGTTCCCTCCCCTTAGAGGTTGTTTGAAAAGTCCTCTTCTTGGTAGCAAAACGTTCTAGATCCCCCTAAATCCCCCGATAAATTGGGGGACTTTGATTCCGGTTCCCCCCTTTTTAAGGGGGGTTAGGGGGGATCTAGAAGTGCCTAAAATCACAACTAAATACTTTTCAAACACCCTCTTAGAAAGGGGAGGGTTAGGGTGGGGTAAAACCTTGGTTAATCAGCTATTTCAGACTTGTGTGTACACTGTAGTCTTGTAGGAGAGAGGAATGGAAGTGAAGTTTTCCAAATAAGAGTGAAAAGTCAGGGAATTATTCGGGATAAAAGTAGTTTTTATGGAGATCAATTAGCCTTAACCAAATGCTATTGATTGAGCGTTAATCTTACTGGCACTCACACCTGAAATTAGTATTGTTTCTTGATTTAATAAAGAATCTAATTTTAAGATAGCACCATCTTTGCTATCTGTAATAATACTACCTAGCTTAAAACTAGTATTAGTATAACCCCAGCCATCTAATACAATCTTATCAATACCAACTTGGAAATCTTTAATTACATCAAAGTCTTTTCTTAAGTAGGTATCGGCTTTCTTGAAAAGAAATGTGTCTTTACCACCGCCACCAACCAAGACATCATTACCACTACCACCAGTCAGGATATCATTGCCCAAACCACCATAGAGTCTATCATTGCCTGAGCCACCATCTAGCGTATCATTACCTTGGCCTGCGTCGAGGCTATCATTACCTGAGCCACCATATAGCTTATCATTCCCCAAGCTGGCATAAAGTTTGTCCGCACCGTTGGTTCCCGTCAAATTATCGTTCCAAATCGTGCCATAGATAACATCTTTACCCAAGTTGCCAATTAAAGTATCTCCTGCCAATTGAACGGTACTAGTATTAATTTCAACTACAGTTATGTTGCTCTTGTGAGTAAAATTCCGTTGATAAGTCCCAACAGCATTACCATTGAGGAAGTCACTACCATTGTCGCCATTAGTCTCAGAAATTTTATTCCGAAAATTAATCGTAACATTGCGACTATTACCAACGGTCAGATCGGCGATTTTATTAGAGGAGATTAAATTACCCTGGATACCAAAATAATCTAAAACTATGGGCTTATTGGGATTTGTAGTGTCTAACACCAAAAAAGCGGTTTTAGACAGACCTTTGTTATATTCAACTTTGGAATTTTCAATTTCTTTAGCTTTCAGTGCTAAATTTGCTGAAAAATCAAAAGAGAAGTTTTGATTAGGGTCAACCTTAAAATTAGCAAGTACTTTTGTTTTGCTGTCGGAACTACCTGTAAACTGACCCTTTAATCCAATGACACTAGCATCAGTGAAGAGTTTTGAAAAAGTTGTGTCAGCCTTAAGAAAACTCGCTTTAGCCTCAGCAATAGCAACACCCAAGCCACCTTGAACTAATGTCTTCGTCTGGGTCTGAGTCAAATTTCCTGAAGGACTTTGACTATAGTTGGAGAAAACAGTATTCTCTTGAGCGGTAACAAAATTGGGTTTGGGTTTCGGTTTGGGTTTGGGATTTAAATTGTAATTGAAATGGGAATTGGAATTGGAATTGGGATTGGAACTGTAATTGGAATGGGAATTGAAATTGAAATTGAAATTGAGATTTAAAATTGGATCGAGATTGACTTTGATAGTGGAAATAATTAAGTCTGAAACTGTAGCTAGTGATGACATGAAAACCTCTGTTGAGCTTATTAACTACTCAAAGAAAATATGGGCAGTTCAACTGCAACCACACGACAAAGTTTAGCGCATTAGCAGGTTTGACAGAAAACCCACAGGTGTTTTGTGCCTTCAGGTATTATTGATTCTCAATAGCTCTGATTTAACAAAGCAGAATCAAGGCGTCAGAAGCTAGAATTGAATGAAAATAGCTAACTTCAAAATCAGGACTTGGAAAACCTCAAAATAAACTTTCAAACAAGTCGGAAATACTCACTACGGAGTCAGAATCAATCGAGATTACAGAACCACTTGCAGAAGCAGTGTTTACATAAGATTTGAATTTAGAATTTCCAATCACTATATTACCATTACCTGCCGTTGCTAGGTTAGCTGTAGGATTATCACCCCATGCCTCAGCTGATCCTGTGCCATTTGATGTGTAATCATCCGTTGACCAAGTTTTGGAAGAACTATTTGCACTAGCAAAAGGGTAACTATCTGACCCGAAAGCGAATGCCCCAGATATCACATTCACTCCAGCAGAACCTAAAATCAATTCGTCTTTTGAAACATTCTGTAAATATGGCAAATCAGCTATTTGCATACTTCCATTTTCTACAGTTTTTTTCAACTCTTCAACTTTCTTGCTCAGAAGTTGGCTGTGAAAAGTTTCGTCTTTGACTATTCTGATGAAGAAGTCTTTAACTTTCTGGAAAATTGCTAAGAACATATTTTTTACTGCCTCCTGGGATATTAATACTTGTGATGTAAAAGTCAACCAGTATTTACAATTTTTAGGGTAGGCGCGACTTCTGCTGGTGTTGCTCCAACCACAACCCCTAGAATATCATTCCCCTTGCCAAAGTCTGCATAAATAATAGTGTCAACTGGGCTAAAAAAGCTGGCTTGTCCCAGTTTATAATTGAGTCCCTTCTGTAACTGGATGCGATCAACCGTCGGATCGAAGTCCCGTTTCAGCACCCCATTACTTTCCACACCAATCACAGCCGCATCAAAGACAGTCAAACCCTTACCGACAGTAGAACCACCGAGGTAGTAGAATTGTCCATTACCTCCAAGTTCAAACAGGTCTGCCCCAGGCCCTCCGGTCAAGAGATCGGTTTCCCCAAAACCTAGTGACTTTCCTCCGAAACTTTCCTGGCTGCCCCGACCCACACCGACGAGAACATCATCACCAGCACCGCCGATGAGAATATCATCATCGCCGCCCCCTTGGAGGGTGTCATTGCCGATGTTGCCATTTAGAGTATCCTTTCCAAGATCGCCGAACAGAAGGTCATTTCCGAAACCGCCATCGAGGTTGTCGTCGCCAGTGCCCCCTTCCAGATGATCATCCCCACTATCGCCACTGAGGGTGTCATTGCCAGCATCTCCATAGAGGAAATCGTTTTGACTTAGCCCGAATATTTGATCGTTCCCGTCACCCCCATAAATCGTATCTTGTCCTCCCCCTGTAAAGACACTACCACTGGCTCCTTGGATGAAGTCATTGCCGCTTCCCCCATAAATGAGATTATTGCCAGTGATATCGAAGATGCGATCGTTACCGGCTCCGCCCAATAAGGTGTCGTCACCCACTCCGCCTTGAATATTGTCATCGCCATCACCGCCATCTACTCTGTCGTTGCCTACTCCACCATCGAGAAAGTCATCGCCGGCGCCACCTAGAAGCGTATCATTGTCGTCACCCCCAAAAAGGCGATCGCTACCATTGCCACCATTTAATAAATCGTTACCCTGGTCGCCACTAAGGTAATCATCTCCCCCTAACCCAAGTAGAGTATCATTACCGAAATTTCCAAACAATATATCGCCTGCAGCAGTCCCTGTAATTAAGTCATTACCGCTGGTTCCTAGATTAAAAGCCACAAATTTTCTTTCCTTAATTTGAAAGTTTAAGTTTAGATTGATCGGAGTTGGATATCAGGTAAAACGACCCGTTTAACCACAAATTTTTAGTTGTTAGTTGTGCTGGGTTTGGTAAATCTGTCCTAATTTGATGTTGGCTGACTGGTGTTGGGGATTAAACTCCAAAGCTTTTTGATAGCAAGCAATCGCTTCTTCTTCTTTTCCTTGTTCTTGCAGTACCACCCCCAAGTTATAATGAGCTTCAATCAAATCAGGCTGTAGTGCGATCGCAGCTCGATAGTAAACAACAGCAGTTTGCCAATCACCTGCTTGTTGGCGGGCAATGCCTAGCTTATAATTCAATTGGGCATAATAGGGTTGTTTCTCTGTTGAGAGCTTGCCTTGGGCAAAAAGCGCATTCCCTAAATTGACTTCCGCTTCTATGCAGTTTTGCTGAAATTCCAGAGCTTTTTCATAGGATGCGATCGCTTCTGACCACTTACCTTGTTGTTCCAAGGTGTAGCCCAAATTATTATAAATTGTTCCGGCATCTGGTCGCAAAGCAATAGCTTTTTTGTAAGCTTCTTCAGCTTCTAACAACTGTCCTTGTCCTTGATATAAATTGCCTAAACTAAACCAAATTTTCACAGAGTTAGGCTGAAGTTGCGAAGCTGTATTCAAATACTTCTGTGCTGACTGTAACGCACCTTTCTGCTGTGCCAGCATCCCTAAACCATATAATGCTTCTGAATAGTCTGGTTGTTTTTCGATCACCTGAAGATATAGCTGTTCAGCTTCGTCTAGACGATTAGACCGATGATGTTGAACGGCAAGTTTAAAGACTTCAGAAACATCTTTAGCATCAAATTGTCTTGGTTTATTAACCAGTTGCAAAATAAAATCTTCCAGCGCTCTGACTGGTTTTAAATCGCCATATAATTTATGCTTATTTTCTGCCACTTGCTGGGAGATATATTGCCGATATTCAGCATCTTTCCCCAGACGGATGGCTATTTGTACGTATTCTGCTTTATTTGAGGCGATTGTCTCTTCTATACCCATCATCTGCAAAATTGCCAAAGAATGCCGTCCCCGCATCAGTTCTCCTGGTAAAGTGACAACGGGAATATTATGGGCAATAGATTCTAAAGTAGAGTTACATCCAGACCAACCAATGCTATCCAAAAAAACATCAGCTAAGGCTGTAGTCCCAGCAAACTTTCTGGTATTCATAGCAGGCAAAAATAAACAGTACTTTTGATAATCCAACCCGAAGGCTGCAAAAGCATGGTTTAAGCGCTGGCGAAATACTTCTGTAATCTCTTGACTTTCGTGTTTAATAAACACAAATTTAGAATTTTCTAACCCTTTGGCAATGGCGGGAAAAACATCATCATGATTGGGCAAATATTTATATAATGACTGGCAACACCAGAAGAAAATTTCATCCTCTTTTAAACCTATATCTGGTTTGTTAATTACTCCCGGTTCAATTGCTAAAGGTGTGTAATAAATAGATAGATTGGGTAATCTAACTAATTTTTCTGTATAATGTTCTTGAGCATTTTCTGGTTCCATTAAGTCACTGCTCAAGTAATAGTCAATTGTCGGTAGTCCACTGGTTTCAGGGTGTCCCCAAGATGTCATTTGAATTGGCGCTAATCTCAGACAACCCAGTTTGATTGTCGTTGGGTTCATCCCAAATTCGGGGAAAATTAGGATATGTAATTTATCTTCTGTGATTAACTCACACCATTGTTCAAATGAGGGAACACCTTGAACAAATTTATCAAAAGTCTTGGTGGCAGTGATTGTTGAATCATCTTTTTTGACCCCAGTATGATAACCAAATAATTCAAACTCACTTCGATCCAGATTTTCTACCCAACCTTTAAGCGGGATTTTCCAATTAGAATGATGATAGAAAAACCCAGAGACGATACCAATACGAACCTTTTGATTTTTATCTAAATTTGGGATAACAAGCGGCTGGACACTTTGGGGATAGCGAGTTGACATAATCTGGTAAATCATTTCCCCATAAGTTCGCTGTAAATGTCGGTCATTTAAGCCTTGATATGTCAAATAAAAGGGTTGTAATGCTCCCACAAACTCAGCTGCTTTTGCCCGTTCTTCCTGATTAGTTAATTCATAACCTTTCGCTAAATTTTGCAAATGCTGTTGATACTGATTTCGTCTGAATTCAATTTCATCAACACTGGAATAGATAATTGGCAGTTGGCTGATACAAACACCCAATTTAGCACGAGCATAGCTTGGCGTAACTTTGACAGCTTGTTCAAATGCCTCTACTGCTGCTTCTATTTTGTTATTATCTCTAAGTAGTGTTCCTAAGTTGTAATAGATATAATCAACATCAGGTTTAATTCTGATAGCTTCTTGATAGGATTCTATGGCGGCATCAAATCTATTTAGTGCCTTCAGAGCATTTGCCAAGTTGTTATGGGTGACTACCAAATCAGGTTGAATATTTAATGCTTTTTTGTAAGCGTCTATTGCTTCCTCAAAGTTCCCTTTTTCCTGGAAATAATAGCCTAAGTTGTGATAGGCGTAAGAATAGTCTGGTTTAATTTTTATTGCTTGTTGGTAAGACTTAAGGGCATCATTTAATCGCCCTTGTTTTTGGAGTACTTCTCCTAAATTATTATGAGCTTCTACCAAATCTGGCTGCAATGCAATAGCTTGGCGATAATATAACTCTGCAATCTTGAAATCCTCTACTTGTTGCCTACTTAAAGCAAACTGCTGATTTAAGTCTGCATAGTGGGCTTGTTCTTCTGGTGGTAACTTTCCTTGAAGATGGAGAGCATTTCCCAGATTCATTTGCACTTCTATGCAGTCGGGTAGAATGTTTAGTGCTTTTTCATAGTAGGCGATCGCTTCTTCTAGTTTACCCTGTTGTTGTAGAGTAAACCCCAAGCTGTTGTGTATTGCGGCTGATTCTGGCTGTAATTCCAAGGCTGCTTGGAAAAATTGCTCTGAATTTTGATATTCTCCCCGATGCTGCGCCAGCATACCTAAGGCATATAGTGCATCTGGCTGCTGGGGATTTATGTCTATAATTTGACGATAAACCTCTTCAGCTTGAGTGAAGCGCTTGGCTCGGTGATGTTGAACTGCGAGTTGGAGAACCTCAGAAATGTTAGTCATAACTTATACAATCAAATCTTTTTACTTCATTTGTCTTTTGTTCTTATATCTGCAAGGAACTCAAGTTTCTGAAATTTATCGAACAGCAATATTGGCGTCAGTCGTCAGAATTCATGTTAGGTATTCTGACCGAAAAAGCGGATGAATAACTGGGTTTAAGACCCCACAAAATCATAGATTTGGTGGTCAACTTTCGTAGTCGCGGGTCCCAATCCCCGACTGAAAGATTGGTGAATTCTGAATTCTGGATTCTGCATTCTTCTTCAAAACTTAATTTGGTTAAAACCGACTGAAATACTGATTTTAAGTCTGTTAAAACTGAAAGCTTGCACCATTCTCAACAACCATTGGTAAGGCGCAAAATAAGGGCTTCAGCAAATGGTAGGCAGTATCCACCCTACTTTAATAGCAATAAAGAATACTAACCCAGAATTTTAATTCAGGGCGGGCAAACAGCACATAACTGTAGCCTGGGTTGAGGACTAAATATTGTAAAAATTTATTGAGGAAACAGTTATCTGAGATCAAATGATGTAGTTTAGGTAAAAGCCGAAAGCACAAATCAGCAGAGAGCCTTCGGCTATTTATGAATCTACTAGGCTTTCAAGCCTAACTCTACTTGCATGAGTTAATACTCTTTGTGAGTAGAGTTTAATTCTGATCTGGTAGCATATACCGACTATCAATAAGCGTTGGTAGCAGATACAGCCAATGAGTTAGAAGCAGAAGAATTAGGAGTGGTATTGGTGAAACCAGTTGTTTCAGCCAGGGTGTTGGGACCGAATGCAGTAGCTTGGGTTTCAGAATTAGCTAGGTTGCCTCTAACAGTAGCGGCGGAGTTTACGTTCTTGTTGATGGCAACATTTTCCACAAGATTAGCTGCGATGTTTATCGCCTTTTCAGCAACAAAACTATAACCACCAACAACTTCTTCAGAGGTAATTTCCAAGTAGTTTAGATCAGAAATAATCATTTGAGTTTCTCCTGAAATTTGTAGTTTTTTTGGGAATCGTTCCTGTAACCAACTTTTTTTGGCTACATACTTGCTACAGACTAATAAGAAGGGTTGGTAGCAGATACACCCGCGTTGGTAGCAGATACAGCCAATGAGTTAGAAGCAGAAGAATTAGGAGTGGTATTGGTGAAACCAGTTGTTTCAGCCAGGGTGTTGGGACCGAATGCAGTAGCTTGGGTTTCAGAATTAGCTAGGTTGCCTCTAACAGTAGCGGCGGAGTTTACGTTCTTGTTGATGGCAACATTTTCCACAAGATTAGCTGCGATGTTTATCGCCTTTTCAGCAACAAAACTATAACCACCAACAACTTCTTCAGAGGTAATTTCCAAGTAGTTTAGATCAGAAATAATCATTTGAGTTTCTCCTGAAATTTGTAGTTTTTTTGGGAATCGTTCCTGTAACCAACTTTTTTTGGCTACATACTTGCTACAGACTAATAAGAAGGGTTGGTAGCAGATACACCCGCGTTGGTAGCAGATACAGCCAATGAGTTAGAAGCAGAAGAATTAGGAGTGGTATTGGTGAAACCAGTTGTTTCAGCCAGGGTGTTGGGACCGAATGCAGTAGCTTGGGTTTCAGAATTAGCTAGGTTGCCTCTAACAGTAGCGGCGGAGTTTACGTTCTTGTTGATGGCAACATTTTCCACAAGATTAGCTGCGATGTTTATCGCCTTTTCAGCAACAAAACTATAACCACCAACAACTTCTTCAGAGGTAATTTCCAAGTAGTTTAGATCAGAAATAATCATTTGAGTTTCTCCTGAAATTGGATGTTTGGGAATCTTTGCTGTAACCAACCTTGTTTTTGCTGGCTACATACTTACTATAGTTTATTCCTCAAAAAAGTCAATGCTTTTTTGAGGAATTTTTGATTAATAAAACTAATACTTTTAAGATTAATAATCATCATTTATATCATTTATATGATTAATTAAAAATTAGAAAAAATTGCATAATAAATTTAGACAAGAGGTTCAAATATTCTTGTCCAGTAAGGCTTATAGCGATTTTATTTAATTTTTAATCGCCTCAAAATAGCATCTTATAAATACGGTTACAAAATACTAATAAAGAAAAAGTATTGAATTTTTAAGCAGACAACATCAGTACAAATAACATTTTTGAAGACTAGAGACATCTACCATAAGTTAGGGGAGATAGTTAGCTACAAAAACATTTGGAATTTAATAACCTATTTAGTCTTGGTGAATGACATATTTAGCAATTTATCCGGCGATCGCACATTTGCATCTGAGTCGATCTGAGTAACTATTTTCATCACGTTGATTTGTTGCTTTAACCATTGAGAAAATGATTCTGTAATGATTTTTTGGCGCAACTGTTCATCTAGTTGGGGTTGAATGACTTCTTCCACCCAAATTAAATGCACCCCCTTGGGAGTCGTAATCGGTTTGAGAGCTTGTGGTGGTGCAGCAGCAAATATAGCTGCTGCAATTTCTGGACGAAAATCTTTGCGGTATCGGAGTCCTTGATATCCATAAGCACGGCGCAGTTCTGGTTCTGGGATATATAAACGAGCGATTTCAGGAAAATTGACTTCGCCTTCTTCTAGGGCATAAAAAAGCTCTAAAGCCAAGTCTCGATCCTCGAAGACGACTTCGTAGGTAACGGCGGCGACATAATCTAGTTGGCGTTCATAAAAGTGCTTTTTGACTTGAGCAGAAAATAGATGATTTGCTAACTTCCGCGAAAGGATTTTGTTGTAGGCTAATTCTTCAAACTCATTCACAGACAGGTGGTGTTTTTCTAGCCATGTCCAGGTTTCTTTAGCTTTGACAAGCTTTTTAGCAAACCGTAAGTCATCTCCTTCTTGCTGTAATTCTTCTGGTGTGACTGTAATTCCTAGCTCTTTAGCTGCTTCGGCAATAATGCTTTGCGATGCTATTGCTTCCAGGACATCAGGTATCTGACAGGAGAGTTTGAGACTCTGAATGATATCTGAACTAGAAATGGTCAGATTGCGGGGCATAACATTCTCCAATAATTAAGGGGATTGGGCATGGGGCATTGGGCATTGGGTATTGATTATTAATTCTTCTCGTTGTCTTTTTCTTCTCTACGAGATACTGCGCCAACGGCAAGGTTCTGACTACATCTCTAAACCGCCTTTTTGCAGTTTCTTGAATGGATCTAAAACAAAGTCAATCACCCGCCGTTGACGAATGATGACTTCAGCATTTGCTGTCTGACCGGCACCTAATTGAATACGTTTGCTGCCATTTTGGACATACTGCTGTTCTAAGGTGATTTCTAGCTCATAGGTTTCGATCTTCCCTTGGGGTGTTTCGCTAACTTTCGAGTCAGGAGAGATCCAAGTAACTTTCCCTGGAACAATTCCATACTCTTGGAAGGGATAGGCATCAAACTTGACTTTGACTGGCATTCCTACCTTCAAGAAACCACTATCCTGATTAGGTATTTGGGCTTTGAGTACAAAGTCTGTATTTTTGGGTGCGATTTGGGCAATCCTTTGACCGGCTTGGACTACAGCTCCTGGCTTAGTGGTGGGTAATTCAAAAATCACCCCATTAATTGGCGATCGCACCACTCGTTGCTGCATTTGAACTCTTATAGATGTAATCTGGCTTTTAGTCTGAGCCACTTCTGATTTCGCTGCTGTTATTTGCGTCTGTAGGTCTTTTAGCTGCTCCTGATTTTTCATTACAGCCAGTTTCCCGGCTTGCATCAGACTTTTATAGCTACTTTGTTCTTCTTGCAGTCGCAGTTTTGCTTGTTTGATATCAGATTCCAACGTCTTGATAGTGACTTGATAACGATTTAGTTCTTCCACTAAACCCAATTGTGCTTGTTTAATATCTGATACAGCCTTGTGATAAAGTCGTTTGCTTTCTTGTTCTTCTTTTTTGAGTTGATCAATTTGGGTTGCAGAAACCGCACCATCCTGAACGAGTTTGCTAAAGCGTTGAACTTGCCTAGAATCTATACTCAAACGAGTTTTAGCCGATTGCTGATCATCGTGAGTGGTGTAAATCTGCTGCTCTGCTTGCTTAACTAATGCTTGTTTTTCTAACTTTTGGAGGTTATAGCTACTCAGTTTGGCATCCAGGTTTTGCTGTGCCTGGTTAACTTGAGCCATTTTTTCTAATTCTTGGGATTTATTTTGTTGTTCTAAGAGGTTAGTTGACATTAAGAGTTGATTTTTGAGCAGTTCCAGTTGCGATTGCCGATTTTGTAGCCCTTGCAATTTGCTCTCGACTTCTTGCAGTCCCGTTTGCAACAGATCGGAGTTCAGTTCCAGTAGAACCTGACCGGCTCTGACTGTATCTCCTTCTTTGACCCTAACTGCTTTGACACTCCCACCAGCTTGAGCGTCTAATTTTTGAGTTGCGCCTTTAGGTTCTATCCGCCCTCTGGCGCTACCAGTCTCATCGATTCGTGAGAGAGTTGCCCAAGGCAAGGCTAGAACAGCAAAGCCCATGAGTACATACAACAAACCACGAGTCCAAACTCGAGGTAAGGCATTGAGTAATCCTTCGGTACCGTAGTGCAAATCTTGACTATCATTTTCTGTCTCTATCTGCTCGTTGAACTCTACAGATTCCTCTTGCTGTGTATAACTTTGATCCTGATCTGGCTGATCTTGGGGAAGTGGCGATGATCTATTGGGATTTGGCATGGTTTTATTTTCGATAATGGGGAGTGGGGAGTGGGGAGTGGGGAGTGGGGGAGTGGGGGAGATGAGGGAGATGAGGGAGATGGGGGAGATGGGGGAGATGGGGAGAATGACAAATGACAAATGACAAATGACAAATGACAAATGTCAACTAACTTGAGCAAGTTGTTGTTGATTCAGGTAGTAATAATGACCTTTTTTAGCGATTAATTCGTCATGGGTGCCGCTTTCTACCAAAACGCCTTGATCTAAAACCAGGATCAAGTCAGCGTTGCGGACTGTAGAGAGGCGATGGGCAATGATTAAACTTGTGCGCCCTTGAAGTATTGTTTTGAGGTTGTTTTGAATAATTCTTTCTGATTCGGAATCTAGGTGGCTGGTGGCTTCATCAAATAGTAATAACCGAGGATTTCCGAGCAGCGCACGAGCGATCGCTAAACGTTGGCGCTGTCCACCAGAGAGCATACCGCCGCCTTCACCAATTTGGGATTCGTAACCCATCGGTAGTTTTTGAATAAATTCGTCGGCTCCGGCGTATTTTGCAGCTTGGATAATTTCTTCTAAAGAGATATCTGGATGAGCGATCGCAATGTTTTCACGAATAGTCCCACCAAACAAAAAAGTATCTTGGTCTACAACACCAATTTGAGAACGCAGCGATCGCAAGACAACACTCGTGATATCATGATCATCAATGAGTACTTTGCCATCTGTCGGTGGGTATAAACCTAAAATCAATTTACTGAGGGTTGTTTTTCCAGAACCGCTCCGCCCCACAACTGCCACCATCTGTTCCGCCTGGATTTCAAAGTTCAGATTTTCTAGTACATTAGTCTCAGTTTCGGAGTGGTAGCGAAAGGTGACATTCTGAAAGCGAATGTTACCGTGCAATTTACCCAACGACTTCCGGGGTTTAGTTTCTAAATCTTCTTCTGGTTCTGCCTCCAACACATCATTAATGCGTTCGGTAGAAATCACGATTTCCTGCAATTGATTCCACAGCATAGCCAGCCGTTGGAAAGGACTCAAGACGTTACCCACCAACATATTGAAAGCAACTAATTGTCCGATAGTCAGTTCGCCATTAATTACCTGCGTCGCTCCATACCACATCAATCCAGTATTTACAAAGGTTTGGATGACACCACTGATAATTTGCAGACGATTGCCGATTATCTGAGCATTAAAGGCTTTTTTAACCAAATCATTCAGCAATTCCTCCCAATGCCAGCGCACCGTCTGTTCAATTGCTAATGAGCGGACGGTACGAATTCCACTCAGGGATTCGATGAGATAGCTTTGTTCTTTGGTGTTTGCATTAAAAATCTCTCTGGAGATGCGGCGCAAAATACTTGTGCTAGCCAGCGCCAAGATAAAAAATGGCGGTATAGTACACAGCACGAATAATGACATCCGCCAGCTATAGGAGAACATCAAGGACAGATAAACCACCAATGTCAGCATATCCAAGATGATGGAGAGTGTCTGACCAGTCAGGAATTGCTGAATTTTCTGGTTTTCTTGGATGCGCGAGACTATATCCCCAACGTAACGCGACTCGAAATAGGAAAGGGGTAAGCGGAAGGTATGTTTGATAAAACCTACGAGTAGGGCGATGCTAACGCGGTTAGCAGTATGAAATAGGAGATATTGCCGTAGAGCGTTGACAGCGACACCAAACAACCCAAACACAATCATTCCCACACCAATGGCGTTTAAGGTTGTAACACTACGTTGCACAAGTACTCTATCGAGCAACAACTGAGTGAATACGGGCGTTACCAGTCCAAATAATTGAATTACTACCGAAGCTGCAAAGATTTCTAATAATGTTCGATAGTGAGGTTTGATTAACTCAAAAAACTTCCAGAAGCTTCTACTTTCGTTTTTAGCATCTTTTAATAGGGCTGTAGGTTGCAGCAACAATGCATAACCACTCCAACCTGCTTGAAATTCAGCTTTTGTCAGGCTGCGTTGACCAAGAGCCGGGTCACATACAATCACCCGCTTTTTCGTAATTTCATAGACAACAATGAAGTGGTTGCCTTCCCAGTGGACAATTGCCGGTAAAGGTTGTTCTGCCAATTTCTCAAGAGTGGCTTTCACCGGACGGGTAGCAAAACCGAGGTTTTCTGCTGTTGCTGCCATAGCCTTCAGGGATGCACCGTTGCGGCTGACGTTGGTCATATCCCGCAGGCGATTGATACTAAAACGCTTGTCCCAATAGTTACCAATCATCACCAAGCAAGCAGAGCCACAATCGGCAGCACTTTGTTGGGCGTAGAAGGGATAGCTCTTGGTGAGGCGTTTCCACCAATGCCCCATTTTTACCTTCGGACTAGGGAAGTAAAAATGTGACTTTTTTGGCTGTTGTTCTGACTGTTGAACTCGTTGAGGAAAAGGAATAATTTTAGATTTTGGAGATTGGGAAGTTTTTTCCCCACTCCCTACTACAGACGCGATTAATCGCGTCTCTCCCCACTCCCCCAACTCCGGTAAGTATTCTAGTGCTGCTTGTATATCGTCGTTTTTCAGAATGTAAGCAATTGTTGGTTGTGTTGCTTGCCAATCTCCTTGTTCTGGTTGAGCAAAGATTGTGCCTGGGGTCAAAGAATGACCTTCAGAATGGCGCAGTTGACCTCTGTACAATAGCCACAACTGGGAATTTTCGGATATTTGTGGACTTACAAAGCCAGTTTCTAGCTGCTGTCGCTCAAACAGAGATAAAGCTTTGAGCATTCCTGGAACAAGTGAAGTATGGGAGGGAAATTGCGAGATTTGCCGACATAACAACAGCAAATCCCAAAGTTCTGCACGCGCGTATAGGCGATCGCTAATGTTAGGATATTTCTCTATTAATACTTGCAATGCCTCTTCCCTAAAATAGCCCAGTTTTAGGTTTGTCGAAGCTCTGACTACATAAGGACTAAAGTTAGCTTCGGGAAACAGAGTCAATTCGCCGAAAACAGACCATGCACCAAAGGTAGTGATTAAATTCTCGGAGCTATCTAACAGTCGGACTTTACCTGTAAGGATAATGTAGATACCAGGATTCGTTTGTGCAGATTGCCAGAACTGCTTCGCTACTGGTGGCTCCACAATCTCCATTTCTGCTAGAAAGGTTTCTAATTCTTTTTCTGAAAGCTTTGCACCCAAGGTGTACAAGAGCCTTTCACCCACATCTTGTCCAGAAAGCACTGGTGGCATTTTCTAATCTCCACAACAGAATTTAGCTATCAGTCTGAATCAGATTTAAAAATTAATTAAAAGTATTGTTAAATACAATATTTTCACTGATGAAGCCCCAAGCCTCCTGAGAGTAATCTTGGGAGGAAAAAGCATGGTAAGAAACCATCTTTCTTTTACATGCAAGGTATTTTTGTTTAGCTACATTTAAGGTAAACATCAACTAACTCCATCAACATAGTCACACACGAATATGGCTCGCTCATTTTGACAATCAGCGGACTGGGTAATTGGTGATTGAGAAGAATTATTTTCACATCAAAATTTTGTGAGTATAGCGATCGCTACACCAATTCTTCCAGTTCTCAATCACCAACTCTCCGAATTTTTCCAGATCGAGATATTGATTGAAAATTAGCTTTCATGCTCTTGAACAAGACCTGATCCAGAAAAAGCATTAAAAGACTGATTTCAGACATCTCTAACTTTTTAACAGCCTTGTCTTGACTAAAATAGTTTGACATAATTGCATAGATTGCATGAGTGCTAAATTATGGGCAAACGTAACTAAGTTGGCGCGAAAAAACCTAAGTATGTTACGAAACGTAAATAGGCTTAAAGCCCTTACTAATGACCAATACTTCGACGTCGCTCAGTACAAGTGACAAAGCGCAAAGTCTGAGCGGAGGTTTCCTCCGCTCAGAACTTTGTAAGAGAGGACAAATGACAGCCTTCACCAGTTAGCTTTAATTGCGCCGACCTACTTAATCCATTGCAGTGGTGTGATCAAAGCTTGACAGCAAAAAGACCACAACTGCACTATCTAATTAACCTTGTAGGGTTAATTAGATATCTACACAATGTGCAATTAGTGCCCTGTGTTATTCCCCTAGTGTTTTACGAGTCTAGGGGAATAACACAGGGATAGCCTCAGTCTCAAGAAAAGTAACCTTGAATACTAAAAAGCTAGTTTTCGGTAGGCTACAGGAAGTAGAAGGCTATAAAAACTATAAAGCACATCATAAGTTTTGCAGCTTTTACGAACAAAGCCAGAGTGCAAGAGGAAATAAGTATTAAGAGAAACTTAAGTTGTGGCTTTAAAGCCGCACTAGTATCAAAATAATTATATCGAGACGCGTAGCCCGATATCCAAAGGGGCCAGTGCGGTCTTGGGCTTTGCTCAAGTAGAGCATCTGGTGTTGTCCTTGCTTCAATACCACACGCAACGGCGTGGGTGCTTCCTGCCTCCTCCCTCCTGAATAATCAAGCAAAGCTACACTTAAACAAACATTGCTTAAGTTTACTTGGAAGATTCTAGAGTAAATTCTTTACCTGCCCTATGTAGTACCTTTAAGGGAACATCTGGCAAGTTATTTGACGTTTGCATCATACCTCGTTTAGTGGAATAAATGCAAGTGATTAAAATAGATTTGCGATCAGAATATTTACATATTGAACTTACACCGATCAAGTTCAAATTTGAATACTTGAAGACTTTCTTCGGTAAATTTTCCGAAAAATCACCTAATAGATTATCTTTAACTAAAAAATATATTTCAAACCCATTTATACATTAAATCTTTAAACAACTAGGCGACGACATAGAGTAGTGCGGTGTGAGTCATAACGGCGCATATTGCTTGATATAATAAGTTGTTTCAATTAGCAGTGAGATTAAACACATCAATATTGTGATCAAGCACACACATTAGTAAATTCCCACAACCATACCTTTTTCCCAGAGAAGAACCAATCAAAATCGAAACACAGCAATTTTTTATTTGGAAGTCCCTAAAAAACTTTTTTGTTGACTAAGTGTATAAAGTGCTACTTCGCCAAGCATATCCATTGAGACAAGGCATCTCCGAAAACTGCACAAATATCTCTGTGACTAACTTATGGGGTGCGATATCTGCAAAGAAGGGAGCGATCGCCAGTCTCCTAGTCAGGCTAGTTTCTGGAAAGGAATAAGGCTTTGAGATATTTATTATTAATAACTAGACACGAAAGTTGATTATGTACATTCATTTTAAAGAATAAGTGGAGGTATTTACTTTACGTTTACGTTTTAACGCAATGCCAATCGCACCACTAGAAATTAGTAAAGCTACATTAACTGATGGTTCAGGTGCTTTACAGCAGAAATCATGTATTTGAACCACATCTGTTGTAGGGGCACAGCAATGCTGTGCCCCTACCGCGTGGTCTATTTACCTGAAAATAGCTGTAACTACAACCTGATTAGTATTAACTTCTATTGAGCCACTCCCCCGTTTTCAAAACGGGGGATTCAGGCATCAGACAGAGATTGCAGTCTGGGACTGTCTGACATCTCCTACGCCTAGAGTCGAACTCCCGACTCTTTTAATATTCAAACTGGCATTTTCGTCTCGGTCATTAACAGAAAGACATGAAGGACAACGCCAACGCCTGACTGACAAATCCAGACTTTCTAAAATATGCCCACAGTTAGAACAAGTTTTGCTGCTTGGATACCACTGGTCAATGTAGACCACTTGTTTGCCTTTCTTCAACGCTTGCCACTCCAGGATATCTAGAAAGTCTCGAAGTGCTAAATCACTAATTTTTCTTCCCCATAAACGCTTCATGCCTTTGAGGTTTAGCGTCTCAAAACACAGCACATCAAATCTATTAGTTAACTCATGCGCTAACTTCCAAAACCAATCACTTCTGCGGTTGGCTATGTCCTCATGGGCGCGTACTAAATTCTTCCTTGCCCGTTCTCGGTTAGAAGATCCTTGATCGCTTTTAGAATGATGCCGATTCGCAATTCTTATAACGTTGAGTGATTGTTTGAAAAATTGGGGGGACTCAATTATTGTCCCATCTGAGCAGGTTAGGAATGTCTTTAAACCAAAATCAAATCCCGCTATCTTACCAGTCGTGAATTTTATTTCTGGTTCATCAATACTATCAACAACAACCACCATAAACAATTCACCCAATGGGGTGCGCTTAATGGTCAATGTCTTGATTTTCCCCTCAATCTCTCTGGACTTCCAAAATTGATAAACACGTAGTCCAATTTTAACTCGATTCCCACCTAGAAACTTGTAGCCAGCTTGCTTTAAGGTGAATGATTTGTATTTTCTGACTTTCTTAAAGCCTGGCGGCCTAACCCCCTTCTTACAAAGTTCTGCGCCCGGAAACCGGGACGCACAGACTTTGCGCTTTTTGTTATGTTTAAAAAACAACTGGTATGCTTTCTCAATGCGTTGACAAATATCTTGCACTGCCTGAGAACCTACTGATTGCCAGAACTCTTTACGCGATCGTTTTGAAGCGATATGAGATTGAAGCTTTGCACAATTCAAGTGTTTACCCCACATCCGATAATATCTTTTGTGGAGAGCAATACAGTGATTATAAATTACTCCAGCAGCATTTATTGACCGCTTGAGAAATCTGTTTCGCTTGTGTTGATATAACTTGAACTTCAGTGTTTTCATAATTTTATAGTACCATGAATGATGTAGACAATCAACACTCATCTACATGAAATCTGTATATAATCATTACAAGAAAGGCAGAGGGCAGTTCTTGCTGAAGGCAGGAGGTTAGGAGTATTAATAAAAACTTTAGTTCTGGGTTATTGCCCAGTTTAAAAAAAGAATTGTATCGAGACGCGTAGCGCGAGATACAAAGCGTCATTGCTTCAATCCCACGTTTTTAAACGTGGGTTCCTCCTGCCTCCTGCCTTCGACCTCCTGCCTCCTGAAAATCACTGCTTGGGCGCTTTTTCGGTTCACCTAGTCTGGATACCATGTAGGCGTAGGAGGGTATTTGCGAACAAAGAAAATTTAAAACTTCGTTGCATTCAAATATTCCAGTCTGTTGCTAACGATAACAAGTGGGTGATTAAAGATGAGAGAAATTGCACCAGATCATATACATTTACTAGTAGAGTATGACCCGCATCATTCAATCTCAAGAGTAGTCAAGACATTTAAAGGTCGCTCCAGTAGATACGACGCGCCAAGAATTTCCAGCAACTTTTGAAGCTCCCCAGTCTGTGGACACATTCATATATGTTTGACACTACTGGAAAAGTTAGCACTCAGAAAGTCTTAGAATACATTAACGACCCGCATCACGGATAAATAAATTTATCCTGTTCGCTTATATCCCCCGAATAGAATTCGGGGGATATAAGCATCACACTCGTAAAGCTAAATTAGTTCTCTTAGCAAAAAATCTTTTTAGGGAACCCTCAACAATAACTGTCGCAAATTCTTCTTCACCTCCAAAATTAGACTTGATTTATGGATCTGTGCAGCCAACGCTGAATTATCATACTATTTGGGGTTGGTCACTTGCGGAAAATTGCTATGTTTAGATTTTTAGAATATTTACTAATAGCTGGCTATATCGCATTCCTGCTCGTTATCAGCCATTGGATTGGACAGCAAGCTTACTCGTGGATGCCTGCTGAAGCCACCGCAGAAGCAAAAAAAGTAGATGATTTGTTTAGCTTCTTAGTTTCAATTGGAGCTTTCATCTTGCTTGGGCTGGTTGGCATGATGGTGTATTCGATACTTTTCTTTCGTGCATCCAAGGATGACTACAGCGAAGGACATCCCTCTAGAGGCGATGTCAGGCTAGAAATTATCTGGACAGCAACCCCGACGCTGCTGGTGTTGTGGATTGGTTTTCAAAGCTTCCATATTTATCAGCAATTAAATATCTTGGGTTTGGGACAAATCGTGCATTTGCATCTGCCCTCAGAATCAGCTAACGCTGCACTAGTCAGCGACGTTCCCAAACCTGCTTCTGAAACTATTGATGTTTTCGCTAAACAGTGGGAGTGGTCTTTCCGCTATCCAAATAATATTACCAGTAACGAATTACACCTAAAAGTAAATCGCAGCACCCGCTTGAATCTGCATGCACAAGATGTAATTCACGGTTTTTACGTCCCTGAGTTCCGCTTAAAACAGGATATTATCCCCAAACGCGACATTGATATTGTGCTAACGCCTACTCGCACGGGAAAATATAAGCTGAAAGATTCTCAATTTAGTGGTACTTACTTTGCCTTGATGGAGGCAGATGTATACGTTGAATCCCCTGAAGCGTATAACCAGTGGCTCGTCCAAATGGCTAGCGAACCAACGGCTATAAAAAATCAGGCAGTTGCCGAACATATCCAACCACCAAAGATATTATTTAAAAGCGGCTGGTATACTGTCGTACCCAATCAAAAAGCCATAGCGAATGAAAGGAAGTTAAGTAATGACACATGAATTCAGTGAAGCGATCGCCCAGGATAAAGAGCCTGTTGATGGCTGGCGGCAATATTTCAGCTTCAACACCGACCATAAGGTTATCGGTGTTCAATACATGGTGATGACGTTTATTTTCTTCCTGATTGGCGGGCTGTTGGCGATGATCATTCGTGCCGAACTCCTCACCCCAGAATCAAATGTGGTTGACCGCCCTCTTTACAACGGCTTGTTCACCATGCACGGCACGATCATGATTTTCCTGTGGATTATCCCGTTCAATGCCGGACTTTCTAACTACTTAGTGCCGTTAATGATTGGAGCGCGGGATATGGCGTTTCCTTTACTTAATGCCATCTCGTTTTGGATTCTGCCACCAGCAGGTATTTTGCTAATATCTAGCTTTTTGCTACCCAATGGGACTGCACAAGCAGGTTGGTGGTCTTATCCACCAGTCAGTCTGCAATTTCCGCCCGGTCAACTAATTAACGGTGAATTTATTTGGATCGTCAGTCTCATATTGATCGGCATTTCCTCGATCATGGGGGCTGTGAATTTTGTGACTACCATCTTTTGGATGCGATCGCCAGGGATGACATTTTTCCGAATGCCTGTGTTTGTTTGGTCAGTTCTCAGCGCCCAGTTGTTGCAGTTGATTAACTTACCAGCCTTGACAGGTGCATTGATACTGCTGTTGTTTGACCTCGCTTTCGGTACGCAATTCTTCAAACCAGAAGAGAATGGCGATCCCATCATCTACCAGCATTTATTCTGGTTCTATTCTCACCCGGCAGTTTATATCATGGCGCTACCAGCCTTCGGTATTATTGCAGAGATTCTGCCAGCCTTTTCCCGGAATCCTTTGTTTGGTTATCGGTCAGTTGCGATCGCCTCATTAGGTATCGCTGTTGTCAGCATCTTCGTTTGGGTGCATCACATGTTCACCAGTGCCACCCCTGGCTGGATGCGGATGACTTTTATGTTTACATCGATGCTGGTTTCCATACCGACTGGTGTGAAGGCATTTGCTTGGACTGCCACTATCTGGAAAAGCAAGCTGCATTTAGAAACACCAATGCTATTTGCGATGGGAAGTGCAGCCATGTTTATTTTCGGTGGCGTTACTGGAGTCATGCTTGCCGCAACGCCGTTTGATATTCACGTCAACAACACTTATTTTGTGGTGGGTCACTTCCATTACATCGTCTTCAACACCATCACAATGGCAATCTTTGCAGCCATTTATTTCTGGTTTCCCAAAATAACTGGAAGGATGTACGCTGAAGGCTGGGGCAAGCTGCATTTCTGGCTGACCTTTATTCCTGCCAATATTACCTTCTTCTCCATGCACCCGTTAGGTTTGCAAGGGATGTTGCGCCGAGTTTCTTCCTACGATCCACGGTATCAAGGATGGAACGTCATCGCTAGTCTAGCGGCATTCTTACTGGGAGTATCGACTCTGCCCTTTATTGCCAATATTGTCGGTTCTTGGCTATATGGCCCAAGGGCGGTTGATAATCCTTGGCACGCTACTGGATTGGAATGGACAACCACTTCACCACCACCGCGAGATAACTTTGCAGAGATTCCAATTGTGACAAGACCTCCCTACGACTATGGCGATCCAAAATACTCAGTAATAGCAAATTCTGATAACGGTGAGTAAAGATAAAACACGAATGGCATCAAGAAAAGCCCAAAGGCTTGTATTGCCTCGTTCCCAGCCTCCAGGCTGGGAATGTATTCCGAGAGGTTCTACCTCTCGTCAAAAAAGAGGAGGCGGCAGCCCTCCCAGAATGGGTTCCCAGCCTGGAGGCTCTTAACCAGTCAGGGCAAGGGCTGTATTTTAACTTAGTGCCATTCGGATAAAACACCTTTTACTGATTACTGAGGACAAAGGAGACAACGAGCATAAGTTGATGTGCAGCTAAATTGTATAACACGAAAACCCAAAAATATTGTAGTGCGGGCAACATGAGCGCGTCCAATATACAAATTAAATACGCAACAGCTTAACCAATGCCCAATGCCCAATGCCCCAATTGAATTATGCAACCTCGCCCCATTCATCTAGATGAAAGTCCGATCCGTTTTGAAGAGTGGCTCCTACGCCTACCAAATTGGTTACAGCGCTTCCTACCAAGTGGTGGTGGGAGTCATGAAGATCATCATGGTAAAGGGATGTTCGGCTTTACCGTGTTCCTGCTGTCAGAGAGTATCATCTTTTTGAGTTTTATCTTTACTTATGTTGTTCTGCGACTGAATACTACTAACTGGCTACCACCGGGTATTTCAGGGCCAGAATTGTCTACCCTTGTGATTATTAATACGGTAGTATTACTTTCTAGCAGCTTTGTTATTCAACCAGCAGAAAATGCTCTCAAGCATAATCAACTCACTAAATTTCGCTGGCTATGGCTGATAACGATCGCAATGGGAACCTACTTTCTGATTGGTCTATTAATTGAGTGGAAAAATCTCGATTTCAAGCTGACTACAGGATTAGTTGGTTCCACATTTTACTTGCTGACAGGTTTCCACGGTCTACACGTTCTGGCTGGTGTTGTGCTTCAGATAATTATGCTGATTCGCTCATTCATTCCAGGCAATTATAATCAGACTCACTTCGGTACAAGTGCAACTACTCTATTTTGGCACTTTGTTGATGTAGTTTGGGTCTTCCTTTTCTCGCTTCTCTATCTTTGGCGAGCATAAAAAGGTTCAGTTCACCAAGTATTTTCAGGAGTAACTTTATGAATTTATTCATTCAAGAATTACCAGCATCAGAACTCGCTCCTAAAGCAGTTCAAGAAACTCCACCACCAGGTAAAGACCCACTAATTGCACAGAATTTACAAAAAGAGCAATATATTGGCATTATCGGGCTAGCGATCGCCTTGGTTGCGGCTGTAGGATTTTTTAGTCGGAGAGTTGAATACGCTATTGGATTAGCTGTGATCCTCAGCGCTAGTTTGATTGCTTTGTTTTTATTCCTATAGTAGAGAAGCTCTGATTGCTCTGATTAATTGAACATCCTGATCTCACAATATTTGGAAGGGATTTTATGAACAGCCCAGTTTATCAAACTGTGATTGTCGGTGGTGGCTTTACCGGGCTATTTACAGCCTTGCACTTAGCTCACGAACATTATCCTCGCTCTGTGATCTTGATTGATAAAGACGAACGCTTTTGCTTTAAGCCGTTACTTTATGAATATTTCGATGGCGAGATGGATACCTTTCAAGTAGTACCACGTTTTTCGGAATTACTTAAAGGTAGTGGTGTCATCTTTGTTCAAGATACAGTGGAGTCGATAGACTTACATCAAAAGGCAGTAAAATTAACTTCAGGAAACTCCTACAATTACAGCAACTTAGTATTAGCTTTGGGCAGCGTGACTGGCTATCATCAAGTTGAGGGAGCCAAAGAAAATGCCTTTCCTTTCTGGACGCAAGAAGATGCGATCGCTCTGGAGCGGCATTTACGCGATCGTTTACAACAAGCAGTGCAAACTGAAGATTTAGAACAACGCCAAAAACTGTTAACAGTAGTCGTAGTTGGTGGTGGTGCTTCTGGTGTAGAAATGGCAGCAACTTTAGCTGATTTCCTCCCCCATTGGTATAGCGCTTTAGGAGGTAATCAGAGTGAAATTCGCGTGGTAATGCTCAATCACGGTAAACAAATCCTCAGTGGTGATATTAATGATCCATTACGTGAAATTGCCGAAGGGGAATTGAAAAAACGCGCTGTGCCAATTGAAATACTCACGGAAGCAGAAGCCACTGCTATTCATGCGAACGGGATTGAATATAAGCGCAATGAGCAAATCGAGACATTAGCAACACATACTACAATCTGGACAGCTGGGACTTCCACCCATCCACTGATTAAAGATTTAGCAATTTCCAAAGAACATCGGGATCATAGCGATCGCCTCCTAGTTACTCCTACCATGCAATTGCTCGACTTTCCAGAAGTTTTTGCCGGTGGTGATTGTGTGGCAGTTCAGGATAATTCGCTACCACCGACAGCTCAAGTGGCTTATCAACAAGGGGCTAATATTGCCAGTAATTTGAAAGCATTAGCGTTGGGGAAAGACCTCAAACCTGCTAAGGTTAACATTCGTGGAACTCTCTTGAAATTGGGAATAAATGAGGCTGCTGCTAACTTATCCAATGTTTTTGAAGTTGCAGGCGAACCCGGACATTTAATCCGTCAAGCCACTTATTTAACGTTATTGCCAACACCAACTCATGATTTCAAAGCGACAACTGAATGGGTGGATGAGAAAATTTTTCATCACCACCTCGACCCTCAAGATGTAGGGAAAAAAGTGGTGCAAGCGGTGGAATTAGTTGGTGCTGGAGTTGTGGGCGTTTTAGTTGCCAGAAAATTATTGAAAATGTTAGGTGATGAAGAGAAAAGGGACTAGTGGTCTGTCAAATTCATTTTGACGGGTTGGTAGTGTGAGCGTCTCGCTCACGACGCGAGCAAGATGCTCGCACTACCCATCAATTTAAGCTTGACAGACTACTAGTACCGCAGGGTGGAATTCGTAATTCGTAATTCGTAATTCGTAATTCAAAAGGCTTTAATTTTAGGCTTTCTGGCTGTAATGAAATGGTAGGTTTATTTCCCTGACAATTCAGGTCATGTGGAAAAGCTAACGCGAAACCTAACCCCCCAGCCCCCTTCCCTACAAGGGAATGGGGAGAATTCAAAGCCTCTCTCCTTGCAGGAGAGAGGAATGGAAGTGAGGTTTTCCAGATCCCGTGAAAAGTCAGGTTTATTTCCGCCGACCTGTAGTAGTAAGTAAGTGGGTCAAATTAAATATAAAACTTCACCCTGCCTCCGGCTTCCCTCTCCGAACTCACGGAGAGGGATTGAGGGTGAGGTTTGATCTTATGTTTATTTCCGCCGCGCTGTGCTAGTATCGCAGAGCGGAAGTCAAAATTGCGACACAATTCTAAATGAATTAGTCATGCTTTCGTCACAATGTTGCCATAGCTCTGTCAATATAACGTGTGATGCTAAAGCTCTGGGTTAAAAAATAGGCCCACTCTATACTAAACCCAGACACCAGAGTCTACCGAGAAGAATCACCATAAGCCACTAACCCTTATTAGGATGACTCTTCTAATCAAAATTTAATAATTCTCATAGTTAGAAGGAACAAAAAGATGAATTGGAAAGTACTTGCTTTGCTCCCTGCCTTGACTTTGGCTGCTGCTATGCCTGCTTACTCTTTAAGCAATAATAAAAGCCACAATCCGACTACTGCTTCCTACGTTGCTCAAAATACCCAGTCGGGCAACACCATCAAAAAGCCTAATGCTGTCCAAAAGGTTCATGCCAAGCACAGGTCTAATAATACGGCGTACCATAGTGACGTACTAAGAGTAGGTAGCAGAGGAGAGGCAGTCAAAACTGCTCAGAATTCTTTAAAACAGCAAGGATTCTATACTGCAAATGTGACTGGTGTCTTTGATAACAAGACACGTTCAGCCGTGATCCAATTTCAGAAGTCTAAAGGGTTAAGAGCAGACGGAATAATTGGACACCGGACTTTGGCATCTCTGAAATAAATCAGGAGTCAGAATACAGAATTCAGAATTGGTGAATACTCTATTCATAAAGGGATAGAGTTTTAATCAGGAGGAATATTTAATACTAGTTTCGCCTACACCTCGGCACAAGTCAGTGACCGCTAGGGGCCAAAGGCGTAGCGGGATGAAGTACGGTTTTAACCAATATTCAGACGCTCCCGGATGAGCTAAAGCTGCGCTATCATCCACTCGTACAGAATTCATCCTGAATTCTGGCTCCTGAGTTCTGAATTCTTCTTATAAAAATGACCCAGATTAAGCCGGAAGTAAAGCGCACAGAAGAGTTGCGCCAGTTATTGCAACAAGCCAGCTATGCTTATTACGTTTTAGATGCTCCAATCATGGAGGATGCAGTCTATGACCAGCTATATCGAGAATTGCAACAACTGGAAATTCAATATCCAGAATTGACGACATTCGATAGTCCGACTCAGCGCGTAGGTGAGCTTAAGCATACGCAGTTTACCTCGGTGCGCCATAATATCCCCTTGTACAGTCTGGAGAATGCGTTTAATGTCGATGAGTTGCAAGGGTGGGATCAGCGTTGGCGGCGACAAGTAGCTAAAATAGACTCAGTGGAATATGTCACTGAACTCAAAATTGATGGTTCTGCTTTGGCTCTTACCTACCAAGATGGGATTCTAGTTAGGGGAACAACTAGGGGTGATGGAGTGACGGGTGAAGAGATCACCCAAAATGTGCGGACAATTCGCTCAATTCCCTTGCGTTTGAATTTTGAAGGGTTAGAAATTCTGGAAAGGGTGGAAGTGCGAGGCGAGGCGTTTTTGCCTTTGGAAGTATTTAAACAAATTAACGAGGAAAGGCAAAAAGCAGGTGAGCAATTATTTGCCAATCCCCGTAATGCCGCAGCTGGTACACTCAGACAATTAGACTCCCGCATTGTCGCTAAACGGCGGTTAGATTTCTTTGGCTACACTTTGCACATTCCTGGTAGAGATGACACCAGTATTGCCAATACCCAATGGCAAGCGTTGGAGTTGTTGAAAAAGATGGGTTTTCCAGTGAACCCCAATCACAAACTCTGTGCCTCGATCGCAGAAGTGGCAGAATATTATGAATACTGGGATACGGAACGGCTGAATTTACCCTACATGACTGATGGGGTAGTAGTGAAGCTGAATTCTTTTAAACTTCAAGAACAGCTAGGGTTTACCCAGAAATTCCCGCGCTGGGCGATCGCATTGAAGTACCCAGCCGAAGAAGCGCCTACCCGTGTAGAAAATATTGCCGTAAATGTGGGACGAACGGGGGCGTTAACGCCGTTAGCAGAAATGCGCCCGGTGCAACTGGCGGGAACAACAGTTTCCCGCGCGACTTTACATAATAGCGATCGCATTGCTCAATTAGACATCCGCATTGGCGATACTGTGATTGTTCGCAAAGCTGGAGAAATCATCCCAGAAGTGGTCAGGGTATTAAAAGAACTCCGTCCCACTGACACCGAACCCTTCCTTATGCCCACCCATTGCCCAGTTTGCGGTCAACCTGTGGTGCGAGAATCAGGTGAGGCGGTGACTCGGTGCGTCAATGCTTCCTGTGCAGCGATTCTTAAAGGTTCCATTGAACATTGGGTAAGTCGTGACGCCTTAGATATTAAAGGCATCGGGGAAAAATTGGTGTATCAATTCGTTGATAAAGCTTTGGTACATTCCGTTGCTGATTTATATGAGTTGACAGCAGAGAAGTTATCTGAATTAGAAAGGATGGGGAAAAAGTCGGCAGAGAAATTGATCGATGCGATCGCACAATCGAAAAATCAACCTTGGTCAAGGGTATTGTATGGCTTAGGCATCCGTCACGTTGGCAGTGTGAATGCCCAATTGTTGACTCAGAAATATTTCACTGTAGACCAGTTAGCTACAGCAAAGCAATCAGATATTGAAGGAATTTACGGTATCGGTGCTGAAATTGCCCAATCTGTTTATCAGTGGTTTCGGATTGATGCCAACCAAATGTTGATAGAACGCTTGCAAGCAGAAGGATTGCAATTAGCTGCCACAGAGGAAACAAAAACAGTTGATGATGGTAATCAAAAGTTTGCAGGTAAAACTTTTGTAATTACGGGAACATTGCCAACCTTAAAGCGAGATGAGGTAAAGGCTTTGATTCAAAAAGCTGCGGGAAAAGTGACTGATTCAGTGAGTAAAAAAACAGATTATTTGGTGGTAGGAGAAGATGCTGGTTCTAAATTAGAAAAAGCGCTCTCCTTGGGAATTACGCAGTTAAGCGAGGCGCAATTTTTGGAGATGCTTGAAGATTGATAAAGAAGAATTCAGGAGTCAGAATTCAGGAGTCAGAATTCAGGAGTCAGAATTCAGGAGTCAGAATTCAGGAGTCAGAATTCAGGAGTCAGAATTCAGGAGTCAGAATTCAGAATTAATACGTCGGCAAGTCTTACAGTAAGCTTTGCCGAACTGCTCAGTAATACCATTTCTTTGTGAGGCTGCGCCAAACCCTTTTAACTTCTTTCTTTCTTTCTTTCTTTCTTTCTTTCTTTGTGTCCTTTGCGTCCTTTGCGGTTCGTTTTTCTTTCTTGTACTTAAATATGGTTTAGTGCATCTTCATAGAGAATTGGTATAAGCATCAGTGGGGAATTCAGACCCGCACTTCTCTACGAGACGCTGCGCGAATGACTAGGTAGACGGCGTTTGAGGGTCGTAGCGAGAGTTTTACTCTGTCCGCAGAATCTCAGTGGCTTCAGAGAAAGAGAGTGTCAATCCAACAAATAAATTACCCAATCTTGTGGGGTGGGCAACATGAGCGCCCTTGTATATGGGCGCTCATGTTGCCCACCCGACAAGAAGTAGTTGAGTATTTTTTTATCTGTCAGTCCCTTACCCCGTATTTGGGTCAGCAAATATGGGGTAAGGTCACGACTGTATATGTTATAACTTTGTACGTATGATGTTTGGTGAAGCTCACATAACTTCAGGAGTACTTACAGTGAATCAGATACAACTGACTTTAACTATTGGTTATCTGTTAATGACATGCTATTTTTTAAGCAATTGGTTAATATTTTTCCTACGTCATCCTGTTTCGACTCCCGAAGATAAATTTTTATCGGTTGTGATGTTTTTGGTGACAACTATCTTCTGGCCTTTGATGATTCCGATGTCTTGTTTAGAAATAGTTCAAAAAAAGCAAATAGACTTTAGTAAAATGATTCCTGTTCTCTTAGCAATATTTGTATTTAGTATTTCATATTATTTGACTGAATAATATTATGTCCGCTTGATTACTTATTAAACCCGAAGAACCCCATAGAGCCAAAGCTACGCTTCGTCTGCCCTAAGAGCTTGCGGGGTGGGGTTCTTATACCTCACTCAGGCGAGAACCGCGATCGCCTTAAGCGTCTGATTCGCAAACTCGCTCGTCTCGCCACAATTGATATAGCCGCGTTGCTGGCATCGTCATATATAAAACATCTCCAGTATTGAGGTTAGTTTCTAATAAATCCCAGCCGTGAAGGATTTCGTGGTTTTTTTCTACGTACAAAGGTACACATTCAGCAGACATGGCGACATCTTTCACCCACTTACCACAAAAGGCGTGTGAAGGTGTAATCACAGTTGCAAAAGCTACCCAAAGACTATCTGCTGTGATGCCATTGCCAAGAATGCGTCCCCCCAGTGCAGCAGCAGCAAAAGCTGGGGCTGCTAGTTCAGCCGAACTTAGTACGGCCTCGAAGCCAAATAGCTGTTGCGCTATGCCAGCAAAATCGGGATCGGCATAATGAACAATTACCGGAATGCTGGGTGTCAAACCTTTGGCTTTGAGGGCAATTTCTAGATTGGTGGCATCATTGCTAGTAACAGCAAGGACTGCGGCGGCAGAGTCTATATTGCTGGCTTTAAGTATTGTGCGGAAGCTGGCATCGCCCTGAATCACGGGAATACCGAGTTCGCGGGCGGTGTTAATATATTTGTTGTTAGAGTCGGGTTCAACTACTACAACTTCATATCCACTGGTGTGGAGTTGCTGGACAATTCTTAGCCCAATACCACTCAAGCCACAGACAATGTAGTGCGATCGCTGGGGAATTCGGGCTGCATCCCAAAATTGCTTAAAGCGGCTTCCTAAGACAAAATCGGTGAGCATTGCATACCAAAGACCAATCACTACTGCTCCAACCAGCATCATCACAACAGTAAATAACTTAATACTGTTAGGAGCATTTTCTACTACTTTGTCATTACCACCGGCTCCAGTAATCATGCCTACAGAAAAATATAGAGCATCGACAGCAGACACATTCAACTCAGCCGACATATAGGTGAGTGTAGCAATCCCAATAACCGCCAATAGTACAATTGCACCCACCACTACCGCTCGCCCATGTTGCTGAAACTGCCTCAGATTAGTTAGGACTTTCAGCAGTTTTTTAATTAATGATCTCCGAGGAGAACGGATGCGGGGTTGTGTACCAATAATTAAGCGATCGCCTACTTGTATTTCTTGTCCAGATATCACAGCTGACACCAAATCCATCTCACCTTCTGCTGGTAAGTAATAAATCAGCATCCGCGATCGATCTGACCACAATTCACTCAGCTTTCGACCTTTCCACAAGTGGTTTTCATGAATGTATTCTTCGTGAATTGGCCAAGTTTGCTGAAATAATTTAATTTGTCCGATCGCTTGGCTTCCCAGTGCTGCAAAGGTGAATACTGGTGCTGCTAATCCCACAACACTCATACTCAAGTGGTCTGGCAAACTTTGATCTAGGCGCTCCCCCAAATTTGTATTATAAAAACGGTTGATAATCCGAATCTGGGGATTCAGTACCCGCGCTTGCATCATAATAGATAAATTCAGAGCATCTTTAGATCCAGCGATTACTAAGGTGTGTGCCTGTTGAATTCCGGCTGCTGTTAGGGTAGCAGCTGCTTGTAAATCGCCAACAATCACATCTGGTGCTGTTTCGCCAGGGATAGATTGATGATGAATACCAACAACCAAGGCTCCCTGATCTCTCAGCAAACGAAAGGTTTTATATCCGGTACGTCCTAAGCCACAAACAATAATTCGGGGTTTCATGAAACGGCAGCATCTTTTATAGGTAAGGCTGCATTTTTAGTTATTTATCAATATTGTTGCCCATTTTCTTGGAATACAACTGTAGCTGATAACACGATTGTTTTAATTGGCGACTGGAAGTAGACAGAGGATTATCAACCCAGGCAGTTTTTGAAAAAATGTATTAGAAAATACGGTTTTTTAGATAACAATTAGCTGTAGCGATCGGGCGAATAGAATAGAGCCTCCGGCACGCTGACGCGCTAAGCGAAGCTATGCCGAAGGCGTTACCTCTCGTTCGCGTAGCGTCTCCCCTTGGGAGAAGAGAAGGCTTTACGCTACTACACAAAACTTAGAAGACGCGATAAATCGCGTCTCTACATGAGGGTTTTGGGCTTATCTGAACTGTATTGCTTTTTAACCCACGGAGGTGGGTTTTGTCTCGTGTAGCCGCGACTTCCATTCGCCCCAGGCTAGTAATAAATTAGACTTGACAAACATCCTCTTATGGTTTGCGAATGTATCCCCATTTACCTCCCATAAAATATGCTTTCCCTTGTTCCTTATCTTCTTTGAATTCTCCACCAACATTAACTAACGCGATGCTTTCAGAAAAAGGTTTAGCCAAATCGAAATCTGGGGAAATTACAAACTCACCGAACTGATTAATATATCCCCATTTATCTCCCTTTTTAGCAGGAGCTAAACCTTCCGAAAACATATCAGCTTCATCAAATTGTGGCTCGATAATAAATTTTCCCTCTTTATCTATATAGCCAAATTTATTTCCAACTTTAACTAATGCCAAACCTCCAGAAAAAATTGCAGAATCATCTAACTCAAATTTAATTTTAGTTTGACCTATTTTATCAATACATCCCCACTTATTAGCTATTTTCACGGCGGCTAAGTCTTCAGAAAATGATTTAGCATCGTCGAATTGAGCCGGAATCATGATTTTGCTTTTTTTATCAATATACCCCCACTTATCAGCTATTTTTACGGCTGCCATTCCTGACGAAAATGATTTAGCATCATCAAATTGTAAGGCAATTATCAATTTTGCAGTTTTATCGATGTAGCCATATTTATTATTAATTTTTACCAGGGCTAGTCCTTCTGAAAAAGGTTCAGCGCTATCAAAACGAAAGCGGGTGAGTTTACCTGTTTTATCAATGTAACCCCATTTGTAACCCATCTTGACAGCTGCCATCCCTTCAGAGAATGGCTTAACCCAATCAAATTGTGCCTTTAGGCTAATTTCCTGTGATGGATTTATGTAAGTAAAATTATCATTGGTTCGTCGATGAGTAAAGCCAGATTTTTTAATTTCTTTTGGATCAAATTTCCCAGCAGGTTGAGAGTAAATCCCCGATTTCAGAACCTTGGCTAAAGCATTATTATCTTCTCGCAAGGCTTCATAGAAAAATAAAACTTCCCCTTGAACACCAACAGAACGGTTATAGTTTATTGCTTGCACTAAATGTTCTGGAGTAATTCGATATGTACTTTGTTGCAAAAGAATACCAGGAATTAATTGTGGCAATTGTTCCTTGGTAAATTGATTAATTAGGAGCCGATCTATATCTTTTTTATAAAGGTCAAATTCTCGGTAATATAACTGCGGATGAATTAAATCGACTAATCCCAGATCAACCCAAGTTTTAGAATCTTGCAAATAGTTTTCATAACTCCAAGGATAAACACTCGGAGCCAATGAAATAATTGATTCAGGATTGATACTAATTATTTCGCGGTAGACGCGGGTTAAAAAATTTGAAAGAATATCAGCCCGCCACTGTAACCATTGTGGATCTTTGGAATTTACGGGCGGTAGTTGATTAAACTCTTGCTGATAGCGTTCAACAGTTTTTTGCTCATAACCACCTTCACTGGGAAAAGCCGGAAAGCGATCGTCCCCTTGAATACCTGCGACTTCATAGTTTTTAATGACTTCTAAGAATAAACTTAATAAAAAGTTTTGCACTTCGCTATTAAAAGCATTTAGCCACTCAAAACCATTTTTAACAAGTAAATTACCAGCAGAGTCACGGGCTGCCCATTCTGGTTTCTTGGCAATGATTGTACCACCATTTTTTTGATAAGAACTAGCAAAGCCATATTCAAACCAAGGGATAACAGCAAGATTAACTCGTTTTGCTTCCTCAATTAGTTCAGCTAAAGGATCTCTACCTTGAAATCGCGGATTTATTTCAACACCAAAGTTTTCCCGCATCACTCGGCTGGGATAACTGGTGAAGCCATTATTCCAAACAACAGGAAATACTACGTTAAATCCTGTTTCGGCGAGAAAGTTCATCGCCTCAGCAATATTTTGTCTAGAGTTTAAGACTTGGCTAGCTGTTGTAGTGATCCAAATACCACGAATTTCCATGAATTATGTAGGGATTGTTTTATTAATATTTTCTTTGACTAATACCAATCCTTCTGAAAAAGGATGAGCTTCAGCAAATTGTGGCGGAATCAAAAAGTTTCCGGTTTTGTCGATATAGCCCCACTGATTACCTTTTTGCACCCGTGCGAATCCTTCCCGAAAATCATCAGCAGCATCAAATTGTGGGGTAATTACGAACAGTTCTAAACCAGCAATATACTTGGAAGATACCGTAGGAATTTCCAGAACTCGACAAATAAATGCTGCTATTTCGCCTCTTGTAGCGTTTTGATTTGGCTGTAAGCTTTTGATATCTGGGTAGTTAACAATAATCCGCTTTTCGGTTGCGGCTGCGATCGCACTCGTCGCATAACTGGGAATTTGCCCGAAATCACTATAATACTTTTTCACAGTATTTATCGGGTCTGCTGTAACTCCATAATTTAACCCGGAAGCTAAAGCAGCTATTGCTTGCACGCGCAGGATTAGTTCATTGGGTTTGAAAACAGAATTGGGATAGCCAGAGAGATATTTTGTCTGATATGCTTCGGCGATCGCTTTCGCCGCCCAGTGATTAGCGGGTACATCTGTAAAGGCGATCGCAGCACGAGATAATGGCTGTTTCGGTAAGGCTACGGAAATAATCGCCGCAAATTCAGCACGAGTCACAGGTGCATTGGGGCGAAAAGTCCCGTCTACATAACCTTTAAATATATTTTTCTTGGCTGCTGCAAGAATAGATGCTTTTGCCCAGTGGTTTTGAATATCTGAAAAAATTTTGACACCTCAATTTGATAAAAGAAAAACATGGCAACTTTTGTAGGTTATGGTACGCTATCTGCTTGAAGAGTGTCGAGGAACCGAAAATGACTAAGCTGCGCGTGGGGTTATTGTTTGGCGGTCGTTCGGGAGAACATGAAGTTTCAATCAACTCAGCACAGGCGATCGCTAAAGCCTTGAGTGCAGAGGAAAATGCTAATAAGTACGAAATCCTGCCTTTTTATATCCAAAAAGATGGACGCTGGCTAGCCGGAGAAGCACCCCAAAAGGTTTTAGCAACCGGCAGTCCGCTTCTGGAATCTGAACAATCAACTTCTGAGGGATATCTGACATCTAACCCTCAAGCCCAAACCCTGAGTAAGTGGCAATCTCCCTCTCAAGTTGCCCAAGTGGATGTTTGGTTTCCCATTCTCCACGGCCCCAACGGTGAAGACGGGACAATTCAAGGGTTACTCACCTTGATGCAAGTCCCCTTTGTTGGTTCTGGGGTGTTAGGTTCGGCAATGGGAATGGATAAAATTGCCATGAAAATGGCCTTTGAGCAAGCGGGACTACCACAGGTAAAATATCAGGCGATCACTAGAGCGCAGGTTTGGTCTAATCCTTGCGTATTTCCGAAACTCTGTGATGAAATTGAGGCAGCATTAGGTTATCCGGCTTTTGTCAAACCTGCTAATTTGGGTTCATCAGTGGGTATTGCCAAAGTGCGATCGCGTCCAGAATTAGAAGCCGCTTTAGATAATGCTGCCAGTTATGACCGCCGACTAATTGTAGAAGCTGGTGTCGTCGCTAGGGAAGTCGAGTGTGCCATTTTAGGTAATGATCAACCCCAAGCCTCTGTCATTGGAGAGATTACTTATGATAGCGATTTTTTTGATTATGAAACTAAATATACTGAGGGACTGGCAGATTCACTGATACCTGCACCAATTCCAGATGCGATCGCTCGTCAAATTCAAGATATGGCTTTGCAAGCTTTTGCAGCTGTTGACGCTGCGGGATTGGCAAGGGTAGATTTTTTCTATGTGGAAGCAACACAAGAAGTTTTGATTAACGAAATCAATACCTTACCAGGCTTTACTGCAACGAGTATGTATCCCCAACTCTGGACTTATAGTGGAGTCTCCTTTCCAGAATTAGTGGATCGGTTAATTCAACTGGCGATCGAAAGACATTCTCCTAGCTGATGGAGAAAATAAGCGAACTGATTTCAGATTTTTACGGCAAAAAGTCATCAGAAATACAGAATTTTGGCAAAAGTTAGCCAGATTTGGTCGCATTTATTTTACAAAAAAGCTACCTTAATCTGAACTTTTTTTACGGATACCTGATGCTTCACTCCTCCAGTACAATTTATGGACTAGAGGGGTACAAATCTGAAAGTAATCATGGAAAAAAGTCAGAGTGTACAGCGCGAGCCAACCCAACTAAGACGGGCTACTCCAGAGCTGACAAACAGGAAATCGAGACTAAGAAAAAGCTCGAATGTTCTGATATATTTGGTTGCACATCATCCTTGGCTATTGTTAACTGGGTGTTTAGCCATGTTTTTGGGAGGTGGGGCCTTTGCCTTGTATAGCTTAGGTAACGCTGGCCCGGTAGCACAAGAAGAACCAGAAAAAATCCCAGTTATAGTTGAAGAACCAATCAATCCGCCCTCTGAGAACACTAATCCTACACCTTTATGGATGGTGGCTGCGATCGCCCTCAGTTGTGGTAGTGGTTGCTTGCTCATTTTCCGAATGCTCAAGTGGATGAAGCAGCCACAAAAAGTTCAAAAACAGATTAACCGCCATCAGGTACGCTTGGCACAGAGCAATTACCAAAAATTGGAACCACAGCTTCCAAAGAACCAGCCAATTTTTGTGCCACAGCAACAACTGATGCCCCTTATGCAGATGCAACCGAAAACAAAACATCTGGTGACGGTTCTACCAGCAGAACACAAGCATCACTTGGATAAGCGCACAGAACCTTTGGCAGAATTGATGGATCTTCGTAAAGATAGTTCATTATCTGCACTTTTACGCCAGTATTAAAAATACTTTGACACTCCCCCGTTTATAAAACGGGGGATTCTTGGGTCAAAAGGGAGCTATTGCTTAACCCCTCGCCAAGCATCTTGACCGTATGCCCTACGGCTGCAAGACCACGCTGCATCACCACCATAGCGGCTGCAACGTCTCTATCTGTTTGAAATCCACATTCACTACAATGATGTATCCGCTCACTTAAATCTTTCTTTCCGGTGTGGTGGTTGCAATTAGGGCAGGTTTGACTGGTTCTATTGGGATTGACCTTAGCAAAATAAACCCCGCGCTTCCAACACACCCATTCTAAGATTGAGAGAAATTCACCAAAGCCTGCGTCTAAAGTATGCTTTGAAAACATCCCTTTAGCCCACGCTTTAAAATTCAAATCCTCGGCAAAGATCATTCCACCTTGGTCACATAAACGATGTGCCAATTTGAAATGAAAATATGCGCGGGTGTTGTGAATATGTTCGTGGAGTCGTGATACCTTCTGTTGAGCTTTTCGCCAGTTATTTGACCCCAATTTCTTATGACTAACTCTTTGTTGCAGCAATCTCAGCTTGCGTTGGAGATCCACAAAAAATCTGGGTCTAGCGATTTGTTCACCACTAGATGTTGTCAAGAAACTTTTTAGCCCTAGATCAACACCAATAGGTTGACCGTGTGGCGCAAAACTTGGAACATCCACATCAGATTGCAGTGTGAGCATCACATACCATCCCGAAGCTTTCTTCACCACTTGGGCTTGCTTTGCCGCAAACCCATCTGGGATAGGTCGGGATAATTGCATTTTCACCCAACCAACACCAGGAAGTTTAACCTTGCTTCCAAGAATTGGATTAACCCCTAATTGGGGAAACAATAAAGAGCGAATTCTCCCTTGTTTTTTGAATCGGGGAAAGCCTCTTCCTGATTCCCACATCCCAATAAATGCTTTTTCTAATCGCCTTAACGCCTGTTGCAGCATTTGAGAATGTGCTGCATTGAGATCGGAATTAGTTTTTCTCGCTTGAGTTAAGGCTTTGCACTGAGATGCAAAGGTTGGTCTGGACGCATCTACCGCAATGATGTACTCACTTTTGATACTGCAAGCGTCAATTCTGCATGACCTTGAGTTATACCAATCTTTCCTTTCGGCTAATGCAAAATTCCAAACTCTGCGAGATGTTTCTAACCATGCCTCGTAGGTCTGGGATTGTTGCTGATTTAGTTTTAGGCGATAGGTATAAGTTAGGTTTAGCATATACCTATTATATCTTAAAAACAGCTATACTCTTTTTAGCTCTATGCTATTCGCCCTGGCTCTAAGTTGACGCTTGTCCCGATATAACCCAACAGCAATCAGAGAATTAACAAAAGTCGAATAACTAATAAAGAATGACTAGAGTGAATAAGATAGTACGGTTAGTTTTGACAGCAATATTGCTGATGCTAGTGACAGCTTGTGGCAGTATTGGACTGCTACCAACTAACGAGTTAGTGCAAAAAGCGATCGCACTTGGGCTAGAACAAACTCAACAAAAACTTAGCCAGCAGTTGGATCTAGATTTTCAAGGATTTGAAATCAAGCGGCTATCAATTACCCAGGAACAACCCCTGACGATTGAAAATTTACCAGCTTTCCGGGTTCGGGGAACTTACGACTTGATTGTTAAACTACCAAAACGGCGCTTGACGCAACCACAACAAGCATTTGACGTTTATCTGCAAATTCAGCAAGAAGGTAAAACTTGGCGATTCCTACTTCCCGATAAGGGTAGTAAAAGTACTAAACCGATTTGGCGTAGTTATCTTATCCAATAGCTAGTTCTAATACAATACCTTCGCCAATTTACGAGCCTTGATATAGAACAAACCTAAGATTTTACAAGCTTGTTTTTGCCGGATGGCAAAAAACTGACCCAATAAAATACTGTATGGTTTGTATGGAAGTAATTTTGACTGTAGTATACGTCTGGACTGGAGTTTGACGTTTTGCCTCATAATCAAGCATGGTCTTATGTTGGGCTATTTCGCTTCCTCAAGGGTGCAACTTTGACTCTAAGAATTCACTTAAAAAACTCTCCTTTATTAAAGCAAGAAATTTTACTATAAAAACACAAAATGCGCGTATTCACTGATGTAAACGGCAAATTTGCATAGTTAATATGTAGCAAATAATATAGGATTGGCTATCAACCAGCCAGAGGTGGGGCAGATGATTCATGATTTGCAGCTTGCCTTCGGGCTTACGCAAGAACAGTTTGCACCAACTCTCGGTGTGACATATACCACGATTAACCGTTGGGAAAATGGACGCTCTAAACCCTCGCCTTTGGCGATGGAGAAGATTGAGGGGATGTTGGAAAAGATGGGCGATAAGGGTCAGGATTTATTGACTAAGTATTTGCCAAATTAGTTTCTGGATCAGTTTTGTCTGGGCAAGGAAAATAAGATTAAATTACCAAATTAGTGAAGGAAAAGATGAAAATACAATCACTCTTTTTAAAGCTTTTACCAACTCTCTTAATTCTCAATACATTAGCTTTATCATACTCACCAATATCAGCTAATACAACTCAGAATAAAGCTAAATTTCAACCAGTTTCTCAAAAACAAGCATCAACCATAAATACTATATCTGCTAAGATATTTATTCAGGATATTAAGAATAATCCTATCAAAAATGCACAAGTAATATTAATTGGTAAGAATAATACATATTTAGAAAGTTTGACACATAATAATGGTATAGCTGAGTTCAATATCAAGTCCAAACAAAATTATACTCTTTTAGTTGCACATCCAAATTTTGCAGGCATAATAGTTAGAAATTTTTCTCCAAAAAAGGATTCACAAAAAAAACTAGAACATAGAGGAAATGTTGGTTCTGTTATTTTTCCTGATAGCACTGGATACATTAAAGGTTTAAAAGGTCGTTTGGCTCCCATTTTAGATACATCACATAGAACTTATATTTATGCTGATAATATAGCGGTGAATGGTGGTCAACAACAACCAGTAAATTTTGAAATTGGCAAACCACTAAATCTTGAAGATTCTGAAGGTTCTACCATGCAAATTACTATTCGATTTGCACAAGGTAATACTTTCCTTATTGAATTTTTAAAACCATCTTAGTGATTTATTTCAAAAAAAGGTGACAAAGATACTCAAATTACCTGGTTTAGCTATCTCATCCCCAAATTAGTCTGTGCAATTAGAAAAACTATCACAATAATTTACGTATAACTGCTGCTGCAAAGTGATGATCGAGGTGATGGTTTAATTGGAGACATGGCAAGATGTATATTAACTTTTTCATCAGTTCCATTGCTGGAATTGTGGTTGTGGTGCTGGCGGCTTTTGGCTTACTGCAATGGTTGCACATCCCTGCTGGTAACTTTCTTGACTGGGTGATTGGTGGTGCGAGTTTTTGGTGGCTATTAGTAATTGTTACCGTACCGTGGAATGTGCATTTTCAAGCTAAAGAAGTCTTAGCAGAAGCAGCACAATCCAAGGAGAAAGGAATTTCAGTCGATGAGAAACAAGTGAAATATGTCACCCTTTTGGCAAAGCGATCGCTCTGGGTTGCCATTGCTTTACACTTATTCTCAACCCTTGGTCTTTATACACTTGCTGCCACTGGTATTAGTACAGTTGGGTATATAAGTTCTGGTGCAGCTTTATTATTAACAATTCTGCGTCCAGCGATTCGAGCTTATGAGTATTTATATGCACGGTTAGCGATGATTCGCCAAGAATGGAAGTATCCCCGCGAAGATATTTTTGAACTGCGCGATCGCTTCTCCATATTGGAACAAAAAATTCAGTCATTGGAAGATCAACTCAACCCTGAACAATCCTATTCATTACCCGCAACTCAACAACGCTTTGCTGAAGAAACTCGCCGAGATTTAGCTAGAATTGCGGCTAATTTAGAAGAATTACGGGCGACAAATCAAACTGAACATGAGCGCTTGGGGAGAGAAGCCAGAAATGCGATCGCGCAACTTTCAACTGACGGACAATTTCTCGATCATGTCCGCGAAATTATTCGATTCTTTAAGACCGCTTAATTGTTGCTTTAATAGCTATAGGAATCATATTTGATTTCTGAAAAAATCTCGGTAGTCTTGTAGTTGAGCGTCATGGCTAAAATGATTGCAAAAAAATTGTCGGTTGGGTGGAGCTTTGCGTAACCCAACATCCTGATAATCAGTTGGGTTGCGCTCCGCTCCACCCAACCTACGTCTACGTCTAATGCACTATTAAAGCCTAGAGTGTCCATTACGTGCATTTCACTAATCTTATACTAGTCCTATATAAGGAAAATTTGGAGTTGATCAATGTCTGAACAAAAGCCTGTAAGTCCCTGGAATTACAAACCTTGGTGGTGTCAGCCCTGGTCTATAGTTCTCACAGGTGTAACACTGATTAGTGGTAGCTGGTTACTATTTAAAACTATCTGGCTAACAGTTCTCGTCTCTATCCCTCTAGTGACGTGGATGGGATTTTTTGTGTTGTTTTGGCCGCAACTAATGATTCGTAGTGGGATTTTGGAGTCATATAAAGACTAATTCGAGCCTGATCTGATACTGGAAATTGCTCCCGTAGAGAAAATTATTCCACCGTGTTAATAGATTTAGCGTGCTGCCATAGCTCAAGCGGATGGTCACACAATTTGGGATTTTAGATTGAAAAGAGCAATCATGTCAAGTTGTGACGAAGAACTCTAGCAGTATAATAAGCTTTGATAATTTTTCGCATATACTGATAATTTCCAACCTGACTTTGGGCAAAAGAACTGTAAGTATCTATATACTTAGGTAATTTTGTACAGTCAAAGTTAGGGTGATATGAGCAACAGAGCAAACCAAAGGCATGAAGAACATCATGTAATACAATATTTCTGTATATTTCACAGGATATTAATTTTTGTTGCACAGATGTTTATAAAACGCAGCCTTGATGCTATAAGGAGAATCCGGTGTTTGTTGCAAAATTTTCAGCATACTAGACTTTCCTGGCTAAGGCTCAGACACTCATCTGTGAAAAAGCAAGCTGTTACTCTACCTGAAAATGAAGCAGAAAGGCTCAAAGCATTGGCGGACTACAATATTCTGGATACTCTACCGGAACAAGCATTTGATGACCTAATTGCTCTGGCTGCCTACATTTGTAAGACTCCAATTGCTTTAATTAGCTTAGTAGATAGCGATCGCCAATGGTTTAAATCTCAGGTTGGACTAGAAGCTAAGGAAACACCCAGAGAGTTAAGTTTTTGTGCCCATGCCATTCTTCAACCAGATGATATATTAGTGGTTCCCAACGCGCTCAAGGACGATCGCTTTCATAACAATCCCCTAGTCAAAGGTAATCCCAATATTCGTTTTTATGCTGGTGCCCCACTAGTTACACCCAATGGTTTTGCGATCGGAACGTTGTGTGTGATCGATACCATTCCTCGTTTCCTAAGTTACCAGCAATTGGATGCACTGCGCCGCCTAAGTCGTCAGGCGATCGCTCAGATGGAACTGATTCAGGAAGTTCGCAACCGCAAACAAGCAGAGATGGAAGGAAGGCAGTTATCGCTGACAGATGAACTAACAGGTTTGCATAACCGACGTGGGTTCTTTTTGTTGGCTGAACAACAGTTAAAAACTGCTCACTCCATGAAAGTTTTTTGCTGGGTGATCTTCATTGATTTAGATGGGCTAAAACTGATTAACGACACCCTTGGTCACGACATGGGAGATGCCTTGATTGTTGATGCTGCTCAATTACTCAAGCAAAGTTTTCCGAACTCGGATATTGTTGCTCGCTTAGGTGGAGACGAGTTCATTGTTTTCATCTCCAGCTACTTTCAGGACGCTGATAGCATCCAAGCGTGTCTGCAAGCAAATATCGCCAACTTTAATCAACAGCAAAACCGTAGTTATGAACTCTCGATGAGTATAGGGATAGAGCGTTACTCACCAGAAAGCAATATGTCACTAGAAGAACTAATCGCCAGGTCTGACGAATTAATGTACGCTCATAAGCATCTCAAGCGACAATCTATTGTTAAATAAGTCGGAAGTCGGAAGTCGTTCGTCTGAAGCGATGCCCTGAGCTACGCCGTTGGCGTTCGCGTTAGCGTCTCTGAAAGAGAAGCCTCTCGAAGAGAAGGGTACAGTTTTGTAACGGGAATTAAACCGCTCAGAGAAATCTGGACAAAGCTACCCAAGAGTAGATAAATCTAGACAGCTACGTTTGTAATCTTAGTCCAAAGTCCTAAAACTACAGGCACAAACGGCAGTGCCACTATTCCCTCAAAAACATTGGGAATTACAATTCTTTGCTATTTTGAATTTTGAATTGTTAACACTTGGGTGCCATGACTGCGGGGATCATCTTGACTAGCTGTTGGTGCGACTGGGGCTGAGAATTTGGAAACTTTCCCGCTAGCTTGAGCGTAGGGGAGAGACGAACCAGTAACCAAAGCTTCTAAGTTGCTAGCCATAATCGTCCGGGGTTGATCGCCGATCGCTTGGGCGATGGTTTCCCCTTGCTGGCTCAAAAATACAAAGTGGGGAATCCCATCCACCCGATATTTCAGCATTTCTGGTAGCCACTTAATATTATCCACATTCAGCATGACAAAATTCATCTTGTCAGCATACTCTGTTTCCAGTTGGGTGATATCTGGGGCCATTTTCTGACAGACAGTACACCAGTCAGCATAAAATTCCACTAGAGATGGTTTGCCGTTGCTGACGGCTACTTCTAACGGTGTGGACGCTTCACTTAATTTGGCAAGAGAAGCTGAGGTTGTTTCAGTTCGCAATCCTAAGAAGAGGGCAAGGCCCAGAGCGATCGCTACCATTACAATTAAAAAGTTTCTCAAACGCTTCCCGAATGTAGATTCAGACTTATCAGCAGAATTAACAGGTGAATCAGTACTCATAACGGCATTATTAAAACTTATCGAACAGAATTCAGGAGTCAGGAGTCAGGAGTCAGAATTCAGAATTCAGGAGTCAGAATTCAGGAGTCAGAATTCAGGAGTCAGAATTCAGGAGTCAGGAGTCAGAATGAATTTTGACCGAAAAAGCGGATGAATAACCTCTTTTTAGACTCCCACCAAATCTACGATTTGGTGGGAACAGAGCAGCGCCGAAGTGTGGTCAACTTTCGTAGTGGCGGGTCCCAATCCCCGACTGATTGATTCTGGATTCTGGATTCTGGATTCTGAATTGAATGGCACTAAGTTAAGATACAGCCCTTGCCCCAACTGGAACAAGCCTCCAGGCTGGGAACCCATTCGCGGAGGGCTGCCGCCTCCTCTTTCTTGACCAGAGGCGGAGCCTCTCAGAATTCGTTCCCAGCCTCCAGGCTGGGAACGAGGCGACATAAGTCTTTGGGCTTTATAAGCGTGCCATTCGATTCTGAATTCTGAATTCTGAATTCTGAATTCTGAATTCTGAATTCTGCATTCTTCTTCAGTTTAGCTAGCGATCGCCACTTAAAACTTAAATCAGAGAGAAAAAAAGCTAGCCTGTAACATCCTCTCTACTTATCTCTTCTAAAAAAGAGAGTAATATTACTGATTTTTTCTCGAAAAATTTAAGTTAGATATAGTACTTCCTACGTATTTACTTATACTTTCCAAGTATGAAGTATTCAATCTGTAATTTCTTAAATTACAAATAATGATTAAAAAAACCTTGGTTATAAATCAGCCAGAGATCGGCAAGTTCGTGGGCAAACTGAGGATTTTTACTGGATTTATAACACTCAGCTTTGCGATCGCACCAGTATTCTGCAACTATCAAGATGCTTACGCCCAAACTCCAAATCCTCAGACGTTACCACCTAGTCGATTAGAAGAGATTCCTGTCACTCCTTTACCTTCAGATGTATTGCCGAAGCTACCAGACAAGAATCAATTGCTTCCATTACCAAAAGTACCGAATCAGCCAATTCCGGGGCAGGATGACCCTAATGCCAGATTTCGGGTTGATCGCATTGAAGTCGTTGGTAGTACAGTTTTCAAACCAGAACAGTTTGCGACTGTCACCGCTCCCTTTGTGGGACGGGAACTGACGTTTCCAGAGTTGTTGCAAGTTAGAGATGCGATCGCGAAGCTCTACGCCGATCGCGGCTATGTAACCACGGGGGCGTTGATTATACCGCAGACACTAGAAGCCGGTACGATCAAAATTCAGGTGATCGAGGGTAGTGTACAAGAAATCAAGATTATCGGTAATCGGCGATTGAGCAGTAAATATATTCGCGATCGCATCCAACTTGGTGCTGGCAAACCCTTAAATGTACCCCGCTTACTGGAAAAGCTGCAACTACTCCGTCTAGATCCGCGAATTAAAAACCTGTCAGCCGAGTTGCAAACAGGTGTCCGTCCGGGAACCAATGTGTTGCTAGTCGAGGTTGAAGAAGCTGATACCTTCAAGGCGACAGCAACCCTGGATAATGGGCGATCGCCGAGTGTCGGCAGTTTTCGCCGGGGAGTGGATCTGCAAGAAGCCAATTTACTCGGTTTGGGCGATACCTTGAGCGTGGGATATGCCAATACTGATGGCAGTAATACGATCAATGCCAATTACACGCTGCCAATTAATGCCCACAATGGCACCGTATTTTTTGGTTTTAACCAAGGATGGAACCACGTTATTGAAAAACCATTCAGCGTCCTTGATATTCAGTCAAATACCCAGTATTACGAATTGGGCTATCGGCAACCACTGGTGCAAAAACCAACCCAAGAGTTGGCGATCGGGCTGTCATTCTCGCGCCAGTCAAGCCAAACTGAGTTGGGTCTTGATAACATTGGGCCTTTTAAACTCTCCCCCGGTGCAGATGCGAACGGTAAAACCAATATTTCGGCTCTGCGCTTTTTTCAAGAATATACCCAGCGAAGCAACCAGTATGTATTTGCGGCGCGATCGCAATTGAGCTTTGGCGTAGATTGGTTCGATGCTAATGTCAGCAATAGTGAACCAGATAGTCGCTTTTTTGCGTGGCGCGGACAGGCGCAGTGGGTGCGGCAATTAGCACCGGACACTCTATTTTTAGTCAGGGGCGATGTCCAATTAGCGGCAGATTCCTTAGTACCCTTGGAGCAATTTGGTCTGGGTGGACAGCTAAGTGTACGGGGCTATCGCCAAGACGCATTACTCACAGATAATGGTCTGTTATTTTCCGCAGAACTTCGAGTACCCATTGTCCGCGCTGCCAAGATTGGCGGGGTGCTGCAAGTGACACCGTTTATTGAAGTTGGCAAAGGCTGGAATGTCAAGGGCGAAAATCCATCACCGAGTACGCTTCTTAGTACTGGGTTGGGGCTGTTGTGGAAACAGGGTGATGACTTTTCAGCCCGTTTTGATTGGGGTATTCCCCTGATCTCAGTGGAGGGTGAAAGGCGATCGCTCCAGGAAAATGGGCTGTATTTCTCGGTGCGCTATTCGCCGTTTTGAGCGAGGCGATCGATTCAAGACAATATCGTTTTGGCATCCTAAATACAACGTTTGAAGAAGAATTCAGCTATTCTGAATTCAGGAGTCAGAAGACCATACCAGTGGCACTTGTATTCAAGCTGTCTGACTAATTCACCCCAACTAGCGCCCTAGAACGGCGGGGTTTTAAACCTATTTTCTCGATAAACTCTTCCTTTCCAAGCGCCGCCGCGCCCTTGCCAGTGACGTAGTGCTGAGTCTAGAGTCATCAGGGTATAGAGAAAAGCGATCGCAGGTAAACTAAAGGCAAACCAAGGAGAACATTTATAAAAGCGGATTGTCGGGTAGTAAGCGAAAGTCATTAACAGCCATCCTAATAAACCTGTAAGTGCGATCGCCCAATTACTCCAAACTAAACCCAAAATCACACCCATCGGCGGAACTAGATAAATTAGAGGCATTCCTACCAAAGTTCCCAATAGTAGTAATGGAGAATAATTCAGTTGGCTATAAGCACTACGCGCAACCATATCCCAAATTGTCGCTAGGGAATCATAGGGACGCAAACTCCGAGTTAAAGTACTCAATCCTAGCCAGATACGGCCTGTGGGGGAGGATGAGGGAGATGAGGGAGATGAGGGAGATGAGGGAGATGAGGGAGATGAGGGGGATGAGGGGGATGAGGAGAAGGAAGAATTACTGTGTGTCCCACTCTCCCAGTCTCCTACTCTCTCACTACTTTTAACAGCACAAGCCAGGGCGCAATCGTCGATTAAAGCTTGGCGAATGACTTGAATACCACCGATTCGCTCTAAAGCTTCACGGGCGATCAGAATAGATCCGCCAGCTGCTGCGGCTGTGGGATTGTTGGGATTATTCACCCAACGGAAAGGATAGAGTTTTTGGAAGAAAAAGACGAAAGCTGGAATTAAAAGTTTTTCCCAAAAGCTTTCACATCTAAGTCGCACCATTACAGAAACTAGGTCTAAATCTTCCTGCACCGCTTTAGCAACGAGTCGGCGAAGATTACCAGGATCATGTTCAATATCTGCGTCAGTCAGCAAATAATAGTCAGGTGCAAATTTACTCGCGCTGTTTATACCTTGCTCAACTGCCCAAAGTTTGCCCGACCAACCAGCAGGCAGTGAAACGCCGATGATAATATGCAATTGCTCAGGTTTACCTACAGCGTGTGCAACCCCTTCGGCAAAATTTGCTGTCCGGTCTGTGCTGCGATCGTCTACCAAAAACACGTTGAAAGAACCAGGATAATCTTGAAGTAGGAGCGATCGCAAGCTGGTTGATATCAAATCAGCTTCGTTTCGGGCTGGAACCACCGCACAAACCACAGGTAACGATTCTAGCTGAGTTTCTCCAATCTCTAATTGCTGGTCTACTCGCCAAAACTGTCCCCAAAAACACAGTAACCCCAACCAAATTGTTAAGGATAAGAGCATCAATCCTAATACACTATCCACTTGTTTACTCTAAGCAACGTTTCGAGGCTATATTCCGATCTTACTACTCATTTACTACTCAAGATAGCTATGCCTTATCCCGATTTTTAGCGATCGCAAGCAGCGATCGCGCTACCTAATTGCTACTCATTCAGAGGAATAGACTCTTAATCTATTGGTTGCGGGTTCAAATCCCTCGTCACCCACTCTTTTAGCCCCTCCATATTTACCCTTGACTAATTTTTGACTAAATTTGTCTTATGCCAAACTCTAAAAGCCTTGCGTGTCAAGGATAAACAGTGATAAAATTTTGACTAATAGCATTTAAAACGGAGGGGGATGAGTAGGGATACTCATCCCCCGAACTTTTGGAAGTTTCTCATTGCCCATTCCGTAATTTGCTAGAGTGAATCCCCGGTGACAAAACCGCCGTGTGACTTTATTTTTGTTTGCCAACGTTCAAAATCGCGCTCGAACTGCTCTAAGCTTTCCACTCTGGTCATTAATGCTTGGTTAAACTTAATTAGTTTGTTCATTTCTGTCTCTAATTGTTTTATCAACTGGAGCAATGTTTCTGAATTAATTTCTTCAGGCATATGGTTCGCTATTTGAATTCTCAGGAGAAAATCAAAACTTGTCATCGCGGATCTGAAACCCAGTTTTCCGGTGTAGGAAGCCGGCAATCTGAGTTATCCAGTTGGCAAGACGAATAAATTTGTGTTCAATTACCTTGTCAAGGTGATTCAAGCGGTATATATATATGTATTCTTTGTCTCCCGCGTATTGAGTCAAAAGTATGTCTACTTTGTTGTTTACACCGTCGATTTTATCGTTAATCTTTTCTTCAATTTTGGCTAGGCGATAAATCGCCCCCAAAACAGCAATTAGACCTGCTGCAA
>NZ_JBALBY010000115.1:0-29790 GCF_036919575.1 Nostoc sp. | reverse complement strand
AGGGAACCAGATTTTCTTTTTTCCCCCCAATACATCGGGGGGATTAAGGGGGGTAAAACGCCTGTGGGATAAGCGTTTTGGCTTAAGTTGACACCAATGAGCAGTGCTGTGCCCCTACGACAGATGTGGTTCAAATACATGAAAACTGCTGTAAGTACAAGAAAGAAAAACGAACCGCGTACTCCTGCGGAGGACAAGCTACGCGTTAGCGTCTCCCCTTGGGAAAAGGACGCGTTCGCGTAGCGTCTCCAAGAGTTGGACGCGAAGAAAGAAAGAAGTTAAAAGGGTTTGGCGCAGCTTCACAAAGAAATGGTATTAGGAGTTAGGAGTTGTAAAAAATTCTTCCCTATTCCCTATTCCCTACTCCCCACTCCCCTAGTTCTAAAACATATCAGCAGGATCGGTGGCTTGGAGTTTGCGGGTGGCGATCGCACCGGAAATTGCACACATAATTATAGTTAGTATTAATACCTGCAATGCTCGAATCGCAGTCATGTACATGGGCAAATTTGTGACACTGCGAGTCAGTTGGTAAAGTGCTAAGGACACTCCCAATCCGGGAAAGAAGCCCAGTGCTGCCAATATCAACGATTCTTCAAGCACCACACCTAGCAGGTAGTAATTGTTATATCCCATTGCTTTGAAGGTGGCATATTCCCGAACGTGGGCATTAACATCGGTGGAGAGGACTTGATAGACGATGATCACGCCCACCACAAAGCCCATCGATACACCAAGGCTGAAAATAAACCCAATTGGGGAATTTGTTCTCCAGAAGTTGTTCTCAAATTCAATAAATTCGGCGTGGGTTAATACTCTGACATCATCTCTCAGGTAAGCTTTGAGCATTGCTGCCACTTTTTTCGGGTCATAGCCTGGTTTAAGAAGAATCAAACCTAGACTGACACTGCTAGACTGTCGCCCAGAAAATAGCCGTAAAAAGTTTTCATCGCTGGTAATTAGATTGCCATCAGAACCGAAGGAAGCCCCGACTTGGAATAAGCCACTAATGGTAATGGTGCGCCGTTCTATTTCGGTGGTCAGGGTTTTACCTTGGTCAATTTGGGCGATCGCTTTTTGATAATCTCCTCTAGCACCACGATCGAACAAAACAGCACCTGGTAGCTTAATCACTTGCAATTGCTGGTTAACATCCGATAAGTCAAAGGCTGGCTTATCTGGGTTGAACCCGATAACTAACACCCCTGTCTCACGGTGTGTTTGGGGATTTTTCCAGATTGTGTTGTTGAAATACATTGGTTCGGCAGACTTTACCCCAGGTATATCCATTGCTTGGTAAAGTCGCCGACGAGAAAATGTAGACAAGCTTGGCAAGTTACGGGCTTGGGGACTGGTTAAAACAATATCTGCTTGCAAACTGCGATGCAGTCTAGTATTGCTGTCATAGAGGGCAGTCTGAAAACCTAGCTGCATAAACATGAGAAGATCCGCAAAGGCAATGCCTGACAATGCCACTAAGAGTCGGCTTTTTTCATGATTCAGTTGCAGCCATCCTAGAGGGGTTCGCCGTAGCAGTTGTTTAATCAATCCCATCATAAGAAGTGGGGAGTGGGGAGTGGGGAGTAGGGAGTGGGATGAGGGGGATGAGGGGGATGAGGGAGATGAGGAGAATAACCAATGCCCAATTCATAGTTCAATTACTGCTTTAACTTGCATATTGGTTAAGGTGGCGGCTTTTCGGCTGGAGGCTTCATCTAGTCGGATATGGACTTCTACTACTCTGTTGTCGATATTGCTGACGGGATCTGTATTAATGACATTCTGCCGTCGCACTTGCAAGCCTTTGCGATCTACGATTCCCTGCAATTCAATCGGGAGGTAATCACCAATTACTCGCACTTGCTGCCCTGAATGCACTTTGCCAATATCGCTTTCGTAGACTTCGGCTATGACATACATCTGGTTGGTTTGTCCAATATCTGCAATGCCATCATTTGATACTAATTCGCCAGGATGGGTATGGATCTCAAATACCTGTCCATTTTGAGGCGATCGCACCTCTGCCTGTTTTAAATTGACTTTTGCCAGATTCATGGCTGCTACGGCACGATTGACTTCTGCTTGGGCAACTTCTACATCCACTCCGCGCACTTCGGCGATTTCATCGAGTTTTCCTGTGGCTTCTTTGATCTGTTGCTGGCTAGTTGATTGGGTACGATTTAACTGGGCTTGTGCTTCTTGTAAGCTTTTTTGGGCGGTTTCCAAGTTTAAACCCTTGCTATCCCGTTGGGAAGCGGAAATTGCGCCCTGTTGAGATAGTTGCTGATAGCGATCGTCTTCGGCTTGGGCGTTACGCACTTCGGCTTGGAATCGTTCAATTGTCGCTGCTTGGGCATTAATATCACCTTGGCGTTGTGCTTCTAGGCGGGCGATCGCGGCTTTTTGGGCGGCAATTTCACCGCGTTTAGCACCTGCTTGGGTGCGGTTTAGGTTTGCCTGGGCTACTTTCACTTGTTCCTGTGCCTCTATTAATGATGCTTGCAAGCGATCGCGGCTGTTCAAAATCGCAATCAGCTGTCCTGCTTTTACCCGATCTCCCTCCTTCACTAATAACTTTTCTACCTGACTTCCTTCCGCAGACACCGCAGCAGAGAGTTTAATTACCTTTCCCTGTGGTTCAATCCGCCCTAAAGCTGTTACCGTTTTTAACTGTGGCAATTGTGTTGCTGGCACTTGTGCCTCTAGATTTGCATAATTTTGCCAGCGTTTTACTATATAAAAACTTATTCCGCCAACCAATAAAGATGCAATTATACCTATAGCAACGGATGGACGCAGAATAGACTTAGGGAATGTTCTGTACCCTAGCTTTGAGTTTCGCACCATAGATTACCTCTTAACTAGTGGCGCAGAAAAAACTAAATAGATTAAGCTTTTGTTCTTACCTCTTTGCTAATTTTGACTTCCTTTGTTAGTTATTGTTTATTTATTTCTTCTTCAACGATGCCAAGTTCATAAACAAATAGGAATTGTTGATATCACAACAATTAACTCTCCAGTATTAAGAGACTTATGTTCCTGACGAACTACTTTTGTTTTTTCAAAGTACTCAGGTATAGTAAACGTTTTTAGAATTCCGGGTTGTAACAGCGCCAACAATCAGAGGTGAATTCAGTCAGAAGGAAATATTTTTTGTGATGAAACCTCTTAATTAGGAATTACCAATTGGTATAACCTCATTCTATTGATTAATCGAATGTGATATCATGTTCGGGCAATTAAGCATAATATCCCCAAGCCCGCTAAAGCGCAGCTTTAGCGGGCTTGGGGGTGGGGTTCTTTTATTATGGGTAATTTTGCGGATATGATATGAGGTGCTATTTTAAGCACCTCACATTCTGAATATTTCTATTTTCCTGTAGCGTTTAGTGATGGAGGGGTAATTACGAATCAACAATCACAAAATTGTTTTCTGTTAGTGACAATCCAGCAGATAATTGTGCAAATTTTACCTGAGTAAATGCACTTATATTACCATCTTGATCAAAGTACAGCGCACCTGTAACGTTGTTATAAATAAATCGTTGAGCGATCGTCGTTGCAGATGTTCCGATTGTAAACTGACTAGCTTCAAGCGAACCTATTGATAACGATAACCCGCCACTAAAATTATCAGCCGATACCTGAATGAGTTCATTAGTGGCGTTGAAGTCATAAAGTTTATCTACACCTTCACTGTAATTATTGAAAGCAAAGGTATCAATACCAGTTCCTCCATAAAGGCTATCATTACCGTTCCCACCCGCGAGGATGTCATTGCCATTGCCACCCTTTATGGTGTCATTGCCATTGCCACCATCAAGCGTGTTATTCCCTAAGGCGACAATGGCAGAGAGAAAATCATTGCCATTGCCCCCATTAAATAGGTTATTACCTGGTGAATAGTCAGCAAGTAAGGTATCGTTACCAGCGCCACCGTCGAGGGTGTTATTGCCAGAAGAAGCGGTAAAGTATTGTCCCAAAAAGTCGTTCGTCGCTATAGAGGCAGAGAGAAAATCATTGCCATCGTTCCCAAAGAGCAAATTATTGCCTGTTGAATAGTCAATATTTAAAGTATCGTTACCAGCACCACCGTTGAGGGTATTATTGCCAGAAGCGGGGATGGATGACTCTTCATACTGCCAGAAGCCAGAGGCGGAAAGGGAATCATTGCCATCGCCCCCAGAGAGCAAGTTATCGCCTCTTGAAAGGCCAGCAGCCAATTTATCGTCACCATTGCCACCCTTGAGAGTATTATTACCAAAGGTTCCATAGGCGGAGAGAGTATCATTGCCATCGTCCCCATAGAGCAGATTATCGCCTATTAAATCGGAATTATCCAATAGAATATCGTCACCAGTACCACCAATGAGAGTATCATTGCCCGCGCCACCCCTTAAAAAGTCGTTGCCACTCTTGCCGTTAATGATGTCATCACCCTTCTGACCATTAATTAGATCATCTGAATTGTCAAAGCCGTTGACCTTATTGGAGAGGTCGTTAAGGAAGGTGACTGTGTTCTTCTTGAAGATGGTGCTTTGGGTGGAGTTGGCATCGAAGACATCAAAGCTGTCGGTGATGCTAGTTTCCCTATCAAACACGATATTGCCGACCTGGGCTAAATTGTCTAGGTTTTCCAGGGCAAAGTTCTGCAAGACCACTTTGAAATCAAGCGCATTTTCAAAAGTGATTTCTGTGTTGTTACCATTTTGAGTTAATTGCAGATTTCTCGCAGTTAATGGTAATGAGTAAACAGGAAAATTAGTTCCTATAAATTGCAAGGTATCCACTTTGGCAATAACCGCCGCTGATGGCTTTGAGCCTTGACCAATGCCATCGAAATCCGTAATGGTAATAGTACCACCGCCAAAGGAAGACGCCTGGAAAACAAATTTCTCCTTGCCGCCGCCACCAGTTAAAATTTTATTGCCCGGCTGATAATTGAAGTAATAGCCACTACTATAGAATGTGTCATTTCCACTGCCACCGTTGAGGGTGTTATTACCAAGGCTGCCATAGGCAAAGAGAGTATCATTACCATCACCTCCAAAGAGCAAGTTATTCTCTACTGGATCGCTAGAATTGTAATAATTATCGCTTCTTGACTCCTTAACAATTAAGTAATCGTCACCATTGCCACCGTTGAGGGTGTTATTCCCCGCACCACTGTTGAGAGTGTCATTGCCCGTACCACCAATGAGAAGATCATTCCCCGCACCACCCCTCAAAATGTCGTTGCCACTCAAGCCGTTAATGATGTCATCACCTCCCTGACCATTAATTACATCATCTGAATTGTCAAAGCCGTTGACATTGTTGGAGAGGTCGTTAAGGAAGGTGACTGTGTTCTTGTTGAAGATAGTATTTTGGGTGGAGTTGGCATTGAAGACATCAAAGCTGTCCGTGATCCTAGATTGCCCATCAAACACGATATTGCCGACCTGGGCTAGATTGTCTAGGTTTTTCAGGGCAAAGTTTTGCAAGGCCACATAGACATTAGATGCCCCTTCAAAGGTGATTTGTAAGTCATTACCATTTTGAGTTAATAGCAAATTTCTGGCACTGAATTGCTCAGAACCTCTAAATTGCAAGGTATCCACTTCGGCAATCACCGCCGCTGATGGCTTTGAGCCTTTACCAATGCCACCGAAATCCGTGATGGTATTAGTATTATAAGTGTCCCCGTTAGACACCTGGAAAACAAATTTATCGTTGCCGCCGCCACCAGTCATCAAGTTATCATTTGTATCATTAATCACCTCACTATAGAAAGTGTCATTCCCATTGCCACCGTTGAGGGTGTTAGTATCACTATTCCTATAGCCGCCATTGTCGTAGTGAGAAGTCAAGAGAGTATCATTGCCATCGCCTCCAAAGAGCAAGTTATTGCCTATTGAATACTCAGCATTCAAGGTATCGTCACCAGTGCCACCGTTGAGGGTGGTATTGCCTGATAAATAGTCAACATTTAAGTAATCGTCACCAGCGCCACCGTTGAGGATATCGTAGCTTCTTTTACCATATAGTTTATCGTTACCTGCTAAACCATTAATCAGGTCATCACTCGTTGTCCCAGTGAGTGTATCATTACCGTTAGTACCATTGATATTTGCCATAACTTTCTACCTACCTAAATAGATTATTTTCCTTTTTACTTGCTTGCTGCGATCGCCTGATGCGGGAATTTGTGCGATCGCGGCAATTTTGGCTTTTTTAAGGAAACTCAAGAGGCGAATTGAAAAATTGCATAAATGTTCAACTCACCTCAGTTAACTACTTGAAAATTTGAACCAATCTATTCTGTCTCTGGACTTAACGAAGTCTCCATTACTCTTTGTGTCACTCAATTAGCTCACCCTTTTGGGTGAGTCATATATCAACCGATCAGATGACCCGACTGAAGGAAGCTGAGATTAATAATAAAGAGGACTCTATTAGTAAAGGGCACCGATTGCATTTTACCTAAGAATAAGCTGATGAAACTTCTTACCTTAATAAATTCTGCACTTATTTTTGCTTCTATTACTCTTGTACCTGGAATCGCTGGCGCTCAAATAGCTACTACCAATAGCAGTGAAATAGCTATTAACTCTAACAATTTATCCAGGAACTCTACTTCTGTAAGTTACCTCCAGCCTTTCAATCTAGTTTCTTTTGCTTATCAGGGAGGTCTGAAGCAGCACGGAATTCCTAGTGGAGAAACGCTAGTAGTTGAAACTCAGAACAAAAAGATTATTGCAAAAGATTTAGTGAAGGCTGCTGTGAATGCAGATAAATTACCATCACAAGTTTTAAACGACCAAAATTATCTAAGTGCTGTTAATTTACAACTGAATACATTGCCCGATTTGGCTGCTGCTGATTGATTTTATTTTATTTTATTTTTATTATATCTTTTGAGACATCTAAATTTCTCAACATACTATATTGGTGCGCTTGTTACCGATATAAATAAAAGGCTTTTAGACACAGCGATCGCTGTGTCTAAGAGGTTCTTTGAAAAGTCTAAGTAGTTACTCACCGGGCGACTGGAAGTCGCGGCTACACAGACAAAACCTGCCTCCGCAGGTTAAAAATATTTGATTTTGTATTAGTCCACGGAGGTGGACTTTGTTTGTGTAGTAGCGAATTCTATTCGCCCAATACTTTTCAAACATCCTCTAAAATAAAGTTTGTCTCTGCTTCCAATTCTATGCAGATTGGCTTTCTAGTTTCGGTTTTTAAGAAAAGTTTAGATCAAGAGGACGAATACTTATTGAATACTGCAACTGAGTCCTTGCGATCAAAGGAAAACACAGAAAACGGGTCTTTTCGATTTTCCATCTCCATCCCAGGAGTACCTACAGGCATTTGGGGAACAGATAAACCAACAACATTTGGCTTTTGTTGAAGCAGACGTTTGATGTCGTCTGCTGGAACGTGTCCTTCAATGACATATCCATTAACAATTGCTGTGTGGCAAGATGCCAAGTTATCCGGCACGTTGTACTTTTGTTTAACTGTTTCGATGTCAGGTGTAGAAAAGTCTGTGATTTTAAAACCCTGTGTCTTTAAGTGGTCAATCCACCCGCCACAACAATTACAATCGGGACTGTGATATACAGTAGCATTTAGCGCTGTTGATTTTAATGATGTCCGTTGATCCTGGATACGCCTAGTAGTACTTACCAGTTGAGCATTAGCTGCAACATAACTAGGAAAAACAGCTTGAGCATTACTCATCGGCGCAGTGCTTCCCAAGATGCTCAACACTCCTGCTGTAAGACAAATCATTACTACTGCACGTTTCAAGATGGGAAGTAACCATTTTTGCCAGCAATAAATAAATTGTTTGTGCGACATCTGAAATTTCCTAAGTACAATATTGCATAAATTTTAAAAAGACTTTGCGCCCCTCTGCGTTTAAAAACGCTACGATTTTACGCAAAGCTGTACGGGAGTATCTCAATGAGTGTAAAAAGCCTTGTAAAACCTCACCCCAACCCTCTCCGTGGGTTCGGAGAGGGAGCAAGAATCTTCTTTATGGATCTGGTTTATTTGCAAAACTGAGATACTCCCGCCTGTAGTACGTCCGATAAAGCAAAAGCGATCGCTTATAACGATCATAACTGCAAGCGTAAATGCGTAGCGGCTTGTCGTCAGACATCGGTCATCAAAGCTACCATTATTTACCCCGCAACTTCGGTTATTATTTGTCGGTAGAAGTCATTCCAACAGTGCTAGTATGTCGAACATAGGCATTTTGTAGCTTCTAAGTTGTCGTTCTAGAAGAAAACAACTCTACTACATCAGCCCTCTGTTTTCATATTCTTGTTTTGGCAAAGGTACTCAACTATTAACCCATTTGCACCAGTAGTCGGACAACAGCAAGCCATAGAATTACTGACTCAGGCTGTCAGACAAAACCGGGTTGCTCCAGCCTATCTATTTGTCGGGCCAGATGGTGTCGGAAGGAGTTTAGCAGCCAGGTGTTTTGTGGAATTGCTATTTTCTAGTGGGATGGAAATCACTGCGTCTTTACAAAACCGTTTGCGTCAAGGAAACCACCCAGCTTTGTTGTGGGTGCAACCAACGTATCAATATCAGGGACAACGATTAACAACAGCCGAAGCCGCCGAGAAAGGACTTAAGCGTAAGGCACCACCTGTAATTCGGCTAGAGCAAATTCGGGGAATTACCGAGTTTCTAAGTCGGCCACCCCTGGAAGCACCGAGGAATGTGGTAGTGCTGGAAGAAGCCCAAACAATGGCAGAAGCCGCAGCAAATGCTTTACTTAAAACTTTGGAAGAACCGGGACAGGCGACGTTAATTTTAATTGCACCTACACCTGAGTCTGTGTTGCCAACTTTGGTGTCACGCTGTCAACGTATTCCTTTTTATCGTTTAGATGCCGAGTCTTTGGCTGTTGTACTCACACAAAGTGGTCATCAGGAAATTTTGGCAAATCAGGCAGTATTGACTATAGCAGCTGGCAGTGCGGGAAGTGCGATCGCATCTTACGAGCAATTACAAGCTATTCCGCCTGAGTTACTCGAAGATTTGAAAAAAGCCCCTGCTTCCTTACGCAAAGCCTTGGAGTTAGCGAAAAAAATTGATAAAGATTTAGATACAGAAGCACAATTGTGGTTAGTTGATTATCTTCAGCAATTCTACTGGCAGCAGTGGCATCAACCCAGGATCATCAACCAACTAGAACAAGCTCGTAAATACTTACTTGCTTATGCTCAACCCCGGCTAGTTTGGGAATGTCTGCTTTTATCTTTGACACTCCCCAGCCATGAATCAATTCAAAATTCAAAATTCAAAATTCAAAATTAAAGACAGCCACCCACAAGGGGCGAGGTTTTAAACCTCACTTCTTTTCATAAATGACCAAGTATTATAGCATTGCTGTGTTAAAACTGGTATCGTAGATGTGCCACAGATTCAAGTGGTTGATACATTCGGGGCTGGAGATATTTTCCCTGGTGCTTTCTGTGATTATATTTTAAGGGAAAGTTTTACGTTATACATAATTTTTAGATTAGGCCAAATTAATGAAAGACTTAGAAGAAATATTAGCGATCGCTCGTGAGGTAGGTTGGGGCGCAGCAGATATACTGCGATCGTATTACCACGGCACTGCAAAAGACCCTAACTTAGAAGTACAGTATAAACAGAATGAGCCTGTCACTGTTGCTGATGTAGCTGTGAGTCAATATATTTTGGAAAGGCTACAAGCAACTTTAGGTAACGAAGATTTTGCTTACATCAGTGAAGAAACTTACCAATCGCCAAGTAATGGTACACAGCCTTCCGCCCCTTGGGTATGGATAATTGACCCTTTGGATGGCACACGAGACTTTATCGAAAAAACTGGGGATTATGCGGTTCACATTGCTTTAGTCAAGGAAACACGCCCAGTGTTGGCAGTGGTGGCAGTACCAGAGACAGAAAAGTTATATTACGCTACCAAAGGTGGGGGTACATTTGTCGAAACCCGTAATGAATCTGTTCCTTTACAAGTGTCGTCAGGTAAACCAGTTGAGGATTTAACTTTAGTCGTTAGTCGCTCTCACCGCAACCAACGGTTAGATTACTTACTACAAAACTTACCCTGTCAAAATCAGAAAGCTGTGGGTAGTGTAGGGTGCAAAATCGCCACCATTGTCGAGCAACAGGCAGATATCTATATTTCCCTTTCCGGCAAGTCTGCGCCCAAAGATTGGGATATGGCAGCCCCCGAACTGATTTTAACAGAAGCTGGTGGTAAGTTTACCCACTTCGATGGTAGTCCGTTGGAGTATAACACCGGTGATATCAATCAATGGGGAGGTTTGCTGGCTAGTAACGGTGAATATCACGAAGTGCTGTGTCAGGAAGCAGAAAGGATTTTAGCGCAGTTTGACCATAGCTAATGGAGCATTTGAGGATGAATATTTTTTAATTTACTTTTAAAACACTCAGTCATCGGATGATTACCAAGACTAGCAATAATAATCTTTACCACTTAGTCTACAGCTGAATTTTCAAAACACTAACTGCCTGAGCGATCGCTACTTAATTCCGAAATACGAGTCATATATATACCCATAAAGTATTGTAGATATCGTCAGTCTGCAATCTTGACTCTGGATTTTCAATAAAATGTTACGACTTTATCATTTATTACTAGGTTCTATTTTGCTGGTGTTAATACCACTGGGAGCAAAATTTCTTCTCCCCCAATTTTCTCCACCCAAAGTGGTAAAACCCCCTGCCGTTACAAAACTTCCCAACCCTAATCAGGGAAATATCTGGCAGAAAATCCTGGGAAATGCTCCTGCTTCCACTAACTGGGAAGTTGCTGCTTGCAAGGGAAATGCGCCCCTGTTGTGTGTCTCCTCCAAAGGGGAACTTTTGGGTACAGTTGAGATTAACGTTTACCCATTAGCAAAGAATGAGGATTTCCAAAAGAAACTTGTAGCAGCTGGTATTTCACCTGGTTCCCAAGTGGACTACCAAAGTTCCAAATACCAAACCCAGGTATTATCAGCACTCAAGGCTTGGGTTGCAGACCAATACGCTGCTTTTGTGAAAGACCGTCAGGGTAAATATGGAAAACAGATTCTTTTCTCAGCCTATCCACCCCAACCATTACCCGTTGGTAAGCTTCAGGGAATCCGCTATGGGTTCGTCGGACTCAAGCAACAAGGCGGAGTACAAGAGCAACATATCGGACATGTTGCTTTTGATGGCACTAAACTTTACGTAATTACCACTGCATTTGATCCAGGTACACAAACAGGTAAGTTTGAGAAACTGGAAAACTTGGCTATTTTTCAACCTTACTTAGATGCGATCGCATCTGATCTGCGTTTACCCTAATTGGTATGGGGCAATTTAATTTTGGATTTTAGATTGACGATTTTAGATTAAATTTCAATCTAAAATCCGTCTTAAAAAGTTTGCTCAACGGGGGGAACCCCCGCACGCAACTTTTCGCAAAATCTAAAATCTAAAATTCTTACTCCCCCACTCCCAATCAACCTAAATCTCAGCCACCGCCCGTTCAATCAAGCGACGTGCTAAAGTTTGCGTGCCGGTGTGTTCATAATAATTAGTTGCTACATCTAGGAACGCCGCGAGGTAGTCTAACTTGTCATCGGCAATATCGACAAAACTTTGCAAGTTGCCAACTACCTTTTGTGGCGTTAAATTATTGGCGCTGACTAACCCACTCATCCAACCTTTAACTGAGTCAAAGCTTTCGCCGATAAAAGCGAGTTTACTACCAGCATTGTTCCCTGGAATCACATCTTTGATGTTTTGGAAAGTCGAGTTTTTTTCTAAGTCCTGTGGATTTGTTTGATTAATTCCAGATATCGCTTTGCTGATGAAGTCTGGGCCTAGAGGGATCAAACCATCAACACAAATTAATGCCACCATGCGGATGAGTGACTCACCACTATACTCACCTAAAGAGGCGACAAAATCCCCAATACTGTCTCCAGGAATGCCGTTAATTTGGCAGAAAGCTACCAACTCAGCCACTAATTTTAATGTTAGATCGATGGTTTGGGCTTTGTCAGGTTTGGGAGTCACAGAGTTTAAAAAACCCAACAAAGGAATTTTCTCGCCAACTTTGTTAGCTAAAGCTGCTGCACCAATAGCTCTATCTGTACCATCAACGGTTTGATATAACCACAAGGCTGTTTGGTATCCTTGGGATTTGTCGTTGAATAGATAAATCGCTCGTTCGCCAATTTGCTGAATTAAATCTTCGTCGTCTTCGCCAGTGACGGTCTTAATGGTGTTGACAAAGCCGACGGTATTTTGCCACTGGCCTGGAGCAACAAAATCGAGGGAATTCAACATAGAAATGGTCAAGCCGCTTGTTGGTAATTGATCAACCAACTCAACAATCGATTTACTCACAAAAATCTCCTTATTTAGATTTTATTATCTGAATGTTCCTAATGCAAATTATTTTAGTTTAGCCAAACCATTCAGATTAAACTTCTCTAGCCAATTGGCGCGATCGCTAGCTTTAAATGACGGATCGCGGGAAAGTGCTTTTACTTGGTACTTACCTACCAAAATTGCAGTTTGCGTGTTACCAATCTCTACTGCGGGATAACCACCAATTTTTTTGGTGCTTTTCGAGAACTTTGCTGCTGCACTAGGTGTGCTGGTAGTATCAGAAATCGACAGCAACGCTATATCTTTACCGCCTTTTTTCAACTTCGCTTCCGCAAAGCCTTTTTTCTCTTGGGTATAGACCCGCTGGTAGCCATCACCGGCATCAGGGAAAAGCTTATTAAATTCGCTACCCTGAGTTGCGGTCTTAGTTACCGCTTGACCGCTTTTTTGTTGAGTGCTTTCTTTTTGCGCCTGGTCAAAACGTCCAGGTGTTTTGGGAGTACAGGCTGTTGTCAGTAGTACCACTGACAGCAACAAAGCAGCTACAACCCTACGCCCACGTTGTAAAATCATTTTCGGCTTCTCCTTATATTTGAGCTTTGAGGCAATTATCAGCGCTGCTAGCAATTTTTACCCGTAAAATTTACTTTTTGATAATTATTGTTTAAGTTCTGAACTATAGCGGTCTAAGGGACGAATGGCACTAAGAAAAGCCCAAAGACTTGTGTAACCTCGTTCCCAGCCTGGAGGCTGGGAACGAATTCCCAGAGGCTCTGCCTCTGGTCAAGAAACAGGAGGCGGAGCCTCCCAGAATGGGTTCCCAGCCTCCAGGCTGGGAACCAGTCAGGGCAAGGGCTGCATCTTAACTTAGTGCCATTCGTCTAAGGGACTTCCAACAAATAAATTATCCAATCTTGTGGGGTAGACTGAAAAGCTATTGGTGTCAACTTCAGGTGAAAGTTAGTCTAAAGCAGCATTTAGAGATTGCCTCGTTCCCAGTCTCCGACTGGGAATGCATTCTGAGAGGGCTGCCGCCTCAAGACTTGCGGCTCTGCCGCAATGATCTGCATTTCCAGCTTCTTGCTGTAAACGAGGTTTAACGAGGTTTAAAAAGGGTCTTGGCTTAAGTTGACGCCAATGGCGAGACGCCCACCCCACAAGAAGTAGTTGAGTATTTGGAAATCCCTAATGCAAAAACGCCCCCCTTTCGGGAGAGCGTCTTTTACTTATAGATAAGCGTGAAGAGCGTATCTCAGATTATGATTAACCGTTGATAGCAGGAGCGGTTAGAGCTACAGGAGCAAAATCACCAGCAGCCAAATCTAGGGGGAAGTTGTGAGCGTTGCGCTCGTGCATTACTTCCATACCCAGGTTAGCGCGGTTGATTACATCTGCCCAAGTTGCAATCACACGACCTTCAGAATCAATGATTGATTGGTTGAAGTTGAAACCGTTCAAGTTGAACGCCATTGTGCTTACACCCAAGGCGGTGAACCAGATGCCGATTACAGGCCATGCTGCTAAGAAGAAGTGCAAGCTGCGGCTGTTGTTGAAGGAAGCGTATTGGAAGATTAGACGACCGAAGTAGCCGTGGGCTGCAACGATGTTGTAGGTTTCTTCTTCTTGACCGAATTTGTAACCGTAGTTTTGTGATTCGGTTTCAGTTGTTTCACGAACCAAGGAAGAAGTTACTAGTGAACCGTGCATTGCAGAGAACAAACTTCCGCCGAATACACCAGCTACACCTAATTGGTGGAAGGGGTGCATTAAGATGTTGTGTTCTGCTTGGAACACGATCATGAAGTTGAATGTTCCGCTTATTCCCAAGGGCATACCATCAGAGAAGGAACCTTGTCCGATGGGGTATACCAAGAATACTGCACTTGCTGCTGCTACTGGTGCAGAATATGCGATCGCAATCCAAGGACGCATTCCTAAGCGGTAGGATAGTTCCCATTCACGACCCATGTAGCAGAATATGCCAATCAGGAAGTGGAAAATTACCAATTGGTAAGGGCCGCCGTTGTACAACCACTCATCTAGAGAAGCTGCTTCCCAAATTGGGTAGAAGTGCAAGCCGATAGCGTTGGAGGAAGGTACTACTGCACCAGAGATGATGTTGTTTCCGTAGATTAAAGAACCTGCAACAGGTTCACGGATACCATCGATGTCTACTGGAGGTGCGGCGATGAAAGCGATTACGAAGCAGGCGGTGGCTGCTAGCAGGGTGGGAATCATTACTACGCCGAACCAACCGATGTAGATGCGGTTATTAGTGCTGGTGATCCATTCGCAGAATCGATCCCATACGTTGGCGCTTGAGCGCTGTTGTAAGGTTGTTGTCATGGTTTTATGATTGCGGTTATTTATGAATCAGGCGGTTTTGTTTTTGCCTGTGAAAGTACTTTACACTGCTTTACAATTTTTAATCAAGTTTTATTACTTCAGTAAAGCTGATGCAAGTTATTAGTTTTGTTTATTTCTGGTCATCGCTGAGAGTACGAGATTATTCTTAACTCACATCTTGCACCTAGCCCTGGCGATTAGAAATCGCGGCTATACAAACGAAGTCCACCTCCGTGGACTAATACAAAATCAAAGGTTTTTAACCCACGTTCGCCCTTGGGTCATTTCCCCCTGCTAAAAAGCCCCCTACCAACAGCTTCTTCGTTAAAACAGATACCTCGAAGTCGTGTTCAGGTACTTAAATATCGTGTTCAGGTACTTAAATATCGTGTTCAGGTACTCAAATATCGTGTTCAGGTACTCAAATATCGTGTTCAGGTACTTAAATATCGTGTTCAGGTACTTAAATATCGTGTTCAAGTACTCAAATATCGTGTTCAAGTACTCAAATATCGTGTTCAGGTACTCAAATATCGTGTTCAGGTACTCAAATATCGTGTTCAGGTACTCAAATATCGTGTTCAGGTACTCTTAACTTTGTCGCACCGCGATCAAGTATACAGGTGCGGCAGCTACGCCCGCCGTAGGCATCGCCTTCATAAATCTCCACAAACAAAGCAAACGTTTAACTTTTAAAACAGTCGCCAACATCAGGCGATCGCACTTGACAATCAAGACAGTTGCTACAAATACTTAATTTTGTAGGACTTACGCATTGACAGACATAACCAAATATGCATCACATCTCGTTACAAGGCTCTGCCTTGTAATGCTCTTGTGGGAGGCTCTGCCTCCTCTCAAACTGGGAGGCTCTGCCTCCCAGTGATCACATTCCCAGGCAGAGCCTGGGAACGAGGCAGGGCAAGACTTTTATCTTAACAAGCTTTATATGCACATGATGCTCAATTTGTAAAGTGTGTAAGTCCTAAAATTATGAATTATGTTGACCCGTGCATAGATATTTTGAATCAATCAAATTAATGCATTACTTCTTTACTAAAAAATATGCTGTAGCATAGTCTGGCAATTGGCTGATATTCTGCCCAAATTCTTTTTTATTCTGAAAAATACCTGCCAAAAAATCGAGTTGATAAAGATTGGGTAAAAATGCTCCGCCTGTATCGGCGATGACTCCCATTTGCAAATGTTTGCGACCACCTTGAGTATGCTCAATCACAATCACTTTACCTAAACCAATATTCAAAACATCTCCCGCAAAAGTGACTCCGGGTTTGATAGAAATTTTTGCATCTATTTTGTATCCATAGCCTTTAATAGCATCAACTTCTCTAAAATACCAATAACGCTTTTGTGCTGTTGCCTTTAATCCGCGAATATAAGACATTCCATTATTTCTATCTACATTAAAAAACGCCTGATCACCATCTGTAAAATTAATCAGTATTGTTCCTTCCATAATTGCTTCTTCTAAGCCATTTCTGGTTAGATAAGCGAGAGTCGTAACTTTTCCAAATTCTCTACCACCTGGTTCATAAATACCCGACAAAACATCCTGCTTTGTGTATTGAGTGTAGAATTTATCGTTATTAGAGTTTTCTTTTAAGCTATAAATTGGTATATTAAAAGTAGAGGTTTTTTTGCGAGAACCGGGGTGAGTAAATACAGCATATTTGGTAATTCGTAATTGTTTTTGCTGTTTATTGTTTGGGTTGTAGGCAGACCATTTAATGACTCTAAAATTGGTATTGATAAATTTAGGGTCTTGTAAACGAGTAGTTCGATTATTAGCAATATCCTCCTTTAAGACAGCAATCATGAAATCCAAAGTTTTGAGAACATCTGGCACAGTAACCCCTTGAGTGGCAAGTATTCCTGTACGCAGAATATCTGGATCTTCTGAAGCGTAGTCTTGAAAATATTTTCTAGTATTAGCAAGAACGGTTAATAAATCTCTTTGATTGAAGTTAACCTTACTATTTGGCAGTTTGACTGGAGTAACAATCTGGCTGCCATTAATGCTAAATTTATATTTTTTGAACTCATCGACAACTGGATATGGTGCAGATGCTGCTAACAAATCTTGTGGAGATGAAAAATGGCTACTGGCTAAACTTACAACTAATAAGCCAGCACAACCGATTGTGAGGCGGAATTTTTGGTTAAATAAGATATTCATAACCTGGAGAATAAATTCCTATTGTCTTTAATTACGAATTACGAATTACGAATTATTTTAAGTTTCTATCACCTCACGCACTAATTGCGCCAACTTTTCGGCACTATCGGGAACTGCGATCGCATGAGCTTTTTCGCTCATCTTTACTAACTCTGGCGGTGACTGCAACAAATTCAACACAATACTTTGCAATGCTTGAGTCGTCAACTCTGATTGCTTCAACGTTAACGCCGCACCAGATGAAGTAAATACGTCTGCATTATAAGATTGATGATCTTCTGCGGCAAAGGGGTAAGGAATCAAAATCGCTGGCGTTCCACACACTGCCAATTCTGTCAAGCTACCTGCGCCAGAACGACTAATGGCAAGAGTTGCTCGTTGCAACAAGGCGGCCATATTGTTGTAAAAAGGTAAGGCTATGTATTGTGGATGTTTGAGACTATCTGCTTCTGGATCGCGATCGCCTGTCAAGTGTACTACATAGACACCAGCATCAAACCAAACCTTTGCAGATTCGCGCACCAATTTATTAATCGCAATTGCACCTTGGCTACCACCAAAGACGACAATTAAGGGAACACCATCAGGAATGGCTAAATCTAGTGGTGCATTAATTGCCCCATCGAGAAATTGCGATCGCACAGGAGTGCCAACGTACACACTTTTAGAACGGGGTAAATATTTAGCAGCTACTTCAAATCCCAAAGCTACCGCATTACACCAAGGGCCAAAAAAGCGAGTTACTTTCCCTGGTAAGGCGTTAGACTCGTGGAAAACCACGGGTAAACCGAGAGAACGCGCCGCAATCACGGCAGGTCCTGCAATGTAACCCCCTGTGGTAAACACCCCTTGAAAATTTCCCTGTTTGAGAATTCGTCTGACTTCCAGAATCGAAAGGGCGAGTTTACCCAAGATGCGAATCGAGGAGAGTCCAAACCCTTGCTGAAACCCTTCAACTGCAATAGTATTCAAGGGATACTGTTTGGGAACAAGTTGAGTTTCCAGCCGATTGGATACTCCCAGCCATTCTATTTGATAATCTGGAAGTTTATCTGCCAGTGCGATCGCTGGAAATAAATGTCCACCAGTCCCACTGGCAGCGATTAATAATCGTATCGGTGCGTTTGCCATCAAACCTTTACCGTTTAGCGCCTAGCTTAACTAAGATAAAACAATTTCCTTACTTTCTCTAATCAAATCAGTAAATTCTTACCAATGACTAACATTATTGCCGCCTTAGTGAAACGCCAACTTAGATTTCCAGCAAGTATCGGGTTGATATCCTTCCTGCTGACACTTGGTTTAACAAGTAGTTGGCAACGCACTCAAGCGACGACACCACAGCAATTAGTCCAAGCTGGTACACCCCAAAATGCACCACCCGAACTGAAAAACCTGTTGACGCAAGTTGATGCCGCCGCTACTCGCGGGGATGTGAAAGGGGTGTTGCAATTCTATAGCCCCAATTTCACTCATGGAGATGGATTAAACCTCCAAACTATGGAAAAGTCTTTGACTTCACTTTGGCAACGATATCCTAAGTTGCAATACACTACAAAATTGCTATCTTCAAAATCTGAAAGCAATGGGATTATTGCCGAAACAGAAACGCAGATAACTGGCTTACCCTCTGGTAGCCCTAATAATTTGACTCTCAATGCCACGATTAAATCGCGTCAGCGCATTGCCGGGGGAAAAATCGTCCGCCAAGATATTTTGTCAGAACGCACCCTAATTACCTCTGGCAGCAAGCCGCCCCAAATTGAGATTAAATTACCACAGCAAGTGCAAGTCGGTCAGAAGTATAATTTTGATGCGATCGTCAAAGAGCCACTTGGTGATGATTTTCTACTAGGAACCGCGCTAGAGGAATCTATCCAACCAGATAAATTTCTCAACCCCACATCCGTGGATTTGGAATTACTGACATCTGGCGGATTGTTTAAAGTCGGACAAGCACCATCTATCCCTGGTAGTCAATGGGTTTCTGCTGTCATCCTGCGCGGTAATGGGATGACGATGATAACTCAGCGCCTGCAAGTGGTGAAGAAGTAGAGACGCGATTAATCGCGTCTGTACAGGAATTTGGAGAGACGCGATTAATCGCGTCTGTACAGGAATTTGGAGAGACGCGATTAATCGCGTCTGTACAAGAGTTAGGAGTTAGTGCGCTACGCTATCGGTAGCGCACTAAAAATTTGGATGGTGCGATCGCTTTAATCTATGAGATTTCCCTGACATAAGCTGGAGTTATATTAAACGTTGTACTGGGAGTGTTAGTCCGATCTAAAAATGCTAACAATTGCTCACATTTTCTTCTTGCTTCAACCTAGCGATGTCGGCATCAACTAGTCCACAAGCTGACACGACCGATCTGGCCGCCTTGGACAAATTCACAGAAGCATTTAAATCTCTGTCACATTCAAATCCACAGTGTTCGCATTTAAAAACACGTTCTTTGAGTGACAGAGATTCTTTTTTGACCCCGCAGTTAGAACAAGTCTTACTACTGGGGTAGAACCTATCCACAATAACTAACTTACTACCATGCAGTTGAGTTTTGTACTCTAACTGACGGCGGAACTCATAGAATCCCATATCAGCAATAGCTTTGGATAATTTCCGGTTAGCCATCATCCCGGACACATTTAAATCCTCAATCCCAATAACAGCGTGGTTTTTACTGATATGAGTTGTAATTTTGTGTAGTGTATCCTTGCGGACATTGGCTATTTTTTGGTGTAGTCTTGCTGCCTTGAGCGTGGCTTTTTTCTGGTTAGCAGATCCAATCTGTTTATGGCGGTTTAGCCACTGCATCCGAGATAATTTCTTATAGTATCTTTTGTAACTTTTTGCGCCGTCAAACATCTCCCCTGTGGAGAGCGTGGCTAAATGATTGATGCCTAAATCCACGCCCACAAAATCAATTGCTTTGGAAGTGTGGATAGTTTCTATCTCAATCTTAAATGAGATAAACTTTTCTTTCAGCTTGGCGGCTTATTGTGACTGATTTAGGTTTCACTCCATGCGGCAATCGCTCATAAGTTTTTACCCAGCCAATCACAGGCACTTTTACCTTGTGGTGGTCAACATGAATTGAACCATCCAAAGTAAAACTGTCGTTGCGTCCTTTTTTCTTGAAGTTCGGGAATCCCCGCAATTTTTTAAAGAAAGCTTTAAACGCATCAGACAACGACCTGAGCGCATACTGAGGAGCGCATTTACTTACTTCGTAGTACCAAGGTAAGCGAGCTTTGATTGATGCTATCAACCACTTATGCAAGTCAATCGCTGACGGAAATTTGATTTTATCCTCAGGATTGACGCGGTTGTGCTTTAATACTTCTTTGCATAATGCCAAACCCTGATTATATGCGTGTCTTGCCGTACCTGCGTGTTGTGCCAGCACTGCAAGTTGTTTTTTATTTACCTTGAGTTTCGTCTGAAATCCTATTATCATGTAATGATTGTATAGCAAAATGCTAGGAAATGGCAGACGAAAAACAGTTAAATATAAGGATTCCAGAAAAAGAAATGGATGTGCTTGAGAGATACTGTAAGCAGACATCAAGAACTAAAACTGATGTGTTACGTGAGTTAATTCGCAGCTTGTCAAAGAAAGTAAGCAAAAGTGAGTAATTGTTAGCTTATTGGATGCTGTTTGCTAGCCCTAGCCCCCAATCGCCAATCCCTAATTCTGTTTTTCCAATAATCATTCTCTATTTTGTGGCATAAATTTAGTGAATGTAGGTGATATGTATATACCAGCATTGATCACTAGGGATTGATTTATGAATAACTCCACCTATCAGCTAGACGATTTTGCTTTAACATTGCCGATTTCCCAATCAGCTCGCATAACTGCCCAGCAATTTGCTAACCAACAGCCAAATCCTGAAAAAGCAGAGCAAGTTCGGCTGAATACGCTAGCTGTGTGGGTGGTGAATGACTACTTGACAATGATGGATATTCCTACTGACCTCCAAGCTAGTGACAGCTGGAACCCCATCATGCGCCTTTGTGGGAATGTCGCTGACTTAAAGATGCCTTCAGTTGGTCGTCTGGAGTGTCGCCCTGTCCATCTGCATCAGCAGAGATGTTCCATTCCTCCAGAAACCTGGGAAGAACGGGTGGGTTATTTAGTAGTTCAATTTGATCAATCACTCCAAGAAGCGAGACTGCTTGGTTTTATGCCTAGTGTGGCAACTGAAACACTGCCTTTAGAACAACTACAACCATTGGAAGCGTTTATCGACCACCTGTGGAAACTGCGCCAATTGGTGAATTTGAGTCAGTGGTTTGCTGGTATATTTGAGAAAGGTTGGCAGACTATTGAATCTTTGTGGAACGTGCCGGAACTCAGACCAGCTTATGCCTTTCGCAGTCCTGAAACTTTGCAACTAAATGCCCTAAACCAACCAGAATCAATCACTAAACGTGCAAAACTGATTGATTTGGGTATCCAAATTCTCAACCAACCAGTCATGTTGATTGTGCAAATCAGCCCCGAAAAGGATCAACAAACCAGTATTCATCTCCAATTGCACGCCACTGGGAATCAAGTCTACTTGCCGCCCGGAGTTCATCTTACCGTTCTAGATAGTTCGGGAACAGTATTTCTAGACGCTCAATCTAGAAAATCAGACAACTACATTCAGTTGCAGTTTCGCGGGGAACCTACAGAGCAATTTAGCGTTAGAGTCGCCATGAATGATATCAGCATTACCGAACATTTTAGAATTTGAAACATCTAGCTATCTTCCCTCTTTGTCGGTAATTTATAAGTGGTAATTGGTTAATTAAAAATTCATAATTAAAAATTCAACTCGGCTTTTAGGGATTTTGAAATAAATCTGTAAACGCTTCGGGAGCTTGCGATCAGACATTAGAACAGGGCATGATTTGCACAGGGAGATAGCGACTGATGGGTAAGTTAGTGATTCTGAAATTCGGGGAGGGTAGTTTTGAGCAGGGGTTTGCTGTCACTCTCCAAATTGGTGAAGAACACGAGCGTGCTACAGCAGAAATCACGGGGAAGCTACCTTCATTCCCAGAAATGCCGCTCTATTATAGTCATTGGCAGTCTAGTTATCGACAAATAGGCAATCGTTATCGCCTCCATGCTGACCAAATGCAGGTGACGAATGTATCGATGATTCAAGACTGCGAAAACACTTCCCATATTTTGCGCGCACGTTTTAATACCTGGCTGCGAGCAGAGGAATTTCGCCCTTTGAGGGAAAAATGGTTACAAAGATTGTCGTCCACCGAAGAAGTGCGGGTGATTCTGCAAACAGAAAATAGCCAATTGCAACTATTACCCTGGCATCTGTGGGACTTATTAGAACAGTACCCCAAGGCTGAAATTGCCCTTTCTTCACCATCCTACGATCGCATTTACAAGCCACGCACAAAAAATCCATTGGTCAACATTTTAGCAATTGTGGGCAATAGTCAGGGGATTGACACCGAAGCCGATCAAGCCTTACTGCAACAGTGTCCGAACGCAGACGTTAGCTTTTTGGTAGAACCACAACGTAAAGAATTGACTGAGCATCTTTGGGGAAAAAACTGGGATATTCTCTTCTTTGCTGGGCACAGTTCCAGTAACGGAAATGGAGAAAGCGGACGAATTTACCTGAATAAAACTGATAGCCTCAGCATTGGCGAGTTAAAGTACGCTCTCAAGAGAGCGATTGAAAACGGCTTGCAACTAGCTATATTCAACTCTTGTGATGGATTGGGATTGGCCCGAGAATTGGCTGATTTGCAAATTCCTGAAATCATTGTGATGCGTGAACCAGTCCCAGACTTGGTTGCAAAGGAGTTCTTAAAGTATTTTCTCCAAGGTTTTGCCGGTGGCGAGTCTTTATATCAGTCGGTACGCCAAGCGCGAGAACGGTTGCAAGGACTTGAGGATCGATTTCCTTGTGCGACTTGGCTACCAGTGATTTGTCAAAATCCAGCGCAGATACCACCCACTTGGGATGAATTAAGGTCTACAAAAACTGAAGAACCACCGATTTTAGCTTTGCCTACCGGACGCAAATTTCAGAGAACCTTGTTATCCAGTTTGGCAATTACAGCCTTGGTTTGTGGGGTGAGATTGCTAGGATTTTGGGAAAATCTAGAGATTCAAGCCTTTGACCTGATGATGCGATCGCGCCCTGCGGAGGGAGTTGATCCCCGACTGCTAGTAATTACAATTGACGATGATGATTTGGCAATTCAAAGACAAAATGGTGAGTCTTTGATTGGAGCTTCGATTTCCGAAAAATCTCTCAACAAACTACTGGCAAAACTGAATCAATACCAACCCCGTGCGATCGGTTTAGATATCTACCGTGATTTTAAAGCCAAACAACCAGATTTAATTACTCGTCTCAACCAAACTCAGAACTTGATTGGTATATGCAAGGGAAGTGATAGCACAGTAAATATCAAAGGCATTAAACCGCCACCAGAAATCCCTACAGTCAACCTGGGATTCAGTGACTTTATTCACGATCGTGATGGAGTTATCCGTCGGCATCTTTTGTTTATGAACCAGGAGGCGACATCGTTGTGTCCTGCTCCCTTTGCATTCAGTCTACAACTGGCCTCTCTCTATCTGCGCCCTTCAGGAATTCAACCAAAGTTCACCCCTGAAGGGAATTTGCAGCTCGGTAAAACTATTTTTCCAAATCTGAAATCTCGTAGTGGCGGCTATCAAAATATTGATGCCAATGGCGGTCAAATCTTACTTAACTACCGTTCTTCAAAACAAATAGCCGAACTGGTGAAGCTAACCCCATTTTTATCTAGTTCAGTTAACCCTAATGCCATCAAAGACAAGATTGTTTTAATTGGTGTGGTGGCAAGGGGGGATTCTCCAGACACCTGGCCTACACCTTATGGTGCTGCTTTAGATGAGCAAATGCCAGGAGTGTTAGTACAAGCGCAGATGATCAGCCAGATCCTCAGTGCTGTCCAGGATGGGCGGCCATTGCTGCGAGTTTGGTCGCTGTGGGTTGAGGTGGCCTGGATTTGGGGCTGGTCTTTGGTAGGGGGAGTCCTGGCTTGGCGAAAGCTTTCGTTACCCTGGTTGGCATTGGCAGTCAGTATTGCCTCTAGTATTGTGTATATAGTTTGTTTTAGTCTGTTCATTTGGGGTGCTTGGGTACCCTTTGTACCATCGGCTTTGTCATTGGTAGCCACGGTTGGCTTGATGTCAATTTATAATAATTCAAAAACAAAAGTTCAGGTGGCGAGTGGGCAATAGGGGACTTCCAATTCAAAATTCAAAATTCAAAATTCAAAATTGAAGAAAGTTTCAGACTTTTATTTAAGGTAGGTTTTTATGAAGTCAAATTCACAACTGATAAAACTGTTTTTAGTAGTAGCTTTTAGCTGCACCAGTTTATTAGTTAGCCTGATTCCAGTACTGGCGAAACCAACTCTTGGTTCTTTACTTAGCGATGGGTTACGCCTACGCTCTAATCATAAAACGACCCTTGCTCAAGCTACATTTAATCAACCTTCACTTCCACCTGGCCCACCTCCGGGAGGTCGCGTTCGTGGTGGAGCAAAGCGCGGGCCTGGATGTGAACTTACTAAACTTGATCTGACTGCTTTAGTACCTTTTACTCAGGAAGCTAACTCAGTGATTAATGTCTGGGGAGAGACAACGCAAGAACGCCCAAGTTGGTTTTTCTATGTGCCATATACCAAAGATTTGCCCTATGCAGTTCAATTTGTGCTGCAAGATCAGGACTCTAACGAGATTTACCAAAAGGCGATCGCTCTACCAGATAAACCAGGAGTCATCCGCGTTTCTCTGCCTAGCACTGCTCCCGCTTTAGTAGTAGACAAACAATATCACTGGTTTCTCAAGATTAACTGTGACAAGGAAGAAAATTCTCCCCCGACTTTCGTCGATGGGGTAATACAACGAGTCGAAGTGAATCCAGCCACAGCCAAAGAGCTACAAACCACAGAACCTCTAAAGCGCTATGCTATCTATGCCCAAAAGGGGATATGGTACGAGGCACTGACGATACTGGCTCAACTGCGTCAGAAAAATCCTGAAGATGCAGCACTGCAAACAGAGTGGCGGAATTTGTTAAGCAGTATCCACTTAGATGATATTGCCGCAGAACCGATTCTCTCGGATAAACCTTAGACTTTGACAAAACAGAATTCAGAATTCAGGAGTCAGAATTCTGAATTCAGGAGTGATAAGTTGATGTGCAGCTAAATTGTATAACACGAAAACCCAAAAATATTGTAGTGCGGGCAACATGAGCGCGTTCAATATACAAATTAAATACGCAACAGCTTATCATGTCCGCCAAATTACCCATAATAAAATAGGACTTACACAAAACCACACGTCCTCTGGGGCAATTTATGAATTGCCCTTACCAGAAAATCACTCTTTTCGGCTATTGTTTGCGTAAGTCCTGTAAAAGAACCTCACCCCAACCCCTAAGCTACGGTGTATACACAAGTCTGAAATAGTTTACTCACCTGGTTTTTCGCGTCAGTTTTACCCCACCCTAACCCTCCCCTTATAAAGGGGAGGGAACTAGATTCGGACATGATATGACTCCTGAATTCTGACTCCTGAATTCTGACTCCTGAATTCTGACTCCTGAATTCTGACTCCTGAATTCTGACTCCTGAATTCTGACTCCTGAATTCTTCTTTAATCTGATCGCTTCTGATTAATATCAGGATTTTCTGCTGTCCAATTATCATCTGCTTGAGGAGATTCAGAAACCATCACCAACTCAGTCTCTTGTGTATGATTATTTCCCCAGTTATCCAAAACATCTTTAATTAACACTTCTTGCAACCAAATCTTAGCGACAACGGTCAAGGGTAGGGCTAGAAATAATCCTAAAAAGCCAAAGAAAGTCACGAAAAATAGTTGGGCAATTAAGGTTAGCGCTGGCAGTAATGAGACTTGATGCGCCATGACAACGGGCGTGATGAAATTACTTTCAACCTGTTGAATGATAAAGTAGAGAGCCAAGACAGCGATCGCTTTCCAAGGTTCATCCAAAAAGGCGATCGCCATTGCGGGTATGACACTCATCGTTGGGCCAAGGTTGGGAATTAAGTTAAAAAATCCTGCTAAAACCGCTAAAGCTAGTGCTGCCTTTACATGCAAAATTGATAAGCCAATTAGACTCATCAGCCCAACTACACAGATGGCAATGAAAGCGCCTGTAATCCATCCCTCCAAAGAGACTTCACATTTATCTAAAATCCCATCTACCCGCCGCCGATAAAATGAGGGGAAAAGCTGCACAAATACTTGGCGATAAGCCACGGGGTCGGCTAATAGCATTCCGGTTAAAACCAACACTAGCAAAATCTTCAGGACGACTTCCAAAGAACCAGATACAAAGGCGAAGGAGTTTCCCAATAGTCGATTGACGAAGGGCTGTACTTGTTGGATGAGGCTATTGATATCTGGGATGTAAGGAACTAACTGGTTAGGAATACGAGTTCTTAGGGCATCAAGCCAACCATTAAAGCTCTCAAACCCTTTCGGAACCTGATAAGTTAGTTCTTGAAACTGCTGTGCAAAAGGTGGCACAATTAGCCAGAAAAAACCCGCGATACCTGCAAAAAAGATAGCTACTGCTAGGAGGACGGCGAATCCACGCTTCATCCCAAAGCGTTGGAAGCGTTTCGCTAACCGATTTAAGGTGGTGGCTAACACAACTGCGGCAAACATTAGCAAAAGCACTTCCCGAATTTGCCACAGGATGTATAAAGAAAGAACTATGGCGATTAAGCCGATCCATTGACCGAGGTTCACAGGCTGACTCCCAACGGTTGGGGAGATGCAATTTTCTGGTAATTCAGCTAGGTTAGCCCATTTTAGGAACTTGTGCGTAGATAGTTTGAGTTAATTTTGGTTCTGTGCTTGGAATCGCCACAGGAGCGCGATCGCTATAATCACAATCGGCAACAATATTATAATCAGCGCGTTGGTTGCTGTCGCCGGAATTGATAGACTTGGCGCTGCATACTTAATTAATAGCGATAACAAAGCTGAGAGTAAAAGCAGTTTCAGAACTAATCCTAGTTGATTTTCCATAAAAGTACGGGATATAAATTTTTCTGGTACACACTAATTTGGGCTGTACCGCCCAGTTTCTACAATAAACCTACAGATACAATCCTTTGCAACTTTCTCCTTTTTTACGTCAAACTCAACCAGCCAAAAACTTCTTCCACAGTCAGTTCCAACTCGATACCCTCAAGAATGGGTAATTTATCAGCACTTTCGTATAATTCCACTCGCTGTCCAGGAAAAATTCCTAGCACACTTTCGTCTTCAGGGTTAATTAACCAGCCTAATTCAGTACCATTGCGTGAACAATGCAATAATTTACTCAATACTTTTTTTAACTTTTGATCTGGGGAAAGAATCTCAATTGCCCAGTCGGGATGAATTTCAAAGCGGTTAGCAATTCTGCCAGATGAAGTTTTAGGAATTCTATCCCAACGAAACACAGAGACATCGGGGACGATAGAAGCGCCGCCAAAGGTACAGCGCAGTTCGGGCAAAGCGTAAGCAATTTTTTGGCTTCTAGCTATGCTGTTAATTGTTTCGCAAAGAGTAAGCTGAAGCAAGCTATGTTCACCTTGGGGCATTGGTTTTTGAATGATTTCTCCGTTAATAAAGTCTGATGCTGGTTCAGTTTCCGGCAGTTTGAGGAACTCGTCTAAAGTTAGTTGGGGTTGAGTTACGATCGCCATCAGCAAAATAGTATGGAGAGGATAGTTTTATTATGGGCGTGCGATCGCCTCGCGTCCTTCGTTTCTGACAGGTGCTAGAAATTATATTTTTGCGAAACCCACGAGGCGATGATTGTTACGTATAGCAATCCTATTTGAGATCCGTATTGGTTCATACTGATGCAGCTTAGGAAAATCAAATTCTTAGTAATTGGTAAATAGACTTGGCGCTGCATACTTAATTAATAGCGATAACAAAGCTGAGAGTAAAAGCAGTTTCAGAACTAATCCTAGTTGATTTTCCATAAAAGTACGGGATATAAATTTTTCTGGTACACACTAATTTGGGCTGTACCGCCCAGTTTCTACAATAAACCTACAGATACAATCCTTTGCAACTTTCTCCTTTTTTACGTCAAACTCAACCAGCCAAAAACTTCTTCCACAGTCAGTTCCAACTCGATACCCTCAAGAATGGGTAATTTATCAGCACTTTCGTATAATTCCACTCGCTGTCCAGGAAAAATTCCTAGCACACTTTCGTCTTCAGGGTTAATTAACCAGCCTAATTCAGTACCATTGCGTGAACAATGCAATAATTTACTCAATACTTTTTTTAACTTTTGATCTGGGGAAAGAATCTCAATTGCCCAGTCGGGATGAATTTCAAAGCGGTTAGCAATTCTGCCAGATGAAGTTTTAAGAATTCTATCCCAGCGAAACACAGAGACATCGGGGACGATAGAAGCACCGCCAAAGCTACAACGCAGTTCTGAGAAAGCGCAAGCAATTTTTTGGCTTTCAGTTACGTTATTAATGACATTACAAAATTTAGTCTGTAGTCGGCTATGTTCACCTTGAGGCATAGGTTTTTGAATGATTTCTCGGTTAATAAAGTCTGATGCTGGTTCAGTTTCCGGCAGTTTGAGGAAGTCGTCTAAAGTTAGTTGGGGTTGACTGGCAATAGTCATAAGTGAGTGGAATAGAGGAGATGGTTTAATTATGGGCGAATGTGCGATCGCCTCACATCTTTCGTTTCTGACAGGTACTAGAAATTATATTTTTGCGAAACCCACGAGGCGATTAACTTGGATAGATACATCACCAAAGGCTAGGGGGACAATAATACCTGTAGTTAATGTCAGTTCTGTTGTGTATTGTCCATTTTTTAAGTCTCGAAATACTTGCATCTGAGAATTTTTAAGATTGACGACCCAATATTCAGCAATGCCTGATTCTGCATAGATGTCTTTTTTATCACCTAAGTCTTTGCTCAAGGTGGACTGAGAAAATTCGATAATCCAGAAAATATCTTCAGGGTAAGGGTGATGTTCTAAGTAGACCTCGCCTAAAGGTTTGACAATAGCAACATCCGGGACGGGTTCTGAGTCGTTAGGTAGGGTGATGGGTTTAGCATCGCGGATTTTTGCCCGTTCACCTAGCAGTGTGCGGAGATAATCAGCTGCTTCGGTATTGTAGTAGGCATGGGGTTCTCGTTCTGGGGGCATAACTATGAGGTCGCCGCGCAATAGTTCAATGGGTTGGTCATCAAAAATCCCTGCTTCTATTGCTCGGTGATAGCGTTCAATTGTCCATTTATAGGTAGTTACCGTCATAGCCGCCTTTTTTCTATCGCTTCGACAATAGCTTTAGTTTGATTTTAGTGCGAACTGAACGGTTGCTAGGCTTAGGCAAGTGGCTAGATGTAAATGGTGAAGCCATCTTTGGTTCGCGCTATTGGATACGCTCAGAAGATGTATCCACTCAAGGCATCCGAGTGCGCTACACCACAAATAAAGGTAATTTATATGCTGTCTTGCTTGATACTCCTATGAGTCAGACGCTGACAATCCCAGGGCTAATTCTGCCGAAAAATGCAAAGATTACAATGCTAGGGGCAAAAGGTAAACTTGAGTGGCAACAGTACGGACAGAATTTAGTTGTCACGCTACCGGATATGTGTGTAGGGAAAAAATCACCAGCCTACACGTTGAAAATCAGCCAGATGCCTCTTTCCTGAAGCTCGGATAATAACGTTAACGGAGTTCAGAGGTGGATTCATCCAGTTCAAAGACTCGTTAACGGAGTTCAGAGGTGGATTCATCCAGTTCAAAGACTCGTTAACGGAG
>NZ_JBALBY010000114.1:0-27644 GCF_036919575.1 Nostoc sp. | reverse complement strand
GGGTGGGGTAACGCGGATCGTGATGAGAAGCCAAAGAATTGAATATCACGTCTTGGCAAGGGTTTCACCTTAAGTTGACACCTATGAGCATTGCTGTGCCCCTACAACAGATGTGGTTCAAATACATGATTTCTGCTGTAATATACAGAGTACATTCTCAACTAAAATTTAAGCAGCACAAAAAATCGGGGCAGGTTCCAAACCCGCCCCGATCGCTTCTGATATACTGCGCCCAACGGCTGTGGCAACAGGCTTTAAACTATTAACTAAATGCACCATATCTTCTAAAGAAAGTGCTTGACGGGCATCAGAAACAGATTTTTCTGGTTCTGGGTGACATTCAATAATTAATCCATCTGCACCGCAAGCGATCGCCGCCCTCGCCAGAGGTGCCACCAGTTCCCGTTTACCGACAGCATGGGAAGGATCTACAATCACAGGCAGGTGAGTTATTTGCTTGAGTGCTGCCACTGCCCCTAAATCTAGGACATTGCGGGTGTAATCATCGAAACTGCGGATACCTCTTTCGCACAACACCACATCAGGATTCCCGTGACTGAGGATATATTCAGCAGCCATGACGAATTCTTCAATTGTCGCTGCCAAACCACGCTTGAGTAGTATTGGTTTACCAGCTTGTCCCAAAGCTTTCAGCAAGTCAAAGTTTTGCATATTGCGGCTACCAACTTGAAGCATATCAGCGTGAGCGGCAACTACTTCAATTTGGGAAATTGACATCACCTCAGTCACAACTGGCATATTGTAATGCGATCGCACCTTTGCCAAAATCTCTAATCCTGCCTCCCCCATACCCTGGAAAGCGTAGGGAGAAGTGCGGGGTTTGTAGACACCCCCACGCAACCCCTGCACGGATGCAGTAGATAGCTTTTGGGCGACTATCTCCATTTGTTCCAAGCTTTCAACGGTACAGGGACCGCCGATAATTACCAGTTCTTCGCCCCCGAAAGCGACTTTTTCCGAGATTTTAACAATTGTCTGGTGGTTCAGATGAGATTGTGCAGCAAGTTTGGCATTAATCATGGTTTTATCTCCTAAAAAATTAAGTATTGGGCATTGGGCATTGGGCATTGGGCATTGGGCATTGGGCATTGGGCATTGGGCATTGGTTATTCTCCTCATCCCCCTCATCCCCCTCATCCCCCTCATCTCCCTCATCCTCCCCCTCCCCGATCGCAACAAAAAAGCCCGGAACCTTTGAAAAGTTCCGGGCGCGTTCTGATTCATTGGCATGACGCTATTTACCCGGAACTTACTCTGGGCCAAAAGTAAAAGCCATAAAACCAGCTACTGAAATAAGTCATGACGATGAAATTCTCCTTAAAAAAACAAAAACCGCAGAGTTTGATCTGCGGTTCACCGGGCGGTTTCCGTTAGGAAACTCAATTCACCCCCGGTGAACCACCCTAAACCAAAAATAAAAGTAGGAATTTGTGTTAAGCATTTGCGGAGCTTTTGCTGGAAAACTTAATAAATATACCTATGTTATGTAAGACTAACAGGAAGAGTGGGCGGTGTCAAGACCCCCACAAACGATAAAAAAGCGATAGACTCAGTACAACTGTGGGAGTCAAGACTAGTACAGGTTAGCGTAAATAAACCACCCATTCCAAATCAATACTTCGGCATACTTTGACTGCGGTTCCATGTCCGCAAGTCGAGATGCTCAGTACAAGAGGCTCAGTAACCATGAAACGCTTACGCTGTATACCTGTTTGAATTTGGAATTTGGAATTTGGCCGAACTGTACTAGTTGGTTGTTTGCCTAGACGAAGAAAGTGGCTTGTCATTAGATATCACCATAGTTATATAAGTTGACAAATATTGTTGTGTCATGACTAATGGGTAGTGTAAATCCTCAAAAATCAATTGTGAAAAATCTAAAAATTCAAAATATGACCATTCTTTAATGAATAGAATACAGCTAACTCAAGGTCATCAGAGAGAACTTTAAGCGGTGACTTCCGTCCCTCAGAAGTTCAAAGAGCCAGGATTGAGAAGTTAAAATTATAATTCTCCTGACTTGTCACCTCACCTTGGGAAAGCTGATTACAGACAATTGACGATCGCCATACATTATTCTTACCCAAATCTCATTGACCAGATCAACTTTTTAGGATCATCAGTTTCATTATGCCCAGTTCCAAAATCTTAGCCCAATCTTTCGACTATTATGGAGTTTACCCCTGCCCAGTCTGTCGGATCGGTAAGATTTCTCATATGCCATTGATGGAAGCTATGGCTTGTGACTTTTGCCATGAGATTTTTACAGTCAACCTAGAATTAGAGCAAATCAAGATGCCTTCTAGACAACCACCCTTAAGTTGGCGTTGGAATGGGTTTAGTTGGACAGAAGGCCAGTTGGAAGGTGTGGAATTAGGTTGGGGTTATGGACTAGCAGCAGCAGTTTTTGTAATTCTTCCCACGACTCTAATTGGCATAGTAGCTTACTATTTTCCTGCTAATCTCAAGGAACCGATTACCTGGATGCCATATATTTGGACAATATTAACTTTCTTATCACATTTAGCAATTATTGTTTGGATTTTTATTGAAGTCTATCAGATTCCAGTTGCAGCATATTTGAGAGCGATCGCACGATGGAGAAATGGGGAGATGGGAAGATGAGGGAGAAATCAATTCAAAATTCAAAATTCAAAATTCAAACATTTTAGAACTTCTGCCTCCTCTTTCCAATGCCCAATGCCCCATGCCCAATGCCCAATGCCCAATGCCCCATGCCCAATGCCCCATGATCAATAACAAAAGATACAGCGAAAAGACAGCTCTATCACTGATAATTAAGTTGATTGTCCACCAAAATATCGTATGAGCGATCTGGAGCGGTACTATAGAGTTTTGGAGTTAGAGCCTGGGGCAACACTTGAGGAAGTGAACCAGGCTTACAAAGATTTAGTTTTTGTTTGGCACCCCGATCGCATTCCCAAAGACAATCTCCGTTTACAGCAGAAAGCACAAGACAAGCTGAAAGCCATAAATGAAGCTCGTGATCAGTTGCGCTCTCTAAAAACCAAACATCAAACCACAGTTCACTCACCGCCACCTCAACAAGAAAAACCATCTCAAACAACCCAACAATCACCAAAGCCAAATTCCGACTTGAGTGGCAAAGACTATAGTCGGGCAAATTTGAGCAATAAAGACTTATCTGGCAGAAATCTGAGTTATGCCAATTTGAGTGGTGCTAATCTCAGCGATACTTTTATGCACAAAGTCAACCTCAGAGGTGCGAATTTATCTGAAGCAAATTTATTTCGGGCAAACCTACTTTTAGCGGATCTCAGAGAGGCGAATTTACGTGGTGCTAATTTGATTGGAGCGGATCTCAGTGGCACAGACTTGCGAGGAGCCGATTTGACCGGAGCGCGGATTCGCTCTGGCGATCGCCTTCTGGTTAAACTAATTGGTGCTAACTTAGCTGGGGCAATTATGCCTGATGGGGCAATTTTCCAATAACTCAGGTTGCGCCATAACACAGAATGTATGAATTACTAAAGTATTTTTGGAAACTTAACATCAATTTTGTTTAACCAAGTAACCAAGTCATCTGAGTCAAGTGCGATCTCGCTTCCTAATGTTTTGATATAAAGAAGTCCGTCGCTAATAATTAAATCTCTAATTGGATACCATGATTCTCGTTTTCTAATCAGAAGTTCCAACGGAATTCCTACTCTGGAAGTATACTTGCGATATCTCCACCAAGCTCGCCATAGAAGTACAGATTTAGTGCAGTGCATCTGATAGCCTTTGGGAATTTCGCAGTATTCATACTGATAGAAACCCCGACTATCTACTTCTCCTTTGAGGAGATAACCATATTCTGCTAATGCCTCATTTATCAATTCCCAGTGGGATGATTTCGGATAAATCAAGAATTCACATAGGGTATTAGATAGTTGGGCTGTGCCAATTACGCCTTCAAATTTCGCTGTTAGCTGGTTGGTATTATACACTGTTTGCGCTGTCAAAGAATGATTTGACAACAAAATTTCTTTTTTCTGGGTCGAGTTTTGCACAAACTCTCGAATTAAATCTAGATTAGACAGCATAAAAATTCTTTATACTATATTAACCAGTGTAATCGAAGCTACAATCCTACTTAAATTATCAGAATGCTCCGATTCTCACTAGCTTTATTTATAGTTCACTTCTGTCTAGTCATCCAGAAAAGGTTGAAATACCGGAACTAATTCTGGGCGACTAACAACGAGGGTGGGAAAAGAGCGATCGCTATAGTCTTCTCCTGATGACAACGGAAACGGTTCTGACTTGAGCGATCGCCAGACGCCCCCAGCTGCCTGGACAATTACCCAAGCCCCCGCTAAATCCCAAACTTTTGGTGTCGCTTCAATACCACCGAGAGTAGCCCCAGTAGCAACCATCAGGAAGTTATAGCTAGCCACACCCAACATCCGAATTTTGCAGGGAAAGCCGTTTTGGATGACTGCGGTGCTACGGGAACAGAGGTTAAAAAAGTGATTTTTGCTGGGACTGTCAGCACTGGTGTGGATGGGGTGGTGATTGAGAAATGCTCCTGTTGGCGTTGCTAAACCAGATGAACCTGCCCAGAAACCATGAAAAGCTTGATTCAAGGTTGGTGCGTAAACATAACCAAATATGGGTGTACCTCGATACAGTAAACCCAGAGATATTGTCCAGATGGGAATGCCGCGTGTGAAGTTGGTTGTACCGTCCAGAGGGTCAATTACCCAGCACCACTCAGTACCAGGAAATGACTGATCGCTCTCTTCGCTCAAAATGCCGTAACCAGAGAAATTAGAAGCGATCGCATCCCGAATTTCCTGATCTGCCCATTTATCTGCTTGCGTCACCAAACTACCATCAGCTTTTTGCGAAGCCTGTACTTGCCCAAAATCTTGCATTAGTTGCTTGCCCACTCTGGTAGTGGTAGTTTGGGCAAAATCAAGAATTGTTGTCCAAAAATCATTCATGGTTATTTGTCATTTGTCATTAGTCATTTGTCATTTGTCATTTGTCCCATGCCCAATGCCCCATATTTAGTCTAAATCGCTTTCTAAAACCGAAGCGATCGCAAGTTTTGTATTTGTTTGAAATTCCGCTACGTTCACCCGGTTGAGAAACCAAATCGACACGATCATTCCCACGGCTTCTAAAGCAAATACTAGTCCATAAGCTAAAACTAAATTGGGTAATAAGTTACGACCTACATCCAATAAAGTACCACCTAAAACCACTGCCACACCTCTAGAGACAGACTGCGCTAACCCCCAAGCCCCAATAAATGTACCTGCGGCTTCTGCGGCGGTGAGATCCAACATTAAGCTAACTGCTGCCGTAGTTAAGACACCAGTGCCTAAACCGAACAAAATTAAACTTAGCTTCAGGAAAGCTGGATTAGCTGTGAAGCCTGATATCCCAAGTAATGCTGTACAAAATGCCACTAATATACAGCCTAGTCTTGCAGTTCTTTGCTTACCTAAACGTGGCACTATCAAAAAACCACTCACACCATAGGCAATCAGTATACCTGTTCCATAAAAAACGTTCAGTTTAGTACTTTCAGCCAAAGGCATTTTAAATACCTGACCTGCATAAGGTTCCAAAATCGGGTCTTGCATAAACAAGCAGAGAGTCATCACCAATAAAAAGGTGAAAAATATACCTGTTTGCGGACTAGCCGTTAAAATTTCCCAAGCCTTGCCCAGAGTAATGCTGTCTTCTCGGTTTACCATTGTGGAACGGCTTAAATATTGGGAGTATTTTTTTTCTACGCCCAATGTCGCGGCGATCGCTAAACCAAATACAATTGCTGGGACGATAAAAAATAGCCTGTTGATTGCTGCCTGCAAGATTGCTATGGAAGCGCCTAATGTTAATGGCTTCAGCAAGCTAGCACTAATAATCGCCCCAACAATAATCCCCACCATTAGCATCGACCAAACCACACCGACTACTTTGGAACGGTTATCTTCTTCAGATATATCCACCAACAAAGCAGCAAAGGCAGTACTACTAGCACAAATTCCTAGACCATATACAGCGAATATCAGTGATAGAAGCGCACTCCAGCCGATTGTTTGGGTTGTCCATGCCCAACCACCTGCACTACTTACGGCATTATTAAGCTGCCACATTACTTGTACAGCTAAAAAGGCTGCGATCGCAAATATTGCCGCGCCCACCCAAACATAAGCTGTGCGGTGGTATCCCCATAACGGCTTGGCATCGGAAATCTGTCCGAACCAGACACGGGAAGGAGCAACAAATAAAGGCAGTGCTAGAACTACTGATACCAGCGTTGCCGGAATTGCGATTTCTTGAATCATGACTCTGTTGAGTACTCCCAGAGTCAAAATGGACATCATACTCAACCCCATCTGAAATAAACCCAGGCGGAACATGGTCAGCAGGTTTACCCTTGGCAGAGATAGGGATTTTGTTTTGGTATCAAATACTTCACCGCTTGCCATAGCTACTTTTTCGTATAGTTTATCGGATTTTGTCTCTCTCTTTAAATAAAGATAAACCGTACCTGCTCGAAATCAGCGAACGAAAAGTTGAAGTTATGTTAGCTAGCGTAGCTCACCGTTCGCGCAGCGTCTCCAAGAGTTGGTATCGCAGTTATTGGGCAATTGGCACGGTCAACACCTCGATTAGCATCAGCTTGAGCCAAGTTAGGATTAATCTTTAGGGCTTGGTTGTAATCTGCGATGTCTACGACGGGCTACGCCTACGGATAACGATAGAATTTTAGGATGAAGTAGTGAAACGAGATTCAATTTACTATCAAATTTTTAAGCGCTTTCCTGGGTTACTCTTTGAACTGGTTGATCATCCTCCTCCTCAAGGGCAAAACTATCGATTTGAATCACTTGAAGTCAAAGAAACCGCTTTTCGCATCGATGGTGTGTTTTTACCTCCAGAGGATGCAACATCCAGGGTGATCTTTTTTGCTGAAGTTCAATTCCAAAGAGATGAAGCCCTTTACCATCGGTTCTTTACCGAGTCGCTGATGTACCTGAACAGGAATCGTTCTCAGTATGATGACTGGTTCTGTGTGGTAATTTTTTCATCACGCTCTTTGGAACCAAGGGATAAAAAAACTCATCGAATATTTCTCAACAGTGACCAAGTGCAGCGAATCTATTTAGATGAGTTAGGCGCGACCAATCAGCAGCCAATAGGCATCAACTTGATGCAGTTGACTTTAGCATCGGATCAAGTGATGGCGGAGCAAGCAAAACAATTGATTGAGCGGGTAAAATTAGAGTCAACGGACACACTGCCGAAAAACGAAATACTAGATATCATAACCACAATCGCCGTTTATAAGTTTTCTTCGTTAAGTAGAGAGGAAGTTGAAGCTATGCTAGGACTGACTTTGGAGCAAACAAGGGTTTATCAGGAAGCGAAAGCCGAGGGTCGAGAAGAACAGAAAGTTGAAATGTTGAAACTTACCGTGCCTCTGTTACTAAAAACCGGGATGAGTGTGGAGCAGATTGCTCAACAGCTCAATGTTGATATAGAAGCTGTCCAGATCGCCGCACAGTCAAGCACATAGAAAAGATCAACTGTTCGATATTGCAACAAAGCTGTATTTTCAGGTTCTATACCAGTTGAAAATATCAACCAACAATAGGACTTACGCAAAACCACACAGCGTAGGGGCAATTCATGAATTGCCCCTACCGTAAAATCAGGGTTTGAGCCAAATAGGGTTGTGGTTAGCACAGGTCAACAGTTAGAGGCTGAGTTAAGGAAAAGACTGGCATTATGATCTGCGATCGCGCCAAAATATCACAGATTAAGATGCTCATAACTTCATCAGAGGCGATACCTTCTCTGCGAGACGCTGCGCGAACGGTAAGCTTCGCTAACGCATCTGTGTTCAAATGAGAACCATAAGAAAATAAGCTAATACCATGCTTTGGTATGAAGCAAAGAAACGTAATACAGAAAAATTGTTATGCTGCGTAGTTACTCCACACTTCGCGCCGAAGGTTATAGAATTTCATCCACCAGAACCGTACCACCCTCACAAAAATCTATACTGAGATGATAATCTTCAAGCAGCGCAGTTCCAATGAGTGGACGACGACCCATTGCTAGGGCTGCAATATTACGCTCCACACCATTCCATACAACTGTTGCCAAATAAACATCGGTTTCCACACTAGAATTGTTAGCGAGGTTTGCGTTGATGTTGATGAGGTAGGGCAAGCCAAGAGCAGCAATGACAGAAGGCGGCAAGGTTAAGAACCCTTCAAACCCTGTATCAATAACACATTCGATTTCTACACCTGAACGTTCTCTTGGAAGAATAATCAGACTCATTCTTGCCTGAAGTCCAACTACAGTCCCATGTATCACTGTGCCGTCCTGAGCAATGTACCACCAACTGCATAAACGGCATCAAAACCAATTCTTTCTCCCCAAAGTGCTGCATCGGTTTGCTTGGCTCGTAATCGAAGACTCGTTTCGACTAAATCATTACCAATTTCGTAATCTCCTGTTTCAACATTAATCGAGATAATTTTGCCAATGTTCTCTTGTGTCTCAACTTTGGCACGGATACTTCTTTGATAGAGTTCCTTTCCACGTCGGGCGACTTCTTGGCTACTGAGCGTCGGGTGGGACATAAATAAATCCCCTGTTTAAGCTGCTAGATTCTTCACTTCATTGTATAGCAGAAGCTACAGAGGTTAGAGAGCAATGCTTGGTTTTGTAGGAGTTGGGAGAGCGATCGCGCCAAAATATGACAGATTATAGCGGTTCTCGGTTGAGTGAGGTACAAGAACCCCACCCCCAACCCCCTCCCCGCAAGCGAGGAGGGGGCTATGATGTACCTCACTAGGTCGGGAACTGCTATAAGATGCTCATAACTTCATCGGAAGCGATACCTTCGGTAAGCTTCGCTAACGCATCTGATGCCAAAATGGGAACCATAAGAAAAGAAGCTCATACCATGCTTTGGTATGAAGCAAAGAAACGTAATACATCACCATATATTTGTTTATCCATGTCTAACGAACAAGAGCATAATTCCGCTTTTAACGCAGCTGCCAACATTAACGTTCAACACGCCCAATTACAGGATTTATCCTTAAGTGCAGCCCGTAAATTATATAAAGGTGGAATTCGACCTGGTGATCCGATCAGAACCAGAGTGCAAGCCCAAGAAATGTTAGATAAAATCCCTCCATCTCAAAGAGCAGGGATTGATGGCAAATCTACTGATGTTAATACCCAAAAATACCTATCAGATAAACACGCTAGTCATATCAAACCGCATAGCAAAGGCGGCTCAAATGATCCCAAAAATATCAAGTGGGAAAACGCCAAAGATAATTTAGCCCGTGGCGATAAACCCATGACTTCGCAGGAGCAAATGAGACTAGATGCCAAATGGCATTTTGACAACCTAACAGGTGCAGTCAAAGCAGGTGTTAAAGCCGCGCCCTTTGGAGCAGCCATTGGTGTAGCGACAGCAGCACCATTTTCGTTGCTAACCAACGCGCTGCGGGTAGTTCGAGGTGAAATTTCTGCACAAGAAGCCGCTATAGAAACATTGAAAGATACCGTAAAAGGCGGCACAGTTGGTGGTGTGACAGCGTTTGTAACCACAACAATAGCAGCAGCTTGTCCACCAATTGCGATCGCTTTAACCGCAGCAGCACCAGTTTTAGCTGTTGTTGGAACTGCGGGTATGGTTTACGAATTTTTCAAAATCCTCGATGACCATAAAAAAACGGTGAAAATCTATTATGAATCTTTAACTCAACAAGAATTAGAAAGATTACAAGCAATTGAGAACGAACTGATTTATGAACACCAGAAAAATCTAGAGTTTTTGACTGAAGCGGAAGCAATTAATCAAGAAATTACAAATCGCCCAATTGCACCGGGGATACAAGGGGCTATGCAACGTTTACGTGAATCAGTTGCTATTGCTAAATCTCTAGGATTAACAATTGAGAACGAACTGATTTATGAACACCAGAAAAATCTAGAGTTTTTGACTGAAGCAGAAGCAATTAATCAAGAAATTACAAATCGCCCAATTGCACCGGGGATACAAGGGGCTATGCAACGTTTACGTGAATCAGTTGCTATTGCTAAATCTCTAGGATTAACATCAGCAGATAGTAAATTGCTTGCTGGTTCTCAAGTGCCTCATATTCTCACAGAACAATAGGAATTAAATTTTAGAGGATTACATAGTTTTATATGCTTCCTTTTATCTTCGGCGCTCTGGGATTAGCTGTTGGAGCAGTTGTTGGTGCTTTTACTACTCATGCTGTTGGGGAAAGTGATAGACAAGCTGCAAAACATCATAGGACTGTTGCAAATGAACTAGCTGATAAATATACAAACTTGGAGAAAAAATACTATGAACTAGCTGATAAAACAAAAAAACAGATTATCGATTTAACTCACCAGCACGCTTTAGATGAAGTTGACAAAGACTGTTTGCGTTTAGCAGTGCGATTGCAAGCTGATAAAACAAAAAAACAGATTATCGATTTAACTCACCAGCACGCTTTAGATGAATTTGACAAAGACTGTTTGCGTTTAGCAGTGCGATTGCAACAGAATCTCATTTACTTAATGTTGGAGATTGATAGAGAATCTACAACAGATGCTTTAAATAGATTTCAAGCAGCAGTGGAACAAACTAACAAAGTTCTCTACCTCTTAAAAGAGGAGTTAATTATTGTTCCTAATGACTACTATGCAAGTCGTTTAATAGCAATACCAGCAACTAAAAAAATTAACCCTGTCCTCAGTGTTGATTTAGTCAGCGGCACGTTGTTTTATTTCAGCGATCTTAGCAGCAAAATCTTCAGGTGATTGTGCTAGGGTTTCATCCTCCAGAGGAGAATCGGGCGGAGTGTGTGCTTGCTCTAAAGATGCCAGAATCGAAGCTCCAGTGGAAGGTAATTGAGTCACTTCTGATTGAGATGGAACTATTTTCTGAAAACCAAGAAATGCTATATATTGCTCAACCTGAGTCAGTTGGTCATCTGGAAGTTGAGCAATCTGTTGTTGAAGTTGACGGCGGCGCTCAAGCATAGTCATCGGACACCTCGCGGGAACGACTGAACTTTTATTTTACTCGATTGATACAGTAGGAATGGTTTTGGCGATCGCACTATAAAAGTCAAAAAGCTTGAACAAAGACCGATCGCAACATTGAGCAGGAACTAGCTAAAAAATAGCGATCGCATTGACTATAGGTGCAGATTGTGCAGGGTTGACCCCTTAATCAATCAAGCTATTCAATCCCCGTTTCTTAACTAGGTGCAACAGCTTAAGAGCGGTGCCACTGGGACGCTTCTGACCGATTTCCCACTTTTGAACCGTTGATAGACTTGTATTCAAAATCGCAGCAAATACTGCTTGACTGACATGAGATGATTCGCGTATTTGCTTAATTTGCTTAGGTTCTAGCGGTTCAATCCCAGACAAGCACAGACAATCGAATTCACGCAACGTAGTCTGATCCATCAGTCCAGCCTTGTGCAGTCCCGTAGCCGTTTCGTGAACGGCTTCAAGAATCGCTGATTTCTTCTTCGGCATTGCAAATTACCTCCATCAATTCATCTTCCAGCTTGGCTTTTTCGAGATCCTCTAGCGTGTAAGATAACAGCACCGATGCCAGCTTTTTTAATGCTTCTTCTTCTTTTTTGTTAATGTTGCTGCGCTCGTTTTTCGGGAAGCCAAAAACAAAAAACCAGCGATCGCCCTTGTTGGTGGCGACTAGGGTACGAAAGCCACCACGCTTACCTTGTCCAGAGCGGGCAATCCGCTTTTTGAACTGTCCGCCGCCTAGATCGGCTTCGTAAAGTCCTGCCGTCATTTCGTTTACAGCCGCACAGAGGCTAAGGTCATTTAAACCCTCTTTGCGTGCCCAACGGTCAAACCATCGGGTTTTGTAGATTATCATGATCTGGTCATTACCTTCGCTTATTATATAGCACTTGGTGCTATGCTTTGCCAGATCAATATCCTGATAGGTTTTGATAGATTTTTGTCTATTTAGAAGTCTCAAAAATGACGCGCCAAATTCTTAATACCAATGCCCTATTCGCAGTCTTGCCCATGACGATCGCACTATAAAAGTCAAAAAGCTTGAACAAAGACTGATCGCAACATTGAGCAGGGACTAGCTAAAAAAGAGCGATCGCGCTAGCCTTGTCGTCAGACATCGCGCCAAAATGTGAGATATTAAGATGCTCGTGACACGCATGAGCTTTGCTAAACCGCTACAGCATGGTCTATTTACTTTGGGCATTTGGAAAGTAGCCGCAAAATAAAGCTCAAACTAACTGCGTCCACAAGTTATAAAGTATGTGTAGATAAAACAGCGAGTATATTGAGAAAAAATCTATGACAAACTACCAAGAAACCCTAACTAGTAACGAATCTGTCAATCAGCTAATTGCCGAGACGACAAGCATTAACCATGTGGAGGTAATTGAAAATGTTATCGACTCTTTGGAACAAGACGACAGTGCAATGGTTAGCCACACTCCAGAGGGGGGTCATCTCTGGAAGTTTAAGTACGGAAGTGTGCAAGTATTTGTCCAACTCAACGGGACAACCGATGAAGACACGATAACGGTTTGGTCTGAGGTGCTAAATTTACCTGCTAAAGATGAACCTAAGTTGATGCGGTATCTTTTAGAGTTAAACTGCTCTAGTACTTTGGAAGCGCGTTTCGGTATTATTGAAAACCGGGTGGTTGTAATATCGACACGCACCTTAGCAGAGTTATCTCCTGGCGAAGTGTCTCGACTAATTACCATTGTGGCAACGATCGCTGATAATAACGATGAAGCTTTACAATCTGAATTTGGTGCGGCTTAAGGAATTTTGGATTTTGGATTTTGGATTTTGGATTTTAGATTGGGCTGTTGCTGCATCTAATGCATAGTAATCAGGTGTGGCGACTAATTCCTTTGCTAGAGGCGGCTGGCAATGTGCAGATGGCGATTGACCTCTGGTTGCTAAAACAGCACCAGTCTGGAAAGCATCCGTCAACTCTGCGCTTTTATACCTGGTCGCCACCTGCTATTTCTCTCGGCTATCATCAACGCCAATACCCGGAATATTGGCAAGATTTAACTTGGCAAGGGCAAAAACTGGATTTAGTACGGCGTCCTAGCGGTGGACGCGCGGTACTACATCAAGGTGATTTAACTTACGCTGTAATCACATCTGGACTGACGGGTAATCGCCTCCAGGTATATGAAACAATTTGTGAGTTTTTGATTCAAGGCTGGCGATCGCTAGGTGTAGAATTAGATTACGGAACGGCTGGGCGAGGTTACATCCACAACCCTAACTGTTTTGGCACAGCAACTAGTGCAGATTTAATTTTGCCAGATGGTGGCAAACTTATTGGTAGCGCTCAACTGCGGCGTGGTGGGGCAATTTTGCAACATGGTTCAATCCGTTTGCGATCGGATGCTGAACTGTTCACTCAAGTATTTGGTGCAGAATCTTTTACGGATGTACAACTGCCTCAAAATCTGAGTATTGAAAAGATTATTGCAGCTTTAGTTGCCGCAGCTAGTAATTATTTTGATATGCAGATAGAGGTGCAGCCACTCTCGCAATCTGAGTGGGAGGAAATTTTGGCGCATCAGCCCTGAATCTTGAGGGCAGTATCATCTTTAAGATATCCTGCTGTCACACAATCATTAATCAGTTGTAGAACAAACGGCCAAAGTTCCGGCGCACCTGTTTCTACTGGTGCTACCCGTATCATCACCTGATCGCGTCTAATGCCATGAATGCGCCAAGTTCCGCCCCCATTTTGCTGATTGTGCAGCAAGGGTTGTATACGGTCTAGGGCTGCGGCAAACTTAGCTGTGGGTGTTTCTCCTGCTTCAAACTCATCCCAGAGTAAACGCAACTCGCTACCTTGATCTGCTGGTAAAAGTCCAAATAAGCGCAACGCTGCTTGTGCTTCTCGTTCTGCCTTGCTGTGATTACCTTGCACATCGTAACAGAAGGTGTCACCTGCATCAATTTCTACCAAATCGTGAATTAGCAGCATTTTGATCGCATGGAATATATCAACACCCTCTGGGGCATATTCAGCTAGTGCGATCGCCATCACCGCTAAATGCCAAGAGTGTTCTGCACTATTTTCCCGGCGCGATCCATCAATAAGCAGGGTTTGCCGCATTATCTGTTTGAGTCGATCAATCTCGATGATGAACTGAATTTGTTGAGTCAGCCGATTGATTTGCACCTGAATTTCTAATTTTGATTGCGGGTAGGGATAAGTGATTATCTCAAAAATTCCAGCGAATCTGCAAGTACTTTTTTCTGCATACCAATTATAGGACTTACGCAAAACTACAAGTAGGGGCAATTCATGAATTGCCCCTACCTAAAAATCATTCTTTTCAGCTATTGTTTGCGTAAGTCCTAAATTAAAAAGCGCCTGGGAGTGTTGCCGTGTTTCCACCCCAAACGCTTTTTATTTTTAACTTGCTCCTCACACAAATAAATAGTATCACTGCTTCTATCAAAAGGCGAGTATAGTTAGTGACACTTTTAGAACTGCACCACCAATTTATAAGATTTATATATGCAAATTAAAAAATGCCTGGGAGTGTTGCCGTGTTTCCACCCCAGGCATTTCTTATTCTCAACTTGCTCCTCACACACAAATAAACAATATCACTACTTCTCTCAAAGGGCAAGTATATTGAGTGACACTTTCAAAGTTGCACAAGCAATCCAATTTCTGACAAATTAAAAAGCGCTTGGGAGTGTTGCCGTGTTTCCACCCCAGGCGCTCTTTATTTTTAACTTGCTCCTCACACACAAATAAAGAATATCACTGCTTCTATCAAAGGGCAAGTATATTGAGTGACACTTTCAAAACTGCACACCTTACAGAAAAGAATTTTAGTGTAAAAAGTGACGTACACCAGTTAAGACCATCACTAAACCCAGTTCGTTAGCAGCAATGATAGAATCTTTATCGCGCAAACTTCCCCCAGGTTGGACAATGGCTGTAATTCCTGCTGCTGCGGCTGTTCTGACTGAATCATCAAAGGGGAAGAATCCATCGCTGGCGAGAATTGCACCTTTGGCTTTTTCTCCAGCTTGTTCTAGAGCTATTTTAACTGAGCCGACGCGGTTCATTTGACCAGCACCTACTCCTAGTGTAGTGCGATCGCTTGTCACAACAATGGCATTAGATTTAACGTGTTTGCAAACTTTCCAAGCAAACAGCAATTCGGCTAATTCGCTGTCGGTGGGTTGACGTTCGGTGACTACTTGCCATTGACTGGTGTCAGAAATCACGTCATCGCTAGTTTGGACAAGGAAACCACCTGCGATCGCTTTCACTGTATCCTTAGAACCACTACTCAAATCTGGTAAAGTCAAAACCCGCACGTTAGATTTTTTGCCAAGGATTTCTTGAGCTTCTGCATCACAACTTGGTGCAACCACACATTCTAAAAATGTTTTGGTTAACTCGCTGGCTGTAGCCGCATCAATTGGACGGTTGAGGGCGACAATACCACCAAAAGCAGAAGTATAATCAGCGTTGAAAGCTTTTTGATACGCTTCTGAAATAGTGCTTCCCAGCGCTGTACCACAGGGATTTGTATGTTTAATAATCGTTGCGGCTGGGGTATCAGTGAATTCAGCAATAATTCGGCGTGCGGCTTCTAAATCAACTAAGTTATTGTAACTAAGTTCTTTGCCTTGCAGTTTCGTCGCAGCTGCCCATCCCGTTGGAGTAATACCAGTTTGATACCAAGCGGCGGGTTGATGGGGATTCTCGCCGTAACGCAGAGATTGCAATTGTGTACCGCTAAGGTTGTAATTTTCTGTTCCTGCGAGATAAGATGCGAACTGACAAGTCAGCGCTTGCGCGATCGCTTGATCGTAACTAGCAGTATGCGAAAATCCTTTTAAAGCCGCCTTTTGGCGAAACTCTAGCGATGCTTCGCCGTTATTTTGCCGTAATTCCTGCAAATACTCGTCATACTGTGCGGGATCGCATAATACAGCGAGATGGGCGAAATTTTTCGATGATGCCCGTAGCATAGCAGGGCCACCGATATCAATTTGCTCAACAGCTTCGGATAATGTTACCCCTGGTTTAGCGATCGTTTCCTCAAAAGGATATAGATTTACCACCACTAAATCAATTGGGCGAATTTGGTTATTTTCTAAATCTGTAATATCTTCAGGAACATCTCGCCGCGCCAAAATTCCGCCATGAATTCGCGGATGCAGCGTTTTGACTCGACCACCTAAAATTTCTGGTGAACCTGTGTAATCTGCAACTTTGGTGACAGGGAGTCCCGCATCTTTGAGGGCTTGGGCTGTTCCCCCACTGCTGATTAAATCAAAGTTAAATTCTTCAACCAAGCTACGGGCTAGGTCAATTAAACCAGTTTTGTTAGATACACTCAGCAGGGCTAGACGCGCCATTGATCAATTCCTTAAAAGTAGGCTGTAAGCGAAGGATCTCAAGTTTTACACAAGCCTTGGTTAACTTCAAGACCATGACGAATAATATTGACTCGTGTAATTTATATGCTTACATCCCTCAGAGTCAGCTTGGATACAACTATCAATCACTGTCGAAAATGCTGGAAATAAGGACTAAGTAGGCTTAGTCTCTAATATTTGCGATCGCCTAAACTAAAAATAAGCATCTTTTACCCACATAACACCTATGCTTCAGTCTTCTAATCAACGCCTAACCCTAGAAGAATTTCTCGCACTTCCCGAAGGAGATATTACTTATCGATTTCATCAAATAATTACTGATGATTTACTACCAGAATTGGAAATTACCCCTCATGCAATCTTTCAACGAGCTGGATTAAATCCCTAAAATTTTATTAGGAATCAGAAGTCTGTGATAGTGTATTATCTAAACAACAACAAAATATAGGGAATAACAATTTATCAATATCCGAAAGAAAAAGTGATAGTTTCTCTATTTTTTATTGCTTAGATATCCTATTTTATGAGTCAAGATGATACTTGAGGGTGGTTAAATGGCAAAAGATTGGAAAAGCTATGCTATTGATAATTAGAACCGCGTGTTTTGTTATGGAACTATTCACTATTGGTCACTCAAATCGAAGCATTCAAACTTTTATCGAGCTTTGGCAAAAACATGATGTAACTGCTTTGGCTGATGTGCGATCGCATCCCTATAGTCTTACTTACCTCATTTTAACCGCTCAAGGGTGACATGAAAATATGTCCAAACTTCAACATTAGGGGAATTTTTCTGCGCTTAAATAGCACTAACTGCAACTTGATAACTTAATTTACTCAAAAAATTGATTCAGGTAGGAAAAGTTATGGCAATTATCATTGGAACCAACGGTAATGATACCTTACTGGGCACTGACAGCGCGGATACGATTAATGGTAAAGCAGGTAACGATACTATCACAGCTAATTATGGCAACGACACTCTGACTGGTGGCGGTGGCAAGGATAAATTTGTCTGTTTTGATTCTGGCTACACTGATACTATCACTGATTTCCGTGGCGTAGGTAAAGGCATAACTCCCTCAGCAGCAGTCATTGCCGAAGTGGATACCATTAAATTCCAAGATGCTGGGTTGACTGCTCAAAATCTGCTCCTGACTCAGAACGGCAGCAATCTGGAAATCACCTTTGAAGATGATGTGTTGAGTACAAAAGTCATCCTTCAAAACTTCAAATTAGAAAAGCTGGATAATCTGCCAGCAACTTCTTCACGACCTGCTATTGGCAATATCCTGTTTTATGGACAAACCAGCATCGCCGACAGTTTTGATGTGTTTGATGCCAACTCCACTCAAACTAACCTGTTCAACAAGAACACAGTGACATTTCTCAATGACCTTGACAATAACATTACAGGTTTTGACAACTCAAATGATGTGGTGAATGGTCAGGGGGGTAATGATAAAATCGATGGCAAGAGTGGTAACGACCTGCTACGCGGTGGTACGGGCAATGACACCCTGTTTGGTGGTGAAGGGGATGACTCCCTCAACGGTGGTACTGGTAACGACCTGTTGTGGGGTGGTGCGGGCAATGACACCCTGTTTGGTGGTACAGAAAATGACACCCTTCTTGGTGGTACTGGTGACGATCGCTTGGATGTTGGTTCTTTGATTCTTGATTCTTTAGCAGGAGCAGGCGATCATCTGCTCTCTGGGGACGATGGCAACGATACTCTCTCTGCCTCAGGCTCCGCCAACCGCTACGAAGACACCTATTATTCCTCTGGCAATAACACCCTCAACGGTCGAGCTGGTGACGATTACTTGATTGTTAACTTGTCAAAAGGCAATAACTTGCTGAATGGTGGTGACGGCAACGATACGTTCTCCAAGAACTACAGTGGCAATGATACGATAGATGGAGGAAAAGGTGACGATTTGTTGTCCTATGAAACCAATGGTTACTATAGTACTAAAGGAATCACTGGAGGAATCACTTCGACTTTCAATGGCACTACTAACGTTGGCTCAATTACCCTAGACACGAATCAGGTTAGCTACAAAAATATCGAACGATTAAACATCATAGGTACATACTACAATGACTTGATTGTGGGGAGCAACGGCAACGATACGATAGATGGGGGCTATAGTGGCAATGATACGGCAGATGGAGGTAAAGGTGACGATTTATTGAGGGTTGATGACGACTACGATGCTAACGGTGGAATCACTTCGACTTTTAATCCTACTACTAACCAAGGATCAATTACGGCAGGCACGAGACTGGTTAGCTACAAGAATATCGAACGATTAGATATCACAGGTACATCCTACGATGACAATATTGTGGGGAACAATGGCAACGATACGCTCGACCCGGGCTATAGTGGCAATGATACGATAGATGGGGGAATAGGTGACGATTTGTTGAGGGTTGATGAGTCCAATGCTACCGGGGGAATCACTTCGACTTTCAATCCTACTACTAACCAAGGATCAATTACGGCAGGCACGAGACTGGTTAGCTACAAGAATATCGAACGATTAGATATCACAGGTACATTCTACGATGACAATATTGTGGGGAACAATGGCAATGATACGCTTTCCGGGGGAATTAGTGGGAATGATACGATAGATGGGGGCGCAGGTGACGATTTGTTGTTCTATGGCTCCAATCCCGGGGACTCAATAACTTCGACTTTCGATGCTACCACTAATACTGGCTTAATTAGGCTGGGCGGGGATGGGGTTAGCTACAAGAATGGGGATGGGGTTAGCTACAAGAATATGGAACGATTATATATCGGAGGTTTATTCGGCGATGACAACATTGTAGGGAGCAATGGCAACGATACGATAGTAGGAAACGCTGTATATTCTCCGGTGACTTCCAATTATGACAGTAGGTTTATTAATGGCAATGAAACAATAGATGGGGGCAAAGGTGACGATTTGTTGATTGTCGATGACAGCGATGGTGATGATGTAATCACTTCGACTTTCAATGCCACCAGTAACGAAGGATCAATTACGGCTGGCACAAATCGGATTAGCTACAAGAATATCGAAGGATTAGATATCACAGGTACATCCTACGATGACATCCTAACAGGTGGCAACGGTAATGATACGCTTAATGGTGGTGGTGGTACTGATACCTTTGCTTTTAATAGTTTCAATGAAGGCATTGATAGACTTTATGACTTCAACACTACTAATGAACTGATTCGGGTATCGGTTGCTGGTTTTGGTGGGGGATTATCACCAGGTTCACTTCAGAAAAGTCAGTTTAGGATCGGAGCATCTGCAACCACTAGCACTCAGCGATTTATTTACAACGATGTTACAGGTGCATTGTTCTTTGACCAAGATGGCAGTGCCAGTGCCTTTACTCAGGTGCAATTTGCACAACTTTCCAGTGGGTCGTCACTAACCGAAAACAATTTTGTGGTTATTTAATCGTGATTAGCGCTCTATCACTCTAAGCAGAGAAAATCGGAAATGGTCGGATTGCGAGGTGTCTAAAATGGCAACTTGCATCCGATTTATCAATGCAATTATAGCAAGCGATCGCGCTTCGGGACAGGCTTCGCTTAGTGCAATGACATATCGGAAGTGATTAGGTGGGCATGAGATGATTCGCTGTTAACTCAAAACTGCCCGTTTGTGTTTTCCATAAATTCCTTGACGACGCATTCTTTGGGCAAGCAGCAAATGCCGTAAAATACTAAGTCTACTTGAAGAGATAGGATTTATAGAAGAGTGGAATTTTAGGAGTAAACATCTGTCTTTACAATTTATCACCGTTCCTCCTGCAACTTCTCAACCCCCCGCAGGCTTAATTGTCACTTTGCACGGTTGGGGCGCTAACGCTGAAGATGTAGCATCTTTGTTACCCTTGCTCAACTTACCCGATTACCAGTTTGTATTACCCAACGCACCTTTTCCTTATGCCTATTCCCCTGTCGGGAGGGCATGGTATGACCTGCGGGTGGAAAATATGTATGAAGGATTGCCAGAAAGTCGGCAACTGCTAACAGATTTTTTGCAATCTTTAGAAAGTAGCACTGGCGTACCTTTATCACGCACCATTTTAAGTGGATTTTCTCAAGGCGGAGCAATGACTTTAGATGTCGGCTCAAAATTGCCCCTAGCAGGTTTAGTTGTGATGAGCGGGTATTTACATCCTGATGCACTAACAGCAGCTAAAAGTGACATACCGCCGACTTTAATCACCCACGGGAGATATGATGAAGTTGTCCCACTGAAAGCCGCTTTGAAGGCACGAGAAACTCTCAAGTCTCTAGGAGTGGCGGTAGAATACCACGAATTTGACATGGGACATGAAATACATCCACAAACGTTAGAGGTGCTACGGAATTTCGTTGTAAATACAATTGGCTAGTCAGCATTACGAATTTTTTATAAATTCTGGTACAAATTCTGACAATTTTCACGAAATTAATGACTTTTAATGAGTAATATATATTGGGTGGGTGCGTTCAACGCAACTTAACCCATGCTGAAGGCGAGTGCTGCATAAGGGAGGGGCAAGCATTATGACAACTCTAAGCATTTCCCAAAAAGAAATTGCTGCCATGACTGCGGCAGAAGTAGAAGAACTAGCGACACGTCTGGAACTGGATAATTATAGCAATGCTTTTGAGGGTTTAAATGATTGGCATCTATTGCGAGCGATCGCATTTCAGCGTCCAGAGTTAGTTGAACCCTATATCTACCTCTTAGACTTAGAACCCTACGATGAAGCGTAGCAATTTTAGATTTTAGATTTTAGATTTTAGATTGGGTCAACTGGCTACAATCACAGATTATAGCGGTTCTCGGTTTAGTAGGTACTGAACCCCACCCCCAACCCCCTCCCCGCTCTTCGAGAGGGGGCTAAGATATACCTCATGTGATTAGGAAACGCTATATCAGGGTTAATGTATTTCTTGCTTAATCCGAAAGTACCAATGCAATCTCCCTTAAATCCAAAATCCAAAATCCAAAATCCAAAATTGAACAGGGTTCTAATTGGTGTAGGTGGCGGTATCGCCGCCTACAAAATCTGTGAATTGGTTTCGAGGCTGTTTAAAACTGGGGTGGAAGTCCGAGTCATTTTCACCCGTTCGGCGCAAGAATTTATCACGCCTCTGACAATAGCCACTCTATCTCGTCATCCCGCCTACACAGATGATGATTTTTGGCAAGCAACTCACTCTCGTCCGTTGCATATCGAGTTGGGTGAATGGGCAGATGTCATGGTAATTGCCCCCTTGACAGCTAATACATTAGCAAAGTTAGCCTACGGTATGGCTGATAATTTACTCACAAATACCGTGCTGGCTTCTACTTGTCCTGTGCTGTTAGCACCCGCAATGAATACAGATATGTGGGAACAGCGATCGGTGCAGCGAAATTGGCAACAGCTATTGATCGATAGCCGATATCATGGAATGAGTACAGCATCAGGTTTATTAGCCTGCGATCGCATCGGTGCTGGTAGATTAGCAGAACCCCCGGAAATTTTGGCTCACATCCAATCGTTGTTACACACTCAAGGCAAACGAGATTTAGCAGGTAAACGAGTCTTAATTAGTGCTGGGGGAACGCGAGAGTATCTTGACCCAGTTAGATTTATTGGTAATCCTTCCACAGGTAAAATGGGATTGGCGCTATCTCAAGCCGCACTTCACCGAGGGGCAAACGTCACCCTAGTACATGGCCCAGCTAATTGGGATGTACCATTGGGAGTACAAGCGATTCCCGTCATTAGTGCCGAACAAATGCAGCACGTCATGGTGGAATGCTTACCCAACGCCGATGTAATTGTCATGTCAGCAGCCGTTGCAGATGTGAAGCCACGAGATTATAGTACAGAGAAATTGCCTAAGCGATCGCTCCCCCAAGCTTTACCCCTGGAACCAGTACCGGATATAATCGCCCAGTTAGCAAAACTGAAACAGCCGCATCAGATATTAATTGGGTTTGCAGCACAAACTGGGGATATTGTCAAGCCAGCATTAGAAAAATTACAGAATAAAAAACTAGATGCGATTGTTGCTAATCCCATCGATCAACCTAATAGTGGTTTTGGTAGTGATAATAATCAAGCGATATTTTTAGATAGTCAAGGAAATCAGCTAGCGATCGCACCTTGTTCTAAATTAGAAATGGCACATCAATTATTTGATTTTGTGATCACTTGATAAATTTGCCGTAGCGATCAGATAATCTGCTTGCATAGGTGTAGCGAACTGCAAACATCGGGACATGAAACTGGAAACAAATAAAATTTTCTCCAAATGCCACACTAATTTGTTTTTCAGCATGGCAGGTGGTGATAGCAATGAAAAGTTAGGTTATTAATCTTGGGATTTGGCTTTGTGAAAAACCCGAAACGCGGAGACATTCAAGATTAACCCTAGTATGAGCTTTAGTACTGTCGGTGGAATAACCCCAACAAGCTACGCAAAGTGGGATAATTTGGGCAGATTACAGGCGGCGTTATACATTAATAAGTGTATCTGCAATACCGGACTTGTTCTGGCTCAGTCTCAATAGCAAAGGTTTGGAGATGTTTACTTTATCAGAAACTTCTATCCTGGCGGCAATCCTGCTGGTAGCTTTAGGCATTTTGGGCTGGGGCTTTTATCGCGCCAGACCTTTTGGTAAACTGGGAATCTTAGCCTGGTTACAGTCGGTGGTGTTGATGACTCCCTGGCTGCTGTTTTTTGGATTGTTTGCCGCCGGGATTTACATCAATATAGCGGGTATATTGTTCTTAGTGGTGACTTCCGCCGGATTGTACGTCTACTTGGGCAGACAGTTACGCGCAGCTGGGCAAGATGCCATCCTCAAGCAACGCGCCACAGAAAGACTCGCGGCTGATTCACTTGAGGCAAATTCCCCACAATTAGCAGTCGCAGAACTGAAACCGGAGATTCCACCACTACCGGAAGACGACTTAAATGCAATTAAAGGTATTTTCGGTATCGATACATTTTTTGCCACAGAAACGATCGCCTACCAAGATGGAGCGATTTTCAAAGGCAATCTGCGAGGAGAACCAGAAGAGGTTCACAACCGTCTAACTGCAAGTTTACGGCAACGCCTTGGCGATCAATATCGCCTGTTTTTAGTGGAAAACACAGACGGTAGACCCGTAGTGATTGTCCTGCCGAGTCGCAACGATCCCCGCCCGATGTTGTTATCGCAAAAAGTTTTTGCAGGTATTCTGTTGATCGGAACTATTGCCACAAGTTTAGAAGCTGCGGGCTTATTGCTAAATTTTGATTTCTTCGGCAATCCAGGGCGATTCACAGAAGCTTTACCCATAGGCGTTGGGATATTGACGATTTTAGTAGCTCACGAAATTGGTCATTGGATACTTGCCCGGCGTCACCAAATTCGCCTTAGCTGGCCTTTCTTTCTGCCTGCTGTGCAAATTGGCTCTTTTGGTGCAATTACTCGCTTTGAGTCTCTGTTGCCCAACCGCAAGGTATTATTTGATATCGCCTTGGCAGGGCCAGCCGCAGGTGGTATTGTCTCTTTATTAATGCTGGTGACGGGCTTGCTACTTTCCCACCCAGGTAGTTTATTTCAATTGCCAAATCAGTTTTTCCAAGGGTCAATTTTGGTGGGAAGTTTGGCGCGAGTTGTCCTTGGTTCGGCGTTGCAATCATCCCTGGTAAGTGTTCATCCCCTAGTGGTGATTGGTTGGTTGGGGTTAGTAATTACCGCTTTGAACTTAATGCCCGCAGGACAACTAGATGGTGGCCGCATTGTTCAGGCGATTTATGGACGCAAAACCGCAGGACGGGCAACGATCGCAACTTTAATTTTACTGGCGTTAGTGTCTCTCGGTAACACTCTTGCCATGTACTGGGCGATCGTGATTTTCTTCTTGCAACGCGATCAAGAACGCCCCAGCTTGAATGAAGTCACTGAACCCGATGATGCTAGAGCCGCTTTAGGGCTTTTGGCTCTATTCTTGATGATTACCACGCTTCTACCCCTAACTCCTGGCTTGGCTGGGCGTTTGGGAATAGGATAGTGCTTATGGAGCCAACACCCAAACAAGCAATATCCGCAATTCGGGTGTGCGCCCAACTTACCAGGGTTTATAAACGAATAGACCTTGTAAGATTGGACGAGCGCACCAGAAATATTTATATCTTGGCGAATAATTCAATCGAAGCTGAGGTAACACCAACTGGAGAGATTCTTTGGTTATGACAATACCTAACTTTCAACAAATGCCTTTAGAACAGCTAAGAGCTTATATTTTGGAGCATCGCAACGACGATGAAGCATTCCATATCTACATCGACAGGAGACGCGCCCAATCTCCAAAACAGGTGCCGATGACAATTGAAGAAGCGGAGGCTGATTTACAAAGACGGTTTGGACAACAAGCTAGTTAAATTAGCATTACCGAATTTTAGATTTTGGATTGAAGATTCAAAATTTAAAAAGGTCTGAACGCAAACAACGTCTCCAATATCTGCCCCTAACTTTAGGCATGGGGTCAATCTAAAATCAAAAATTGTTTGATAGATTCTTAAGTGATTGTCGGTGAACTTTCAGTGAAATTAAGAGATGTGTTCACCGACAGCTTATGAGGAAAATTGAAGAATAATTCAGAAGTCAGGAGTCAGAATAAAGACGCTCGCGGACTCGCTAAGGGAGTATCCCAAATCTGTAAAAACATAAGTTGTCATTATGAGCGTAATGACTTTCTGTTCGCTTATTTTGAGAGGAGAAGGGGAATTAAAGGCTTGATGCAAAGTGAAGAAGGCAACTTTTAAGCGAATCTGGATTTTGAAGTATAATTAATTTCTAATAATCTAGCCATCGGGAGACGATTATTCCACTCAGTACACTACTTTCTTTTAGCATCAGTTGAAGGAAATTTTAGAAACTTTTCACAAGCATCACCACCCTTATTGTTAACACATTTTTGATATTTAGGATTTAATTTCCCACAAGCATCACCACCCTTATTTTGAACACATTCTTGATATTCTTGTCCTTCATCAACTGTATTCCCATTTTGTAGTTGTTGACTAAACATAGCAAACAGAAACATTATTACAATTGCAATACCAAAAGCTATTCCCAGACTAGACGTAAAATCATCAGAAAGTCGTCTAGATTGACCTATGCTTAACTGTCGATCGAGAAAATCCAGTGAAGGCGATCGCCCTTGGCTGCATAAGCGCATCGCCATCCCCCACCCCTCACCATCAAACCAAATCCGCCAGCACCCTACTAACCTTTAACTGGTGCTACTGGTGGGGACTTAAACCCAGTTATTCATCCACCAGTCGCCCAGAATTCCATTCTAAATAGTGGCTCCTGACTCCTGAGTTCTTTCTTGTTAACTAGATGGTTTCCAACCTGCTAACAAATTCGGGTAAGCGGTTGGTGTGGGGAAAATTTTCTGGAAGGCAGTTTGACGCTCTTGAGGCTTTTCTTTGCTCATGTTCCAGAGGGTTTCATAGAAAAAGAATGAGACTCCAGCAAAATTGCGATCGCGGACTTTTTGCACTTGTGTCTGAATCTGTTCCATTGGTACAGATCGGTTTTTCAACCCAGCCAAAATACCCACACTCACTGGAATATGGCTCTTGGCTGCTTTCACTTCTGGATACTCTAATTCGCTAATAAAAACATTCAAGTCATCCCGATATATCTGCAAAACCAAATCTTCAACAATTCCCAACCGTTCCCACTTCTGCCAGTCTGCTAATGAGAAATCGTAGGAAAAACGTTGAGGATTAGGAGCAACGGAAACTAGGCAACCTTTTTTAGTAGCTTTGATGGTTTTGAAAACCCGTTTCATAAACTCGGTGATTTTGTTAGCTCTCCAACGCACCCATTCTGGATCTTGAGAGTCTTTCGAGGGAGCTTGACCACGGTGTTCTTTTTTATAAAGTGCCACTGTATAGGCATCGTACCCTAATTCTGATGGTAAGCCAAAATGGTCATCAAATTGAATACCATCGATATTGTAGTTTCTAACAATTTCAACGATTAAATCTTGGATAAATTGTTGTACTTCTGGGCGAAAGGGATTTAACCAGACGCGATTATCATTCCCGTCTTTGACAATCCGAGTCCCATCACTGCGACTGGTGAGCCATTGGGGACGATTTTTAGCTAATAGAGAATCCGCCGGTGCCATGAAGCCAAATTCAAACCAGGGAATCACTGTTAAGCCTTTTTGATGTCCCACATCGACAATTTCTTTGAGGATATCTCGCCCTTTGAGTCCGGGAGTGGGATCGAGCGATCGCCCGATCACTTTGGCTGCAACTTTGCTAGGATACAATGTATATCCCCAATTCCAAACCGCCGGATATATCGTGTTAAAATTCAGTTCGTCAAGGCGCTGCAAAGATCCCTTGAGGCGATCGCGCTCAAATAACACATCACTATCAATATTTGTTAACCACACCCCCCTTAACTCAAATGCGGGCGATCGCGGCAGATTAATTTGAGCGTTCAAAGGGAACGATAGCATCACCGTAGCTACCATAGTCAAGGTAACGATAACGGCAAACAAAAGAGACTTTCTGCTTTGGCGAATATTCCACCAAGAATGAAACTCAACACACCACTTTACAAACCTTTTCATCATTTGGCTACAGACGCGATCAAATTATGAACAATCAGCATGAATAGCGATCGTTTCGATTGTAAGCGCTAAAACAATCGCTATTTCATTCCATCAAAACAGAATTCTGACTCCTGAATTCTGACTCCTGAATTCTGATATCATCTCCGGGTAATTAGTTGTGATTCCCATAGTGATTGCACCCCACCCCCAGCCCCTCCCCGCTCTTCAGGAGGGGAGACAAAGCGTAGCTTTGGCGGGGTGGGGTTCTTGGGGTTTAGTCAGTAATCAAGCGGACATGATAAGTTGATGTGCAGCTAAATTGTATAACACGAAAACCCAAAAATATTGTAGTGCGGGCAACATGAGCGCGTCCAATATACAAATTAAATACGCAACAGCTTATGACTCCTGACTCCTGAATTCTGACTCCTGAATTCTGACTCCTGAATTCTGACTCCTGAATTCTGACTCCTGAATTCTGACTCCTGAATTCTGAC
>NZ_JBALBY010000113.1:0-22277 GCF_036919575.1 Nostoc sp. | reverse complement strand
GGGCTATTTTACCCTCAAGTCTTGCACCTGAATATACTTCTTTGGTCAGATAATCTATATTCTGTGAGCTTCTCTTTCTTTTTCAGCAACCCCTACTTAAGGTCGCTTGATTGCTAAAGTAAGTCCATCGGCGATGGGGACGAGTGAGAGTGTTATCCGTTCGTCATGATGTAACTTTTTGTTGAGCGCCCGGATTGCTTGGGTGTTTTCATCTTGATTTTGTGGGTCAGCAACTTGTCCTGACCATAAAACATTATCGATCGCAATTAATCCACCTGGACGCACCAATTGCAGCGATCGCTCATAATATCCGTCATAATTTTCTTTATCAGCATCAATAAAGGCAAAATCAAATGTCTCGGCTTGCCCAGTTGCCAACAGTTGATCTAAAGTTTCCAAACCTGGTGCCAATCGCAGATCGATTTTATCAGCAACTCCGGCTTCTTGCCAATATCGGCGCGCGATCGCAGTAAATTCTTCATTCACATCAGCAGCGATAATTTTCCCATCAGCCGGTAGTGCCAAAGCTACAGAAAGTGAGCTATAACCCGTAAACACTCCAACTTCCAGGGTTTTCTTCGCTCCAATTAACTCTACCAAAAGTCTCATAAACTGCCCTTGTTCTGGTGAAATCTGCATTCCACTTCGGGGATGGCTGGCCGTTTCTTGGCGCAACTTCAAAAGAATCTCCGGTTCCCGCAGCGAAACGGATAAAAGGTAATTATAGAGTTGGTTATCAAGACCTATAGACTGTTTTGGCATGGTAGCTCAGAAAATTGAAAGAATCTACAGTTATACTATCGCCCTATAGTAGTTTATCAGGAATCCCCAGTAAGCTTAGGGACTGACAAATAAAAAAATACTCAACTATTTCTTGTGGGGTGGGCGACACGAGAGCCCTTAGCCGAAGGCGCTCATGTTGCCCACCCCACAAGATTGGATAATTTATTTGTTGTCAGTCCCTTAGGAAATTTAAAAACCTGCCAAAATGGCAACCCGATTCTGATTAACCAAGTTAAATTGTAGAAGATAAACGACTTCAAGGGTTTTGTTATCAGGGACTACCAAGTAAGTAAATTCCTTTTGTAAAACACTATCTACTAAATGATTTACAAAAATCAAAAACTATCTCTATCAATTATTTGCAGAGTATTTTTCTGAGCAGATAAATATCAATAATCAGGTTTGGCATTTGCTGCAACAGGAATATTAAATGCTTACGGGCGTTGTTGTCGAAGTATGGATTAGCCCCCAAATAACGGGCAACGTCTGTATACATTCCTGTTCACTTCAGTAGCAAATGGCAGAGTGGGAGTTTGAAAGCTGACTGATATGCTTCCTCCCACTCTCTTTTTATCAGACAGAATAAAGGCGCCAGTCGCCAGAATTCAGAATTGAATTCTGTGTGATACCATTTCACACAAACCCTGATACATATAGATTTCTCGTAGGGAACATTGCTGTGCCCCTACCAACGTATTTGTATCATTATTAAAGTAAAACGGTATGACTGGTGAACCCGAAGGGCGGATAGCGCGACGTCAAGCCTTTGGCATAGCAACTCTTAGAGACGCTACGCGTAGCTTGCTTCCCCGTAGGGGTACGCTTAGAGCGAGTCCGCAAGCGTCTTGATTCTGACTTCTGAATTCTGAATAGCTGAATTCTTCTTCAAAAGTTAGTTTCCCGTAAAAACTCAAGAATTGCTGCATTCAACTCCTTAAAAGCGCCAGCTGAGGCATCATGACGGCAGTTAGACAAAATTTGTAATTTAGAGTTGGGGATATGCTGATGCAATTTTTCACCATGAATAACAGGAAACCAACTATCTTGATCGCCCCACAAAACTAGTGTAGGACACTTAATTGCACTCAGGTTATTTTGAATTTTGGTGAGCATATTTGGCTTATTTGCTTGCCAATTCTCAATTTCTCGTGCTGCTATTTGTAACTCTTCGGCGACTTTTGCAACCGTACCAGGCAATTCAATAAACGGGTAAGTTATCCAATAGACATCTTCCTGTGTCAAAATAGATGGATCAAATAATACCGCACGTCTTTCTATTGCCATAATTTCTCTAAATAGAGGTGCAAACAAATATGCCAGACGTAAGGAGTCAATTGTTTGCATTATTTGCAAGGGCATTTGGGCAAGTAACCACATAGCCCAATGGGGTAGATTTTCGGTAAAAACTGGTACGTTTACTACTACAAGCCGTCCGATTAATTGCGGATTTTCTTGAGCAAGAGCAAGGGCAACTAATCCCCCCAGAGATTCAGCCACAATCACTGCGGGTTCATCACACAATGCCTGAATAATTCTTTGAAACTCAATAACTTGATGACCGTTGTGTTCTCTACGAAACACTGGTTTTTCGGAAAAACCAAAACCTTTGGCATCAAAACAAATTACCCGATAATATTTAGATAGTGGTTCGATACTGTGCCGCCAATTATAGCTCCAACTACCCATGCCATGTAATAAAATTAGCGGTTTACCTTTACCTTTTTCGCCATAAGCAATTTGTACAGGATAGCCTTTAGCATCAGTAATAATTAGACTTTGCCGCCCTTTGGGAAAAGTAACTTGCCACCAATCTTTCATTCGGTTATCAATAAATAATTTAACCACCAGTTAAGGCGTTCCACAACATTCTAATTAGGATGACGGGTAATGCTACTAAAACAATAGAGGTTAGCAACAATCCAACCAAAACGGCAAAGATAAACCACCTGTCTGCACTCCTTTGCTGGCTGGGAAACTTTAAGTACTCTTCCAATAACTTGATATTATAACTGTTCGCTGTCCAGGCAAAATCAAACAAGTCTCCCAAAACTGGGATAGCGCCTACCAAGCCATCAACGATCACATTCAAAACCATTTTGCCTAAAGTGGCTCTAGATACACCCAGCCGCGCCGCTTCTAGGATGATGTAGCTAGAAAACATGACTCCCAAAAAATCACCACCAATAGGTATGAGTCCTAAAATTGGATCTAGACCAAAACCAATCTTCGTGCCAGGAATAGTAATAACATTATCCAGCAGTCTACTTAATTGACGCAGGCGCTTTAAGGTAGGTGCTTTGGCATCAGGTTCAATGATCGAAGATCGAAAAGATGAATCAGGCATAAAGGCGATCGCTCACTTAGTTTATTTGAATCGTTAGACATTCTACTCCCCTACTGAGATTTCTCAAAAGTTTTCTCAGCGAAGTAGCTAATTAATATTTTTCGTTAGATTCTGAATGTGACTGTGGGCGCATATCTTCGCCCACAGTCACATTCAACTGATCGCCGATTAACAACACAGCAGCGCTCATAGAAAGCCAGAGCATTAAAACTATCACAGCCCCTACAGCACCATAGACTTTATTATAGTTGCCAAAATTCGCCACATAAAGCCGAAATAGGGCAGACAATATTGCCCAGAAAACAGCTGCTAAAATTGCTCCAGGCATCATTGGCGTGCCTGAGTTCCACTGGCTTGGGCCATAGCGATAGACAAAGCCAAAGGCGACAGCAACAATAGTTAAAGCTAAAGGCCAGCGTAACAACTGCCAAAGATGCACCAAGAAGATCAAAGAACCATTTTCGCGCACTACGATTCCCAACAGCCAATCGCTGGTAAACACTAAAAAAGAAGCCAACACTAAAAGCAACATAGTACCGACTGTTAATCCTAGAGAGACGAGCTTGGCTTTCCAAAAAGGGCGCATCTTTTCTGGAGGAATTTTATGGATTTGGTCGAGGGCTGTCATAGCGGTACTCACCGCCCCAGAAGCAGCCCAAATTGCTAATATAAAGCTCAGAGAAAACAAACTACTGTTTTTGGAGTTGGTAATTTCTGTAGTGGCAAAATCACGAATCAGATCCAGGGCTTGTTCAGGTAGAACTTGACTGAGTTGAACCGCCAGTTTATTAAAGGTGGCTTGCAAAGATTCTGCTAATAAGCCAATGGCTGTGATGAAAGCAAGAATTGCTGGAAACAGCGATAACATGGCATTGAAGGCGATTTCCGAGGCGAGTCCCAAGAGTCGTCTTTCGATTGTCCTGGTAAAAGTTTTTTTGAGGGTGCGCCAATTGAGGTGGAGAAAAAAGCGGAAAAAACGAGGTTTTGGCATAATTTAGAGTTAAAACTGGTTAGGTTTCTTAACTACTTTCCCAAATTTTGCATAGCGATCGCATTTATCTTTTTACCGCAAGAATACCGAGTGGGGGAGCAGGGGGACAATAACCATGCCCCATGCCCCATGACTAATGACTAATGACTAATGACTCAGCAAACCGATAGCCATTTCAAGATACATTTTCGCTTTGTGCAAAGCTAATAGCTTCTCTTGCGTGTACCTGTCTGGGTAATTCATGATTCTCCCTTCCATCGTGATTTTGATCAGCGCTGCTTGCTCATCGGTTGGTGCATTCATCTCATCTATAGCGTTACTCAGTGCTTGCATGAAAGCAAAGGTAGGAGGTTTTAATCCTTTATCGTTCTCAAACTGGGATAACGCCATAGGAGGGAACACCATCAAAGATGTAATCCATGAAGTTTTGTACCCTTTATTCCCAGTTGGTTTGATGCCGTAGCGTAAGCATAGGTCACGAAGTTCTTTGATGGTTTTGATTTCCAGTTCCGAACGTGTAAACATAGAGTAGCCATTCCTTAAAAGTGGTATCGGTGGGTAACAAGTTTCTCAGGCTTCTGTACCCATCGAATAAATACTCTAATGTTTCGCTTCCTAAAGATTCAAGCTATATTTACATCTCTCAATAATGCCTAATCCTAAAGGAACTCCTGAAAATTTAAAGCCAATTAAGTCAGAACGAGAGGAGCCGCTTACCGAGAAGATGAACTTACGCATGACAAAATCCATGAAAGAGGAAGTACAGCAACAAGACAATCCTCCTGAATTCTGTAGAGAAGCTATTCAAAAAGCACTGGATGAAAAGAAAGGAAGGCAACAGTAAATAGTATTCAGATTGGTAAAACTGATTGATAAATGACGAAAAATCTAACTTTAGTACTTTTTAGTAAGCAAGAGGGTAATAATGACTGAAAATACTAATCAAACGATAACTTTAACACAACAGTGGTTGACAGAAATCCAGGTACTCAAAGAGCAGATGGTGGGACTTCAACACGATCGCGATGCGGCTTGGGAAAGTGCCCAAAAATGGCGTCAGCTTTATAACACAGAAGCCGAACAACGCCGCACAGATGCCCAACTATCCCAACAGGCGATCGCATCCCTGAAGGCAGACGTGCATAAACTTCAGGGTCTTGAGATCGAAACACTGGCTGCTGGGACACCAGTAACGGCGATCCAACAAGAAATAGAACAACTAAAATCTGTGGAGGACTTGCAAGCTAAACTGATCGCCGTAATCAAAGAACGCGATCGCCTTTGGCAAGCTTTGAAAACTGAGCAGGATAACCACGCCGAAACCCGCAATAGTCTAACTACTGCCTTGGGTGATGCTATTGATAGCTTGACACGCGAACGAGTCGGACGAGAAAAAGAGAGTGATATCATGTCCGAGTAATTAAGCATAATACCCAGAACCCCAAAGAGCCAAAGTTGCGCTTTAGCTCCCCTCCCCGCAGGCTCTTAGGGGTTGGGGGTGGGGTTCTTTTATTACGGGTAAGCACCCGGACATGATATGACCCAAGAGGACAAGGGGAAACCCCATAGATAATTTTTAATCTAAAATCTAAAATCTAAAATTGCCACGGCCGCTATCCTTGTCTCGGTTAAATGCCAGATGCAATTAATCTCTCTATCGACTTGCTATTTAGGGGTTTGCAGAAAAAATATCCCTGCGCGTACTTGCATTTCATGGCTCTAAGTTGTGCTAGCTGTTCCACCGTTTCTACACCCTCGGCTATTACATCTTTATTTAGACTTTGGGCTAGACTGATGATCGCCTGAATAATCTCTAAGTTTTCTCCATTAGTACCAATCTTGGTAATAAAAGAACGATCAATCTTCAAGGCACTACTTGGAAAACGTTGCAGGTAACTCAAGGATGAATAGCCTGTGCCAAAATCATCTAAGTGTAATTGAATATTCATCTCTTGCAGTTGCAAAATCATAAAACTTGCTAATTGAATATTTCCCATAAGTACGCTTTCGGTAATCTCCAGTTTTAAATTGCTGGCCTCCAGGTCAGTTTCTTGCACAATTTGGTTAATTTTTTCAATCAGCTTAGGTTCTGAAAACTGTTTAGTGGAAATATTTACACTGATTGTCAAGGGTGGGTCAACAGGAAATTGTATTTGCCAAGCGTGCATCTGACGACAAGCCTCGCGGAGTACCCAATAACCAATAGGGATAATCAGCCCAGTTTCTTCTGCTAGTGGAATAAAGCTGTCTGGAAAAACTAATCCGTGTTGTGGGTGCTGCCAACGAACGAGAGCCTCGAAGCCAATAATCTTGTGATTTTCTAACAAAACAATTGGCTGGTAGTGAATCTGAAACTCCTGGCGTTCAATTGCCCGTCGTAGATCCATCTCTAACTCTAATAGTCTCCTGACTTCGGTGTGCATGGTTGAGTCAAATATCTTATGGCATCCTTTACCCGATGTCTTAGCGTGATACATTGCAATGTCAGCATCGCGCAGGAGTTCCTCCGGTCGGTTGTAACTAGCATTACTCAGGGCGATGCCAATGCTGACGGTGGTAAATACCTCATTCCCGTTGAGTTGGAACGCAGATGTCAGAGCTTCGTGTATCCGCTCCACTACGTTTGTTACATCATCGATGTTGGTGAGATTATCAAGCAAAATTGTAAACTCATCTCCCCCTAGACGGGCAACTGTGTCTCCAGCACGTAGGCAATTTTCTAATGTGCGAGCCAGCGCAGTTAGTAGTTGATCGCCAATCATATGACCGAGACTATCGTTGACTACTTTGAAGCGATCTAGGTCTAGAAAGAGAACAGCAAATATATAGTCCACACGTCGTTTTGCCGACATGAGCGCACGTTCTATCCGTTCCAGAAATAAGGCGCGGTTTGGCAGACCGGTTAGTAGATCGTGAAAGGCATCATGAATTAATTGCGCCTGGGCAAGTTTTAAAGCAGTAATGTTCCGAGCGATACTCAAAACAGAATATACTGAACCATCGCTACCCAATTCTGGAACAAGACGGGTATGGTAATGTTTTGTTTCCCAAGCGATCGCTAAACTGCATTCAAACTCAGTTTCTTGCTTAGTTTGGAGAACTTGCTGGAGCTTATGATCGCATATCCCGGAAAATTCTGACGGCAGATTTAACTCTGCGTTTGTTTTGCCGATAAATGTTTCGACTGATATTCCTGTAACCTTTTCAATAACTGGATTAACGTAAACGTAGCGCAATTGAGTGTTAAATCTGGAAATAATATCAGGTGCATTTTCAACTAGTGCTTTGAATTCTTGCTGGCGATGCGCTAGTGTCTCCAATACCTGCTTACGCTCGGTGATATCCTGAAAGACCAAAACTCCACCCGTGATGTTACCATCGTCATCTTTAATCGGTGCAATACTATCATTAATTGGTATTTCTACACCGTTTCTAGCAATAAGTATCGTCGGTTCTGGTAAATGGACAGTAACGCCAGACTCAAGGACTTCTCTTATCGGACTTTCAATTTTTATACGAGTCTTTTCATCAGCAATATTGAATACTTCTGTTGCTTCTTTACCAAAGGCATCTGCATATTTCCAACCCGTCATTATCTCCGCAACAGGATTCATAAAAGTCACCGTTCCTAATGCGTCGCTAGTAATCACCCCATCCCCAATACTTTTAAGTATGGTATTCAGCCATTGTTCACTCTGCTTTAATTTTTTTTGAATCTCATGTTTCGATAGGCTAATTTCAATATTAAACTTTAATTCTTTTTCTTTAAAAGGTTTGATAATGTAGCCAAATGGATCTGTTACTTTGGCTCGTTCTAATGTTTTTTCATCGTCATCAACAGTGAGATAAATTACTGGAATATTAAAAATATTATGAATTATCTGGGCGGACTCGATACCGTCCATGTTTCCCTTTAGGATAATATCCATTAAAACTAAATCTAGAGAATTATCTGCTGCTTTTTCAATTGCTTCTTCTCCAGAATCGACAACACCCAAAACACTGTATCCAAAGTTTTCTAGCCGCTTTTTGATATCCATTGCCACAATGAATTCATCTTCGACAATTAATATATTTACCTTGCTCATGATTGTGTTTTATTTATGGGATTATAAATTTTTAGTCGAAAATATAATTTTAAACTCTACTCCGTTATTACTGCTAAACTCAATATTCCCTTTTAGCTGATTTGTCAGACCCTTTACTAATCGTAGACCTAATGATTCTGTAGTCTGAAAGTCAAAATCTTTGGCAAAACCAACGCCATTATCACTGATAGTAAGTGTAAATAAATTTGCTTCTAGGGAGCAAAAGTCAATACAAATTTCTCCTGATTTTCTTTGGTGAAAGCCATGTTTTAGAGAATTTGAAATAAGTTCATTGATAATCAAGCCACAAGGAATAGCCGCATCACTGACTAGGAAAACATCCTCAACGTTGATTTTCAAGGTAATAGCACTAGAATTAAGGTTGTATGAATAAAACAAATTAGTTACTAAGTCTTGGATATAGTCAGCAAAATTAATCCTTGACAGGTCTTTAGATTTATACAGTTTGTCGTGGATTAGAGCCATTGATTCAATCCGGTTCTGGCTATCTTTGAATATCTGAATAGCTTGGTTGTCCTTGATATACTCTGCTTGCAGGTTGAGCAGACTAGAAATAATCTGCAAATTATTTTTTAGCCGGTGATGAATTTCTTTTAACAGCACTTCTTTTTCTTGAAGCAATGCTTTAATCTGCTCCTCTGATTGTTTACGCGCTGAACCGACGATAACAGAAGCTATCATGCTGCCAAAAATAGTCAGCAAACTTGTTTGATGAACGCTGGTACCAGCCTCTATTGACAGCTGTTTCAAAAACTCATTCTCTTCGTTATCCCTAGCTGTAGTGAGCATTCGGATGTCCTCCATAATCTGCTGACCCTGAACTGTTTGAACTATTCTGAACTATACCCCTTCGGGTGGTAAAAGAGCCTTGTCGAATTGCAGCGTCTCCTACAGACGGCGAAGCATCTCAGTACATGGCTGAAACCTTGTTTTTTCGTTGCAGTTGACCTAAGTCAGAACGGCAAAATTATACCTTCCGGGGTTTTTAAAACAACCTTTAGTAAAGGATATCCACATTAGTTAATTATTGGCAGCGTATATTTTCTGAGTCATGGGAAGGTAAATAATAAATCTTGTGGGATTATTCAGTATATTTACGCAGCCAGATTCCAGATATTTTCACTTGCATAAATTATGCTAATGTGGTATGCACTGTCAATAATTGCACTTAAGAATATTCAATCATATTAGCTTGATATTAAATTGACTTCATCCAACTAACTCAAAGTAAAGTACCCATGCTCAGACGCTTAATTGTGATTGTTACTGCCGCTATACTCTTTAGCAACTCCTTGACGCTAGCACAGAGTAAAAAGCCCAAACCACCGGATGAATTTCCTCCTAGTCCCCTAGAAATTACCACAGGCGATCCACTGCTACCACGTTTGCCCAAGGATAAACAGCCGTTAACTCTCGAAGAACGGCAAAAGTTAGAACCAGCGCTGGATGCCTTAAACCAAGAAGCAGCAGCGAAACTGCAAGCAGGGGATCAGGTGGCGGCGTTTGAAATTTGGAACCGGGAACTGCGCTTGCGACGCTTTTTAGGTTCATTAGCAGAGGTGCAAGCATTATCACGAGTCGCGGCGATCGCGTGGAATCAAAACGACAGCGAAGAAGTAAAATATATTACACAGCGATTGCAAGCAATTCAAAAGCAGGCAGAATCTCAGAAACCAACTGCCGAAATTGATTTAGAATTGTGGCGATCGCTAGGTCAAGCTTACCAAAATGTGCGATCGCTTAAACTAGCTGTGGAAGCTTACGACCAAGTTTTGTTAGTGGTGCGACAGCAAAAAAATCCCACAGCAGTAGTAGAAATCCTCAAGACAATTGGGGAACTACATTTAAGTTGGTTTGATTATCGCAAAGCCGCCCCAATCTACGAGGAATTACTGAGTTTAGCGACTTCCCAAGGCGAACGTGTAAACGAGGTAACATATCTGCAACGACTGGCTGAGATTTACGAGCAGACAAACCAACCGCAGCAGTCATTGAATGTACTTAATAAACTAGCAGAAATTTATGTAAATGAAAATAATCTTACTGAAATACCACAATTAAAGCTAGCGATCGCTTCAGATTACGAATCTCTAGCAAAGAAAGATCCTAACTTACTATTAGAAGCTTTTAAAAATTATCAAGAAGCTTATACTACTGCTTGGCAATTAGGGGAGTACGTTCGGGCTGGTGATGCTTTGCAGAAATTAATTGTGCTGTATCGTTCTCAAGGACAAACAGACGCGGCTTTGCAGGCTAGCCAAATTCTTGTGCAGATACAGGCGCAAGCCGCCAACTTTTACGGGATGATGCAAGCTTATGATCAAATTGGGCAATTGTATCTAGAACGCAAAGAGTTTCCTCAAGCACTAACAGCTTTTCAAAAAGGGTTAGAACTAGCGCAACAACTCAAACATGAGGAAGCATACTTTACTGGGCAAATTGAAAAACTGTCGAAAGCAAATTTGTAGCTAACATGGTCAGAATACCTTTCCTGTATTCTGACGACTGGCGCCAATATTGCTGTTCGATAAAGCGGCTGATGACGTTAAGGCTTGGGTAGAGCGAATCAAAGAGTTGGGAACTTATTTCTTAGAGAATGTTTGAAGTCGAATGATTAGGATACTAATAATACATCTTCATATATAGCTGCGATCGCACAACGAAAATCAACGCTAGCTAAATGCATTTCTTCTTCTTCATAAAGGTAAAGTACCCAATTTCCTTCCTGATTGCGGCGGAAGCATTCTATACTCATTTCGTCTGTTGAAATTAGCACATATTCTTGTAGTGATTCTAAGTGTCGGTAGCTGGCAAATTTCTTCCCTCTGTCAAAGCTTTCTGTTGACTCAGAAAGCACTTCGATAATTAAGGAAGGATAGCACTTAAAATATTCAAATTCTTTATCTCGTGTATCGCAAGTCACCATCACATCAGGATAAAAATAGCGATTTATCACATCTATTTGTGCTTTCATGTCTAACATATAGACACGGCAACCACTACCCCGGAGATGGTTTCGCAGCAGCATAGATACATTCATGCTAACTGTGACATGAGCATCACTTGCCCCTGCCATTGCATAGACTTGCCCATCAATATACTCGTGTTTGATTTCGCTTACTTTCTCGCCTTCTAGATATTCTTCCGGTGAGATATAGTATTCACTTTGACTAATAACCATTTTAGTACCTTAGTCGTTTTATCAAACATTGTAACCCATACAACGAATTTAATGAGCGACAGCGCCACCAGTGGGCTTCACCTTTTTCAAGAATAAAACGGCAATCCCACTGAGTAATAAAGCAATGCCAATAAAGTAGAAACAATCATTAAAAGCCATTACAAATGCTTCTCGGCGGACGATGTTAGATATAGATGCGATCGCTTGATTTTGTGCTGTACTCAAATCTGCTCCCCGACTGATAAAATACTGTGTCATCTGATCAATTCGCTGCTGAGTTTCTGGGTTATATAAAGATACTCCATCACCCAATCTATTCGAGTGAAATTGCTCTCTATTAGTTAATAAAGTTGCTAAAGATGCAATTCCTATAGAACCGCCTAGATTCCGCATCATATTAAATAAACCACTCGCTGAACCTGCTTCTTGTTGACTCAATCCAGCAGTGGCGATAGAACTAAGCGGCACCATAATTAAAGGTTGTCCCATTGCACGCACAAATTGCGACCAACGTAACTGATCTAATCCTGTTTGATTAGTCATTCCAGAGTTCATAAACGCACTGATAGAAAACAAAGTAACACCAACAGCTACCATTAACCGCACATCAATACGTTGCATCAATTTGGGGATGAGGGGAATAATAAATAGTTGGGGAATACCAGCCCAAATTAATACTTCACCAATTTGCAGCGCATTGTATTGTTGAATTTGGGCAAGATAAAGAGGTAAAATATAAATTGAACCATACAATCCTACTCCCAGCGACACATTGACAATACTGGCTAAACCAAAGTTCCGCCTAAGCACAAGCCGTAAATTAATAAATGGTTGCTTACGAGTTAATTCTATAAAGAAAAAGACGGCTAAAAAAATTACCGCGATCGCACTTAAGCGCACAATCAGCGTTGAACTAAACCAATCTTTGCGACTACCTTCTTCTAAAACAACTTGCAGGGAACCTAATCCAATAGCCATTGCAATAATTCCCCACCAGTCTCCTTGTTTCAGTAAATTAATTTGGGGTCGTTCTTGCTTAATTCCATACCAAACGCCAGCCAGCATTAATACCCCTGGAATTACATTTATATAAAAGTTGTATTCCCAACCAAAATTTTCTGTTAACCAACCTCCCAATGTCGGGCCAATTGAGGGTGCAAAAACTGCACTAAACCCAAATGCCGCCAGCCCAATTGATTGCTTAGATTGAGGTAAAGTTGTTAATACAACTGTCATAGCGGTGGGAATTAATACTCCTCCACTAAAACCTTGTAAAACCCGAAAGAAAATCATAGAATTGAGATCCCACGACCAACCACAGCATATAGAAAAGAAAATAAATAATGCAGTATTCACTAACAGATAACGTCGCAGAGAAAACACCCGTGATAACCATCCTGTTAGAGGAATTACCACAATTTCTGCCACGAGATACGCTGTAGAAATCCAAGAACCTTCTTCTAGAGTGGCTCCTAAACTTGCTTGAATGTCTTGCAGCGAAGCATTAGTTATTTGAATATCTAATACCGCCATAAATGCACCAAGCATACTGGCTAATACACCAATCCAGGTTTTTAGCGGTACACGTTCTGGTGGTACTTGCTGACCAATTACACCTGTGTTAGCCATAGTGTTTTTCCTGTTTCAAAGTTAACGGGTAAAAAGTGTTATTAAATATTCTCTTTCTCTCTGCGCGGCGAAATTACAATATGAGTAGTCGAAAAAAGCTCATTATAGAGGTTCTCGCTGGAATTTTGACCTCTCTCCAAACCTCTCTCCTACGAGGAGAGAGGCTTTGAATCTTACTCCCCAACGCTAGTAGGGGAGCCAGTGCGTTGGGCGGCTCTGCCGACTTGAAGCACCTGGCGTAAGGGGTTGGGGGTTAGGTCTGTATTTGACTCAACTGCAAAGTGGTATAACATAAATCTAAATCTAACTACGGTTAACTATCTTAGAGGATGTTTGAAAAGTCCTATTCTCGGTATCAAATAGTTTTAGATCCCCCTAAATCCCCCGATAAATTGGGGGACTTTGATTCTGGTTCCCCCCAATTTATCGGGGGGTTAGGGGGGATCTAAAAGTGCCTAAAGTCACAGCGAAACACTTTTCAAACAACCTCTTAAACTTCTTGAGTCATGATAATCCCTTTTTGCTCATAAATTTGACGCATTATTTTCCTTAAAGCAGGCAACTGTCTGCTAAAAACCATCGACCCGATAATACAAGCTATACCATCAATTATTAAAGTGTTTGAAGCACCAATATGACTTGCTAGTAAACCTCCTAATAAATTACCCACGGGAATCATCCCCAAAAATGACATTGTGTATAAGCTCATCAATCGCCCACGTTTGTCGTCCTCAACAATTGTTTGTAAAAATGTGTTGCTAGCAGCAATCTGGAGAATTGTTCCTAAGCCAACAAATAACATTGTAAATAAAGAAAGTGGTAAAAATCTAGACAAAGCAAAAGCAATTAGACCAATTCCTAAAATTGCTGGAGCTAAGGCAATCAATTTCCCAATTCCTAAGATTGTTTGGCGCGTAGCTAGATAAATACCACCAGTTAAGGCTCCAACTCCAGATGCAGCCATCAAAAAGCCCAATGTTTCTGCACCACCTTTGAGAACTTGTTCTGCCATAACTGGGACGAGAATAGTGTTTTGCAGTCCCATAAGACTAACTAAAGCTGATAGCAATAAGACAGATCGAATGGGTGGGAAGCTAAAGGCATATACAAATCCCTCTTTGACTTTTTGCAAGGGATTACCGTCAGTTACCGAATTTTTCCAAGGTTTAACTTGCATCGCCAATAAAGCGGCGATTACAGCAATGTAGCTCAAACCATCAATTAAAAAACAATAGCCAGTTCCAACGCGAGCAATTAATAAACCCCCGATCGCAGGGCCAATTAATCTAGCACCGTTGAATATCGTCGAATTGATCGCGATCGCATTGCCTAAATCTTCTCTGCGTTCAACCAATTCTGGCACAAATGCTTGGCGGGCTGGCGCATCTAAGGCGTTAATAAATCCTTGAAACAAACTCAAGACGATGATGTGCCATACCTCAATCACACCAGTTAGCGCCAGCACTGCTAATGTTAACGATTGAATCATCGCCAAGACTTGCGTACCAATTAAGGTACGATACCGAGAAAAGCGATCTACAAATACTCCGCCAAAGGGAGCTAAAAAAAAGTTAGGAATTTGACTCGAAAATCCCACAACTCCTAGCATTAATGGGGACTTTGTTAAGTCATAAACTAGCCAAATCGTGGCAAGTTGCGTCATCCACGTCCCAATTAGGGAAATACCTTGTCCGGCAAAAAACAGACGGTAGTTTTTTGACCTTAATGCAGGTAGTAGCGGTTTTTTCATCTAAGGCTTGCTTGATACCAATCTGCTTTCATAAATATCATCTCACCTCAACTCTATACGCCTCTCTATAGATGTAGGAGCATATCACAGCCAGAAAGAGGTTTTTCATCTGTTTTGCAGGCAATTTGGTATTAATGATGTCCGAGCAATTAACCATAAAACCTCGAACCCCACCCCGCCAAAGCTGTACTTTTAGCTCCCCTCCCCGCAGGCGGGGAGGGGTTGGGGTTCTTTATGGGTAATTTACCGAACATGGTATTACTTAACTTCCACAGCAACTTCCGCAGACATCCCCGGAGTAATCCGCGATTCGTATCCTTGAATGCTCTTTTGGTCAAAAACTACTTTTACTGGGATGCGTTGGACAACTTTAGTAAAGTTACCTGTAGCGTTATCCGGTGGCAATAAGGCAAACTGAGCGCCGGAAGCTGGGGAAACACTGTCAACACGACCAACAAAGGTATGATGAGGGAAAGTATCCAGCTTAATTTCTACTGGCTCTCCTGGGCGCATCTTTTCTAATTGGGTTTCTTTGAAGTTCGCAACTACCCAATATTGGTTATCCACGATCGCCATTAATGGTGTTCCCGATTGGACTCGGTTGCCAACTTCTACGTTTTTCCTACCTATGCGTCCGGCACTGGGGGCGGTAACATTGGCATAAGATAGTTGCAATTGTGCGTCTTTGAGCGATGCTTCTGATTGCGCGATCGCCGCTTTTGCCGCATCATATTGACTACGTTTTACTGTTGTATCTTGTCCGCCGGCGGTAGCTTGTTGCAATCCTCCCTTGGATGCTGCCAATTTAGCTTGGGCGTTGGTGACATTTTCTTGGGCTTGTGCTAATTGAGACTGGGCTTTGGCGACACCAACTTTCGCGGAGGATAACTTGGCTTGGGCTTGTTCTACTCCCTGAATAGCGGCGTTTTTTTGTGCCGTAGCCACATCATAAGCTGCCTTGGCTGTATCTAATTGCTGACGAGGAATCGCACCTGTTTTATACAATTCGTTGTAACGATTGTAATCTGTTTGAGCTTTTTCCAAATTCGCATTTGCTTGCGCTACCTGCGCTTGGGCGGCGGGAATCCCCGCTTGGGCTAGTCTGACTTCAGCTTGCGCCGCCGGTATCCCAGCTTGGGCTTCTTGTACTGCTGCTTGGGCTGTAGAAATTGCTGCAACAGCACTGCTAACATCTCCCTGCGCTTGACTTGTCTTACCACTGGTGGTTTGTGAAGTTAAAGCAATATTTGCTTGGGCGGCTTGCGCCTGTCCACGCGCATTTTCTAGCGCAGCTGCGGCTTGTTGCACTTTACTTTGATAGTCTCGTGGATCTAACTTCACCAACAATTGTCCCGGTTGCACCAGTTGGTTATCATTCACCAGCACTTCACTTACAGTTCCGGGAATGCGGCTACTAATTTGGTGAATGTTTCCCGCAACGGTGGCGTTGTCTGTTTCCTGGTGGGTGGAGGCATATTGCCAGTAGTGATAACCAAAAGTACCTGCCGCGATCGCACCCACGCCTAATGCTGCCAAAATTAAACCAGTCGGTTTTTTCCGCTTCGCTGGAACTTCTTTCTCGATCTCAGGAGTTACAACAGGTGCTTCTGCTGTTGCGGATGTCTCTGCTGTCACAACTTCTAAAGTCTCTGAATCAGGAATCACTTCTTTTTCTAAAATTGGGGTCTTGTGTCCGTTGCGTCCGTTCAAAGTATTAGCACCCATGATTGTTAACTTCCTTGTTCGTTCAATAATTTGATTGATAGTCGTTTATTTAGAATGCGTAGTATTTTATGAAAAAAATCCTTATTTCCTTAGTATGCGTAATATTATCTCAAAACAAATCTTTATAGTGCCTCACCCGGTCGGGTGATTGTGAGATCATCTTTAGGAGAGATTAGCGATCGCCCGATTCAAGATTTGAGAAAACACTTCCCGGTCAGCAAAAGAAATACCGTCCATTGCTTCATCACGCACGGCTGCGGCGATTGGCGGTAAGATAGCTTCTAGTTCCTTACCTGCATCCGTGAGCCAGATTCGCCAGATGCGGCGATCGTGGGTGTCGCGTTCTCGACGCACCAAGCCGCGTTCTTCCATCCGATCTAGTACGCCTGTTAAAGTCCCTCCCACTTGTTTGAGTTTGTCCCCAATACTAGAAGTAGGTAAACCATTTTCTTGCCACAAACAGCACAACACCAACCAGTGAAATGGCGTAAGTCCAAACGGTTCTAGCCTCTCAGTAAACTTGCGAGTGAGCAGTTGTGAGACTAATTTGATTCTGTAGCCTAAATTGTATGGTGCCAGATTATGCTGCCACGAGTCTAAAGCTGAGGAGTGATTAGATGTAGAAATCATTGAAAAATGCTTAGTACACGTAATATTATCTTAACTGGACTAACTAGATTTAGCAATAGTGGCTTTCCATCGCTCTTAGAGAAGAACTTGAATCAACTGGTTTTCTTTGACTGTAGCTTTTCAAATCTGTTAAAAAACTGCGATCGCCTGTATGATTTTAGATGATGGTGCGTCACCAATAGCCCCTCGTAGCGATCGCTTATTCATCACTAATACTACAGATACTTCTCCAACAATAACCCTAACTTTTCCTTCGTTGCCGTTGGTGCTTTATCTAACTGAGTCAAAATCGCATATTTTAACGCCGAATGCGCCTCACTCGAAGGTGGATTTTTACTCAACCGCCGCACAGTTTCTTGAATCACCTTTTGAGCATTCACAGCATTCCGCAGCAAATTGCCAATCACCATTTCCACCGTTACACTGTCATGGTCTGGATGCCAACAATCGTAATCTGTCACCAGCGCTAAAGTTGCATAAGCAATTTCAGCTTCCCTTGCCAACTTCGCCTCTGGTAAATTCGTCATACCAATGATTGTTGCACCCCAACTGCGGTAAAGATTCGATTCTGCCTTAGTGGAAAAAGCCGGCCCTTCCATGCACACATAAGTACCGCCGCGATGCAGAGTAACTTCTGGTAAATTGAGAGATGCGATCGCATCTGCCAACACAACAGCTAAGTTCTTACAAATCGGATCACCAAAGGCAATGTGAGCAACAATTCCCTCACCGAAAAACGTTGAAATCCGATTTTTTGTCCGATCAATAAACTGATCTGGCACCACCATATCCAGTGGTTTGGCTTCTGCTTTCAAGGAACCCACAGCACTAGCTGAGATTAAATACTCCACACCTAATTGCTTCATCGCATAGATATTAGCGCGAAACGGTAACTCAGAAGGTAAAAGCGTGTGATTGCGGCCATGACGCGCCAAAAAAGCTACCCGTGTACCATCCAAAGTCCCCAGAATCAAAGCATCAGATGGTGAACCAAAGGGGGTCTGGACTTCCACTTCTTCGACATCTTGGAGCGCGTCCATTTTATACAGACCGCTACCACCAATAATCCCAACACTAGCTTGAGCCATGATTCTAAACTCGTTCCTTGCTGATCTGCTAAGTTATTTTATCGAAAAGGGGAGTAGCAGAAAAGGCAGAAAATAAAGCGATGTTTACTACGCAATATTTGAATTAACCCTCTTCTGTCCCTCTCCGAAAACATTTGCCATTTCTGGATTCTAGAGTTTTTGTATAGCAAGCGATGTCTACGACGGGCTACGCCTACGCGCGATTCTTTTCTAATAACAAATACAAGACCCATTTTGTTCTAATAGTATAGCTTGTATTGATTGCCTCATTAGGCTTCTAGCAATCGCCCTCTCGGAGAGTGACAGAAGAGGGTTATAACGTTTCCTAATCACATGAGGTACATCTTAGCCCCCTCTCGAAGAGCGGGGAGGGGGTTGGGGGTGGGGTTCTTGTACCTCACAAGGGCCGAGAACCGCTATATCAAATGCGGCAAATCAGAAATAATTTGACAAAATTACGAGTTTTCACTACTTTTTTCTTTCGTCAACTGCTGTATTAATAATTGCACTCCCAAAGCCAACAAACCAATTGCCACTATACTAAATATTCCGCTTCCCAAAGCAACTACGCCAACAACCAAAGTCCGAACAGCAGAAGAAATCTTCACCACTAATGGATTAATTGAATGGATAGGTTTAGTAGCAAAATTTGTAGCGATCGCAATCATCAGCGAATACACTGCAAATCCCATTCCTCCCGAAATCACCGCCCCAGTAAAACAGCGTAACGGACTTGCTGTCACCTGTACTTTAGTATCTGTTTGTGGTGTTAAATTTTGGTCATTCATAACATTTTAGATTTTAGATTGGAGCATTAGGAATAATTCTATTTATTTAAACTGAAGATACCACCTGAATACCATGTGTAATTGTCCGAGTCACAAACAATTCTAAGTCTTCATCAATAATTGCTTCCCTCACTTGCAGCTTAACTTCTTCTGCCTGCTGTTGAGACTCAAAAAGAGCAAATACTGTTGGCCCCGAACCAGACATCATTGTTCCTAAAACGCCTTCTTGATTTGCAAACACCTCTCGCAGTTGCAAGACTTGGGGATAGGCTGGCAATACCACGCGCTCTAAATCATTGTGCAGTTTTTGGGCAATTTCTCCCGCATCTTTATCCAGGATAGCTTTTACTATTGCTCCAGAATGAACTGCACTAGCACGGGCTGCCAAGTTGTCGCTATCTCTAAGATCAGAATTACCAAATTGCTCTCTATAGGTTTTGTATGCCCAAGCGGTGGAAACTTCCAGGCTGCGGTATTTTGCCAACACTATATATATATTATCCAAACTGGGCAGAGGAGAAAGTTGCTCACCTCTACCTGTGGCGATCGCAGTTCCACCCGCTACACAAAATGGTACATCTGAACCAAGTGTACCTCCCAACTCCTCTAATTCTGACTGAGTTAATCCCAATTTCCACAGTAAATCTATCCCCACCAACACAGCGGCTGCATTCGTCGAACCTCCAGCCAACCCAGCAGCTACAGGAATCTGCTTGTTGACAGTAATCTCTACGCCCCCATATTTAGCAAAGGCTTTAGGAAATTGCCTCACCATTAATTCTGCCGCGCGGTATGCCAGATTACTTTTATCTGTCGGTACTTGTGGGTGGTTGCAGTGAACAACTATGCTCTCAGTGCTGATGGAACGCACATCAATTTGATCTGCAAGACCAATACTTTGAAGTATCATGGCTAACTCATGATAGCCATCGGAGCGGTCGCCAAGGATTTCCAGATACAAGTTGATTTTAGCAGGGGCAATTAGGCTGTAGGAAAGCATTTTGAAAGTTAGAAGTTAGGGGTTATGGGTTGCTAGGTGTGAATGGCTGAATTTTGGGTTTTGAATCAAAGCAATCATCTATATATTCACTCTTAACTCCTCACTCCTCACTTTTAACTCCTAACTCATTTGCTACGATTACCCATTGCTGAACGCTGAGGTCTTCGGCTCTGGCTTGGGGATTTATTTCTAATTGTTCCAGTAAGTGGCTCAGGCGATCGCGTTCAATAACTGATTGCAAATTATTTCGTAACATTTTGCGCTTGGCACCAAACCCCAACTTTAAGAAATTCTCTAACTGTTTTGGGTTAAATGCTGGTATTTCTATTTTTCGGGGGCGCAATCGCACCACTGCTGAATCGACTTTTGGTGGTGGATGGAATGCGGCCGCTGGAACTGTGCAGATTAACTCACACTCAGCCAAATACTGAACCCGCACGCTCAACGCCCCAAATGCTTTTGATCCTGGTTTAGCATACAACCTTTCTGCTACTTCTTTTTGTACCAGCAACACTATTGAGTCAAATGGTTCGGGGTTGGGGTTAGCGATCGTACCCAGTAGTTTCTCAATAATTGGCCCTGTAATGTTGTAGGGAATATTGGCCACTACTTTATTTGGCTGTTGGAAATTGGCAAAGGCTACCAGATAAGATGGTAAATCCAGAGTGAGAAAATCGCCTTGCAGCAGTAAAAAATTTTCAGTCTTACCAAGTTGCTTGGCCAATAGTTCGCATAAGTCGCGGTCTATTTCAACTGCAACCAGAGATTGCACTAAGGGTAATAAACGACGAGTCAGAATGCCGGTTCCTGGCCCAATTTCCAGGATGCGATCGCCCTTGGCATTGGCGGAGCGATCGTTTTCTTTACACTCTGCTGCTTGAATAATTGCGTCGAGCGCCTTTTCACTTTTGAGCCAATGTTGAGCAAAGACCTTACGCGGTCGGATCATCTGTATTTCTTGCCTAGTCTAGTTTTTAGCTTTTTCTCAAAAATTCTGGTTAAAAAATCTGATTCGACAATTATTATGGCGATATCTTCTTTACGAGAGGCAATGCCAACAGCAAGGCTTCTCTACCAGATGCTGCGAGCTTGCTTCCCCGTAGAAGTACGCCAACGCACTTAAACTTCTGGATTCATTGCAGTAATTTTTCTTTTTTCCACTTCCTCAAATTTCTTGCTCATAATCTTGACAAAATTACTACTTTATAGATTGTGAAATCCGTCTACGGCGCTAGACTCACTGTAACGGATCTTCATATAAGGGACTGCCTATCTTTTCTACGAAACGCTCCGCAAACGTAGTGGTAGCGATCGCATAGCCTCTTCGACTACTCGAATGTCGATACAAGCGCCAACCAACTGTAGGATGAGAGTCTTAGAGCGCAAGCTCCGCAACAATTATGATCTTATATATAGGACTCCTATTTGATTTTTGAACAAATTAAGTACTAATCGAAAAGGCTTATTCCCTACTCCCCACTCCCTATTCTGACTTTTCACGGGATCTCGAAAACCTCTCTCTAAACCTCTCTCCTTGCAGGAGAGAGGCTTTGAATTCTCCCCATTCCCTTGTAGGGAAGGGGGCTGGGGGGTTAGGTTTCGCGTTAGCTTTTCCACATGACGTGAAAAGTCAGCTCCCTATTCCCTACTCCCAGCCTACGCAAGTCAGTTCAATAATCAAAGCGGATTACCATAGTTAGTTCGAGCATTTGGATTCAGGGTAAATCCCTCCAGCAACACTGCCCCTGCCTCTTTCGATAATTATCACCATAATCACTCAATCTGCATCAGATCCTAATATATGGAGACAAACTAGCAACGTGCATTATTCATACAGGAAGGTTTAGCCACTTCGCTTTCACCTCTCTCCTGTTGCTTAACCCATTCACCTGAAAGTAATGCCAGTCAAGAGATTTGCCCTTTTAGAAAAAAAAATAATTTTACCCCTTGACAAACTAGGGGATGACTAGTTACTCTAGTTGAGTGGAAAGGCGACAGACGCCAACCACCGCTGAACCTAGAAAAAAATAATACTTTGAAAGCTTAAGAAAAAACCAATCCTCGTCAAAAGATTTTACTTTTGGGATTTCCCAAAAAGATAATCGAAATTATAACTAGGATTCCGGGAAATATTTTTTTTCGGAGCCACAAACTCGAAACACAACAAAACGGAGAGTTTGATCCTGGCTCAGGATGAACGCTGGCGGTATGCTTAACACATGCAAGTCGAACGAAACCTTTCGGGGTTTAGTGGCGGAC
>NZ_JBALBY010000112.1:0-39280 GCF_036919575.1 Nostoc sp. | reverse complement strand
ATGTTTCGTGATTTTAAAAAAGGTGGCTATAATTTGGAGGATACTAATGTATCTGACAAACGGTTAATTACTTGAATTTTATTGATAGCGATCGCTGCTGCCACCGAATTTTGCTGCGTTAACGATAATTTTGAGATTCAGCCTGTTTGGGTTCGTCAAAGGAGAAAACTACAATTGGCTAAATTGGATTAAACTCAGCAAGACTGTCACCAGTCCTGCTGGTCTTCAAAACCGTGCATGAGACTTTCACCTCACACGGCTCCTCAATGACTTGACCCTTGTCATGGTGAGTTATATTTATTCCACAACGTAAAACCCAAGCTTAGGGGTGTGAGTATCAACGGAACAGAAAACCGGGATAAGAAAAAAATCTTGTAAAACCAATCACTCAGCCATGTATATACATGATAAGCTAGGATATCGTGTATAACTTTTGGCAATGGATCAATATTCAGGCACTAGACAAAAGTCTCAAAGACGACCCCGTACACCAGATGGTAAATTTGAAACAGATTATGGAGATTTACCCAAACGGTTAAGGTCAATTCGCTTAACCGATGAAGCGTGGGAAAAACTACTAGAAATAGCGGAGAAAAATCAAGTAACCAGAAGTGAAGTTATAGAAATTTTCGCTCGCGGTGGCGAGTTATATTAAGTGCTTTCTCTAGGCTATTTATAAATAAAGTGTAATTTTTTACTAAATCTGGTGTCCAGCCATATTTTAGCAATCAAGAGTATTGTCTATTCTCTTGATAAGTTTTTAATGGTGATAGTTTTAATCATGTAGTCATATACAAATTAAATTTATATTGATAAGTTATTGCCTGATAAGTTATTGCCCTAAAGATGGAATTTTTTTAAAAGTTTAAAACTGCTAAAATGCTTGCTATATATACATTTTAGCATTTTTTCACTCGGCTTTTTTCCGAGTTTGTGAGAAATCCGGGATAAAGAGATTAAGTCGCTATTTGCCTGCTTGGGATTGGAAGCATCCTACTGGGAGAAATCAAAAATTGAGACAAGCTTGCACAAGTATCCTGACCTAAAGCAAAGCCAAACAAACTTCTTCGCTTATCTTTCCCACAACTCCAGTACATCTGACGTTGGTGTTCCAAAAACGACTCGCATTGCATGAAAAACACCGCAAATGCTGCCAGCACCGTATCTTTGATGCTGTAGCGGGTCGCATTACTGGATTGTCGGGGGTCCTTGATTTCAGCGGTAAGCGAAGCTATGCCGTCAGGCTTATCGCTCGTTGGAGAAATCCCAGCATTACCCCAAAACTCAGTGCCATCGGCTCCATTTTGATGCCCTTGAAGAAATACTCCTTTATCCTCAAGGTAAACTGTACCCGTTGTCAAAATTTGAATTTGGAATTGCTGAGCTGCTTACTATAGCCATACATGAAATAACTTCATAAGATATAGCAGGTGCTAAACAAGAAATAGATTTAAAAGCTATTTTATACCTGCAACTTTCCCAAATATGGTTGCAGATAAGCACTCCAAGCTAATCAGTCATTAGACATTAGGGTTTAGGGGAGTGAGTTTTTCATAATTAGACGACGGATAATACCAGTCCAGTTACAAAGACGAAGATACCAGTGACTGACATTGTAACTGGACAGATTGTGTGCATGCGATCGCAGCAGTATCTTGTAAAAGAAGTGCAGCAAATGTGCAAAAACACCCAGCGAGCACCACAACTTTTACTTTAGTCCTGAAACTATTAATACCACTTGATCATAGACGTGAGAGTACAGATAATGACCAATGTCCTAAACCAAACTGGCGCTTCTGAGCGTATTGTGAAAAGCAACAATTACTTGGCTCTGAATATTGCTGATACTGTCTGGCTAGTATCATCGGGAGCAATGGCGGTGTTTGCAGTCACTACTGTAGATGGTATTTCTGAGGGAGCGCGTCGTTATTTGTTTGACGTAAATGGTGGCGATGCCTTATTCGGTGTTTTTACAACCCCAGAAGGGCAGTCTCAGGAGTTGATTGCCGTTGCTTATGAGGAAACTCACCTAGTAGCAGTTAGTCTTGAAGATTGGATACAACAGGTGAATTCTACCAATAGTAATACCTTGTCTCAGATTCCAAATTTGATGCAGCAGTGGAGCGATCGCCTTGTAGCCGTTTTTCAGGATACTAACATTGTTATTGACGGCATTGATCGCGACAAACTCAATACACCAGCATCATCAGTTGAGCATTTGTATCAATTGCAAGCTAACTTTATAGGTTGTTTGTTTGAACTCAACCAGCAGGAAGAGGAAATAACAGCAACGCAGTTTCGCGATCGCCTACAACTCAACCAACAAGTTAGCGAACGCTCAATTGATAATCTCACCTCTATTTTTCGACCCAAAGCAATAGGATCTCTGCTAGAAGGAACAGCACTATTAATGGCTGCTGGAGCAGTAGGTAGAGCTATGGGAATTGAGATTCGTCCTCCCGCGCGTTCGGAAGATCCTAAACGTGTCAAAGACCCCTTAGCCGCCATAGCACGAGCATCTCGTATCCGTACTCGGCGGGTAATTTTAGGTGATAATTGGTGGCACTCAGACAGTGGACCTTTGTTAGCTTATACCGCCGACGGTGAAAAACCTGTAGCTTTGTTGCCATTGATCAGCACTGGGTACGAAATATTTGATCCTGAGCAGCGCCGCCCCATTCCTGTTAATGCTGACACAGCTAGGCTGATCTCCCCAGTGGGCTTTATGTTTTATCGCCCGTTCCCTGAACAGGCACTCAAATCACTGGATATCCTCAAGTTTGCGATCAAGGGCAGAATAAAAGACATCATTACCCTGCTATTCATGGGTATCTTAACTTCACTACTGGGGATGCTGATCCCTCAAGCTACAGGTATCCTTATTGATAGTGCTATTCCTGATGCTAATCGGGGCTTAATGTTCCAAATCGGTCTGGGCTTGCTAACTGTTGCAGGTGCTAGTACCTCATTTGGATTAATTGAAAGTATTGCCACCTCACGACTACAAACCATTGCTAATATTCAAACCCAAACTGCTGTTTGGGATCGTTTGCTGAAACTGCGAGTTTCTTTCTTTCGCAAATACTCAACTGGTGATCTTCAGTCTCGCGTTTCTGCCATCAGCCAAATTCACCACATCCTTAGCGGCACAGTTCTCAGAACAATATTTAATGCTTTCTTCTCTCTCCTCAATTTGGGGTTGTTATTTTTCTACAACGCTCAGTTGGCTTTAATAGCTGTAGGAGCTGCTGTGGTTAACATTATCGTCACTAACGTTGCAGGAGCCCTAACTCGCAAAAAAATACAGCCTTTGGAAGAAATACAAGGTGAGGTATTTGGTCTAACAGTAGAGCTAATTGGCGGAGTATCTAAGTTGTACGTTGCCGGTGCTGAACAACGGGCATTTGCTTACTGGTCTAAAAGATTCAGTCGGGAACTACAGTTAATCCTCAGTAAAGCGGCTATAGAAAATGCTGTCAGTTTCTTTAACACACTTTTACCTACTGTTTGTTCTATTGTAATTTATGCTATGGTTGTCACCTTAATTGCCAAAGCTGAAGCAGAAGGAGGTAAGGGATTTTCTGCTGGTACTTTCCTCGCCTTCAATGTAGCTTTTGGTACATTTGTTTCCGGTGCAACTAGTTTGAGTAACACACTTATCCAAGTTTTGGAAGTCTCAGTGTTGTGGGAACGCGCCAAACCCATTTTAGAAGAACCTCCTGAAGTTGATGGTGATAAAACAGATCCAGGTCGGCTGGCTGGGAGGGTGAAGTTAGATCGGGTGAGTTTTCGCTACCGCGAAGATATTCCACTGACACTGGATAAAGTTACTATTGAAGCAGAAGCAGGAGCATTTATTGCTTTAGTTGGTCCTTCTGGTAGCGGCAAATCAACTACTGTGCGGTTGCTGTTGGGTTTCGAGCAGCCAGAAGAAGGCACAATTTATTACGATGGTCAAGATGTCTCAGGTTTAGATATTTCTGCGGTGCGGCGACAGTTGGGTGTAGTTTTGCAAAATGGTCGGATAAACAGTGCATCTATATTTGAAAATATTTCCGGTGGGGCGCTAGTAACAATAGATGAAGCTTGGGAAGCGGCGGGAATGGCCGGCTTTGCTGAAGATGTGCAACAGATGCCGATGGGTATGCACACGGTAATTTCAGAAGGTGGTACAAACATTTCTGGTGGCCAGCGTCAGAGGTTGTTAATTGCTCGTGCTTTGGTACTGAAACCGAAAATTTTGATTTTTGATGAGGCGACAAGTGCTTTAGATAACCGCACTCAAGCAATTGTCAGTGAAAGTTTGGAACAGTTGAAAGTGACTCGTATCGTTATCGCTCACCGTCTCAGCACTATTCGCAAGGCAGACTGCATATATGTAATTGCTGCCGGACAGGTGTTACAGCAGGGCAATTTTGAGCAATTGATGATGCAAGAGGGTATGTTTGCTGAACTCATGGCGCGGCAAGTAGCGTAAATCAAGTAGTAAAGACGGTTCCTGAAAAATCTCATGGCGATATTAATTACTTAGTAATTCGTCCAGATACCAATTCATATTTATTTAAGATCACATGTTAGTCTCAGAAATTCTTCACACCTTACCTGCCTCGTTAGAATGGATGGTTTTGTTTAATCTTTCGCCCATTGGTCATTTGGTGAATGAGGACACCATTAAGGCGATGTACCACTTGCCAATGGAGATCGATTTAACTGCCTACAGCCATGTGGTGTTAGCCAATTCCGGGCGATTTTTAGCATCGGCTGACCAATCTAGACTGGTGGAGGCTATTTCGGGTAAAGGTTGGTCTCGTGAGCGCATTCCCCATTCTCTTTTTGATCGCTTTGCCAAGCAATTAGCATTATTTCCTGTTGACGAAGCTGATTGTATTGGATTAGGGGAATTAGATTCTTACGCTCCAGTTTTACTGCATATTAAAATCCAAGAGGGAATTGGCCAAGCTCAAGCTATCTTTGAGCGAGAACCATCTAGAGAACATTATGAATTGCTTCAGGCAGTCGGAGTCAATTTTTTGGGAGGCGAATCTAAAGAGGGTTATTATTTGGCTCAATTCCAAAATCGTCTGCCAGTTCATATCCATGCTGGAATATTGTCCCACTTTAGTCGTACTGCCCACTGCAATCTCTTTTTTCTCCAGCACGGCACTATTGATCCACCCTTAGAAAATGGTTTACTCAAGGCAGCAGAAGGTCGGATCACTTGGGCAAGAAATTTTAGTATTCAAGCTTTGACTAAGCTAGCACAAGAGGCTTGCCAGCGATCGCTAGCAATGATTTGTCAATCACCACCCCCAAATCCACGTTTCCCCTATGGTGATTTAGTTCCCCTTGGCTTTTTATTGAATGCTTTAAACACAGCAAGCAATCTCAGCGAAACCCTTGATGCCTCAGTAGCTAAATCAACTTTAGATGCGCGTCAGGCATTGAGTCAATTCTTACTAAATCAGCGTCAAGATCATCTCTGGGCGTTTCACTCCAATCGGTTAGTTACAGCAACTGACTCTGCCTTAGTCTTGCAAGGATTCAATCATCCAGATGCTGTAGAGGACTTGGAACGTTTTGCTGATGGCAAGGGAGGGTACTATCCTCAACTGTGGTCTACAGATGAGCAGCCCGGAAAGATGGTATTAGATCAAAGCTGTCGTCACTGGTGTCAAAGCGACTATGCTACAACCTGCATGGTTAAAGCACTTAGGCAAGAGGCGAAATTAGAAGCTAAAACTTCAACAGATTATTTAGCTGTTGGTATGGCAAATCGCAGTGGGTTATATTTTGCTAATCCCTATTTGGTGGATTGGGTTCTCGCTCGTGCTATTCGCCATGATCAATCAGCCGCACTCTTGCATCAACAACTTTTGTCTGAGGTTCTAGCTAGCTTAAACGAGGACTATTCCTTTGGCAAGTATGACATTGCCCTCTCCACAGCTTTGGGAATTTTGATCATGGCAGCTTTGGGATTTAGAGGCCGAACAATGCGGGCAGCACAAATCCGTTTACTAGAGTTTATAGATAGTGAAGGGCGCTGGCCTGTAACAATTCCTTTCTATTCAAGTCTGCGTCTAAATCCTGACATTCCCACCAAAGACTTGCTTGAGTTATCGCTGATTAATGCTTTTGCCCCAAAAACCTTAATTCAGCAGCAGCGACAGGTTAGGAGTATTGAAAATCAGTACCACGGTATTTCTCTTTATTGGGATGTCCATCGCTGCATTTCCACATCTTTGGCAGTTCTAGCTTTATCAGAATCCTGTTCTCCCACTCAACAGGATTTACCCGACAGACAGCAAGATGTTCACCCTCGTTATCGTTGTGAGAACCACTGTGAATACATTGCTAAGTTTGCCATTCCTCCTTACTTAACTACAGAGGCATTGGTAAATGTTTAAGATCACAGGCGATCGCATCCATACTCTATAGTTTGTAATTTTCCGACCTCAATTTATGAAAAATGTATCTATTTGTGGCAGTAAACTCCAACACTCGATGCCTTTCCCTAACATTATTCAAGCAATGCAAATTGAAGGAGTTAATGTATTTTGTGGGCTAATCCATACTGAAGATCCTGAATTTGATGGCAATGCACCGGAAAACATTTGGAAAATTCTTGTTAAAAAACGGGCTTTTTCCTGTAACTATCGGGACAAAAATCTGATTCTAAAAACAGCTGTTAATGCTCCAGAAGATCGCTTTTATACAGTAGGGTCTGATTTTGTTGGGCAAGTCGTGGCTCTCGGTGCAGAGGTTACTGAGTTTCAGGTTGGCGATCGCGTGATTGGAAATAATAGTTATCCTGATTCAGGTGTAGTTGGTTTGCTACCTGGCGTTTCAACCAATAGTGCTTCAAAAGAGTATCAAAGCTTTCATCAGGCTAAACTCTTGAAAATTCCCCGTGAGATGTCAGACGAATCAGCTGCTGCTTTTGGTATTGGCGGACAAACTGCATACAGCATGATTCGGAAACTGGAGATTAAACCAGGCGCTAATATCCTGGTGACAGCGGCTAAGTCCAATACCTCCTTATTTGTGATTAACGCCCTGAAACATCATAATGTTAACCTTTATGCTACATCCACTTCTCTGCGCTTTGAACAAGAACTAAAGGATATCGGAGTGAAGCAGTTGATTCAGGTGAATCACGAGGATAATGACTGGCTCACAACATCCAAAGACATGGGACAGGTTTATCACGAAATAGGTGGTTTTAACTATATTATTGACCCTTTTTTCGATCTACATATCGGAAAGGTTATATCCCTATTTGTTCCGCGTGCTGGAGGAAAGTATATTACCTGTGGATTGTATGACCAATACTCTGAATTTACAGGTAAAGACTTTCAATATCATGGATTGCCATTCAACCAGATATTAGCAACTATGATGCTGAATAATATCCATCTCATCGGTAATTGTTTAGGGACAACTGAAGATTTGCAACAAGCTATTCAAGACTGCGCGAACGGTCAATTTCCTGTAGTGGTTGATTCTCTATTCAAAGGCGATCAAATTAGGGAATTTTTTGAACGAACCTACAACGCCAAAGACCGATTTGGCAAAGTTATTTATAGCTATAACTAAACTGGGGAAAGACTAATGCAAATTGATATGATTGGCCATGCCACTCTCTTCATCGAAACACAAGACTGCAAAATCCTGATGGACCCTATCCTGTGGGACCCGTTTTGTGAAGGGCTGAATGAATCCTGTCCTAAGCGGGAGGTCATGGCTGAAAAATTATCTAACTTTGATTTTTTGGTGATTTCTCACCATCATCTCGATCATTTTGATATCCGTTCTCTGGCTTATTTGCCCAAAACAGTTGACGTTCTGATTCCACGAGATAAACTCATCGAAGATTGTTTACGTCAGCTAGGATATTCTCATATTTATCCATTGGCTGAGTTTACAAAAGTCCGATCAGGATCAACTACCCTCATGACAACTCGTTCTGAGGTGCGAGTCCCTGAATTTGGTATGGTTTTTGCAGATGATTCTGGGGTTTTCTGGAATACAGTTGATACATATTTTGCTCCTGAAACCATTCAAAAAGTCCGGGCATCTTTTCCAGAAATTGATTTTCTGCTGACAACTTGGCACATCAGCATGGAAGGAAAATTTCAATATAACCAAAGTCTCTCATTTCCATTTGAATTATACGGTTATCTGTTCAATCTGATTAGTTTAATTCAGCCAAAAGCCATCGCCCCTGGCGCTCAGGGATTCAAATATATTGGTGAATCTTCTTGGCAAAATCAAGTTGTCTTTCCTGTTACTCGCGAGCGATTCTGTCATGACCTCCAAACAGCTTTTCCAGAACTGGCAGAAAATATATTTCAAATCGATCCAGGCGATATATTAAAGTTTAATCGCGGTGAATATCATTACATGAGGGCTAAATCTGAGTATGCCAAAATGCTAATAGATAATCGTGAATCTCTAGATTTTATTCCTGTCACGCTTGGAAATACACTAATTGATTCCAATCCAGAAAACTATAGTCTAGAAGATATGAGACAACTGATTGAAGAGAAAATTTGTCTCAATTTACCTCAATTCATTATCGACAACCGAAATTCCTTATTTATAGAACATTGCCAATGGCAGATCATTTATCAGTTAGAGATTATTTTTCCAGATGGTGCTAAAACATGGAATATCGATTTCTCAGAGGAAACCATTCAGGCAAAACAGGGACGCAATCCATTAGCTAATTTGTTCACATATATTACAGCGTCAACCTTCTATAGTTTGATTTGCCGGAAACGCGATTGGGACTACTTGATTTGTAGTGGAGACTATAGGACGTTTCATAAAATCTATTCTATAAGTAAGCAGGGAATTAATTCTGCGGAAACAACAACTATCGTCGATCCTATCCAACTTCAGTTTCCTGCTAATTATATTGCTAGTAACAACATTTATCAGGAACTAGCTAAATGGGTTCCATCTAATCAGAATATCTCTCTGGCTGAAGATGAGGCTTCCATGATGTGTTTAGGTAATTTTTGGATTAAGCGTAAAAAATAGAAATAAAGATGAAGAAGGGGTGAAATAAGCAACCGACAGTAGCAAGTATTTGAGTTTCGAGGTAATTTTATATACATTTATTTTCTATTAAAGATGGTGAGTCTCTTGAATTTATAACTTACGCATCATACACATGTACTATACGAAATTTCGGCTTTCGAGCCATATTTAATATCATGTCCGGTAGCTTACCCATAATAAAAGAACCCCACCCCCTCCCCGCCTACCTATGCGTTACCCACATCTTTCTTTACAATCTTGAAACCCATGTTCTATAACCGTCTTAGACACTGAGGACTTAGGCATACTTGACAAATTCGCTTTTAATCTTCTCGCTAAAACTGCGTTTTTATTGAGAATCAACAACGAACGAATAAGGGTTATAAAAATGTGAGTCCATACTCTCGCAAATGTTAAGAAAGATCCGGGTAATGGACAGCCCGCCTACGGGGAGGCAGGGTGGTTTCATACAAGCAGAGAAAAACCAAAACAGGGTTTCAAAGCCTCTCTCAGCTTCGGGGAGAGGTTTGGAGAGGGGTCAAAATCGATGGTTCTACATGAGAAATTAAGACTTATGTATTTTTCTTTTTTCGTATGAAACCACCCTGGCTCCCCGCCTGCGGGGCTACGGTGTACACACAAGTCTGAAATAGCTGATTAACCAAGGTTTTACCCCACCCTAATCCTCCCCGAAGATTCTATCCATTACCCGGATCTTTCTTAACATTTGCGAGAGCGATCGCTGACCAAATCCCGAAGCCTTAAAGCTACGTCGTCTATTCTCAATAAAAGTGAGTTTTTATCGAGAACAATAAGTGCTAATTTGTCAAGCTAGCAAGAAAATCCAAGCCTTGTGAGCCTTATAAAATAATGGTTTCAAAATTGTTAAGAAAGATGTGACTAATGGATAGGAAGATTGGGGAGGGAACTAAATTTCCTGTTTCCCCTCAATCTTCGGGGGGATTAAGGGGGGTAATTCGACTTGTGTGTACACCGTAATTCTGCGGGGAGGGGTTCTCTGGGTTTAATAAGTGATCAAGCGGACATAATATAACATCCAACACAGTGAATATACGACCAAATCAGGGTTGTGTTCAGCGCCTATTTTACGTAATAATACATATTATACTTAATTTGTATAGTGCGTAAGTCCTGGAATTAATCCCTACAATTTTTTCAGCCATGAAAGCAAAGGTGATTAAATACGTAATTACACTGAGGATTATTTAATAATAAAAACATAAAGTACAAAGTGTAAAGGCAGTAAAACAAAATTTTACTGTAACAATAACGAAAGAAAACTTAGGAATTTATGTCTAATAAAGTTCAGGAATTTCTTAGCAAGATTGAAGAAGATCCAGCTCTGCAAACCCAATTGGCTAAGGCTTTGGAATCGGATAATGATCGCGAAGCTGTGACAGCATTAGCTAAGTCAAAAGGCTATGAGTTCTCGTCAGATGAACTTTGGAGTGAGATTCAGAAACGTCAAGCAGAATTTAGCACCAGGGAAGCAGCTGGCGAACTTTCAGATACAGAACTAGAAGCTGTAGCAGGTGGAAAAGGTGGAGGTGGAGCTGTTAGTATAACTGTTCAGCTGACTATTCAGGTGGGTACTGCAATTATACCAACAATCAAGTGGTAATTGAGGCTATCATTTCGACTTGTCTTTCTTGTGATTCAAGTATTCGCCTGATCATAGCGAGTTTTAACTATCGTCGAAATCTATGTAAGAGTGCAGGTTCGGCTACTTGCTAAGATTAATTGCCTAGTGACCTTTTAGTTGGATTGCTGGGCAGTTTTTTTAGACATTTGATGGACTTTCAGTGAGGGAAAATAAATACATGACTCAAGAAATTAAAGGCTTTGATTTGATAGCAGTCTTTCTGAAAAATAAATTTCTTAAAGATAAATATGTAATCGTTAGATATTTTCTACCTTTATCTGTTATGCGTATTAGTTCTGAATATGCACTGAAGCAAATGGAACTTGGTAACTTGGGATTAGGAGATGAGCAAGTTAAAAATACCCCCTGTGCATACGGAGATCCATTAATGGATATGCTGTTGGAAAGATTTTGTCCTAAAGTAGAAGCAAATACAGGAATTAATTTGCTTCCTACCTATTCTTATTTCCGTATATACAAACATGGAGATGTTCTGAAAAAACATAAAGATCGTCAAGCCTGTGAAATAAGTGTGACTATTAACTTTTGGTCAGAAGATTCTACGGAATGGGCTATTTGTTTGGATGGAGTATCTGAGACAGCTATTATTCAATTGAATCCTGGTGATGCTCTTATTTATAGGGGTAATGAACTGCCTCACTGGAGAGAAGCTTTCCCAGGAAAGCTTCAGATGCAAGTATTTTTTCACTATGTAAATCGTGATGGAAAATTTGCTAAATGGCGATTTGATAAACGAACAAGATTAAGTGGCTTACATGGGGTTGAATTTCCAGAAAAGACTATAACTATCAAAATTCAAGAGATGATGCGTGCTAATAAGAAAGGATTTGAGAAGCTTAAACAATTCCTTTTTCGTAACAGTCGAAAAAGTTGAACTTTCTCTTATTATTTTTAACTAAGATTATTTATCCAAACTAGAAATTTATAGATAAATAGTACTAGCTTTTCCGCAATTTTTTATTATTTTGCTTTGCAGCTATATTCTTATGAAACCCTTATGCTCTTAACTCATCCATTGACGGATATTCTCAAGGCGATCGCCATCAAAGCCAGTTCACTATCAGAGTGTTTAAATAATTTGTCTGCTCATGGCTTTACTGACGATGATCCAGTAGAGAGGGAAAGGAGACTGGAATTTTGGTGTCAGGTTGTTGCAAAAGGAGATTGGAAAAAGTTTCAACGGCGGCTGACATGGGATGGATTAAGTAAGGAAACAGTACGCCTCCTTGTGAGTAAGTCTACTCAAGTCGAACCAGTTATTTTATCCCCTTGGATACATACCTTGGAGCAAGTTATTAAGGCGGCACAAAAATTTCGATACCAAAATACCCTTGAGGTTCAACGCTCCATCGATCCTCAACGCCCCATTCCATTTGAAGACTTTTATCTTCCCTGCCTGCAAGTAGCTCAGAATTTACTTCAGGATGCGCTTAAAGAGCCGTTTGACAACTATAACAAACTCTTTGCAGATAAAGTTCAAACCACCCTGGAACGCAAATTACTAGGATCTCTTGCCCATATTTTTGCTCCTACTCTAATGCGCGAGTTCGGTGAATTTCGCACATCAGGAAATGCCTTAAAAGACTTCCTCACTATTTCAGTTCAAGGCCATTCTAAACGGGATAAATATCAAGGGTTTCTCGATGGTCAGTTACAGGACGGGTTTCTCTCACTATTTGAGAAATATAGTGTTTTAGGTCGTTTAGTAGCAACCACCATTGACTTCTGGGTTGAGTCTAATGCAGAATTGCTGATCCGCCTCGCTACGGATTGGTCAACGATTCAAGAGCGTTTCTCCCCCGATCAAACCTTAAACCAAGTTGTGGATATTGCAGCCGGACTCTCAGATGGTCATAAGCGGGGTCGTTCAGTAGCTATTCTCACCTTTGATACGGGACTTAAGTTGGTGTACAAGCCCAAAGACCTTGCATTGGAGGTCGCGTTTGGCACTCTATTGCAATGGTATAATCAGCATGAAGTTGACCTGACCTTCAAATTTCCTGAAGTATTGAATTGCTCGACTCATGGTTGGACGCAATATATGATACCCTTATCTTGTGACACGGAGGATGCCGTCCGCCGATTTTATCAGCGCTCAGGAATGTTGATGTGCCTGATTTCTACTCTGGAGGGGACAGACTGCCATTACGAAAACATGATTGCCTGCGGTGAGTATCCAGTTCTAGTTGATATGGAAACTTTGCTACACCCAGAAATTAAAAGTGCAGCAGCAGTTGAAACAGATGCATCCACACAACTTGCTCAGAAATTGTCAAACTCAGTTTTGCGTACTGCCCTGTTACCACTAAAGGAACTGTCAGTTGCCAATAATCTCCTGTCAATTGATATGAGTGGTCTGGGGAAACTAGAAGAGCAAACAGTACCCAGTTTGGACTGGAAGCACATCAACACCGATGGTATGACAATTGACCATAACACAATTAACTTTGCCCCAGAAGCCAATGTACCAACTCTGAATGGAGTTGCTGTGGCATCAAAACAGTTCATCAACGAAATCGTAACTGGATTTGAGCAGATGTATTGCTGGCTGATGGATCATCGAGAATTACTCCTCGCTACCAACGCCCCCTTGGCATCCTTTGCTAATCAAGAATGTCGTCTGGTGTTTCGCAATACTAGAACTTACGCTGCGATTTTGGCCAACTCATACCAACCAGACTTAATGGAAGTTGGCATTGCTCGCAGTGTCGCATTAGATGTGTTGAGTCGAGCGTTTATCACAACCCCTGAGAAACCTCACTTTTGGCCAATCCTAGAAGCAGAAAAGCAAGCTATGGAACAACTCGACATTCCACTACTGACGGCGAATACTTCTAGTCCGCACCTCAATCTTGGTAATGGAAGCATCATTCCAGACGTGTTTGACAGATCCAGCTTTGAGCGAGTCCTCTCCCGTGTTCAGTGTCTCAATGAGGCAGACATGATGTTTCAAAGCCAGGTAATTTATCTTTCCCTTTGCTCACGATTTCTAGAAGAACCTTGGCTTAATCAGTCCGATTCACCGACTTCTCCAGCTTCAATATCTATAACTTCCCCTTATTCTGCCACTGCGGCAGCAGATAGCATAACATCAAACGTTCTGTTAGATCAGGCTATTAACATTGCTCGAACATTGCGGCAGCAGGCAGTTACAATATCTGAAAATAGTATAGCTTGGCTTGGTATGGGATATAAACATAGTAGCCAGAGCTTTTATATTCAAGGTGTTGGATTAAACCTTTATGACGGTTGTGTAGGAGTTAGCTTATTTCTGGCAGCCTTAGCGAAGGTTACTGGTGATTCAGAATGGCGGGATTTAGCTTTAAGAAGCCTACATCCGCTACGTCAGGTGCTGCAAGAGCTAACGGCTGATACGAATCAGAAATTGGTTAGTCAGTTAGGAATTGGCGGTGCTGAAGGACTGGGATCGTTGATCTATGGATTTGTCCGTATTAGTCAGTTAATTGACGAACCTTCGCTACTAGGAGAAGCTAGTCAAGTTAGAACGTTAATTACCCCAGAACTGATTACGGCTGATCGGATCTTTGATGTGGTGGGAGGAACTGCTGGTACAATTCTTGGACTTTTAACCTTGTTTGAAGGTGAAGAGAATGTGACGCATTGTCCAATATTGGAATTGGCGATCGCCTGCGGACAACATTTACTTAACCATCAAACCCTGTTTGATGATAGACCAAGAGCCTGGAAAACTTGGCGCGATCGCCAACTAACGGGATTTTCTCAAGGCGCTGCTGGGATTGCTTATGCTCTGTTGAGACTGTTCGCCGTAACTCAAGATTCTCGGTGGCTGGAGGCAGCAACAGAAGCGATCGCCTACGAACAAACGATGTTCTCTAGCGATGCCCAAAATTGGGTGGATCTGCGATCAGAGCCAGCTAAGTTTCAGGTGAATTGGGCAAATGGAGCGCCTGGTATCGCATTGGCAAGGTTAGGGGGTCTATCGGTTTTAGATACAGAGACGATTCGTCAGGAAATTGCGATCGCTTTGGAAACAACGCAAAGGTCTATGGTTTGGGGCGTTGATTCTCTCATCTGGGGCAATTTTGGTCGAATCGAAACGTTGTTAGTGGCCGCTCAAACGCTGAACTGCCCCAATTTGCTGACTGCTGCTCATCAAGCTACAGCCGTTGTGCTGGAAAATGCTCGGATTCAGGGTACATTTACCTTGTTTACTGACGATTTCTCTAAAGTGATGAATCCCGGTTTCTTCCACGGCTTATCTGGCATCGGCTACGAAGTTTTAAGACTGGGCTATCCAAACAAACTACCATCGGTTTTGCTTTGGCAATGAGCCAGCCAATTTGAGTTCCTTGTCATTCTTCCGATAGTGATGTTGCACATACAGCACAAGCTTCTTACTCCCTTACCGATGCAAGATTACTGATCATTTCTCTTACTCTAAGTTTTCTGCGCCTGGAGCGTTATGCGGCAAGCCCTCCGGGTTCAGCAGTCGCTCATCGGGGAAACCCCCTTGGCGCTAGCCTCTCCCTTTGGGAGAAGACCGCGCTGCTTCACCACTCCGCGTCTATGTTAAAAAAATAGGTATTCTTTTAGCGGATAGGGAGTAAAACTGATTTTCATAACACACAGTTATTCTTCGGAAAGTTACTTAAATGGAACAGGTTATTTCTTTTACTAAAGGATCGCAACTTCGAGCTTTAACTGCCATTGAATATTGTGCCTATGGTATTCAACCCTTTATTCAAGAGATATTGAATCAGTTTGTTAAATCTGACGATCTAAAAATGTCCATTGTTCAGGCATCTGAAAATTATCCGAAAATAGCTGAAATCTTCTTTGACATTGACCCAAACAACGTCGTTGAAAGTTTTTCCCTCAAAGCACCTTTTCTATTTCCTGAGCAAAATTCAGTTCTGTCGTTGTCCTTTAATAACACGCGAATGTCTCCATTTCTGCCAACCAATGGGACAGAGATGATCCAAAATCAGTCAGTCTTACCGGAAATTCATCAGTTACTTTATCTGTGCGCTCAAGCAAAATTTTCCTATGGCCAGATTTGTCAACAGGTGAGTGATGATATGGTAATCCTGTTGGATAAGCTGATTAAGTCGTGGCTTGTTAAAGAACAACCCCAACCGGCTAGAGGGGTTCCTGTAGAAACACCCGGAGTTTTTCGATTACAACATGCAGCATTACTCTATCGCACGAAGACAACAGGGATACTTGTTGATCCCCAGTTACACTCAAACTATGGTCTACCGAATCTCAAGCAAGACATTACCCGTGCCATGCTAGAGGGATTTGTCGATGCTATTCTAATTTCCCACAGTCACTACGACCATTGGAACTTCCCCACACTGATGCTGTTTGCACCAGAAACCCCAATTATTGTTCCTAAAGTGCCTTGTGGTTCAATTACCTGCGAAGATATGAAAGCCCGTCTCGAAGGACTAGGATTTCAGAATGTAATAGCAGTAGATTGGTATGCCGAGCCTATTGTCATCGGGGATATTGAAATTCATGTCTTGCCCTTTTATGGAGAGCAACCTTTAGTTCCAGAGTACAACAAACCTAAACATCCATATCTACGAAACTGGGGTAATACTTATTTACTGCGTACACCGTACTACTCCTCTTGGTTTTTGATTGACGCTGGTAACGATCCAATGGGATCGATGAGAGATGTCGCAGGGTATGTCAAACAAAAATTTGGTGGGGTTGACCAAGTATTAAGCAATTTCCTATCCCTATCGTACAACTCAATCGGAACGGATCTTTCTGGTTGGGGAACAGATATCATTGGTAACTTACTCAGCAACCCCCAGATTTTTTCCGTTACTAATAAAAAGGAAGGATTTTACCTCGCTACCTTAGGGGCTAAAGGTGTTGCAGAAATCTGCGCTATTGTCGGTGCAAAAGCTTGTTTACCCTATGCTCATAGCTGGGCAGAACCAGGACAATGCAGTAGAAGTGATGAATCTCTGATTAAAGATGTGATAGCTGAACTTGAAAAAGTAGGTTGCTCAACTCAAGTGATTCCTTGGAAAATTGGTGATGGATATATTACTAGCGGCACTCCTGGATTAAGCAACAGAATTTTGTATTAGTGAAATCTCATGGTTAAACCCATACCCCAAGTAAACCAGTCATCCTTACAGTCAAATCTGCCAAGGACGTTTAAAGAGTCATTGATAGAACTGATGCAACCGGTACAAACTGCTTCCACTCGTTGTTATGCTAGGAGGCTCAATGTTTTATCGTTAGAATATCTGGATGAGCTAAAATCTGCGATTGTGTCATCTCCATGTTTGGCTGCTAATCAACTGAGCGATCGCTTCACCAGTACGAAAGGCTTTTCAGTAGTCTTTAAGCGGTCTGCCATTTCTGAGGTTGTTAGACAATTCCCTTATTTTCAACCATACTTGCAGATGGCATTAAAGTCAGCCTGTAATGCCTTTTATCTTAACCCACTCATTCTGGAAAGCGGTGGTCGCGTGGAAACGCATGTCGATTGTAGCCTTTCCTCCTATGGGAAAGTGTGGACAATCCCAAACCTAGTAAGTGTTCTTTATGTCCAGGTTCCAGAAGACTTACAAGGCGGAGAACTAGTTCTGGAAAGAGATGATCGCCAACTCGCTCAAATTTCTCCTCAATTCAACACCCTGCTCTATTTCATTGGTAACTTGTTTCATTCAGTCAATCCGGTTCAGAGTTCACAACCACGTATCAGTTTAATTTGTGAGCAGTACACTTTAAACCCAGAACGGTTGCAATCAATTCCCGAATTTGAGATTTTATCAGGGGCAATGGTGAAGAGTTATATAGAAGAGAAACCCTAAACGTTTTCTATGTCCAAATATCTGAATCATTACCTATTGTTCTATCGTCTCTAGTAAACTCATCCTATTTTAGAATCATGACCTGTACTCAGGAGCATTCGCTAACAGAATATTTAACCCTGGTGAAACCCTATGTATCCTCTCAACTGATTGATACAGAAAGCTGGTTTCATATTGAGGCGATCGCAAATTTATTACCTAGTCAAATTACCAACTTTTTTGGTTTTGAATGTCGATTGGGAACCGAAGCCGCAAAAGCTGATTTTTTGCTTTGTATCGGTGCAGCAGAAGTAGGTCAGAACATATTAACGAGCGAATCCGCTCTCCCCGATCGCCTGTTAAAAGAACCTGTATGGCAGCAAATTCGCAACTTTACAACCTGTTGGCAGAATCAGACCTCGCCCCTCCACTCCAATGTCAATAACATCTGGTTAGAGTTTGATGTTGATAGTCACTGTGATCAGTCTCCAATACCAAGCTGCTTTTTTGGTTCCCAAACCATTTATGCTCCATCCTCTACTATTCCTTATCCTCATACATGGGTCACTCAAAATGCAATTCAATTGTTGCGCGGTCATTCCCTCCCACCTGCTGTTGAGAAACAACTTTTTAAATGCCTGGAAGCATTACCAACCCGCGTTTGTGTCTTTCAGGTTGGTCTAATGTTGGCTCGTCAGTCAGATATGGTAAGAATCTGCTTACGCGATATATCCCCAGGACAAATCATAGACTACCTGACTCAGATAGGTTGGTCGGGATCAACTGATGGTCTCAAAACTCTGTTACAGGAACTATCGATTTACGTAGAACGAATTGACCTCGATCTCGATATTGGTGAAGTTGGGGTAGCTGCCAAAATTGGTCTGGAGTGTTATTTGACTCTACAGCCAAAATACGAGCCTCGGTGGATGTCTTTTCTGGATTATCTAGTCAAGGTCGGGCTGTGCCTACCTCAGAAACGAGAGGCACTCTTGACATACCCTGGATATGTGCGCGAAAAAAACCATCGAAATGAGTGGCCATCTCACTTGTTAAAGCTTTCTCAGTTCTTGGGGAAGAATCATGAAAACGTTTTTATGAGGGGATTGCATCACATCAAAGTGGTCTATCAATCCGAGACGGCTATTGAAGCGAAAGCCTATTGTTGGGTAACGCATTCCTTGGTCAGTAAACAGGCTGATTCTCCTACCCATCAAGAAGTTAGTCTTCAACTCGACAATTTTTTAACATCAGATGAACATCAACGATTGCTCGACTATGTAATCCAAAATAAATCAGGGTTTGTCAAGAGTGAAACTTATGAAGATACTGGTTCATCACGTTATTACCGACATTCATTAATTTACGAGCCTAAGTTTCCTGAGTTCTCAGATTTGATTAATGAACTAATTCGAGAGCATCTGCCTGAAATCCTCGCAAAGCTAAACATAACTCCGTTTTTAATTGCTGGTATTGAAGCACAATTGACGGCTCACAATGATCGTAATTACTTTAAACTACACAATGACAATGGTCTCCCACAAGTGGCAGCACGTCGAATCACATTTGCCTATTATTTTTGTCAAGAGCCAAAGTGTTTTAGTGGTGGAGAGTTACGACTTTTTAATACTACTACGAAAAACGCCTCTAAGAGTCTTGGAGACTTCCAAGTAATTGAACCACGCAACAACAGTATTATATTTTTCCCTAGCGAATATCTTCATGAAGTTTTACCTGTGAGTTGTCCTTCAATGGCATTTGTAGATAGCCGATTTACGATCAATGGTTGGATATGGCAGGTAGATGCAGATATACCTTCTCAACCGATTGATTCTTAACCTACAACAAAATTTTATCGGATCATTCTCAGATGGAAAAAGCCCTCATCTTTCTAAATATTGAAAAAATGCGATCGCTTCTATAGGACTGGTATTTGATTTTTGAAAAAAATCAGTACACCCCGAAAAGGCTTCTTCCGCACTCCCTACTCCCTACTCGAAGTCGATATTAGAAGGTATGCTTATTAACTTTTACGTGTTTATGACTCCGTTCTAAATACATTACAGCCAGTGGAACGTAGACAAAAACTGCTACTAATGTAGCCACAAACCATTCTACAATATATGGTTTGGCTGACGGAATTATTCCAAATATAATAGCAGTGAATATTTGGCTCACTATACCTTGTCCTATTTCTAAAGCAAAAAATAAAACCACCAAAGTCCAAAATTGTTGTTTGACTAGATTCCAACTTGTTTGAAAAGCGGCAACTACACCTAATTTTTCTACGACCAAAGCCTGAGCTACAAACTGACCGTAGAAAAAGAACCCAATTCCTGGTACAAGTAGTAATCCAAGACCAATAAGAGTACCAATATACCAAAGTACTCCAACAATCAAAACAAGTGGTAAAGTTTTAATAACCTCCAAATAAGCGACTAAACCTGAGTTAGCTTGTGCCTGACCACGACTGAGCAAGTAAGCTACAGCAGCTTTGCCAGGTGGGGTGAAAAGGCTAACCACAAAAAATCCTAAAAAAACTCTACCAGGAGAAGATAAAAAATCAAACTTTTGCTTTTTTAGGACATCTTGTGCAAACAAAACGATACCCTCAGTAATAAAAGTAATAGTTAGCAACGAAAACCAGTATTTTCGGATTGCTAAAAGTGATTTTTGGAAAACAATACTTAGTTCGTACATAGCATTATTAAAGAATAAAGTTACTTTCTCTCATATCTTGCACCTAGCCCTAGCAATTTGAAATCGTAATTCTGGTACTTTCAGCAATGTACGGCGATTTATCACCAGTTCTTATATCATCAAAATTAAAACTTCCAAAACTTAAAAATCAAAATCTTATATAGTGCAGTTGTGCCAATTTTCCTCCAATATATCCCCTTTTTCTGTTGCTAATTCTTCCAATGTACAAGAAGTTAAAACCATTATTAGTCGCGCTTGATTTTCAAGAGTTTTTAATTCTTCAATATGAATCATATTAAAATTCTCTAAATTCCCCGCTGCTTGTTTTACCAAAACTTGTAAAATCCTAAATGCCCCATCTGATAAAGGTGGGTTTCCGCAATAATTTTCTAACCTTCCACCTTGACGATAATTGGGAAACGCTTCTAAACCAACAAACCGCAAAAACCAATCTGCGCGATAATGTTTATGATTAGCAGCAACAATACCTTGATAATCAGCAATTAATTCATCAAGCATATTATTTCGCATTGAACCAAAAACCCGTTTGGTAAAATAGTGACAGCACTCGTGTTCTAGGCGAATCGTCAGGCATAAATGCAACCATTCTGCTTCATCTAGCCCTAGTTCTGCTGCACCAACGGCGCTATAATTGCCTTGACTGAGAATGATAACAAAGTCTTGGTAAAGATGTTTTTGAGGTATCAAGCGTTGAAATTCCGCTTTCCACTCTATTTCTGTTGCAGGTTGTTCTTGCTGTGTTTCCCATTCTTGGCGGTAGTAACTAATACGTTCCCAGTTGTTGAAACCACTAACAGCAGCAGCTCCCATTGAGTCAGGAATGCTGACGGGTTCATTACGCTTAGTCAAAGCCTGCACCAAGGCGATAAAATCTGCTCTACATCCAGCAATTAAAATCGGAATTTCCCCTGCTAAAGTAGGATGGATGATTAATTGCAGTGATTCTGGTTTTTCTAATTCTAAACCAATCGCCTCTGCCATACTATCGGCAGGATTTCCCTTACGCGTAGCGGCGCGATAGTTTTCAGTTTCGCTAATTCCAGCACGAATAGGAAATTGCAATTGTACTAATGCTGAACGCAAAGCGGTGAATGTACCCAAATCTTGCGCCCGTGCATGATAGCGTTTCCAGGCTATGACATGGGGTTCTGATGGTAGGGGAAAGGTACTATTAGGTGATAGATTTGTAGAATTAAAAGTATTTTGGTTATAGGCTAAAAGTTCTGTAATTTCTTCTGGTGTTGCTCCCAATTCAGATAAAACTTGAGAGCGATGATTAAGTTGAATAGGCATGGTGTTGACACTTACCTGTAACGAATGTTTCTGCTATTTCTTGAATCTCGTGATTTATGGTTTCTTAAACTGTCCAAAGTAAAATAAACTCTCCGGGGAAGTGTTTCTTTTCCTTTGGCTTTAACATGGCTAAAAAAGGCAAGGGCTTAATTCCTCATTAGGAAACCCTATATTGGAGATTTTATTTATTGGTTATATGTAAATATAATTACTCAAAATTACTCTGCCTGAATTAACCTTGCATAGTAACCCTCTGTATTCTTCATTTCCTCGTGAGTACCCCGTTGCGCCACCTTCCCCCGTTCCAACACAATAATTTCATCACAGTCGCGAATAGTACTAAGACGGTGGGCGACAATAACACAAGTGGAACCCCGCCGTCGGATATTCCTATCAATAATCTTTTCAGTCTCTGTATCCAAGGCGCTAGTCGCCTCATCCATCACTAAAATGGCTGGGTTATTTACCAAAGCGCGGGCAATTTCTAGACGCTGGCGCTGTCCCCCGCTTAAATTTGCTGCACTTTCGAGCAATTTTCCATCCAGTCCCCCAGACATAGCCATGACAACATCTAAAATGGCAGCATCTTGGCAGGCTTTCATTAATTGAGTGTTACTAATAGTTTCATCCCACAGCGTTAAATTATCGCGTACCGTACCACCAAACAAGAAAATTTCTTGCTCTACCATAGCCAGAGAATTAGTTAAAACTGGACGGGGAATGTTTTGTTTGAGAATACCATCAAAAAGTATTTCCCCATCCCAAGGTTGGTAGAGTCCAGTAACAAGTTTGGAAAGAGTGGACTTACCCGAACCACTACCACCAACAAAAGCCACCCTTTGTCCTGGTTTGAGAGTACAACTAAAGTTTTGAATTAATGGTTCATCAACTCGACTATAACCGAAGGTAATATTCCGTAACTCTATGTGGCCCTGCAAGCGATAAGGAATACTTGGTGCAGCATAGTGAGTTGGTAACTTATCATTTTCCGTTTGTACTTGCAATGCTGGGTTGATGGGATTGGATAGCACATCATCTAAGCGATTTAAATCCCCATCTAGTTCCTGAATTTTATTTCCCAAACCAACCAAGGTATTAACTGGTTCTTCAAATTTCTGCATCAAAGTTTGAAAAGCTACTAACATCCCGATGGTGAGGTGTCCATCAATCACTCGTAACCCGCCAATCACTAACAGCAACATGGAAGTCAGAGAATTCAACAAAGGCGGCACTAGTCCTACCAGTCGGTCAGTCTGGCCTAATTCCTGCTCTGCATTGGTGGCTTTAGCATAATATCCAGCCCAGCGGCTAAAAAAATCAGACTCCAAAGCAGCAGACTTGATAGTTTCAATACTTTGTAATGCACCGATTTCCACCCCAGCAATCTTACCGTAATCTTGAGTTAGGCGCATACTGGCATCAATCCGACGACGGGCAACTAAACCTAGCACCATAACGTTGATAATCAAAGCAATAATACCAATCAAAGTTAGTACCCAATCATAAGCCAGCATTACTATGCCATACAAGACAAGCATAACTGCATCAATGGAGGTTCTCGCTAATTCACCAGATAGAATTTCTGCTACTTTACTGTTGAGGCTTACACGATTGCTAATTTCCCCGGCAAATCGTTGAGCATAGAAACCGACAGGCAAACGGAGAATATGCCATAAGAATTGACCAGTCATACCGATAGATAGCTTGATCTGCAAATATCTCAGCTTTCTCAGTTGCAAGAAAGTCAGCACTGCTTGCAGTATGACTACAACGCCCATACCTAATAACAGGGGTTTCAACCAATCTATCCGATTTTGCATCAGGATATCATCAACAAAGACTTGGCTGAAAGCAGCTAGTGTTAATTGGGGAATTACGAGCAAAAAGCCAGCGAGAATACAGAACAACAATTCACCAAAGGATTTTTGTAACCGCGTCAGTAAGGCTTTGATGATACTGGGTTTGTGACCACCTTTTTTAAACTCTGGCCCTGGCTCCATAATTAAAACCACGCCAGTATATGCTTCGTCAAATTCCTGAATTGTCACACTGCGGGGGCCTGTGGCGGGATCATTCAACCAGACCCTTTCTCCGATAAAACCCTCAACCACTAGAAAGTGATTAAAGTTCCAAAAAACAATATAGGGCGGCTGAAATTCTTTTAGTTGGGCGAGTTCTTTTTTAAACCCTTTTGCCTGCATCCCATAATTACGGGCTGCTTTCAAAACATTCGAGGCTTTAGAACCATCACGGGAAACACCGCAGCTAGTACGCAATTCTGCTAAAGGTAAAATTAGACTGTAGTAACGTAAGATAATTCCCAAAGCTGCTGCTCCACATTCCACCGCTTCCATTTGTAAAAGCGTTGGCGTTTTCACACGGATATTTCCTACTCTCGGTGGTTCAGAACTAGATTTTTTTGAGTCGGATTTTTTGACAACTTTTTCAAGTAATTGCATTGTTATTAATCAAATTGATTGTTTTTATTTTGAATTTTTGAGACGTGAAGCGGATTAAAGCAGGGTATTTTTAATTAGGAATTACTTCATCCCTACTAATTCTCGAAGTATGGGGAGAACAAAGGTGATTGGCGCTCTTTCTTCGATAGTGACACGGACAGAAGTAGTAGTACCTGTAGTAATTTCAGACTCAGGGCCTTTAGAAGATGACCACTTGTAGCCGCTAATGGTACTGGAATCTCTGATTAAGTCAGCATTGACTTGGATAGCCGCACCATTCTGACCGATTAAGCTCATCGCTACTTCTGGATTACCAATCAAAGAAGTTGCTCCTTCTTTGGTTATAGGAAAGGGAGAAACATTAACAATTTTGCCAAGAATACCGCCAAATCGTTCTCGTTGCACGGTATCAGGAGTAATGGAGATAGACATTCCAGAACGGATTTGTTTACCGTCTTTGATGGGGAAATAAGCTATCATACTAGGAGCCTCATTATCATTACTTCCCGTCCTAAGAGTTCCTAAACGAGTGCCGGGTTGAATAACTTGGCCAAGAGTAGCAGTTAATTCTAAGACACGTCCGTCTTGACTGCTTAAAATGCGACTATTTTGGGTAATTTGTTGTTCAAGTCTGACAATTTCTCGGTTGACCTCTTGAATTTCCTTATTGCGCTGATTCTGGCTTTCAAGATTTTCTTGAGCTAGACGTTTTTCTTGTGTTTCTAGTTCTTGCAGTTTGCCTTGGATGTCACTAATCGATCCCAGATTGTCTAAATATTCGCGCTCTGTTTTGGTATTTTCCAAAACCAGTTGTCGCAACTGTGTTTGAATTTCACCTGTTGACCGCAGGTTTTGTAAGTAGTTTTGCTCTGTTTGCGTTTCATTGATATCGAGTTGTTTTAATTCTGATTGTAATTGAGCTACGCTCTGAAGTCCCTGTTGATACTCTTGTTGTGCCTGCAAAAATGAATCTGCGGCGATCGCTCCGATTTTCGCTAAGTCGCGGCGCTTCTGGAATCTTTCCTCAAATATCGGAATTAGGGATTGAGCATCTTTTAAACGTTGCTTGATGCTAATTCGCTGTTGGGTTAGAGCTGTTAATCCCTGATTTTTAAGTACAGGGGTAAGGCTTTGAATATCTTTTAAGCGTTCCCGGAGATTTATTTCCTGTTCTTTAATAGCATCCAACCCTTTTGTTTTCAGCACAGGAGTTATTAAACGAGAATCTTGCAAGCGTTTTCTCAGGGTTGTGCGGGAAGCTGCGATCGCACTTTTTTCTAACTGCATTCGCTGATTAGCCAATGACAATGAATCGTCAGCTTGTATTTTTAATTGTTGTAGTTTTCCTTTTGTTAGCTGTAATTGCTGTTTCAAATCAACTGGATCTATCATTGCTAATAGTTCATCTTTCTTGACGTATTGCCCACTTTTGACATACAAATATTTTAATTGTCCAGAAATAGAAGATTGAAAATCAACAACTTGCCGGGGTTGAATTAATACACCCCGTCCATCTATGTTGATGGGAATGCGTCCGAAAATACTCCAAATCAAGCCAACAGTTGTTAAGCCAGCAAAAACCATCAGTATCAGCCAATCTTTTGGATTAACAACCTGCATCAGTTGATCCAAGCGCTCTGGGGAAGATAAACGCTCTACAGACTCTTGCCGAAAGATTTTTTCTTTACTTTTATCTTGATTTAAAACCATTCTTGTTAGTGATCAGTTATCAATTGTTAATGGGAATCGTGATTGAGTTATGAACCTCTCTATAACCCATATATCTAATGCCGAAGTTGTTGAATCATCCATTCAAAACGTTTACCAGCGATCGCTGTTCCTTCGAGTAAGTCCATATCGAGTTCGTCTTCTGCTTCAATATCCTCTGATAGCAACTCCAGGCTTTTGTTCGTAAAGTTAGCAGCACTGCCACGGGACAGTAAATCTAAACAACGATTAGATAAAATCAAGGCAAGAGAGCGATAAAAACGACATGCAAATCCCCTATCTTCCTGAAATTTTGTAGATAGTTTGGACTGTGGTAATGCCAAAACCAAAGCATTTTCCATTGTTTTAACACTTGCTGAAGCAACGCCCCCATCAACAAAGGACATTTCACCTAAGATTTCACCCTTAACACGCTGGGCAACTTTTTTCTCCTGCCCTGAGCCATTGTGATTAATAGTGACATAAATACCTAACATACCTTCCAATAGGAGATAAACGGCTGGAACTGCTTGCTCCTGCTGAATTAAAACTGTTCCTAATCCTGCCTTTGTTAATACTCCATTGCTAATCATCCAGGAAATATCACTATCATTTAAAGTTGCAAACACTACCAAAACTTTTCTTAATGGTTCTCCTTCTTTAATATTTTGAGTTGCCATTAGCTTAGTTAATTTACGTAGTCGTTCAGATAAGTTGATCGCCAGGAGATGGTAAAAACGGGCAGCAAAATCCTTATCGCTCTCCAATCGGTCTGTCAGTTGTTGTTTAGGTAAGATTAAAAGCTCTGAAGTCTCAACAACTTTTACTGTTACAGTTGCTAATTGTTGGTCTAGCAACAGCGTTTCTCCAATTACTTCACCAGCAGAAAACGTAGTGAGTTGTTGCTGACTTGTTCCTGAGGAAGATAAAGTAACAGCTAGATTACCACTCATGCAAATATATATAGATGAGGTAGACTTACCCTCTTCGATCAATATCGTTTCTGGTTGGTAAGTTTTCTTTTGCCCAATTGATTCCAGCCAATCGAAATCACCGTCTTTAAGAGCGCGGAAAAAAGGAAAGTCAAAAAGATTTTTTTTCATGGCACTTTGTTCTACAAGATACAATCTCAAAAAAATAGTCTAATTTAGGATTTACGCATTGAGCCTGAAACCTTAATCTCTCTGAGCAAACCATAAAACACGAGAAGGTCTATAGACCTCTTTTTAAGGTGTTGGGGATCTGATTGTGTAAGTTCTATGATTGATAGCATCGCTTAGACAATACCGATATCAGGCTGAGTTCAAAGGCTTAAACAGTTGTTCCCATGAGGCGAGGCTTTTCATTAAGGAAAGATACCTTTTCCAGCATTTTTCCCGAATCACAACAAGCTACTTCTTCGCTAGATATGAATGAGATTATTTATACAGTCCAGAAATATACAAACTAGTCCTTGGATTTTGAAATAAATCCAAAAGTCTATTTTTGCACGCTTCTAGGCTATGTTACATAACACTGAAATAACAACCGGAAAATTACTATATATATATTATGAAAAATTCAAATCTAGTTATTTTTTACGTATATTTACTCGAATAATAACCGAAGAATTACTATATATATATTATGAAAAATTCAAATCTAGTTATTTTTTACGTATATTTACTCGAATAATTAAGCCTTGATGACATAAATTTACAAAAATTATATAATGGTTCCACCATATATAAAGCTGTTTAGTTTCAAAAGATCACTGAGAACAAAGGAAATTTGTTTACATAAATTTTTTATCGAGTTTGTGATATTGGCACTAGATATGGGAACAATAAAGCAGCCAACAGCCTACTTCGGAAATTACCGAGAATATCTGTTATCAGCCATCAAAGTTTTCAAAATAACAAAGATTAGGAGAGTTAATATTGTTTATACGTGAGCGACTAAACCAAAATAATAGGTACTTCCAAGAAGATTCAGAAGACAACTCAGCTTGGCTTCCCAGCACCTTTGCAGAAGTGATTGCGAGAGTAAAAAACTTTGCCCTTGGGGAGTTTGACCGCGAAGTTGTTGAAAATCAGCTTTACTACCATACGCGCGAACATCTAAATCATGTACAGCGCCGAGCAAATGCCATTTTTCAGGTAATTTGTCCTTATTGGCGAGCGTCATTAGGTAAGGAGGTGACACCAGAGTACATAACACGCACAAATCTGTTGCTAGAACTGTGTGCAGTTGCTCATGACATGATTCAGATTTTTGTTCCCCAAACCCAGCCTCATACTTCCAGACGGCGTGAACCTGGGGTAAGTGAAAATCTAACTTTTGAAAAACTATTGAATTATATAAAAGGAGTAAATCAGCAGTTAAAGAAGCATTGTATTGATAATTCTGCCCTGTTTACAGATGCAGATATATCGATTATTCAAGATGCTATCGAAGCTACCATTTGCATCTACGATCCATCTGACCAAGGCATTTATCAACCTGCCCTTTACGATCAAACCAGAGATTTATCTGTTGTGGCTTGTATCATTGCCCTTGCAGATATTGGTTCATTAGGGATAGATGGCATAGATGCTTACAACCAGGAAGGCAGCCTGCTTTTTTTAGAAGAAAATCCAGATGTCGTACCCGTTATTTTAAATCAAACAACTGCAACTTTAGCTGTGGATAATCCAGAACTTTATGAGAATATCCGACAACGCCTTTTAAAACGCGCTCGCTTTCAAGTCAGTTTTGCCAAATCTCGACTCATGCGTTATCTCCAGGAAATTGCCAGCCTTCCAAAAGAAGCAATCCAAATTTTGACTTGTGAAACTTTTCAATATTTAAATCCTCAGACAATTCAAGAAATTGAATTAACTACACCCACAGATGAAGATACATCTTTGGAAGACTTGATTGAATTTTTTCAATTAGAATTGGTGATGGGGAATGATTAAACCCACGGGACTTGTTAAAAGTAATCAGTCAGTAAATAAAAGCATGAATTCGTAGCGGTTTTAAACGCAGAGGGACGCCAAGTTTTTTCAAGAGAGAGGATTGGCTATGAACTTACGAAATTATGTGCTAAGACCTAGTTACCAATTACTAATTATTAATCAATTATGTTAATGTTACTTTTCTATATTGGCAGTAATGTGTATGCAATAGAAAGTTCTCATGTAGTGGAAGTGATTCCGAGAGTAACATACAGAGAAGTTCATCATGTACCAAATTATGTAGCTGGGTTATTTAATTATCGGGGTGCAATTGTTCCAGTGATTGACCTTTGTCAATTAATTCGAGGAAAACCAAGCCAAGCCTACCTGAGTACCCGCGTCTTTATTGTTAGTTATCCGGCTGAAGAATCTGACAAATTGAAATATGTAGGCTTAATGGCAGAACGAGTCATAAAAACAGTCAAAAAATCAGCAAGCGAATTTTTAGCATCTGGTATTCAAACAAGTGAAGCACCCTATTTGGGCAAAATGATTATGGATGAATCAGGCATGATTCAACATATTGATTTAGAACGCCTACTTAGCATTTTAAAGCAGATAAATTTATTAGAATCTGGAGTATAGTGTACAGATGTCCTTGACAGATATTGAAAAACTCCTAAGTAAAAAGATTGGCGTTGATTGTAATATTATTGGCTCCAGAAAAATTGTCAAAGCCGTAGATAATCGCTGCTCTGCTTGTAGTTTAAGCGACTTAAAAACTTATCTTCAACTTTTACAAACTTCCCCAGAAGAATTTACCGAACTAGTTGAACAAATAGTTGTTCCAGAAACATATTTTTTTCGCGATCGCAAATCATTTGATTTCCTGATCAACTTTGGGCGATCGCAGTGGTTAACTAAATCCAGTCATGGCACACTGCGTCTATTAAGTGTCCCTTGTTCGACTGGTGAAGAACCTTATTCAATAGCGATCGCTCTTATGGAAGCAGGTTTATCACCTTCACAGTTTCGCATTGATGCAATTGATATTAGCAAACAAGCGATCGCCAAAGCACAGCAAGGAATTTATGGTAAAAATTCATTTAGAGGTGAAGTGTTGGTTGACCGAAACCGCTATTTTCAGCAAACAGCAGAAAAATATGAAATTTGCCCATCGGTGCGAAATACAGTGAATTTAAAGCAGGGAAATCTACTAAATATGTTTTTTAATGTGCAACTAAAGTATGATGTTATCTTCTGCCGCAACTTGTTAATCTATCTGGAAGATTCTGCCTGTACTGAGGTCTTAAAGACCCTGAATCGTCTATTGTTGCCAAATGGATTACTTTTTGTTGGGGCTGCTGAAACCGCAAAAGTTCCTAGTAATCTCTTTACCTCAATTCGCCAACCTTTCACCGCTTATAGGAAAAAGGCAGAAGGAACGATAAGTAAGAGTTTGCATCATCCACTAATTGAAAACCGCCAAGTTGAAAATATCAGAGGAGCAAAAAAACAGAATAGCCAAACTAAAAAGGTAAGCTCTGAAACTTCTTCTATTTCTTACTCCCTATCCTCTACTCCCAGCTTACCAGAAAGGCTGACCAAACATACCTCGTTTTTGCCAACCATTCCCAATGATTCAGAAACAGAACTATCTTTGAAAGAAACTCAGTTATCTATTCCAGAAAATAGTTTAAGTCTGGAACTGGCTAAACAATTAGCCGATGGAGGACAGATAGAAGCTGCAATCAAATATTGTAATGAATATTTGTCAGGTGTTTCTTCTACTAATGCCCAAGCTTATACCTTACTGGGGACACTGTATCAGGCAAAAAGCAACTATGTTCAGGCTGAACAATTTTTCCGAAAAGCGCTTTATTTAAATCGCAATGATTACGAAGCACTGATGCACCTTACCCTTTTAAAAGAACATCGTGGCGATTTGGTTGGTGCATTCATTCTGAGAGAGCGAATTCAGAAGCTACAGCAAAATTTTTAACAAGAAAGTGGCGGGTCTGAATCCCCCACTAATTAATTCTGAATCCTTCTTCAACTATCAACATAAAAAGACAGGTAAACAATGATGGTGAGCAACGTGTTTAAAGATCAATCCTTACAAGGTCGGATCATGACTGCCTTTATGTTTATGGGGGCATTGGTTCTGATTGTGGCACTAGTTGGTTTGATTGGGACATTTCGCTTGAGTACCAATATTAATACGTTAAGCAATAATAGTTTACCAAGCCTAGTAGGGTTGTGGAAAATAAATGAAGGACAAACCCAAATTGAATCCTCAGAACGGGCTTTATTAATCACGGGATTGACCCTACAGGAACGACAAGCCGAATTAACTCGAATTAAGAATGCTTGGGATCAAATTGACGATGGATTTAAGCAATACGAAACTGCTCCGCGAAGTGCCGAGGAAGAGAAAATCTATAAAAAACTCCAAGAAAACTGGAATAAATGGAAAAACGATCATGAAGAACTTCTCAAAGTCAATCAGCAATTTGAGAGTTTCGGAATTTTTCATCCATATAGGAGGGAAGTAGAACTTCTGATTCAGAACCAGGCAGCTTCTCCAGAAATGGTAACTGTTAAAAAAGCCGCAGATGCTTTAAATCAACTCCGCGATCGCGCCAAACTAAATCGCGTCACATTTGAAGCTGCAACTGGGTCAATCTTAGAAGACTTAAAAATCAACGAAAATATTGTTACCCAAGCCAAAAAAGAGGCAGAAGAAAGCGCTAATCAGTTCAAATTTTGGTCTATCGTTACAATGCTGCTAGGCCCTACAGTTGCAATTATCTTAGGACGGTTTATTAGCCAAGGTTTAATTCGCCAGATTCAAAAATCTGTCGTCCAAATTACCACCTCTACTACTCAAATTGCCGCATCCGGTAAGGAATTAGAGGCTACGGTTGCAGAACAGGTTGCTTCCACCAATGAAGTCACAGCAACTGCTCTAGAAATTGCCGCCACCTCTAAAGAACTGGTAAAAACGATGGATCAGGTGGCGGGAATGGCTCAAGCCACAGCAACTTCAGCAAACCATAGCCAAGATGAACTCTCAAAGATGGAAGTTGTGATGCGACAACTGACAGAGGCTACTATTTCCATCTCTTCCAAGCTCGGAGCGATGAATAATAAAGCCAGTAATATTAACAATGTGGTGGTAACAATTACCAAAGTTGCGGATCAGACTAGCATCCTGTCCTTAAACGCAGCAATTGAAGCCGAAAAAGCTGGAGAGTATGGTGCAGGATTTGCCGTCGTTGCTAGAGAAATTCGGCGGTTGGCTAATCAAACTGCTGTCGCCACGCTAGAAATTGAGCAAATTGTTAAAGATATGCAATCAGCAGTCACAGTGGGCGTGATGGAAATGGATAAATTCAACAAATCGGTGAGCGATAGTGTTGAGCGCGTCAGCAAGATTAGTTATCAAGTTGGCGAGGTGATTAACAAAGTACAAAGTCTGCCTCCCAGGTTTGAGCAGGTGAGCCAGAGTATAGAAGAGCAATCCGAAGGCGCACAGCAAATTAGTGAGGCAATGGGACAATTAAGCCAAGCCTCCGAGCAAACAGTTGATGCTTTGCGTGAGAGTAATAACGCCTTAGAGCAATTAGATGATGCTGCCAGAGGATTGCGAAACTCAATTTCCTCTAGGAATTAATCAGAGCAAATGACTAATGAGTAATGATTTAGAGAATTCATCTGCTTCCTTGAGCCAAATAATTGATCGTCCTGTTTTAAACGATTGCTGGAATAAAATTGGGGTGATGGGCGATCGCTCCTGTCCAGAACTAAAAAATGTCATTCATTGTCATGAATGTCAAGTTTTTGCGGCGGTTGGGGATAGTTTGTTAGAACGGGAGCCACCACTTAATTATGTAGATGAGTGGATTAGTGTACTGGAAGAAACACCTGTTGATGAAGAAACCCAAAACAATGAAACCATTATAAAGACAGCATCAGCTATTTCTGTGATGATTTTTCGTCTAGGGAATGAGCAATTAGCTTTAAGTGCCAAAGTTTTACAAGAAGTTACTCACCCCTGTGTGATTCAACCTCTACCCCACCGAAGCAACGAGTTATTTTTGGGGCTAGTAAATATTCGGGGAGAAACTTTGTTGTGTGCGTCCCTGAGCAATTTATTAAACTTAAACTTAGAATCAATTGAAGAAAAATCCTCAACTCCCAAATCTGTAAATACACAACGAATGATGGTGGCAGGATACCAAAATGATAAGTGGGTGTTTCCAGTTGATGAGGTTTACGGCATTTACCGTTTTCACCTTAACGAGTTACGAGATGCACCTGTTGTTATAGCCAAAGCTGCTCAAGCTTACACCCAAGGCATAATTAACTGGCAGACCAAGAAAGTCAATTGTCTTGACTTTGAATTATTATTTTATACCCTCAATAGTAAAATCTTGTAGCCGGTGCAGGTAAGCATACCTCGCTCTAAACAGACGCGGCTAAAGCCACAGATTTGAATGATCACCGAAGAGAGACAATTGTCCAGGTGACTGAGTTTTCGGCTTACCGAGTTACCTTATGAATGATTACAACCTATTAGATTTGTTTTGCCAGGAAATCGAGACTCAGGTATCCATCCTGAAAGAATCTCTAACTACACTGAGAACGCAACCATCTTCCCTAACTGACCTGGAACAAGCAACTAAAGCAGTACACTCGATCTGGGGAAGCGCTAAATTTGTCGAAAGGGAAGCGGCTGCTAATTTAGCACAAATTATGAAGGAGTGCTTTCTTGCCGCCCAAAACAGTACTGTTACCCTCGGTGACGAACAAATTGATCTTTTACTTCATAGCTGCCATTTACTCTTGAGTATTGGCAAAGCAGCAGAAGTAGAATTTGAACATTGGATGTCAGAACATTCTTGGGAACTCTCAACAACTCAAAAAGCTATCTCAATTTTTTTGGGATCTGGAACAACAAATGTGTCTTTCCAAAAACAGGAAATAGCAGCTAATCTATCTCCTTCATCAACTTTCTCATCTTCGGAATCAACAGTAATTACAACTGAGGCAGTCAGTCAATCATCTATTATTTTTGTTCAAGAACTGGAACCGGAAATTAACGTTAGACTTAATCCTTGGTCAGAAGCACACAGTACATTAGTTATCTCTAACGCTTCTACTCAAGAAATCCCTCCCATCACTGTAACTGCATCGGAGAATTTAACTCCCATAGTGAACGATGACGGTTCCATGATGGATTTGTTTCGCTTGGAACTGGAGACGCAGGTTAATCTGATGAATGAGGGATTGCTAGCATTAGAAAACAATCCTAAATCTGCCCAGGCATTAGAAACTTTAATGCGGGCGGCTCACTCTATAAAAGGAGCTGCTAGGATTGTTGGTCTTGATGCAGTAGTCAACTTAGCTCACGTTATGGAGGACTGCTTTGTTGCAGCCCAAAATAAAAAAATTACGCTGAATTCTGACCACGTTGATATCCTCTTATCAGGAGTAGATTTATTGCAAGGCATCAGCCAAGTAAGTAATGCAGAGTTGCCTAATTTGTTGGCAAACCAGAATGCAGCTTTTACCCTGACGCAATCAGCAGTCGCTGCAATTTTGAATCCGCAAGTTGCGCCTTTACCAGCAGGTGAGGTGAGTCATAAACAGGCGAACACAGAAATATCTGCATCTCCAAGTTTGAGCCAAGTCACTCCCGAATTAATTCCAGAGTCACCTGCTGCATCCCGAAATCTGTCTCCCTCATCAACAGAGTTTCCTAATCATCAAAAGACATCACAATCTCTTTCTTCTGAGGAGAAGAGTCTGGCAACATCTACATCTGAACAAATCCCGGCACAAGATCGGGTAGTGCGGGTAAGTGCAGAAAACTTGAACCGGATTATGGGTTTAGCCGGGGAATCTTTAATCGAAGCTAACTGGTTGCAACCCCATGCAGACTCGATGATGTCCTTAAAATGGCGTTTGGTAGAGTTGTCGAGAACTTTAGAAAAATTACAGGACACTTTAGATCAGGGGAATTATGAACAAGATGGAAAACAGTATTTAGAAGAAGCAAGACACAAAGAACAAGAGTGCGTTAACTTGTTGAGCGATCGCCTGAATGAATTAGAATTATACGCACAACGGACTGCAAATTTATCTGACCGCCTTTACCGAGAAGTGATTACTTCCAATATGCGTCCGTTTGCAGATGGTATCCAAGGTTTTCCTCGGATGATTCGTGATTTAGCACGCAAGTTAAACAAGGAAGTCAAGTTAGAAATTGTCGGGAAAGCAACATCTGTAGACAGGGACATTCTCAAGAAGTTGGAAGCACCTTTGACGCATATCTTGCGAAATGCTACTGACCACGGAATTGAGTTACCCCAAGAACGAACAGCAGCCGGAAAACCATCTGAAGGTACAATCCGCTTAGAGGCATTTCATCGGGGAGGGATGTTAGTAATTACTATATCCGATGATGGACGAGGTATTAATCCAGATAACTTACGTCAGAAAATCATTAACAAAAACCTCGCAACTTCAGAAATGGCAACTCAATTTACAGATGCTGAATTGATGGAGTTTCTATTTTTACCTGGATTTTCCACTGCCAAGGAAGTAACAGAAATTTCTGGACGTGGTGTAGGGTTGGATATTGCTAAAAGTATGGCGCAGGAGGTGGGAGGAACGGTACGTGCTGTATCCCACGCTGGAAAAGGGACAAGTTTCTACTTCCAACTGCCGTTAACGCTTTCGGTTGTGCGAACGCTGTTGGTAGAAATTTCTGGCAAACCCTATGCTGTTCCTTTAGCCAGGATTGAGCAAATTGTGACATTAGAACAATCGGAAATTGCAGAGGTAGAAAATCGCCAATATTTTACAATGAATCAACAAAATATTGGATTAATCGCTGCCCATCAGGTATTAGAATTACCGGAATCTAAACAATTGTCTGGTTCGCTTTCGGTAGTTATAATTAGTGAGCAAGCTAGTATTTATGGATTGGTGGTAGACAAGTTTCTCGGTGAACGGGATTTGGTCGTTAGACCCCTTGACTCCCGCTTAGGTAAAGTGCGAGATATTAGTGCGACATCTTTATTAGGAGATGGCTCACCTGTTTTGATTGTAGATGTCTCAGATATGGTGAGGACAATAGATGCCATTCTGAATATTGGACAACTAAATAAAGTTAGGGTAGAGACAGCAGCAATTTTAGATCAGCGTCAGAAAATTTTGGTGGTAGATGATTCAATTACGGTGCGAGAAATGGAACGCAAGCTGTTAGAAAATCGTGGTTATAATGTAGATATTGCTGTGAATGGGGTGGAGGGGTGGAATGCTGTACGTACCAACCACTACGATTTAGTGATTAGCGATATTGATATGCCCCGGATGAATGGTATTGAACTGGTGCGGCAAATCAAAAGTCATCCCCGCTTGCACTCGCTACCTGTGATTATTGTCTCCTACCGCGATCGTACTGAAGATCGGATTCAGGGTTTGGAAGCCGGGGCTGATTACTACTTGACAAAAAGTAGTTTTCATGATTCAACGTTGATTGATGCTGTAGTTGATTTAATTGGTCGTTAAGATGAGAATAGCGATCGTTAACGACTTAACAATTGCAGTCACCGCACTACGACGGGTATTGCAGACATATCCTGAGTATCAAGTGGTTTGGGTTGCCCGTAATGGTGCAGAAGCGGTTACTAAATGCGCTCAGGATACACCTGATTTAATCTTAATGGATTTGTTGATGCCTGTGATGGATGGGGTAGAAGCAACGAAACAGATTATGCAAAATACTCCCTGTGCCATTGTTATAGTCACAGCTAATGCCGAGCAGAATGTTGCTTCAGTGTATGCAGCAATGGGTTACGGCGCAGTGGATGCGGTGAATACACCTGTTGTAGCTGGCTCAGATAAAGCCCAGAGTGAGAGTCAGTTGTTAGCCAAAATCGCTCGGATTGGCAAAACGTTAAAAAAATCTTCCGTCAGTACCAAGACAAAGTTACCGACTGCATCTCGGAATCGTGAAGGACAAAGTGATTTATCTGTGACAGTTCCTTTAGTAGTTATTGGGTCATCGACGGGAGGACCGAAAGCTTTAGCAACTATTTTATCAAAGCTACCTGCTAATTTTAATGCAGCGATCGCTATTATCCAACACGTTGATGCCCAGTTTTCGACTGGTTTTGTGGAATGGTTAGACCAGCAAACTCCATTATCGGTTAGATTGGCTGTTGCGGGCGATCGCTTCGGAGTGGGAACTGTAATAGTAGCGGGTACTAATGATCATCTATATTTAAAGCCAGATTTAACTCTTGGTTATACTAAAGACCCACTTGACTATCCTTACCGTCCATCAGTTGATGTATTTTTCAAAAGTCTGTCTCAACACTGGAAGCGTCAGGGAACAGCTATTTTGCTCACTGGTATGGGGCGAGATGGTGCCCAAGGATTAAGTGCTTTACGACTGCGAGGTTGGCATACAATTGCCCAAGACAAAGCCAGTTGTGTGGTGTATGGTATGCCGAAAGCGGCTGTTGAGTTAGATGCTGCTGTGGAGGTATTACCACTAGATGATATTGCTAGAATCTTGCTGAAAAAAATTTAAACTGAACATACTTTGTTAAAATTCTCTCCAAATACGATATAAGGCAATACAGTTCAGTTAAGCATTTCTTCCTTATCTTCCTTTGCGTCCTTTGCGGTTCGTTAAATTGACTTTGACAAAGAGTTTTAGCCTTAACCCAAGCGTATTGCGATATCAGGGACTTCCAAATTTAAAAATATCCAAAAATCTCATATAACAATCCTCTTTCCTCTTCCTATCTCTGTGTCCCCTGCGCCTCTGTGGTTCGCTTTCTTGAATAATTTATTTTTTGGAAATCCCTAACTTCTATGACATCTACAATAGACGAAAAAATAACCGTTTTACTAATTGACGACCAATCAATAATCGGTGAAGCTATTTCTCGAATGCTAGCCACTGAACCAGACATTGTGTTTCACTATTGTAGTGACCCGACACTCGCTCTCAAGGCAGCTAAAGATTGCAATCCAACCGTCATTTTGCAAGACCTTGTGATGCCTCAAATGGAAGGATTACTTTTAGTACGGTATCTCCGGTCCCAAGATTCCCCTACCTGCCATATTCCGCTAATTGTCTTATCCAGTAAAGAAGAACCTGTTATTAAAGCGAAAGCATTTGAATTAGGAGCAAATGACTATCTGATAAAGTTGCCTAACAATATGGAGTTAATTGCCCGTATTCGCTATCATTCCAAAGCGTATATAAATTTTCTTAAACGACAGGAAGCAGAAGCTCTGTTTAAAGAGGAAATTATGCGTCAAGCAGCATATATTGAGGAGGTAGATCGGGTGACATCTGCGGCTTCTGATGTGGAACGCGATGCTTTTCAACCAGATAAATTAGTAGAAGTTGCTAAACGTAGTGATGAGCTAGGACAATTGGCACGAGTTTTTACTAATATGGTTAAAACCGTTAAAGCACGCGAGAAAGAATTAATAACCGCTAATACGGAATTAGAATCTCTTCTCAAAGCTTACGGACGATTTGTACCTCATGAATATTTACGATTTTTACGAAAAGAAAAGATTACAGATGTCCAGTTAGGCGACCATGTTAGCAAAGTTATGGCAGTGATGTTTAGTGATATTCGTTCTTTCACAACTATCTCTGAAAATATGACTCCTCAAGATAATTTTAACTTTGTTAATGCCTATCTCAAGCGTGTCAGTCCAGAAATTCGCTCTCATTACGGTATTATCGTCAAGTTTTTAGGTGATGGGATGATGGCAGTTTTCCCTGAAGGCGCTGATGATGCAGTAGCTGCTGGTGTTGCTAAACAAAAACGGGTTCATGAATACAATGAGGAACGTGTAGAAAAAGGTTACTTACCTCTACAAGTTGGTATTGGTATTCATGTTGGCCACATGATGTTAGGGATGGTTGGTGAAGAAAATCGGATGCAGGGTGATGCTTTTTCTGACAATGTTAATTTAACAGCTAGGCTAGAAGGACTAACTAAGTTTTATGGTGTATCTTTGCTGATTTCTGAGCAGACATTAGAGCATCTAAGTAATTCGGCAAAGTATCAAATTCGCTTTTTAGATCGAGCCGTTGTGAAAGGACGAACTGAACCAATTTCTGTTTATGAAATTCTCGATGCAGAAATTGATGAAATCAAGTTTTTAAAACTCAAGTCTCAGCCGGATTTTGAACAAGCTTTAGATTATTATCGTCAAGGGAGTTTTGAACAGGCAAAGGTTTATTTGTCAAAAGTTTTAAGTGTAAATTCTGCTGACAAAACGGCTGATTTATATCTGAGTCGAGTCAATTATCTTTTAGAATCAGATAATAGGACAGAGAAATGGGATGGTGTTTGGCGTTTTACTGAGAAGTAAGTATTTATTATCAGGCATCATTTACTGACTTCAGTTTTTGCGACACCGAACAGCCCGTCGTAGACATCGCACTTAATTATACTTTGGCGAGAGTGAGAAATCCGGGTTAAGTTTGTACGTTACAGCAGAAATCATGTATTTGAACCACATCTGTCGTAGGGGCACAGCACTGCTCATTGGTGTCAACTTAAGCAAAAAGTCAGCATAAGATGTAATCTAAGAACATTGCAATTG
>NZ_JBALBY010000111.1:0-20408 GCF_036919575.1 Nostoc sp. | reverse complement strand
GTCGTGGATGCTTTGAGACTGACAAGATAATATTTTTAACATCTAATTCCATTTGGTTTGCGTTCTCTCATATCGCTTTTAGTCTAAACTCCAGTAGTAAAGATAGCTGAAAAAAATACGTTGCTATTGTGTGTACGCATTGTCACAAACAGAAGTTTTCTTTTGATAAAGAAGCCTAAAAGATAATTAACGATAGCACTAAAATTGAATGCATAGACGCTTAGGCGACTCATCGCAGACATCCATCGCAATGGCATCAGGTAGTTGAATGGGTAAACGAAAGAGAAGACATCACAAGACATCCTTCCCTTGGATGCTAGAAGAAAAGAATCTGTTCATTACAAGGACTGGTAACGAAATAGTTACAGATGCAGGATGGGAGAAAATTTCATTTGAAGAAGCCAGAAAACTATTTAGTCCCGAAACTTTTCAAGAGTGGTACGAACTGTTCTTAGAAAATACAGATATCTTGGAAATACTTTCAGAATCTAACGTCGATATAGATTTAGATGATGAATCAGCAATAGATAACTTTTTACAAAGGAGCAACTGGACACCAAAACAAGTCAATTTAGTTGTAGCGAAGGCTATCTATAAAAATCATGCCTGGGTAAGAGGATTACTGATTTCTACACCTGATGTTGAAGAACCCTACTTTCACAATTATGAAATGGAGGCAATTCGTTTAGGAGTCCAATTGCGAAAATACATCAAAGAGGATATTCCAGTAATTAATGACTGCAAAAATGCTGTCAGATATTTACATGCTCGATACGCCCTCATTGGCTGGCAACCAAGAAATTGTGTGACAGCAGCTCACAACCTAAAAATATCTCAAGCTACTAAGGTTTACAGTCAACTTCTCTGGGATGAAGATTGGCTAGATGAAGAAGACGAAATTTATTAGTCAAGAACAAGAAACTCTACAACACTGGAAAATATGCTCCTCATTACTGATGACTGGATAATAATAGAGTTACCGGGAAATAAGACCAAAAATCTTTGAAGAGCTTAACAGCGATGGCGTAACCATCATGAGCCAGTGGCGAAGTGGCGATCGCTCTAATAATAACGTAGCGTGGGTGCGGCGTACAGGCTCTTTCAAACGATTTATGGACGGATGGAGCAGGGTAAAGCACTTAACAGAAATTGTTTTGTTGAACTTTATTATTTATTGTTGAACTTTTTTATTCCCATAGACTAAGGCAACCGCCTGAGCAACTTTTGTAAACTATCTTTGCACTCAGTCAAAGCTATAGTTGTGTGACTTACACCATAAGCTGTCCGTTTTTGAAACCATAAGTTGTCCGCAGTAGAAGTCCAAAAGCGGATTATTACGTTTAGTAGCCGAACAGTAAAAGTAGTGTTTTGAAATGATAAAGTGACCGAAAGTTCATTATTCAAGCATAAACAGTCCGAAAGTTACAGATTTCTGTATGCTCAGTGACCAAGAATTTGAACAATGGTGTCATCGGCTCGGTTTACCAGAGACGACAAAAGAATTTGTACAGCAAATCCGTTGTTCGGAGCCTGTAAGGAAAGTAGGTGGCGGGGCGAAAAATGTTTGTGGTAGCTACCCAAGCCACAAAATGGGAAAAACGATTCAGTTTGAGTCCCACAAAGTAGAATTGCCTGCGATCGTAGAGTACGAAAACGACGAAGATGTTCTGGAGTACTATGACCAACCAGTTCGTCTAAGCATATCATTTGAGTCGAAAAGCGGGCGTAGGGTGGTGACGAGTCATATTCCTGATTTTTTAGTGATTCGGCATAACTGTGCAGGGTTTGAAGAATGGAAAACTAGCGAACGTCTCAAAACACTCACTCACAAACAACCCACAAGGTATCAACAAAACGAAAATGGTAAATGGCAGGCTCCACCGGTAGAAACTAAAGTTCAATCATTGGGGCTTTACTATCACCTTCGTACAGATCAGGAAATAAACTGGATTGCTTACCGCAACCATCAGTTTCTCAGAGTTTACTTGAGCCAAGAGAATATAGTTAATCCAGAAGCAAGGACAAAAATTATTGAATCTGTTACAGCTAATCCGGGGATGACCCTGAAACAATTACTCTCATCAACAAGTACCAGTTGGGTAGATGATATTTATGCCTTGATTGCAACAAAGCAGTTATATGTAGATTTGAAAGGCATAGGGTTGAGTGAACCAGAAAAAGTTCATCTGTTTAGTAGCCAGCAGGTAGCAGAAGCTTATAACTTAATCATGTCTAAAAAGGCTGCTGCCACCCTTGATAAGGGGCAACAGGCAGAAGCAGCATTCCTCGCATCCCACCAGAAACAGTAATCTGCTCGAATAGGGTTGCAGTTTCATCAAGATAAACGGGATAGTCTTTTTTGCTAGCTAAAGCTGTCACACCCCCACGGATGTATCCTGTTAGTGGCTGTACTTCCTTGAGAGCAACTGTCTCAACCTTCCGGTTTCCTGAAATTCGTGCCAAGGCTTTTAAGTCCAACTGAGCATTTCCTGGCACAACAGCAAAACAAATACCTGTTGTGTCACCTCTGACTACTAAAGTCTTAAAAACTTGCTCTGGCGGAAGACCAACTTTGTGTGCTGTACTAAGAGCTGCCAAATCATCAGGATCTACTTCATAGCTGAGGATTTGGTAGGGAATACCTAGTTTATCCAGTAGTCGAGCAGCATTGGTTTTCATTCAAGTCCAATATTAGAACTGCATAGTAAAAGAATAGTCAAGCTAATAAGAGTAATTTATGGGTTATCAATCTTATTCCAACTCATCCATTACACCTTCAAGGAAAGCGATCGCTCCTTTACCCCAAGGATTTTGTTCTGTAAAATGCTCACCGATTTTAATTCCCGCTTTCTTGCCTCCATTCCACAGGCGTTTAAGTTTCAGAAAGTTTTGCCAGTGTAAAGGTTGTTCTTTCACTCTCACATCAATGATTCGATAAGCCTCTGTTTCATTTGCCACATCTGGATATTCTTGTTGTAAATTGTGGATCAATTGCTTAAAGTCAGTTAATAAGACCTCAAAATTTTGCTCAGTTGTGTTGATATTTTGTGTAAACTGCTGGTTACTGCCTTCAGCAGCATAGTTAACCCCAATCGTTGCATGTTGTTGATTAAAAATAGGCGGTTGTTCTGACATGATGGTGAGCTTTTCTAAAGATGCTATATATACTTTACTAGAAATAGTTGAGGACACAGGCTGCTCAATTTCTAGCTTAAATAGGCTTTGGAGTTGCTGTTTTTCTAAATCTGATAAGTCTGACATAGCTAAAATAATGGGTAATTCATCTTGTAAAAGCAACTGACTAACTTTCTCTATCTCTCCATCGCGTAATAGCCTTCTTATTGCCCAAATTCTTTCAGCATCTATACGTCTATCTATAATAGGTAATTGGCTACTGACATCTGCAACTTGTTGAGAATTGCATTCGTCATTGACTTTGATACGTAATTCTGAAGTAAGTTCCTCCAACCAAAGGCGAGCTGCAAATGGTGGATTTCTTTCTTCTAATGCCTGGTCTACCGTGTTGACACTACTATCTAAGTACTCCAATCGAGGTTTGAAAAAATTAGGTTCTACAACCAGATAAGACAATAAATCTTTGATATCTTGATTCTCAGGATATTGCTTAATAATTGCAAAAGCAATTTGCCAGAAATTACCTCTTTGAATAGATAAAATATGACAAACGCTTTTAGCTTCTTCTTCAGAATTAAGTGCAAATTCTATTAGAAAGCTTGAATCTTTTTCTTGATTAATTATTCTGTGGAGATGCCAACTTATAAAAGAATGTTTTCGGGGGTCTTGTAGAGCGACTTTCAAGGGTATGCAGATAGCAAGTCTACGGTTATTACTGTATAGAAACTCCCAAAATTCTCTTTGATGATTACTATTAATTGGGTTCCAGCATTTATACTCTGTGAGTTGTTTCACAAGTAATTGCTCTAGAAGTCTGAACCCCTGTGCAATATTAGCCTGCACAAGATGCAGGGCCAACTGATCAAAATAGTAATCTTGATCTGATGTATCACTTGCTTCTAAACACTTCCAAGCGAACTCAGCAAGCTCCCCATCAACTGCTTTTTCAGGATGGAGCCAAATGAAGAAAGATTCAACTACTGCTGCTGCATTTTCTAAATCTGAACCTGCTATAGCTTCCAACAAGTAAAGATATTCGCCTGAATTAAGACAGTTAAGCCATTTGCCGTGTTTTAGGATGTATGCAACATATTTGGGATCAACGCGCTTGTCTCGGATTAATGTCACTATTCGATTGACCCCTGTAATATCACCCTTCCTAGTAATGGTTCGCCAATGAATACTAGCGCTACCTTGTACCGTCGTATTTTACTAGGGTTTACTGCAATACTCAACAGCGATAATATCGATACAATTAGGTGGTTGACAGCTTCAGCTTAACAATAGCGATTATAATTACATACCGCGTCAATTACTTCAATTCAGGTGAGCGCATAGACATTTTTACTAAGAAGCAATATGGCAGACCTTAGCGGTAATTGGTTAGGAACTTATTGGCAAGATGACATCCCTAGTCGCTTTGAAGCAACCTTTGTTCAGAATGGAAATACTTTCAGTGGTTCCATTTTGGATGACAACTATTTAGGAGAAGCTCAGGTCAATGGCGAGGTAATTGGGCGTACTGTCAGTTTTACTAAACGTTATTTAGTTACCTCACCTATACCAGTTAGATATACAGGCATGGTTTCAGAAAATGAAGATTATATGCAAGGAGAGTGGAATATAGGTTTGCAGTATTCTGGTTTATGGTCAGCGCGACGCAGTGGAGAGAACCTGATTATAGATTTACAAACTCGGCTTGAACAGCAAACTTTATTGACGATAACTTAATCGTTCGCATAAATTCCTACCTTATCCCCAGCTTTCCTTATTGTGTAATTTCCGACTCTAAGAGACTCAGCACTTTCTCCTCCAACGCCGTCAAATAAGCCCGATTCAGCTTCCCCAGCATCTCCAAAAACTACACTGGCAAAACTGCGCCAGCAAGAAGGGATGACTGATTGGTGAAATAATACTTAGCTAACCAACTTCTAGGCAAGTCACAGCAAATACACGATTTATAGGCAAGTCAGGAGTTTCTTTATTGTACATCCGAGCGACTTGGGAGACTGGCTTCATCCCGTAACGTTGAGCCAGCTTTATCGCTTCGGAATTAGCATCTGGCACATCAAGAAACACCAAAGCATCACAACCAAAAGCAAGCAAGGCGAGTAAGAGTTCCTCGGCAATTTGTTCATTGTCAGCATTCAACGGCCCAATTCGGAAACCTGTGTGGCTTTGGCGGATGACTCCATAACCAACAATATGCCCATCTCTAACAACCCCATATGCAACACTGTTTGGTTGCTTTATCCAAAGTCGTAGGAACTGCTCACGTTCAGCCGGAAAAAGCTTTTGATCATAAGCAACTAACTGCTCAAAAGGAACAGTTTTTAGTTCTACAACGCCGTCCGGTACAACGCCTCCGCCTACAGCTTGATAACGAATATGACGGTAGGCGATTTGAAAACCTGATTTCTGGTAGTTCTCCTGTTGAGCAATCACTCCATCTAAGCTAATGTTACGCTCAGTACCAAGATATTCCATTGCTGCCCTCCACATTTTCATGCCAAAACCTTGTCCACGAAACTGTGGCTTGACAATATAAAAGCCGATAACAGCAAACTGCTTAGAGTAAGCAACAGCGGAAATACTTGCTACAAGTTCATTATTCAATTCCCCCACAAAAAAACCGCATTGATCAGCTTGGTAAAAACATTCAACATCATAAGTTCCTGGATTCCAGCCCTCAACTCCTGCCCAATCAATTACCAAATCTAATTCTGACCTTCTCATTGGTCGAACAGTAAAATTGTCTATTGTCATTGGTGTTATCGTGGTCATAACATTTTTCTACTTTTATCTTATTGCAGAGCGATCGCTGCAAGCTCTTTCCCCCTCAGTAACACCCCTAATGCCGCAGTTCATGAAGTGCTTGGTGCAGTCTTTGGTGAGCATTAATCGTTGAGGGAGTTATCTTTCTCGTATTCCAACTCCACAACACTCAACAACTTCTCTTCCACACCAGTAAGATAAGGTCGATTCACCTTCCCCAATGACTGCAACAGATTTTTGACTGTCTCCTCCAGTGAGTCTGAATACACTCGACTGATGCGATCGCAAATCACCTGCATCTGCTCACACTCGGCAGGTAGATAATTGTAAGATTTGAGGTGCTGTAACCCAATCGTATATTCGCCATTCCAGGTTTCCACGGTGCAACTGAACTCATTCACTGCGGTGATAATCGCCCAGCACCCACCTTTACCCCTGAGTTCGGGATTATCCTTGACTATGATTTGACACACTTCGCCGATTTGGTAGGTATTGGGTACTTTCGTCCTTTCCATGATGCGCTGCACAACATCTTTGACGATTCTACCAGTTGGCACTTTCCCGCCAGCTTCGTGTACTGCCTGCTGCCATGCAGTGCGCTGGACTTCTGGCTCTAGGGCAACCAAGGGGCGTACTTGACGTTCGTTTGTCGGCAATATTTGTAAACCACTTGTGGACATTTCAACATTTTGTAAACCATTGGTTGACATTTTTGGAGGTTGTAAACCATCTGTGGTTATTTCCGCATTCTGTAAACCAATGGTTGACAAATTCTCCAGAACTGTCGCCGCAGCAATTTTATAGGTTGCTGCCATTCGTGTATAACCAAACCGTGAACGGCAATACTCCTCAAAGGTTTTGTGCGTGGAACGATATAATCTGCGATCGCGTAACTCCATCAAAGCCTTCCCCGCTTCAAAAAACGCCCGTTCCACTTTCCTCTCCAGGAGTAAGCGATCGCTAATTTCCTGCTCAGTTAACTCTGGAACTTCAACAGCAGTAACGTTAATTGTTACTGAACCTGGGTCTACTTGCTGGGAGATATCCTCGTTTACAGAGTTAGCTGCTGAAGTTGAATCGGTAGATGCGGCAGAGGTGGCTTTTTTGCGTTTAGAAGGTGGTTTAGCCATAATTCCACCCTTTTAGCTCAGTGGCATTTGCTCAAACTCGATTGCAGATAGATTTTCACTGCTATGAGTAGTTGCGTAGGGGCGTTCGCGTAGCGTCTTGAAGAGAAGCGATCGCCTTTTGTAATCAACCTCGCAATTAAGTGATCTATTTGGGAGTAGCCGATTGCTAGAACCGCAATAAATATAGTCTCTAGTCATCTTCGCCAATCTTTTGAATCTTAAATAGATCAGCAGGCTGGCAACCCAACACTTCGCAAAGCTTGGCAAGCTTTGCAAAAGTTTCTGTACCCCCTCTGTCTCGCTCCCAATTACGGATTGTCGAAGGGTCAACGCCAACTAAATCAGCAAGCTGGCGCTGAGTCAAATCTTTCTGCTTACGCAGTTCTGCAACTCGTGACACGAATATTTCTCCCATGCGCTAATTCATACCATTATTCTAGCGTTAAAATCTTCGCGCTAGTTACTTGATAGCGTTAAAAATTTAGCGCTAAAATATAGACATACTAAATAACAAAGAGCAATCGCCAGTCCTGGAAAAACTTGTAGCGATCGCTCTTTGACCTTATATTCAAGGAATCTTCATTATGTCCCATCCAACCTACACACAGCAAGCCCTTTACCGTTACACCTTCCCCCGTCTCAAAAAAATCGCTGCCGAACTCGGCGTAATACCCACAGGGGACAAAAGAGCATCTGACACCTGGGTAAACGCAATCATCGCCCACCAATCCACATATATCCAGATGTTCACAGATCGCGTCATTTACCCCAAACCATGAAAGCCGTTCTGACATTGGCTATTGGATTGACACTGGTTACGTTGGTCGTAAACCGCCAAGATTCCCTATTTGAGTAATTTGTTAGAAAAGCCTGTGTAAAGGGAATACTTTAAACAAGACCTTGTGCTGAAGATATTACCCAAAACCCTATGAACACCAACAACCCTTTGCAGACAATACAAACAAGTATCCATACGGCTTTAGGTGCTGTCAGTGAATTTACTGCCCTACTTCAAGAACCCCAAAAATTCACAAATTACCTTACCCAAATACAACAAAAACCGGATCAATTGTTCCAAGATTTAGCACAAAAAGGCAAAAATATGGAACAAGATATGACTAGCTTTTTCAAAAATTACTTTTGCGGAGATGGTAAAAAATTATCATACGCCAAATATATAGAACGAGCAGATGGACAAGCCTTTAATCAACCCTACGAAATCAAAGGGACAAAAATGTACGGCTTTGTCGTTGAAGGTTCAATGGCGAAGTTACAAGAGGTGTGTGATAAATATCTCAACGATCCTAATAACGGAGAGATTGAATATCGCCCAGCCACGAACTATCTCATCTTGACTTTCAACAAGATAGATTCTTTAAGTTCTATTTATCCACCCGACTATGATAAAGGAACTGTGCATGAAGAAGAAGCCATCTTTTGGATGTTAACAGTGGTAGGTAGAAGAGTTGGACCTTTATTTATTGCCGAACGCCTAGCTTTCTTCATGCCTTACTTGTACGTGAATAATTCTCCCATCCTAGTTTCTGGTAGAGAAGTCTACGGCTTCTTTAAACAACTTGGCACATTTCAGATTCCTGACTTAAACCAAGAACCGGATTTATTAACCGTAAATACCTTAGTATTTAAAGACTTTTCTCCTACAAGTCAATCTCTAGATGCACGGCTGCTAGAAGTTCAACGCATCAGTACAGGAGCTAAACACCAAGCTATCAAAACATGGGACACTTTTGAAGAAGCCGTAAAAGCGATCGCTAACTTATTATTTAACAATAACGAGATTGCCATTCCTGGCTTACAGTTACCCTTTAATCTCCTCGAATATCTCATAAACAGAGTCGTCCCCCTCGTTACCCTCAAACAAATCCGCGACGTAGAAAACAGCAAAAAGGCCTGCTATCAAGCACTAATTGAATCGCCCATGCAACTACAAACCTTCTATGGGGGAAAACTCTTTGGCTTTGATGGTTTTGGCGATCAATTTCAATTAAAAATCAATGATTTCGCTAACCAACCAATTGTCCAAGACTTAGGGCTAGGCAAAGGTTATCCCGCAGGTAGCGAATCAGTAAATATTTCTATAAAGCTTGGTTTCGTCCTGCATTTCGACTTCACCCTCAAAGATGGAAAAGCCGTATGGCAAGCACCACAGAAAAATTAGTGAGTGCTGTTAGCGCTATCGAGCCGTTGAGCCAGTACTGAGTAATACTAATTCTCCAAAAGGAGGCAACAGATATAAATCACGAAAGTCTTACTCCATCTAAGTTTCTTAATTGCGAATTGCGTTAGCGCAGCGTTAGCGACGTAGGAGCGTCATTGCGAATTGCGAATTGATATAAATTATCTCTTTTGTCCTCTGCTTCCTTGTTTACCCTTACCACGCAAAGAAAAACAAACATGTCCAAAACCTTTAAGCCAAAAAAGATCGCTATCTTAGGCGGTGGAATGGCCTCATTAACCACCGCTTATGAATTAACCAGTCAACCAGGATGGGAGAGTCTCTACGACATTACTATTTATCAAACAGGTTGGCGTTTGGGTGGTAAATGTGCAACTGGACGTAACATCAAACCCCATGCACCTGATTGTGAACCAGACTACCGCATCGAAGAACATGGACTGCACATTTTTTTTGGATTCTATGAAAATGCCTTTCGTCTACTTAACCAATGCTACGATGAACTTGGTGGCAACGGGCCTTTCAGCACCATAGAAAACGCCTTCAAACCCCACAGTCTGATTGTCTTAGAAGAATACATCAATCAAAGTTGGGTAAATCTGCCTTTTAACTTTCCTACCAATTCTCTAGTTCCCTGGAAAGGTGGCGGTATTTCTTCTCTTTGGGAACATATCTGCACAACTATCAAATTCGTCATTCAGACTTACGCAGAAATTGAGAATTACTACCAGATGCATCCTGACAAAAACTCCTCAGCAAGTGTTGCTAAACAAATAGCAATAGGCAAAGAGGTAATGGAATTTTTATCAGATAGTAGCCTTTTGCAATTTCCTAGCCAGTTGATTCAGTTATTTTTTCAAGAACCTATTTTTTGGGGAAAATGGCTTAACAATATTAACCAATACATTGGCGATATCTTCCAAAACCTAGACTTGACTTCTGAAAAAACGTTCTTAAAGCTTGCCTACAATTTAGCTCAATCACTGCCTAAAAATCCTAAAACTCATAGACATGAGCATCACCAGTTAATTCTCAAGCTAATAGACCGTTTTAAAGAACATTTGAGCAGTCATATAGAATCTAAAAACTGGCAAAATCCTGACATATTTTGGCGTTTCACACTCATCGATTTAGCATTAGCAAACATTCGGGGTTTATTTGTAGATGAGGTAATTGATTTCCGTTCCCTAGACAGTTTAGATGAGTACAACTACAAAGACTGGCTAAGAAAACACGGAGCTAGGGAATCAAGCGTTAAATCAGCATTTATTCGCGTTTTATACGATTTAGTCTATGGTTTTCCAGAAGGCAATGCCAATAAACCGCAACTAGCAGCAGGAACAGCCATTCGTGTCCTCACCACTATTTTGTTCAAATACAATGGCGCAATCATGTGGAAAATGCAATCAGGGATGGCAGAGGTAGTCATCACTCCACTATATGAAGTGCTGAAGAGTCGCGGTGTAAAATTCAAGTTCTTCCATGTTGCCAAGCAGTTGCACTTGGATAAAGATCAACAAACAATTGCAAGTATCACTCTGGCTCGCCAAGTAAATTTAAAAAACCCAGAGCAAGAATATCAACCACTCATCAAAGTTAAAGACATTCGTTGCTGGCCTAGTGAACCTCTCTACGATCAGCTTGTCGATGAAGAAGCTCAAAAACTCCAAGATAAAGAAATTAACCTTGAATCATATTGGACACCTTGGCAGAATGTAGACAAAATTACCCTCACCAAAGGCGATGATTTTGATATTGTGTTGCTGGGAATTTCTATAGCCGCCTTACCCTCTATTTGCGGTGAACTAATCGATGCCAAAAAAAATCCAGCTCATCAAAAATGGCACGATATGTTAACTCAAGTTAAGACAGTAACTACTCAAGGCGGACAAATATGGCTTAAGCCTACCTTACCGCAATTAGGATGGCAACAATCTAGTCCCGTAATCGGAGCTTATGTTGAACCACTCGATGTCTATGCAGATATGAGCGAGTTACTACAACGAGAAAATTGGCCTTCTGAGCATTATCCTTATAACGTAGCTTATTTCACCGGCGTAATTGCAGATCCAGGTATTCCTCCCCAGACAGAATATGATTTTCCAGCTAAAGCTCAGAAACAAGTAGACCAACAAGCAATTAACTTTCTTAACAATTACATCGGACACCTTTGGCCTGATGCTACTCACCCTAAAAATCCCCAAGGTTTGAATTGGGATTTACTAGTAGATTTTCAAAACCGTCAAGGAGTAGAACGCTTTAAAGCTCAATACTGGCGAATTAACATTAACCCATCAGAACGCTATGTACTTTCTGTACCTGGAAGCACCAAGTATCGACTCAAAACTGATGAATCTGGATTTGATAACCTTTACCTAGCTGGCGACTGGATTAACAACGGTTACAATTCTGGTTGCGTGGAAGCTACAGTAATTTCTGCAATGCAAGCAACACGAGCTATTCTACACCAATGCTTCCATATAAAATACACCAAACAAATTATTGGTGAGTGGGATTCTTGGTTATAAGAGTATATTCAATTTAATGAGGCGCATTTTGACAAATTCAACAAAATTTAGTTAGCATCATATAGGTTTTGTCAACCTATATAATTCAGTAGTATGATACATTTTTAATGTTTATGCCATAACAAACATTAAAAATGTATTTGCTATTCTATGAATAACATGATAACTATTTCAATGCTTTGAAAACTTTTCTAAGGTATCAATATAAAAAATGATTACATTATCAAATTACCAAATTATAGAGTTAATTTATGAAGGAGCAAAAACTGCTGTTTATCGAGCCAGGAGAAATAAAGATAGTAAACTAGTAGTTATTAAACTTTTAAAAATAGAATATCCTGAGCTAAAAGATATAGCAGCGTTAAAACATGAATATGAGCTAATCAAAAATTTAGATATCCCAGGAGTTATTCAAGCTTATAGCTTAGAAAAATACAACAATGGTTTTGCCATTGTGTTAGAAAACTTTAATAGTAGTTCTCTCTACCAAATTATCCAAACAGAAAAAATCGAGTTAGTTGATTTTTTAAAGATAGGCATTCAAATTACCCAAGCTCTAGGTGAATTACACCAAAATCATATTATTCATAAAGATATTAAACCACAGAATATTATTGTTAATTTAGAAACTCATCAAGTTAAAATTATTGATTTTTATATCTCATCACTACTTTTTCAAGAAAAACCCAAACTCAGTAATCCTGATTTGCTTGAAGGAACTCTAGCCTATATGTCTCCAGAGCAAACAGGAAGAATGAATCGAACAGTTGATTACCGTACAGACTTCTATTCGTTAGGTGTAACTTTTTATGAAATGCTTACAAGTCAGTTACCGTTTCAAGTAATTGATCCAATGGAGTTAGTTCACTGTCATATTGCCAGACAACCTATAACAGTATCTCAGTTAATCCCACAAATACCTCAAGTAATTTCTGCAATTATTATGAAATTACTCAGCAAAACTGCTGAGGAAAGATATCAGAGTGCTTTTGGAATTAAAGCTGATTTAGAAAACTGTCTTAGTCAGTTAGAGCAAACTAATTCTATAATTGAATTTCCCATTGGTCAGCAGGATCAATCTAGCCAACTACAAATTCCCGAAAAGTTGTATGGACGCGAAGCAGAAATAGATATCTTAATGTCTACTTTTGAAAGAGTTAATCAAGGAAATAAAGAATTAATATTAGTTGCAGGCTATTCAGGTATTGGTAAATCAGCATTAGTGAATGAAATTCATAAACCTATTATCAAAAACAGAGGCTATTTTATTGCAGGTAAATTTGAGCAATTTCAACGCAATATTCCTTATGCTTCGCTGATTCAAGCATTTCAAGAGCTAATGCAGCAATTACTAACAGAAAATGAAGTAAAATTAGCAACTTGGAAAGAAAAACTTTTAGAGGCTTTAGTTCCAAATGCTCAAATTATTATTGATGTTATTCCTGAACTAGAATTCATTATCGGTAAACAACCAGAAGTACCACAACTATCTTCAGCAGAGTCACAAAACCGATTTAACTTAGTTTTTCAAAAATTTATCAATTTGTTTGCTCAAAAAGAGCATCCATTAGTGGTATTTTTAGATGATTTGCAATGGGCAGATTTAGCTTCATTAAAATTAATTCAGTTATTAGCTACAGATACGGAAATTAAATATTTATTAATAATTGGAGCATACCGAGATAATGAAGTTGATCCCAGTCATCCTTTAATGTTAGCTTTGCGGAAAATTGAAAGAAATAGTAGCTCTGTCAAGATTATTCATTGTCAAAATTTAAAAATTACTGATGTTTGTCAGTTAGTTAGCGACAGTCTAAAATCTAGCCTAGAGGACTCTAAAGAGTTGGCAAATTTGATTTTTAATAAAACTGCTGGCAATCCGTTTTTTATCAATCAATTACTCAAGTTTATTCATCAAGAAAATCTGCTTTCCTTTAACTTGATTACTAATCAATGGCAATGGGATATTCAGCGCATTCAGATGCTAGGAATTACTGATAATGTTGTTGAATTAATGATCGGTAAAATTCAAAAGCTTAAAGGCACTACACAAAATATTTTAAAAATAGCTGCCTGTATTGGTAATCGATTTAATTTCAATATACTGTCTTATATTAATGAAAATTCTCAGAATGACACAGCATTAGATATTTGGGAAGCACTACAAGCTGGTTTAGTCATACCTTTAAGTGATAGCTATAAACAACCACATTTATCAAATCATCTTGATGTTTTTGTAATTGATTATAAATTTATTCACGATCGCGTGCAACAAGCGGCTTATGCGTTAATACCTGATGAGCAGAAGAAGGAGATTCATTTAAATATTGGTAGACTGCTATTAAAGAATATTAAAGAAGGCTTGCTAGAAGAAAAAATCTTCGATATTGTTAACCAGTTGAATATCGGTAATGAGTTAATTAATTCTCCAGAAGAAAGATATAAGCTAGCTGAATTAAATCTTATTTCGGGACGTAAAGCTAAAGATTCTGCTGCTTACGAATCTGCTGTAAGGTTTCTAAAGCAAGGTCTAAGCTTACTTGCTATCGATTGTTGGCAAAACTATTATGAGTTAACTCTTGACCTTCATGTAGAAACAGTAGAAGCAGAATATTTAAATACAAATTTTGAGCAAGCAGAAGCATTGTTTACTAGTGTTATAAGTAACACTAAAACTATTCTTGATGCTGTTAAAGTATATGAGAAAAAGATTCAGTTTTATGTGGCTCAAAATCGAATGCGAGAAGCATTAGATTTAGATTTGCAGGTGCTAGAGATGCTAGGAGTTTCATTGTCTCAAACTCCACCAGCAGAGTTAACAATTGAGGAATTAGTCAACCTGCCAGAAATGACTGATGCTCATAAGCTAGCTGCCATGAGGATACTAATGACAGCCATGCCTCCCGCTTATTTAGCAGATCCTGCACTTTTGCCACTTATTGCTTTTACGATGGTTGATTTATGCGTGCAGTATGGCAATTCATCTTTTGCAGCTTATGCCTATGGTTTTTATGGGCTAATTTTATGTGGGCCTCTTAAGGATATTGAATCAGGATATCGTTTTGGGAAATTATCTTTAAAAATATTAGACCAATTCAACGCTAGTGAAATTAAATCTAAAGTGTATGCACTATTTAATATTTTTGTTAGACATTGGAAAGAACATATTCAATCAACTATAGAACCTTTAGAGCATGGTGTTCAAAGTGGTTTGGATACAGGGGATATTGAGTATGTGGGTTATAATGGGTTGTTAGTTTGTTGGCATCCTTTTTGGGCTGGAGAAAATTTAGATATTCTTGAAAAAAGGCTAGAACAATATATTAGTTTAGCGCATAAAATACAGCAAGAACATTTTACCGTTTCTTTGCTTATTTTAAAACAAATGGTAATTGAACTAGTTAAAGGGCAGGATAATAAATCTTATTTAGATGGTGAAAGTTTTAATGAAACAGTAATGCAGAGAATGGCAGGAAATATTACAGCCATATTTTATGCTTATCTTGCCAAAAGTATTTTAAGTTATTTTTTTAAAGATTATGGACAATCTGTTAAAAATGCTCAATTAGCACAACAGTATGAAGTTGCAGCTAGTGGGACTTTTTATCTACCTCAATATAAGTTTTATTATTCTCTAGCATTGTTAGCTTTCTGTTTAAACTCTACTTGCCAAACAGAGATAAAAACTGCTATGGAAAAAGTGGAAAAAAATCAAAAACAACTAAAAGAATGGGCGGCTCACGCACCTGTAAATAATCAGCACAAATATGAACTAGTAGAAGCAGAAAAAGCACGATTTTTAGGACAAGCATTAGTAGCGATGGAACGCTACGATCGCGCAATTCAAGGCGCTCATAAGTCTGGATATATTCATGAAGAGGCGCTAGCTTATGAATGTGCGGCAGAATTTTACCTGAGTCTAGGAAGAAATGAATTTGCTTCGCTATACATGACAAAGGCACACTATGGTTATTGTCGTTGGGGAGCAAGTGCTAAATTCAGGGATTTAGAATTAAAATATCCAGAGTTAATTACTAAGGTTTCTACTCACTCTCAAGTAGGGCTTACAAGTAATACTATTACTATTTCCAGTGCTAATGAAAAATCAAGTGGACTAGATTTAATCACCGTTATTAAAGCATCACAAGCTTTATCAGAAGTAATTCTATTAGAAAATCTGCTAGAAAAATTAATGACAATTGTGATTGAGAATGCTGGCGCTCAGACTGGTATTTTACTTCTCGATAAAGAAGATAAATTATTTATTGAAGCTCAAGCAAGTATAGAGAAAGATGATTTAACTGTTGGTCAATCAATACCATTAGAAAATAGTCAGCAATTACCTATATCTGTAATTGATTATGTGACACGAACACAAAAAGATGTAATTTTATCTGATGCCAGCACTGAAGGAAGTTTTACAAGAGATCCATACATTATTGACCATCAAATTAAATCGCTGATGTGTACTTGTATCCTTAATCAAGGTAAATTGATTGGGTTACTTTATTTAGAAAATAATTTAACAGTGGGGGCATTTACTTCTGATAGAATACGAATATTAAAGATTCTTTTTTCGCAAGCAGCTATTTCTTTAGAGAATGCCCGACTCTACGCTAACTTAGAAGAAAAAATAGAGGAAAGAACTAGAGATTTAAATGAAAATAATGTGCGATTAAAGCAAACATTGCACGAATTAAAACTAACTCAAACTCAGCTTATTCAAACAGAAAAAATGTCCAGTTTGGGCCAAATGATTGCTGGTATTGCTCATGAAATTAATAATCCTGTAAGTTTTATTCATGGCAATTTAGTTCACATTGATAATTATACACAAGATTTACTTAGCTTAATTAATATTTATCAAAAAACCTATCCAGATTTAGCACCAGAAATAAAAGAGTTTTTAAAGAATATTGATGTTGATTTTATTAAAGAAGATATCCCTAAAACTTTATCTTCTATGAGAAGTGGCACGGAACGCATTCGGGAAATTGTGCTGACATTGCGTAATTTCTCTCGGTTAGATGAGGCTGGCATGAAACCTGTTAACATTCATGAGGGGATTGAGAGTACCTTACTAATTTTGCAAAGCCGTCTTCAAGTTAATCCAGGTAAGTCTGCAATTGAGATTATCAAAAATTACGGTGATTTGCCAAAAGTTGAATGTTATGCTGGGCAACTTAATCAGGTATTTATGAATATTATAAATAATGCAATTGATGCTTTGCAAAAGTTAAATCAGGAAAGAAACGCAGAGGAAATTAAGAGTAATTATAGTGCGATCGCTATTCGTACCCAAGTAGTCAATCCTGATTTAGTTGTCATTTCCATTAAGGATAATGGGGTAGGTATGAGTGATAGCATTAGACAAAGAATATTTGATCCTTTTTTCACTACTAAACCTGTAGGACAAGGTACTGGTTTAGGATTATCCATCACTTATCAAATTGTAGTAGACAAACATCATGGTACGATAGAGTGCATTTCTGCACCAGGAGAGGGCGCAGAGTTTATTATTCAAATTCCCTGTCGGCAAAAGCGGGTAGTTTAGTGGCCTTGTACAACTAGAAGTCGCGGCTACACAGGCAAAATCCGGCTGCGCGGGTTGAAAACCTTGATGTCAATACCCCAGCACCTGAATCCTTCGCATCGAACCGCCAACTTTATAGAGGTTTTCCATCAGATGGAACCAATCAAGTATTTCACGTCGCTGTTGTTTGGGTTTTAACTCGCGGACGATGTTCCAAATTCCGTCATTTCCGTCGCCAATACATGTGAGAATGTCAGCCAAGGGTTGGTTATTGACCCAATCAATTACGAGATTATTTTCCTGGGATGAAGATTGGGTAGATCAAGAAGACGAAATTTATTAGTCAAGAACTAGAAACTCTACAACACTGGAAAATATACTCCCCATTTCTGATGACTGGATAATAATAGAGTTACCGGGAAATAAGACCAGAAATCTTTGAAGAGCTTAAGAGCGATGGCGTAACCGCTTTTTCTGGTGGCGATCGCTCTAATAACGTAGCGTGGGTGCAGCGTACAGGCTCTTTCAAGCGATTTATGGACGGATACTTGGAGCGGGGTAAAGCACTTAACAGAAATTGTTGAACTTTTATTATTCCCATAGACTAAGGCAACCGCCTGAGCAACTTTTGTAAACTATCTTTGCACTCAGTCAAAGTTATAGTTGCATTGTGCCTATAATAAGTTACGGTTAACTATAACTGGAAGTTAGCACCCTGTAAATGGTTATCGCTTGGATGACGCATCAAAGGCGATACCAAGACAAACAAAATTTATCGGCAACGCAATAGTTTATATTTCGTTGCCAACATGCACCCCGCGATCGCATTGTGGGTTTGCAGACTAAGTGAAATTTTTTTAACGCAAGAATAAGGGTTTGAGCAATCTTTGTTGCAGACTAAATGAAATTTTTTTTTGCGGACTAAGTGAAAATTTCCCCCTAAATTCGCAGACTAAATGAAATTTTCCACCAAAAGGGCATAAAACGTTCCAATTCATTACAAGACAAGGCTTTGAGCAAAAAATCTATCCAACAGCGATCGCCTGTAGCTACGAAAGAATAAAGAATCAGGGTTACACCAACAAAATTTCATTTAGTCCGCACAAATTTCATTTAGTCTGCAAACCGACAGCATATTGGTGAAAGTATTGTGTCTGGGGGAAAGTGGTTTTTATCGTAGTTTTTGCCGGATAAAAGATAAGGGTCCAATTGTTAGCACCGATCTCTTTGCTGGTCTAGTGCGAACGACAATGCATCTGGATTTAGAGGATTTGATTGAACCAAAAACACCACAAACCTTTAAACCGCATGGCCTACACCAATTTTCACATCCTACTGAGTCGGGTGATTCTGTAGTCGCATCTGTTGAAAAAGCGAATGTTTTGGCAATGCTTGATCAGGTGACAAGTTTAGAAGATGTCCACAAGCTGGCGGGTGATGAAGATGTGGAAAAATGGCAGAGGGCGATCGCTAACTACCTTGAACATATTAAAGGTGAGATTTCTTTAACTCAACTCCAAGGTGGATTAAAAATGCCGATGGTAGAAGTATGGTTGGGATTATTACTGGGTGGGTTTACATTAGAACAGCGTGGTGATTTTTATCACAACCCAAATGTCTGGGTGAAAAGCTCTCTAACTACACTACTTTGAAAATATACTGAGAGTGAAAAAGCCCGTTTGATCAGGATTTTATCTGCAATTCTGTTCAGAAATCAGACAGAAATCCGACATTTGGGCTACAAATCAAAATCAAGGCTGAATGTTTCGCTATCAGCATCTTCTGGTTTAGAGTCTGGTGATGGCTCTTTAGTCGGCTGCTGGAGTTTGTGATCTTCAGTAGTAATCGGGGTAAAAGTTGGTGTCTGTGTAACAACTTGTTGAGTAGGGAATGTACCCTTTCTGAAAGCAAAATAACAATCAATGATAAAGTAAAGCGTCTCCAGGTAACTTTTCCCTAGTTGCTGTGATTCTGCAAATATCCGCTCCCGGTAGCTATCTTTTATCCGAACTTTTTCCGGGGTTAAGTCAAGTTTTTCTGCCATTGTTACAGCAATTTTCAGGTAAATAGACCACAATGATTGAACCAACCGAAGGCATCATCTTCGGTAATGTAATTGACAGCAAGAGCCATTGCTTGGTCGAGTGATTCCAGTGTACGTGCCTCAGAGGAACGGAGAAATTGCTTCAGTTTTGACCAACACAGTTCTATGGGAGATAAATCTGGAGAATAGGGGGGCAAAAACTTGACTTTTGCACCGACCGACTCAATGGCAACTCTGACACGTTCGGCGTGATGAACCCGAAGATTATCCATAACCACGATTGCCCCTTTCCATAACTGAGGTATTAATATCTCGGTTACATAAGTAAGGAATACATCAGTATTTGTACTTCCTGGTACAGTCATCGCTGCAAGCAGTCCATCAAGGCTTAAAGCACCGATCAAAGAAACGTTTCCACCCTTGCTTCCAGGTATACTACCAACTGCTCTTTCGCCATCCACTGCTCTAGCAAATAAGCGCGACATTGATAAATTCAATCCCGCTTCATCGACAAATATGAGGTTTCTGACATCAATTTTATCTAAAGTTCGGCGATAGTCATGTCTTAACTCTTGTACTCTTGGGGTATCTTGCTCACTGGCGTAAAGACTTTTTTTTTTACACCGTAAGCCTAATTTTTCTACAGCACGATGCATTGTAGTAATACTTACACTAATCCCTGTGCGTTCTGCATAGCGATGCCTGCGGCGGGGCAAAGCCCAACGCATAATTCTCTCAGTAATAAATCATTTTTTCCCTCAACCAAAGACTGAATAATGCTCAGATGCTCGTTTATTATTGTCGGCTTTTGGTATCCTCCACGTCGTTTCGCCTCTATTTGTCCATTTGTCCGATACTGACGCAGTAGGTTTCTCACAAATGACAAGCTGACCTTGAATCTTTGCGCCAACTGGCGTTGAGAGCCTTCTTTTCCTTCCCACGCCATAATCACACGCTCACGCAAATCCTTTCAGGACTTACGCAACTGGCACAAAATGTGGGCGGAGCTTCGCTCCACCATGCGGTAATTGAAATCAGACCAAACACATATGAACGTCTGGGCGTT
>NZ_JBALBY010000110.1:0-132760 GCF_036919575.1 Nostoc sp. | reverse complement strand
CCCACTCCCCACTCCCCACTCCCCACTCCCCACTCCCCACTCCCCACTCCCCACTCCCCACTCCCCACTCCCCACTCCCCACTCCCCACTCCCTACTCCCCACTCCCACCCCGAAAAGGGTTGTGAAATTGGTATAACAATATGGACATAAACCCGATTGACCTGGTTGAGCCGGAAAACGATGAACCCGAAACGTCAGCTAACCGTGAAAAACGCAAAAGTCGTTTAAATAGTGCTGTTGCAATTGCAGTTGCATTGATCGCAACCTTTATAGGAATATGCAAAGTCAAAGACGATAATCTGGTTCAGGCAATGCAGCAAGCTCAAGCAAATAAAGTTGACGATTGGGCGTTATACCAGGCTCGTAATATTCGTGAAGAAATAGCCAAATCTAATGTGACGCAACTCAAATTGCAATCTCTTTCTCAAACTTCTGCGGTGAGGGCTGACTATGAAAAACAGATTGCGGCTTATCAAGTAATTGCTGATAAAGAAGACCAGAAAAAGCAGGAACAGAAGGTAGTCGCCGAAAAAGACCAAACAACCTATGACCAGCTGAATTACCATGACGACCAGTTTGACTTAGCTGATGCCTCCTTATCGCTGTCTGTCTCGCTATTTGCCATCACATCTCTATCTCAGAAAAAATGGTTGTTTTACCTCGCCTTGGTTCCAACTATATTTGGCTTGGTCATGGGGTTATCTGGATTATTAAACTGGCAACTACATCCCGATGCTTTGACCAAATTACTATCCGAAAACTTCTTAGAAAAGCCAGCCGAAAAAAAAATACTGCTTTCCACTCGCATTTCCCCAAATCCCAAAGTCTTGTGAATTGATTGATTAGGAATAAGAATTAAATAACATAGAATTTATGTTCCTGGCTTACCTCACCCTCAATCCCTCTCCTTATAAAGGAGAGGGAAGCTAGAGATAGAATGAAGTTTTGCATTTTATTTAATCCACGTTCCTTAACAAGATTCTGACTCATCCCCACTAGTCCCCATTCCCTACGATAAACTAGGAAAATAAACTTGCGTTAGCTGTACTTAAACTAGTTTGTCTTTATAATGGTTTCTACCTTTCCCAATGCCTCTTCTGTTGACCTATCTCGCATTCGACTGACAATCCGTTCATTGCAACCGCAATTAGTAGAGTGGCGGCGGCGATTGCATCAACAACCAGAGTTGGGTTTTCAAGAAAAACTGACTGCTGAGTTTGTATCACAAAAGCTGCAAGAATGGGGAATTGAGCATCAAACTGGCATTGCCCACACTGGGATTGTTGCCACCATCAAAGGTAGCAAACTTCCCACTCCCCACTCCCCACTCCCGACTCCCCAAGTTTTAGCGATTCGGGCAGATATGGATGCTTTGCCAATCCAAGAACTCAACGAAGTGCCGTACAAATCGCAGCATGATGGAGTGATGCACGCTTGTGGACATGATGGACATACTGCGATCGCTTTAGGTACAGCTTACCATCTCCAGCAGCATCGCCAAGACTTCTCTGGTACTGTGAAAATTATCTTTCAGCCAGCAGAAGAATCACCAGGAGGCGCAAAGCCGATGATTGAAGCTGGAGTTCTGAAAAATCCTGATGTTGACGCGATTATCGGTTTGCACTTGTGGAATAATTTGCCCTTGGGAACAGTGGGTGTACGTGCTGGGGCGTTGATGGCAGCTGTGGAGTGCTTTAACTGCACAATTTTGGGCAAAGGTGGACACGGCGCACTACCCCATCAAACTGTTGACTCGGTGGTAGTTGCTGCCCAAATCGTAAATGCTTTGCAAACCATTGTCGCTCGGAATGTTAATCCCATTGATTCAGCAGTGGTGACAGTGGGCGAACTTCATGCTGGAACCAAGCGGAATGTGATTGCTGATACGGCGAGAATGAGTGCCACTGTCAGATATTTTAATCCGAGTTTGAAAGGCTTTTTTGATCAACGTGTCGAGCAGATTATTGCCGGAATTTGTCAAAGTCAGGGTGCGAATTATGACTTAGAATATTGGTCACTTTATCCACCAGTTATTAATGATATTAAGATAGCAGAATTGGTGCGAACAGTAGCAGAAGAAGTGGTAGAAACCCCGATGGGTATTGTGCCAGAATGCCAAACTATGGCTGCTGAAGATATGTCATTCTTCTTGCAAGAGGTTCCTGGTTGCTATTTCTTTTTAGGTTCTGCGAATCCAGAGAAAGATTTGGCGTATCCCCATCATCATCCCCGGTTTGATTTTGACGAAACCGCCTTGGGAATGGGTGTGGAGATATTTGTGAGATGTGTAGAGAAGTTTTTTAGTTGAGTGGGTGGAAATTAGATGTTTTTTTACCCTGCTTAATTTCCACGCAACTTTCCCAAGAAATTTCTCTGACTTGTCGCATTCGCTCAAAGTCGCTATCAGATGAAACAAGAGTCAGCCCCTTCGGGGAAGTCAAAAGTCAAAAGTCAAAAGTCAAAAATTTACCAAGCCCATAAATAAATTTAGTTGCTCTGAGTCAATAGGTAAATAGACCATGCGGTAGGGGTACAGCAATGCTCATACGTGTCAACTTAACGTAAAACTTATGTCCCACAAGGAACTGAAGTTCCTTGCTAATAGCTCAAGTCAATCTTTAGATGACTTAATAATCTGAGAAGTCTTTAGTCTACTTCAGTAGACTTGGACTAAAAGCCAAAGAAATTTATTTCTGGGCGGGCGTGGAAGTCAACAAGCGATTTCTAGCTTAAGTTGACACCAATGAGCAATGCTGTACCCCTACGACAGATGTGGTTCTAAGACATGAAAACTGCTGTAAATTAGCAGCTTTTTGATGTGAGTTTTGTGCCATAAAGTGCAACTCACCAGCAACAATAACACTGGCTATTCCTAAAATAACTTTTGTAGTCGCAAAAGCAACTAATGCGACTTCAAAACTAACTATTGGAGTCGCAAAAGCAACAAATGTGACTTCAAAACTAACTATTGGAGTCGCAAAAGCAACTAATGTGACTTCAAAACTAACTATTGGAGTCGCAAAAGCAACAAATGCGACTTCAAAACTAACTATTGGAGTCGCAAAAGCAACAAATGCGACTATCACGGTGTAACTTTTGTCCAGATACCCAAGTCATTGGTTGATTATCTCAGAGACTTTTATTAATTTTTGCATATAGCAATTCTCCTGTGGATTTAATACACTTTCTTCTGCAAATCTTCTGTAGCTTGTACCCTGACATCCAATAGTGAAGCTTTATCCTTGTTTTAAAAAATATAATATGACGCGATCGCAGAAGTTGTGTTATAAAAACGGGCAAAGTCTTAGAAAATACGAAAATCTTTACTATGAAGCTTTTTCGGTAAATGCGTAATTTCTACACCAATGGAATCAAATGCTACTTTAAATTATCACATCTTAGGGTTTAATCATCAGTAATCTTTAAAAAATTGAAAAAACTACGCCCACCCAGAAGTCGTCAAAGCAATTCAAGAACAGTCGGCGCGTTTGCTGCACATGTCGGGGACGGATTTTTATTATGAACCGATGGTGGAACTAGCGGAACAATTAGCGATTCGCGCCCCTTTTCCTCAGCCACAGAGTCACACTGGATTTCCCGCAAAAGTATTTTTCACCAATTCCGGGGCAGAATCTAACGAAGGAGCAATCAAACTAGCTCGATATTACAGCAAGCGATCGCTAATCGTAGCTTTTTTAGGTGCATTTCACGGACGCACCTATGGGGCAATGTCTCTTACGGGTTCCAAAACAGTGCAGCGAGCTAATTTTGGGCCTTTAGTTCCTGGGATAACTCATATACCCTACGGCACTCACGCTAGTTTAGATTACTTGGAACAACAGCTATTTAGCACAATTTTACCACCGCAAGAAGTAGCAGCGATCGTAGTTGAACCAATTCAAGGAGAAGGTGGGTATATCGTACCCGAAGATGGATTCTTAAAAAGGATTCGGGATATTTGCGATCGCCACGGTATTCTGATGGTAGTGGATGAAGTGCAATCAGGAATGGGGCGGACTGGTCGCTTATTTGCGATCGAGCATTGGGGTGTGATGCCTGATATTATTACTACAGCCAAAGGTATCGCCAAAAGTCTCTCTCCTTCTAGGAGAGAGATTTAGAGGTTGTTTGAAAAGTAGTTAGCTGTGATTTTAGGCACTTGTTGATCCCCCCTAACCCCCCTTAAAAAGGGGGGAACTGGAATTAAAGTCCCCCAATTTATCGGGGGATTTAGGGGGATCTAGAACGTTTTATTACCGAGAAGAGGACTTTTCAAACATCCTCTTAGAGAGAGGTTTTCCAGATGCCGTGAAAAGCCAGAGAGTTGAGCGAAACAATCCCGATCATTTGATTTTTAACAGATATTTGTGCAAACAAAGTTAATTACATCTGCAAGTCCAGACTGAGTTTTTAAATTAGTAAAAATAAAAGGTTTATCACCGCGCATTTTTTTAGCATCTCGTTCCATCACACTTAAATCTGCACCAACATAGGGTGCAAGATCGGTTTTATTAATCACCAACAAATCAGATTTAGTAATGCCGGGTCCGCCCTTGCGGGGAATTTTATCACCTGCTGCAACATCGATGACGTAAATCGTTAAATCCACCAATTCTGGACTAAAAGTAGCAGCCAAATTATCGCCGCCACTTTCCAAAAATACCAAATCCAAATCGATAAAACGTTCCTCTAACTGTTCAATTGCTGCCAAATTCATCGAAGCATCTTCGCGGATAGCAGTGTGAGGACAACCACCAGTTTCTACACCCAAAATGCGATCGCTTGCCAACGCCTGAGAACGCACTAAAAACTGAGCATCCTCCTGAGTATAAATATCATTCGTCACCACCGCAATCTGATACTGCTCACGCAATCCCTTGCACAAAGCATCCACCAAAGCCGTCTTCCCCGAACCCACTGGACCAGCAACCCCCACTCGAAATGCATTCATTCTTATTTGTCCTTTGTCCTTTGTCCTTTGTCACTTTTCCTTGGAAGATGGTTATTAGTTCTTAGTTTTTGACGAATGACCAATGACAAATGACCAATGACAAATGACTAACTCCTAAACAACCTTGTATACTGCGTTTCATGCTGCATACTCGCCAGTGACAAACCCCAACTACAACAGGCGAGTTGATCATCCTCCAACGCGAGAATTTCCAATGCCACCGCACTAAGTAATGGTTGCAAATCTAGCAATAACTGCTGTCCTGCTGTTTGTCCAAGGGGAATAAGTTTGACGCCAGCAGTAATCAAATTACTTGCCCAACTATGCAGATATCCGAGTAATGCGGCTTTGATACTGATTTGCCAATGGGCAACGGCAATGCCAAAAGCGATCGCATAATTGCAAGGATTACCGACAGCATTGACAATAGGCATAATCTGTGGTTCTAGTTTACCAAGTAATTGGATCAGCGATCGCCCCATCTGCCAACTAGAGGCGCGTAATTCTTCTGTTTCCCTAGCAGCCGATAACCAGAGATTCCAATTGCATAGCGACTCCACATCACCCATTTTTGCAGCTTGCTGCGATCGTACCATCACCGCCGCCTCTAACCGAATTGCCCCGTAGAGCAACTCTGCTTTTAGCCAATCTTTGAGATGTATCTGGTTAGCGATCGTACCATTTTCTACCAACATTTCCAAGCCTTCAGAATAGCTATATGCTCCCACAGGCAAAGCGGGGCTAGCCAGCTGTAAAATACTCAAAAGATGGCTATCACTGAGCATGATAGTGTTGTCCATAAGCTCCCAATTCTGGCTGAAACGGTAAAATTTCTTCTTTAACTTCTAACCCCAGTTGTTCTAACATTGTGCGTAAAACAGAATCTGAGGACAAGCGTAAATAAGTCGGAGTAATTTCTACAGGTATATGACGATTTCCCAAATGGTATGCCGCCCGTAATAATAATAGTGGTGTTTGGGCAAAGGCAGTCAGCACTAGTTCTGGTTTGGCAGTAATTCTGATTAAACTGCTATGGGTTTCTTCTTGCAGAATATCGCCATCATGTAACACAGTTCCTCTGGGTAAATGTAAAAACACAACCTTACCATCTGCCGTTTCAAAGCGATGACGACTGCGGGTACGTTCTTCTGCTGTCAGCGCCAGAGTAAAAGTGACTGCGGCATCGTGATTAGGTGGTTTAAGTTGGGTAAATGTCAGCATACAGAGTTTCGCCTGATCTTCCGCTTTTCATTATGGTTCTAATTTAACGAATTACGAATTACGAATTACGAATTATTTTAAACATCATAGCTGCCTTGCCCGAAGGAAAGATAAAATTAAACAAAGAAAGGCAACCAGCCAAACGGTGACAATCATGAACCAAGCCATTGAGGGAGTACGCTGGACAATTCAGGATTTAGAGGTTCTACCCGAAAATGAGTGGACACGCTATGAAATTATTAATGGAGAACTCTTTGTGACTGGCACTCCTCACCGCCGTCATCAACAAGTTTGTGTTAAAATTTCTCGACAACTCGATGTTTGGTCAGATTCGAGTGGTTTAGGAGAAACAATTGTGGCTCCAGGAGTGATTTTTTCGCAAGCAGATAGCGTCATACCGGATGTAGTTTGGGTAAGTCGAGAACGACTGGCGCAAATTGAAGATCAAGCAGGACATTTGACAGGCGCACCAGAGTTAGTGATAGAGGTTTTATCCCCTGGTAAACAAAATGAATTTCGAGACAAAGAAGCAAAACTGAAACTTTATTCAGTTCAAGGCGTGCGTGAATATTGGATTGTTGATCGCTTCACTCAACAAGTCGAAGTTTATCGGCGAGAAAAAGCACAATTGGTTTTAGTTCCTACTTTGTTAGGCGATGATGAAATTACATCACCACTTTTACCCGGATTTTGTTGTTCTATCCGTTGCTTTTTTCCTGAATAATAACAAATTCGAGAAGATTTATCAGAAGAATTATACGGTTCAGTTAAGGCTTAACTCTTTGTCAAAGTAAATTTTTTTAACGAACCGCGTTCGCGCAGCGTCTCGTAGAGAAGGACGCGAAGGACGCAAAGGAAGAGAAGAAAAAGAAGAAAGAGAAGGAAGAAATGCTTAACTGAACTGTATTGGATTATAACCCTGCGATCGAGGCGTAATTAGGAATAACCCTTTCAAGGTGGGTAAAATTTTGGGCAATAATTCCTCTTTTCTCTGTGTACTCTGCGCCTCTGCGGTTTAAAAGTGATTTATTGAACCACAGAGGCACAGAGGAGGACACTTGCGTGGGCGGGTTTCCCACGCCAGTCCGCACAACAGGGGGAACCCCCGCAAGCGGCTGGCTTGACTTGAGCAAAGTGTCCGTAACGCAGAGAGGAAAGCAAAGATTTTATCAGTCACTTTGAAAGGCTACTCAATTGGTAGTAGTGGGTTGGACAAATCGCTTAATTTCACCACAGGCAATATAGGACTTCCCATCAGGTGCGGTTTTGACTTCATCAACGAGGTAAAGCATTCCTTCCTCACGAACCGATCGCGGAAAACGCATATTCCAATCCGGTTCATATCCGTCGGAAACTACCCTAGCACGCAGCTTGCTGCCATCTTTGACACACTGAACTAAAATGCTGTCCCCTACACTGTCAGTTGTGGCCAGATCGGCGGCACTAGCAGGGCCTTTGGAAGCTTTGCCTGTGTTAGTTAGATTCGATTGTCTAGGGGCAACGAAGATGTCTGCTTTACCGGGTTGAGCAAAACGGGTGATATTACCACGTACACGGTAGAAAGTGCGATCGCTTGAGAGTTCCAGTCCTTCAACAACATAGCGTCCTCCCTCGGCACGAATGGCGCGAGGAAACTGGATGTTTTTGGTTGAATCGTAGACTTCGGACATGACTTTGATCCGCAGTTTACCCCCTTCACGAACGCAGTACAATTCAACACCTGAACCGACTTCATTCACAATCGGTATCGTGTACACTTCATCGCCAGCAGTGACACCGCGACCCACAAGATCGCTGCGATTGCGCGTCATCGTCTGGTAAGACTGATCCCGCATCTCTTTACGTCCGGCATTGCCTAGAGCTTTTTGGGCGATCCGACCTGCAAAATACTCAAGCTGATCGATCTCTTCAGCAATTTCAAAATTCTCGTTCAACCCTTTATCTCGCAAATCTTTCACAAGCGCCCGCAGGGTTTGTTCAGCTTCCTGATGCTTGCCATGTTCAGCTAGATTCAGTCCAATTTCTTTAGCCTTAGCGATCGTCAGGCGACTCAGTTCAATAATGATCTGGCTCGTAGAGGCAAAAGCTGCTTCCTCAACAGTGCCAACTTTGGCGACGATATCTACTCTACCTGATACGGTTTGAATCAGGTCATCTTGCACAACATCGGCGCTGTAATGCAGTTTCATCACAGGTAACTCACCAATTTGAGCGCTTGATATCAGCAAACTCAAACCCAGAAGTTTGTCTTCGCCCTCATAAAGCTCTCCCAAGGTGAGGACAGCTTGAGAAGCCTCATTCTGGCTAACTTTAGCAAGACTTAAGGTATCAACAAGGCTGACACCATCAGCCAACTCAAGTGTCACCTTCAGGTTTTGTCCCACTACTGCTCTGAGACTGTCTAGCTCAATACTAAACACTTCTGTTGCTTCGTCGATGCTTTGAATGAAGTAGAAGTTGCCCGTGGCGGCTCTTGCCATCCCAATCAGCAGGTCTTCATTGAAACCCTGAGCAAAACCTAACGTAGTTGTGATAATGCCTTCCTCAGCCTTTTGCCCCGATGTCGCCGTAAGTATCTTCGGGTCTTGAATGCCCATATTGGCGTGACCATCGGTAAGCAGGAGAACACGATTTATTTTTTGCGGATCAAGTCGCGTCTTTACATGTTCACAGCCTTTGAGCCATCCCCCCGATAAGTTGGTAATACCGCCGGCTCTAACCTTGCGGATAGAATTTTTCAGTGCAGCCTTGTTAGTCACAGCTTGGGGTGGCACAACGCTATCCACTTCATCGTCGTAAACAACTACTGAGAGAATGTCATCTGGCTCAAGTTGATCCACCACAGACTCAGCGGCTTTGAGTGCGTGATGCAAAGGAGCGCCAGCCATAGAGCCGGAACGGTCAATTACCAGAGAAAGGTTAAGGTGACGTCGGGGAGATTCAGCTACCTCAGCCCGAAAACGTAGCAGAATATTAGTCTTTAATGATGATCCTGCGGGGAGGATAGACTGGTCAAATTCGTAACTTGTCTTAATCATTTTTTATATCGCTCAAAATTGTTTGTTATCAGCCACAATCCTGATGATGCTGGGACAGGAAGCGCTCTTTTTAGTTTACCCAGAAATCAGTTTATTCAGTATCACAATAAAATTTAATGTCATATTTTATAGTTATGGCATCTCACCAGCGTAGGCAAAGCCCGTCGTAGACATCGCTCCTTCGGAATCCTTCCCTACTCCCCACTCCCCACTCCCCACTCCCCACTCCCTACTTCCACAACTGAAAGGCGATCGCACTGGTCACAATTGCGGGAAACTGAAAGCAGATATATTAGGAGAGGAGAACCTAATGAGTTGGACTAAAGTTCTTGCAGTCGAAGCACTTTCCCCAGGTACGCGAGAAGTAGTGAAAGTTGGTAATCGGAAAATTCTGCTTTTGAATCACGAAAGTCAGCTTTATGCTGTAGATAACACCTGTCCTCACATGAAATTACCACTGAAAAGTGGGAAAATCACTGAAAGTGGGGCAATTGTTTGTTCCTTCCATCACAGTGCTTTTGACCTGCGGACTGGTGAGGTAGAAGACTGGTGTTCCTGGCCACCTGGTGTAGGTAAATTACTCTCGTTGGTTTCACAACCAAAGCCACTGCCAGTATTTCCAATTCGTGTGGAAGAAGGCAGTATTTGGGTTGATGTGCAAGAGGGATAGCACCCTCTCACTGAATTTACCGAAACAGTGGTGAATGAATGGGGAGTAGGGAGTAGGGAGTAGGGAGTAGGGAAACTAAGCTGCTTAACATCGGGGAGCCAGTCTCGTGGGCGGGTTTCCCGACTTGAGAGAACTGGCATCGGGGTTTCAACCTACCTTGAAAAATAGGGATTTTTTCGCTTAACCCTTCGGCAGAGCTACAGGCATCGCATCGGGCGAGGCTTAAAACCAACTTTTCTATCTCTAGTTTTCTCTTTTGTTCCCCACTCCCCACTCCCCACTCCCTACTCCCCACTCCCGCCTCGAAAGGGCTGGTAAAAAAAGCAATAAAAACCCCAGCTAAACTCATCGGCTGGGGTTTCTATCAAAATTGACCTATTTCAAAGATATAGGAACCATTGAATCAATAGAACATCTTCTCAGAAGTTTGAACGCTTTATTGTGATATAATGTTGGGTTGTGTGTTGCCATTGTCAGCTTCTATGGAAGCTGTAGCACTTTGAGATTGACCTAAATTAACTTTGAATACCTTGCTCTGCTCTTGCTCCAGTTTGGGTAAAGTCAAAATTAAAATCCCATCTTTCAGGTCTGCCTTAACTTGTTGATTCTGAACTTTGGTTGGCAGAGCAATTACTCTGGTGAAGTTGCCATACCGGAATTCTGAATGAACTTTAGCGTTAGATTGGGAATGTTTTTCGTAACGATGCTCACCAGCAATCGAAACTGCATCTTGAGTAACTTGAACATCCAGGTCTTTACCTTCCACGCCTGGAATCTCAACTCTTAATAGCAACTCGGAACCATTGTCAGATAATTCCACAGCAGGAACCCACGCTGTTCTCGGTGATGGAGAAATCTCGGAGTTGCCGCGCTCGGCTGCTGTAAGCTCAGAGAATAGTTGATCCATTTGACGACGCAGAATCTCCATTTCACGCAATGGTTCCCAACGAATGAATGCCATATCTCAATCTCTCCTTAACTTTCTAATTCAAGTTTGGGTAATCAAACAAAGTTTAGAGGTATTTAGAGGTTTCAGATATTTAAGCAATTATCGAACCTCTAGTTTTTTCGAGAAGAGCTTTGTTTCTTCTCTCTAGTAAGTAATTTAATAAAATAAAAATCTAAAAACAGTTGGGTAAACCGTACAGACATAGGTTGGATTTACCGTATAAAACAAAAAAAGCAGGACTTACCCAAACAATAGCCGAAAAGAATGATTTTCTTCTTAGGGGCAATTCATGAATTGCCCCAGAGCGTATGTTATCGCGGGTTTAATGGCTGGGGAGTTGATGCCATTACCAATCGGATCGAATCAGCACGGTGTATGGGCGATATCCGCTTTGCTGTATCTTTGTATTCCGAGCTTGCGTCACAGAGATTTGGCAGTATTAACTAGTTATCCTACTTCATCTGCAACTTTTCCATACACGCGGCGCTGAAGTATGGTGGTAAGATACGATAATTTTATTTACAATCTTATAACAGAGTTTTGCTTTCTGATTTCATGTTTAGTTTGATTCAATAATTTATTCCTGTAACTTAGTAACTGATATGAATGCTCAAAAAATAAAAATTTTACTAGTTGATAATAATCTAGACAATTTATATTTTTTATCAGACATCCTCCAACACCAAGGTTATCAGGTGCAAAGTGCCATTTCTGGACAATTAGCAATCAATATGGCGCTGGCTTCTCCCCCTGATTTGATTTTGCTAGACGTTCTCATGTCAGAGATGGATGGTTATGAAGTTTGTCAACATTTGAAAGCTAACCAGAAAACTCAAGAGATTCCGATCATTTTTTTCGGTGTTTTAGATGAATTATCTGAAAAAATAAACGTTTTTGATTTAGGCGATATTGACTATATTACTCAACCATTCCAAACTAAAGAAGTTTTATTACGCATCCAAAATCAACTGACTCTCCAAAGGCTGAAAAAACAGTTTAAAGAACAAAATGCCCAACTGCAACAGGAGATTAAAGAGCGTCAACGGGTTGCTGTTGAGTTAAATATTCGGAACAAACAATTAGAAGAGATTTCCCAACAAATTCCTGTTAGCATTGGCACAGCCTGTTGTAAAGAAGTTTACCAAAGCGATCGCTACCCCAACGCCAAGGGCGATCGCCTTTTAGTCGAAGCCGCATTGAAAAAGAGTGAAAGTCAATATCGCCAGTTAGTGGAGACATCCCAGGATATGATCTGGTCGGTGGATATTGATGGACTAATTACCTTTGTCAACCCGGCAGTCAAGCAGATTTATGGCTACGAACCCCAGGAAATGATCGGGCGTACCTTGACTGATTTTATCTCGCCTACACAAGTTGCTCAAGATAAAGTAGCCTTTGAGCGTGTTTTTCTCTTAAAGCCGATCTTTCAGCATGAAACTACCTGTGTCGCTAAAGATGGTACTTTACTTTATCTAATGTTTAATGCGATCGCCTTACGCAACGAAGAGGGTCTGGTTATAGGCATGACAGGTACTGCTAGTAATATTACACAGCGTCGAGGAGTAGAAAAATTACTCCAAGAAAGCGCGATTAAGCTCCGCAATCATAACCTAGTGCTAACCCAACTGGCACAAAATCAGACGCTTTATCAGGGTGACTTGAAAGCAGCTTTGAGTAAAATCACAGAAACAGCTGTCCAAAATATTGGAGTGGAACGAACTAGTATCTGGCTGTATGACGAAACAAGCATGAAAATTGAGTGTTTTGACTTATTTGAGGCCAGTCGCAATCAACATAGCCAAGGACTTTCCTTAGTAGTAGCAGACTATCCAGCTTATTTTGCAGCTTTGCAGCAAAACCAACCAATCGCCGCAGATGATGCCCATAACGATCCCAGAACTAGAGAATTTTCGGCATTTTACTCAAGATTAAACATTACTTCCATACTCGATACACCTATTAGGCTAGAGGGCAAGACCGTAGGAGTTTTATGTCTGGAGGCAGTGGGAGTTACTCATCATTGGACGCTAGAAGACCAAAATTTCGCTCGCTCTCTGGGCAATTTAACATCTTTGGTGTTGGAGGCAAAAGAACGCCAACGCGCAGAAGCAGCACGACGGGCTTCTGAAGAAAAGTTAGCATCAGCTTTTCGGTCATCTCCCGATCCAATAGCCTTAATTACTGTTCGCAACAAACGCTACATCGAAGTTAACGATAGCTTTTGTCGGTTTTTTGGTTATTCTCGTTCTCAGGTGATTGATCGCACCGATCAAGAATTGCATATTTGGGCGAATCCAGAAGAATATAATTTCCTCGCCCAGATGCTGCAAAAAACAAAAGCCATCCGCAATTACGAGGTTGATGTCTGCACTTCAACCGGAGAAATTAGGACGACACTGTTTAGTGCGGAAATGATCGAGATTGATGGACAATGGTACGTACTGGGCACAGCGAAAGATATTACTGAACGCAAGCAGGCAGAAAATGAAAGCCGTTTGCTACTGTTGACAACCCAAGCGATCGCTCGCGCCAGTGATGTCAATAGCGCTTTAGCAGTGGTCTTGCGCTTAATTTGTCACACCATTGGCTGGGATTTTGGTGAAGCATGGATACCTAATAAAGATGGTACTGTTTTAGAACACAGTCTGAGCTGGTACGGTGAGGACAGTAGTTTAGCAGAATTCTGCCGCCAAAGCCAAACTGTGAAATTTGCTCTGGGATTGGGACTACCAGGAAGAGTTTGGCAAAGCCAGGAAGCAGAATGGATAGAAGATGTTTCGCAAGTTACAGAGCCAGTTTTTTTGCGTAGGCGTAGCCCAACCCAGGCATCGCCACAAGCCGCAAAGGTAGGATTAAAAGCTAGTTTTGGTGTTCCCATACTGGCTGGAAACCAAGTATTAGCTGTTTTAGTGTTTTTTAAACGTAGCTCAGGATTGGTAGATAGACGTTTGCTCTTGCTAGTCAGTGCTGTTGCGGCTCAGTTAGGTGGGTTGATTGAGCGCAAAACTCTAGAACAAGAACTAGCACTCAGAGAAGCTCGCCTGAATGCCTTTTTTAGCAGCGCTCCCGTCGGCATGAACATTGTAGATAACCAGCTGCGGTTTGTGCAAATCAACCAATTACTGGCGGAGATTAATGGACTACCTCAACAAGATCATATTGGCAAGACCATCTATGAAGTCTTACCCCACATGGCCTCCCTAGTGGAACCAATCTATCAACAGGTTTTGTTGACTGGTCAACCCATTCTCAATCAAGAATTAAGCAGCGCATCAATTAAACAACCAGATATTATCCGCCACTTCTTAGCTTCTTATTTTCCGATTCCTGGTGAGGACGATCGCCCCTCTGGTATAGGCAGTGTTTTAGTAGAAATTAGCTATCGCAAACGTGTTGAACAAGAATTACGTTTAGCCAACGAACGCCTGCAATATCTGCTCACCTCCAGCCCTGTAGTCATTTATAGCAGCAAAACATCAGAAGATTTTAGCACTACCTTTATCAGTGAGAACATTAAAGCAATGGTGGGCTACGAAGCGCGGGAATTTATCGAGGATTCCAGTTTTTGGCTTCAGCACGTCCACCCCCAAGATATTGAACTGATCTCAGAAAAATTTAACGAGCTTGTTGAGCAGGAGTACATCTCCTACGAATACCGGTGGTTACACGCTGACGGAACTTATCACTGGTTTTACGAAAAGATGAGGTTAATCCGTGACGAAGCTGATTACCCGATAGAATGCGTTGGTTATTGGGCAGATATTAACGATCGCAAATTGGCCGAATTAGCTTTGCAGTCAGGTCAACAGCGATATCAACTTCTAGCAGAAGCCTCACCAGCTTGTATATTTCACGCAGATATAGATGGCAATATTTTATATTTTAATCAACGCTGGAGTGAGATTACTGGATGCAGTTTAGAAGAGTCTCTGGGAACAGCTTGGGTAAATGCTGTACATCCAGACGACCGCGAGCAGCTATTGTTGGTATGGAATCAAGCAAGAGCCGCTAAAAAAATGTATAAGTACGAACATCGCTTCTGGCGTGATGATAGTACGGTCGTCTGGGTAATTGCTCAAGCATTGCCAGAATTTGGAGATGATGGAGAAATTAAAGGTTACATCGGTACAATTACAGATATTACCGAGAGAAAATTGGCAGAAGAAGCATTACGGGAGAGTGCAGAACGAGAAAGAGCGATCGCCCAAGTAATTCAAAGGATGCGCCAAACACTGGATTTAGAGACGATATTTGCGGCTACAACCCAAGAATTACGGCAAGTACTCAATTGCGATCGGGTTGTTGTCTATCGTTTCAATCCTCACTGGAGTGGCGAATTTCTCTCCGAGTCGGTAGGTAATGGTTGGATTTCTCTGATTGAAGAACACAAAAATCACCCTGATCTCACAGAAGGTGTCTTCCAAGATGGCCATTGCCTAGCAAAAATTTTGGCTAGCGCGGATAACCAGGTGCAAGATCCGAATCTGCAAGCAACACCAGGTGCAAATTTCCTCTGTGTCCCAGACATTTACAACGCTGGGTTTCATCCTGCTTATGTCAATTTCTTAGAGCGCTTTCAGGCTAAAGCCTACATTATTGTCCCGATTTTATATGGTAGTCAGCTTTGGGGATTACTAGCGAGTTATCAAAATTCCGCTCCCCGTCAATGGAAACCAGAAGAAGTCAACATCGTAGTTCAAATTGGCAATCAGTTGGGTGTTGCTTTTGGGCAGGCACAATTGCTAGCGCAAACCCAAACGCAGTCACAAGCATTGCAAGAAGCTGTGATCATTGCTGATGCTGCCAACCGCGCCAAAAGCGAATTCCTTGCCAACATGAGCCACGAATTACGTACCCCACTCAACGCTATTCTCGGTTTTACCCAAGTGATGAGCCACGATCGTGCTTTATCTACAGAACATCAGCAAAATCTAACAATCATCAATCGTGCTGGCGAACATCTCCTCAACTTAATTAACGACATTTTGGAAATGTCTAAAATCGAAGCTGGCAGAATAACATTAAATCTCAACAGTTTTGACTTAATTCGCCTCTTGGAAAACCTCGAAGAGATGTTGCGCTTCCGGGCCACCTCCAAAGGATTAGAATTAGTCTTTGAATATACATCTCGCCTCCCCCAATACATCCAAGCTGACGAAAGTAAACTGCGTCAAGTCTTGCTTAACCTCTTGGGAAATGCAATCAAATTTACCGATACTGGAAGGGTGACGCTGCGAGTGGGAATGGAGCAGGGGGAGATGAGGGAGCAGGGGGAGCAAAATCTTTCTTATCCCCCTCATCCCCCTCATCCCCCTCATCCCCCTCATCCCCCTCATCTCTCCTTCGAGGTACAAGACACTGGTCGCGGTATTGCCCCACAAGAAATTGACTTGCTGTTTGAAGCTTTTGGGCAAACTGAAACTGGAAGGAAATCGCAACAGGGAACAGGACTAGGTTTAGCAATTAGTCGCAAATACGTACAATTAATGGGGGGAAATATTAGCGTCTCCAGCATTATTGGCGAGGGAAGTAAATTTGCTTTTAATATTCAAATTGGTCTAGCCGCAGCCAGCGAAATCCAGATCAAACAAACTAGACGCCAAGTTATGAGTTTAGCGCCCGCTCAAAGCGAATACCGCATTTTGGTGGTTGATGACTCCATAGACAGCCGTTTAGTGCTAATCAAAATTCTGACATCTATTGGTTTTGCAGTCCAGGAAGCAACAAATGGCACTGAAGCGATCGCACTTTGGCAGACATGGCAACCACACCTAATCTTAATGGATATGCGGATGCCGATTATGGACGGCTATGAAGCCACAAAAGTTATTAAAGCTAGAGAAGAAACCTCAATTCCAAATCACAAGACCATTATCATCGCCTTAACTGCTAATGCCTTTGAGGAACAGCGAGAGGCAATGATCAAAGCGGGTTGTGATGATTATATTAATAAGCCTTTCCGCGAGGAACTATTACTAGAGAAATTGAGCGAATATTTAGGAGTTCAATATATTTATCAAGAAGAAAGCTATCAGATAGCAGATGCAAGGCAACAGGAAATAGAATCAACGTTGACGCTTACGGATTTAGTGACTCTATTATCTGAAATGTCGCCTGAATGGATGAAACAGGTGTACACTGCCGCAGCCCAATGCAGTGATGACTTGATTTTAGAATTGATTGAGCAAATCCCTTCTGAAAATGCTGCACTACGAAATTTTATCAAGAATTTCGCTCATGATTTCCAGTTTGAGAAAATTATGGAATTGACTAGCAAGTGTTGAAGGGATAAAAACTCAGAGGGTTAGCGCATCTCATAACTCAGGCAATTTATGAGAAACTAGAAGATATTACAAAAAAATAATTTATGTTAGGTCTGGAAAGAATTACATTTAATCCTCACATTATGGCGGGACAAGCGTGCATTCGCGGGATGCGGATTCCAGTTTCATTGGTGGTTAATTTGGTAGCTAATGGCAAACCTGTAGAGGAGATTTTAGAAGAATATCCTGATTTAGAACCAGAGGATATTCGTCAATCTTTACTTTACGCAGCTTGGTTAACTCAAGAACGGGTTTATCCCTTCAAAACGGCTTAATTAAGTAAAATGAAATTTTTAGCTGATATGGGAATTTCTCTACGCACTGTCTCTTGGTTGCGTAATGCTGGTTATGATGTGGTACATTTGCGCGATGAAGGGTTGCAAAGACTACCAGATAATCAGATTTTAGTGAAAGCTCGTACAGAAGCGAGGATTTTATTAACTGTAGATTTCGATTTTGCCCAACTTTTAGCCACTAGTGGGGATAATTTACCCAGTGTAATTTTGTTTAGATTAGGAAATGAAAATTACAACGCAATTAATGAGCGTTTGACAGAAGTTTTAAGGGAATGTCAGGCAGATTTAGAAGTAGGGACAATTATTTCTGTCAGTGATGAAACTTTCCGGGTAAGGCGATTACCTATATAAGTTAAGTTGATTCATTGTTAGTGTAGCTTAACGTAGCGATACCTGCGGCGGGCTTCGCCTACGCACGGTGGAGATTTCGCAGGCATCCGCGATCGCTCTTTTTAACGAACTACAGAGGCGCAGAGAAAGAAGAGGGCGATCGCAAAGGGTCATTTAAGCCACTGATTTTATGTATATTATAAGATAAATGAAGTTAAGTCGTTTATTATTTATATTTCATCCAATGATAATTAAAAAATTAACAAAGCATGATGCAGAAGATTATAGTCAAATCAGATTAGAAGCTTTATATAACAATCCAGATTCATTTGGCACAATGTATCATGAAGAAGCAATTCAGACAATAGATCAATTTCGGGATAGAATTCCAGTAGATAACAATAATTTTATCTTAGGCTGCTTTGAGGATAAAGAGTTAATTGGAATAGTCGCATTTCATCAAGAATCAAGAATAAAAGTCAGACATAAAGCCTATATTCGTAGTATGTATGTTCAACAAGAATATCGAGGAAAAGGTATAGGTAAATTATTACTGAATGAATTAATTGAAAGAGCAAAGGGAATTAACGAGATAGAAATATTATTACTTGATGTTGTTACAACTAATCTCTCAGCAAAACAACTTTATTTGTCATTTGGCTTTCAAATATATGGAATAGAGGAAATGGCGTATAAATTTAATAATCAATATTTTGATATGCAGTCTATGTATTTACAGATAAAATAATTTTTTGGGTATTTTTTGTCTAAGTTCCACTAACTATATTGTGCCTATATTTATAAATTGCCCAATTTCAAGCTTATACCAATTTAAAAAAGAGTGCAACAGATGGATTGACATAATCGAAATACAGAAAGTGATTCAGCAACGCCAAAATCTAAAATCCAAAATCCAAAATGCTATTAGATTAACAACCAACTACTCATAGTTTTTAATATCTTCTTTGCGTGAGGTAATATAGCAAAAAAAATATAATACTGTTAGTTAATTTAATTATTTTGCAAAATAATTCTGCAAATGAATGAAAAATCTGTATGTGAATTTGCTATATACATTGATGATTCTGGAAGTCCAAAGCCAGACCCTAAAGACCAATATCCATTCTTTGCTATGGGTGGTGTCTTAATCAAAAGGAACGATGAGCAAATCATTAAACAATTAGTATCTGAGTTCAAAAGTCGCTGGTCTATTCCTCAAGAACAACCCTTGCACGGTAATGAAATACTCTCTCGAAAAAAAGGCTTTGCTTGGTTAGGAAAAATTTCAAAAACCGAGCAAAATCTATTTTGGGAAGACTTGACACTTACTATCATCAGTTGTCCAATAATTGTTCATGCCTGTGTTATATCTCGTCAAGGATATCTTAATCGTTATCTTGAAAAGTATGGTGAGGAAACTTGGGAGATGATGAAAACTGCATTCTCTATTGTAGTTGAACGTACTGCCAAGTATGCTGGGATCAATAATGGTAGTCTGATGGTTTATTTTGAAGCAGCAGGAAAAAATGAAAATACCCTACTTAAGCAATACTTTCATGATTTAAGAGCAAAAGGAAATCCTTTTGATGCTAATAGATCCGATAAATATTCACCTTTATCTAGTGAAGATTTATCAAACCTACTACGTGGAATAGACAGTAAAACAAAGGCAAACGCAATCATGCAGATTGCCGATTTATGTTTGTATCCCATAGTTCGCAGCAAGGACAATGCTGATAACCAAGCATTTTTGTATCTTAAAAATGCTAATCTCCTTGTGGATTGCCGCTTGACACAGAATCAGATTAATACTTTAGGAATTAAGTACTATTGCTTTGACAACCCCTAAAAACAACAAAAGCGCCTTGTTAGCGGTTTATGATGCGGCAGTCATACGACTACCCCTAGGCTGTGCCTAATTACTATAATATCTTCTAATATTGCTGATTGTCAACTCAGAATCACTTGGTGGAGATTTGGAGGTGCGATCGCCTTTTTTAATGAACCACAGAGGCGCAGACGACACAGAGGAAGGAGCGATCGCATTTCAATAAAAAGTTAGCGATGCCTACGGCGGGCTTCGCCTACGCACCGTGGAGATTTTGCAGGCGATGCCTTCTCTACCAGACGCACTCGCGTTCGGCTGGCTTCGCCTACGCTTGGTGATTTTTAGAAGTGCGTAGACAGATTGTGGGTAACAGGAAAGCGTTGTGTACTAATGCTAGACTAAACGCAATGATGAGACAATAGCAGATGGTTTACGGCGTTGGAATTACTGATACCATTAAAAGCTTGAACGATTTACAGACTCGCTGTTATTTAACTCAAGCTGATAGCGATCGCTTTTTCTATGAGTGGATTGACGAATTACCCGAACTAAACCAACAAGAACAGGCGGGTATTGCTCGGATTAAGCAGCGTTATGACTACCATCGAGTTGATGGTCTATTGTTAGAAGGTACGATTAACCTTTTGGTGGTTTCGCCGTTGTTAGAACTCACAGGCTTTCTCGATCCACCATATCGAATTCGCTCACCCTATGGTGTTGCATTAGAACTTGAAGATCCTGATGAAACGATTTGCGGCTTTATTGACACACTAGTTGTGCAGGAAAAACTGTGGATTTTGGTGGTGGAGTCGAAACGAACTAGCATTCCAGTAGCAGCAGCATTACCGCAGTTATTAGCTTATATGCTGACTAATCCTCAGAGCGATAAATCTGTGTTCGGAATGGCCACAAACGGCGATGAGTTTATATTTCTCAAGCTCACTCTCACAGACACTCCGCAGTACGATGTATCACGGACATTTTCTTTATTTCCTCGAAGACATGAGTTAGCTGAAGTCTTGCGGATTCTAAAGCGGTTGGGACAAGCCGTGTTGGGGTAGGAAGTTGCCATAATATCGCTTTTTTAACAAAGCGCCGAACGCGAGTGCGTCTCGTAGAGAAGATGCCAAGGAATAATAGAAGAGAGCGATGCCAACGGCTGGCTTCGCCTACGCTTTTTTTATCAAACCACAGAGGCGGAGAGGAAGAAGAGAGCGATGCCTACGGCTGGCTTCGCCTACACACGGTGAAGATTTTACAGGCGATGCCAACGGCTGGCTTTCCTGCGGAACGCTACGCGAACGCCTACGCTCTTTTTTAACAAACCACAGAGACACAGAGCAAGGGAGCGATGCCTTCGGCTGGCTTTCCTGCGGAACGCTACGCGAACGCCTACGCACACTGGAGATTTTGCAGGCGATCACACATTTTAAACGTCATAATTTTTATTAGCATTAGTAATATAATCGGTTCTATGAATTAGTATGGAAACCAAAGAAATTCTCCAAGCACTGTCAAGTCTGAGTATAAGCGATCGCCTAAAGATAGCTGAGTCAGCCCTACAATTGGTTCTTCAAGAAAAACACTCACTTACCAAAGATCAGCAAAAACGCCAATTAACACTAGCTGCAATCACAGCTATTGCAGATTATGCACCGGGTACTGAATTAAATATATTCTCGGACTTAGAGGGAGAAGACTTTTGCGATGATCCAGATGAAGACTTCTACAACTCAGGGACTTATGTACAGAGGTGAAGTCTGGCTAGTTAATTTAGATCCAACTGTCGGAACGGAAATTAGCAAAAAACGTCCTTGTATCATAGTCAATGATGATGCTATTGGGATTTTGCCTTTGAAGGTCATTGTCCCAGTTACGGATTGGAAAGAAAGATATGCAGTCAGACCTTGGATGGTGCGGTTAGAACCAAGCATAGAAAACAGTTTAGCCAAAGTTTCTGGTGTAGATACTTTTCAAATACGTTCAGTTTCAGAAATAAGATTAGTTAGAAAACTAGGTCAACTCTCCGACTCAGAAATGCAACTTGTTTCTCAAGCATTAGCTGTTGTCTTAAATATTTCTCATCCAACACTTTAGCGATCGCTTTTTTATCTCACGCAGAGGAAGAAGAGAGCGATGCCAACGGCTGGCTTTCCTGCGGAACGCTACGCGAACGCCTATGTACACTGAAGATTTTGCAGGCGATGCCAACGGCTGGCTTCGCCTACGCTTTTCAATGATTCACTCACCCTGATGTTTATATTGAGTTTTCTTTAAAAATGTTTTCAAAGGCTTACCATTTCGATTATATGTAACTACAATTTGTAGTTACAAGGGAATTATGGAGTTTGAATGGGATGAAAATAAAAGACTTGCCAATATCCGTAAGCATGGAATCGACTTTATTGATGTGGAAGAAGTATTTGAGGGTGACACGGTAACGGTTAAAGATGATCGTTTTAATTATGGAGAAGAGCGTTTTATTACATTTGGATTAATTGAGGGACGGGTTATTGCTGTTGTCGATACTGAACGAGACAACCTGATACGTATAATTTCTGCAAGGAAGTCAACAAAAAATGAAGAAATCAGATATTTCCAACAAATCGCAGACTGATTGGGAACGGTTGGATGCTATGAAAGATGAAGATATTAACCTTTCAGATTGCTCAGAAGTAACGCCGGAGATGTTTGCATCCGCTGTTGTGCGTCGTGGTTTAAAGTCTAATCCCAAGAAAGTACAAGTGACATTGCGAGTTGATAGTGATGTTTTGGAATGGTTTAAAGCAAGAGGAAGCGGATATCAGACGCAGATGAACGCGCTACTTAGAGCATATATGGAAGCACATCAATAATTAACGCGATCGCATATCCGATAAAGTCAGGTTAGGCGATCGCTTTTTTAACTCACATAAAGGCGCAAAGGAAGAAGAGAGCGATGCCTTCGGCTGGCTTCGCCTACGCACCGTGGAGATTTTGCAGGCGATCGCTCTTTTTAACGAACCACAGAGCAAGAAGAGAGCGATCGCTTAATTGATTACCTCGATCAGGAACCGATCCTTAATCTATTGGATAGCATGTAAGCGTCGGGACTTGATCAGGAAACTAAAAGAGCCATTCACGCTAAAATATAATATAACTACCAATACTAAAACCAATTAATATCTACTCGTGTTATTAAATTATGTACTTGGAAGGTCTTTATGAACAATAATCAACCTATCACAGCACAATCATCAACTACACCCCGCGCTGATTTATTATTAGAGATTGAACAAACTCCAGAAGAATATCTCCCAGAATTACTGCAATTTGTACGTCTATTTCGTCAAACTGTGACGATGAAACAGACATCATTAAATCAGTGGAAAAATGCTATCAATGAAATTAATCATAGTGATACCCTTAAACAACAAGAAAGGAAAACAAACATTAAAGAATTATTTGAGTCATGGAATGAGTTAGATGAACAAGAAGAACAACAGAAAACCTTAGAAATTATTGAATCTATGAAAGGCATTTCTATTTAGAATAGGATGAGTAAGGTTATTATCTTAGATTCTGCACCTGTGGGATTAATTACTAATCCCAAAGCAACACCTCTAGCTGTGCAATGTCAAGAATGGTTTTATACGCTCTTTGAGAGAGGGTATGAAGTAATTTTACCAGAAATTATAGATTATGAAATTAGACGGGAATTGTTAAGGGCAAATAAATTATCAGGAATTAGAAAACTTAATCAACTCAAGTCAGAAATAATCTATCTTCCTATTACAACAGAAGTGATGTTGAAAGCCGCAGAGTTATGGGCTGAGGTCAGAAATAAAGGTAAATCTACAGCAGATAATAAAGCTTTAGATGGTGATGTAATTTTGGCATCTCAATCTATTTTAGTTGCTAATTATGGACATGAGGTTATTATTGCCACAAGTAATAAAAAACATTTATCTATTTTTATTGATGCTAGAGAATGGCAAGAAATTTAGAAAAATAACCGAGCGATCGCAGGAGATTTAGCGATACCTTCGGCGGGCTTCGCCTACGCTTTTTTATCTAACGCAAAGGCGAAAAGACGCAAAGAAAGAAGAGAGCGATGCCTTCGGCTGGCTTCGCCTACGCACGCTGGAGATTTTGCAGGCGATCGCTTTTTTATCTCACGCAAAGAAAGAAGAGAGCGATGCCTTCGGCTGGCTTCGCCTACGCACACTGGAGATTTTGCAGGCGATCGCTCTTTTTATCTCATGCAAAGGCGCAAAGGAAGAGAAGAGGGCGATCGCACGCTGGAGATTTTGCAGGCGATCGCTTTTTTTAAAGAACCCCCAAGGACGTTATTGGCGTACTTTTTGAAGACCAATTTTTTGAATTATTATCAACTCTTAATTTTAACTTAAATCCTTGAAAGGGTGGATCAAGATTATATTCTGATGTAGTAGATTTGACAAATTCTTCAATTTGTAGTTTTCTGGTTTTTGAAACTATATCACGGTTTTCATTAGACACTGACGCTGCAAAAGTGAAAACAAGCCAAGCTTTATTCCAAATAAATGCTCCTAATTTTTCGGTCAACAAAATTATTGTTCTTTTTTCTTCTGGACGGAATCTTGTTTCATCTAAACGGGAAACATAAATTAATGTATCGATTGTATTCAAATCAACACTATTAATAATCAAATCTAAATATTTTTTGTCACACTCTATATCATCTTCCGCTAATCCTGGTGTATCAATCAGGCAAATATCACCTAAATGGCTAATATGATCATAATGCCTAATTATTTTAGTACAAGCTTCATATTTTGAGGTTTCAGCAATAGATTTGCCAACAACTGAGTTAATGAAGCTTGATTTCCCAACCCCTGTACGTCCAACAATTAAAAAATTACGCATTTCTACGACGGTCTAACTCCATCCATAGTCCCACTGCGGAACCTAGTAAACCACCAACTATTATTCCTCCTGGTCCAAATATTTGACCAACAACTGCCCCACCATAAGCCAATCCCCCAATCAAAAGTTTATTAATCTTTTTGTTAACTTCAGCCTTTTGCTTATCATCAAGATCAATTCTTGCTTCACCTGAAGATGAAGTTAAGCTGTCTTTCATTGCTGCTGCAAACGGTAAAGAACCCGATTCAGATGCTCTCATAAAAACTTTTGTGAAAAATTCTCCCAGCCATGTTTTTCCATCAGGAGTTGTCTTACTTTGATTATCTACTGCTACTGAAGGAATTTTACCAGCTTTATCTTCTCCAATGTATTTAGCAATTTCATGTCGGATTAATTCTGTTCTTTTATCTAAAGCTTCTTGATATCTTGATGCAGGGACAGAGTTCGCAAATGTAAAGACAATAACAGAATAGTCCCATACTTTTGTTCCCAAGTTTTCTGAAATTAGTTTAATACCTCGTTTTTCATCACTCGTAACTCTTGTTTCATCCAAACGGCTTACAAACAACATTGAATCCATTTGAGTTGTTTTTGAATTAATTAACTCCAAGTATTGTTGATCATTGCCAACTTCTTCTAGCTCATCACATAAACCTGGAGTATCAACTATTGCAAGTTTTAATCCATTTATTTCATGTCTATATAATGTAGCTGACATGGTTGTTGCTTCATAGTCACCAACTTTAGCGACTTGGCTACCTAAAAGGTTATTGATGGTACTAGATTTTCCAACACCTGTACGACCCACAAGTACAAATAAAAACTTCTTCTCAATTATTCTTTTAACCTTATCTTTTAATTCTGTGCTGATTAGTGGCAAGCCATCAATTTCTCGACAGAGGTTTTCTACTGATTCAGTTTTAGCACGTTCTTCATATATCCTCATGAGAAAAAGTTCCAAACCAATCTTAGTAAGAAGATCCCCCAGGACTCCAGTAAATCCAAGTACTGCAATCCCTCCAAGCATACCAGCCGGACCACCGAGAAATGCTAATGCTGATACGATAGCAGCCCCGCCAGCAAGACCTGTAGTTGCCATCACAATCACAAGTATTACACCTGGTAATCCCATAGCAACAACTTTTCTGATAACTTCATCCATAATGCTATATTTTCGAGAAAGGGAGTTCAAGTATAACTTATGACTTTTATTTTTACAAAAATCTAGTTGTTATTGTTTAGTAGCAGAAAGTACTTAGTAGCTTACAAAAAAATTGCCTCAGAAGCATCAAACCCCCAAGGCAAGCCAACCCTCTACATTCTTTCTTTACTCCGCGCTCTCTGCGCCTCTGCGGTTCGTTAAAGCTGCTTCACTTCCGAAACCAACTTCGACACCATATCTTTAGCGCCACCAAAGAGCATCGTCGTCTTATCCTTGTAGAACAACTCATTATCTACACCGGCAAAACCCGTACTCATCCCGCGCTTAATTACAATCGTCTGCTTCGCCCGATCTACTTCCAAAATTGGCATACCATAAATCGGACTATTTTTATCACTCCGCGCCGCCGGATTTACCACATCATTTGCCCCAATTACTAAAGCCACATCTGCTTGCTCAAACTGGGGATTAATATCATCCATATCGTACAACTGCGTATAAGGCACATTTGCCTCCGCCAACAACACATTCATGTGCCCCGGCATTCTCCCAGCAACGGGGTGAATCGCATACTTGACATCAACGCCCATCCGTTCTAGCTGATCTGACAATTCCCGGACGCTATGTTGCGCTTGGGCAACTGCCATACCATAACCAGGTACAATTACCACAGAACGGGCATAACCCAACATCATCGCCCCTTCTTCGGCATCGATGCTGCGGACAGTTTGATCAGTTGCACCACCAGTAGCAGCAGCACCACCAGAACTAGAACCTGTACCAAAAGCGCTGAACAGCACACTAAATAACGAGCGGTTCATCGCCTTACACATAATCTCGGTGAGGATTAACCCAGATGCTCCCACCAAAGCCCCAGCGATGATTAACATATTATTCATCACTACGAACCCCGCCGCCGCCGCCGCCACACCTGACAACGAGTTCAACAGCGAGATTACCACTGGCATATCGCCGCCACCAATGGGGAGAACGAACATCACGCCCAGCACCAATGAAACGCCAACCACTCCCAAGAATATAGGTAAGCTATCTGGTGTGATGATTAAATAGGCACTACCTACTAGATAAGCACCCAGAAGCAAGAGGTTAAATGGTTGCTGGAATGGAAATGTAATCGGCGAACCGCTAATTAAACCTTGCAATTTGGCAAAGGCTAAAAAACTACCTGTGAAGGTAATACCACCGATTAAGACGTCCAACAGGATGGAAATGTTGATATCTAGGGGTATGGACTGAGAACTATCTAATAACCGCCAGAATTCGGCAACGGCTACTAATGCCGAAGCCGCACCGCCCAAACCGTTGAGTAAACCCACCATTTGGGGCATTTCCGTCATTTGGACTTTGTAGGCAACGATCGCACCAATTCCCGATCCAATCGCCAAGCCCAACAATATCATCTCGTAGTTCAACACATGTTGATCCAGCATTGTCGCTGCGATCGCCAGCAACATCCCCACAGCCGCTACGAGATTACCGTTTCTCGCTGTAGCAGGTGAACCCAGCTTTTTCAACCCCAGAATGAATAACGATGCAGCGACTAAGTACGTCAGCTGAATGCCAGTTGGTAAAAAGTCGCTCACGCCTTAATCTCCTTCTTCTTGAACATTTGCAACATTCTGTCTGTCACTAAAAAACCACCCACAACGTTGACTGTTGCCAATACCACAGCAATCAAACCGAGAATTACTGATACATTCGTTTCTCTGGCACCAGCAGCAACGATTGCTCCAAGTACCGCAATTCCAGAAATCGCGTTTGAGCCTGACATTAAGGGCGTGTGTAGAGTCGGTGGTATTTTGTTGATGACTTCAAAGCCGATAAAAGATGCCAAAACAAATACAAACAAAGCAGCAAGTAATGCCTCTGTCATGAAATCAAAACTCCTTAATGTAAATGGGCATTGGGCACTTGTACTGAGCGAAGTCGAAGTATTGGGCATTGGGCATTAGTTCTTCCTCCTCATCTCCCTCATCTCCCTCATCTCCCTCATCTCCCAATTCCCTAACTAACCGCCGGTTCTTGAGTATTCAAAGCTTGTAGCGCATCCCGCACTCGTTGATTACGAATTTCACCAGCGTGGGTAACGCAAGCTGCATCAACGATGTCGTCGCCAAAGTCCACCTGCAAAGCTTTGTCTTTAATTAGCAGTTGCATCAACGATGTTATGTTCTTGGCATACAATTGGCTGGCATGAATTGGCATCGATGATGGGAGATTTATGGGGCCGATAATTGTCACGCCGTTCCAGACAATATCTTTGCCGGGTTCAGTACAAGCGCAGTTACCCCCCTGTTCAGCGGCCAAATCCACAATTACTGAACCGGGTTTCATCTGTGCCACCATTTCTTCTGTAACTAGCCGTGGTGCTTGTCTCCCAGGCACTTGAGCAGTGGTAATCACCACATCAGAATTTTTGACGTGTTCGGCGACAACTTCTTGAGTACGTTGTTTGCTAGCCTCAGAAATTTCCTTGGCGTAACCGCCAGCAGCGACAGTTTCTTCCTCTAATTTGACTTCAACGAATTTTGCCCCTAAGCTTTGCACTTCTTCTTTGACGGCGGGACGAATATCAAAGGCTTCTACCACTGCTCCCAAACGTCTAGCGGTGGCGATCGCTTGCAATCCGGCTACACCAGCGCCCATAATAAATACTTTCGCTGGAGCGATCGTACCTGCGGCTGTGGTTAACATCGGGAAATATTTCGGTAATGCTGCTGCGGCAATTAATACAGCCTTGTAACCTGCTAATGAAGCTTGCGAGGACAAAGCATCCATACTTTGCGCCCTGGTAGTACGGGGAATCATTTCCATACTCAAAGCTGTGACTTTGCGATTTGCTAGCTGCTGCGCCACAACGGGATTTCCCAAGGGATTCAGGAAACTGACTAAAACAGCCCCTTCCCGGAGTAATTCAATTTCTGAGCGTCCATCTTCTCGTTCTTGCGGTGGGCTGACTTTCAGCAGAATATCAGCTTCACCCCATAATTTGGCAGTATCGCTGATGATTGTGGCTCCTGCTGCAAGATATGCAGAATCGCTGAAAAAAGCTCCCTCTCCTGCACCTGTTTCTACCCAGACTTCCAAACCTTGTTTTACCAATCGGGCAACGGCGTCAGGAATTAATGCCACACGACGTTCACAAACTTCAATTTCTTTAGCAACTGCTATTCTCATGAAATCTCCTGAAGATAAATACCTAATCTCTGCTAAGTAAGCGATTGTCCAAATGAGGAGTATTCCGCACTTAATAATACTTAGGCAGGAACATCATCTATGAATTTTACTGGTAGATTGAACCTTGAATGTTTCCTTTCCCACTCTTAGCTCTCCAGGCAAAGCCTGACTTTGACGCTCGCAGAGGTCATATTTTCAGATAGTTGCAAACAGGGTTACGTATTGCACATCCTAAATTGATGATTCCCAAATTTTGCATCTTGATCTTCAGCTTATTTTCGGGATTGAGAAATTTTGGTATTCCTTTCTTATAGAGTAATATTGACCAAATTTTGAAAGTTTTATAATTTCCAAATTAAATTTTAAGGATTACGACTTTGATTCAAACTTATTTTAATCAATTTAGCGCAAGTTAAGTGGCGATCGCTAATGTTGCGGCTCAATTTTTATAACGAAATTCTCAAATTTAGATACACTTGTACATATTTGGAAACACAATCCAATCCTAACTGTGTTTCTATCTAGTTCAAATTTGACCAAGTTAGTCATCAAACCAGGACTCTACAAGGGTAATAAATTAAATCGAGTATATGTTAAATTTATATCTAAGTAATTTTGCTGTCGTCCAAACCTCTGCGAGGACGGCACTTTTTATTGTTATTAAACGTCCATTCTTAGGAAGTCAGTAGTAAAGTTTAGTAAAGAATACTAACACACAGTTATTTTAGATAACAGATTTACATTTTGGTAGAGGAAGCCCAATTATGCGACGTTTACTTTCTGCTTTAGCCTTGACTAGTTTTTTGGTTACTGGATTACCAGCCCTAACTTGGGCACAAAGCTTACCTGGATTGACGCTGTTTAGCGGTGTCAAAGGCGAAAATCAGTTGCCCTTTAGGTTAGATTTTGGTGGACAAGCTAATGGTTGGGATCGATACATATTGAGGATTCCAGCCAAAAGAATGAAATTGGCAGTTGGTCAATTTGCCATTACCTACCCTGATTATTACAAAGGAACTTTTGACCCGAAAAAAATTGAAGTTCGAGTCAAAGGCAAAGCAGTTCCGCTTTCCGAGGTGAAGTGGGACAAAGAAGGTAAGCTGATTAATATTTTTCCCCAAGAGCCGGTGCCAGCAGGTAGCCCAGTTGAGTTAGTCTTATCTAACGTCCAAAACCCAGCCTTCGGCGGTACTTACTATTTCAACTGTCAAGTTCTCTCCCCTGGCGATGTGCCGCTACTACGCTACATAGGAACATGGATTTTGAGTGTCAATTAAGGTGGGAGTAAGAATTTTAGATTTTGCGAAAAGTTGCGTGCGGGGGTTCCCCCCGTTGAGCAAACTTTTCAAGACAGATTTTGGATTAAAGAATTGAAATTTAATCCAAAATCCAAAATTGAATCGTCCAATTCCCAATTCCCTAAGAAAGTGATACAATATGAGATTGTGAGTTTTTATAAAAATCACCTAAGCGGAGAACTGTATGAAAAGAACACTGGGCGGCACTAGCCGTAAGAGAAAAAGAACCTCTGGTTTTCGCGCCAGGATGCGGACACCAGACGGCAGAAACGTCATTAGCGCCAGGAGAAGAAAGGGACGTCACCGCCTGAGCGTTTAGGGCATATCAAGCTAAAAGAGCATCTGTGGCTTTGCCCAAAGCAAATCGGCTAAAATCCCGCAAGGATTTCCAGGCAGTTTTCCGGGAAGGAATTCGGCGTCATGGCTCTTATTTAACATTGAGAGCCTTAAAGCCGTTATATTCAACCAAACCTTCTTTGGACACTGCCACCCAGACTACACAAGCAACTGACTCAGCAGATATTGCCAGCACGCGGATTGGCATTTCCATAAGCACAAAAGTCAGTAAGAGGGCAGTGGTTCGCAACCGAATCAAACGTCAAATTACTGGTGCTTTACATAACTTACTGCCTAAATTATCACCAGGATGGCGGCTAGTGGTGATTGTCAAACCCGCAGCAGCAGAATCTAAGTGCGTAAGCCCACAATTTCTGCAAGAATTAGAGCAGTTGTTGGCACAAGCTGAGGTGTTCGATGGGAATTCGTGAAGATGTTTATTATGAAGGTGGCCCCCATCTTGGGGATTTAATTATCAACCTGCTGATTGGGCTAACCATTGTCGGGATACCATTAACAGTCGGGGCAATTGTCAGGGCATTGTGGCTGCGTTTCCGCATCACCGATCGCCGAATTACCGTGATCGGAGGTTGGCAGGGGCGCGATCGCACTGACGTAATTTACTCAGAAATTGTCAAAATTGTCAAAGTTCCCCGTGGCATTGGCTTTTGGGGTGATATGGTGCTAACCCTAAAAAACGGTAGTCGTCTCGAATTGCGTGCAATTCCCAAATTTAGGGAAGTCTATGACTACATCAACGAAAGAATTGCAGCGAAAAATCCCGAATATAGCGCCTCTGCGAACAAGTGATGGGAGTAGGGAGTAGGGAGTAGGGAGTAGTGAATACAAAATTTACTCAGATAAAATCCCAAATCCAAATTAAGAACTTCCCACTTACCAAAAACTACATACCACTCCCCACTCCCCACTCCCCACTCCCCACTCCCCACTCCCCATTTTTAGGAATGTGCGGCTATCCGTAGCAAAAGATAGTCGCCGACAAATTATGATTTAGATAAATTAGATTCAGTTTACAGTACCTCAGGTTTAATTCAGAATAATGGATTTTGGTATCGGCTTTCTCTCGAACAACGTGATGCTGCCAATCATAGATTTTTTCTATGGTATTGTGCCTAGCTACGGATTAGCGATCGTTGCTTTGACACTGATAGTCCGCTTTGCGCTCTATCCCCTGAGTGCTGGCTCAATTCGCAATATGCGGAAAATGCGAATTGTACAACCTTTGATGCAAAAGCGGATGGCAGCAATCAAAGAGCGCTATAAGGATGATCCCCAAAAGCAGCAGGAGGAAATGGTCAATGTTCAAAAAGAATTTGGCAACCCTTTAGCAGGTTGTTTTCCATTACTAGTGCAAATGCCAGTCTTGTTAGCGCTGTTCGCCACTTTGCGGGGTTCGCCTTTTGCAGGTGTGAACTACAGTGTTAACCTAGAAATCTTTCCCGCAGAACAAATCGAACAAATTCAACCGCAAGCCTTTGCCACAGCTCCTCAAAATATTTACGTTGCCGATGGCGAACACGTTAAAGTAGCTGCAATCCTTCCCAGTGGTAACAAACTAGCGGTGGGAGAACAAACCAAGATACAATATCAGACCGTTGACGGGAAACCATTTCAAGTACTCTTAGCAGAACACCCTGAAAATAAGCTGATTCCTGATTGGAAAGTCACCAAAGGGGAAGATCGGATCAAAATTGATGCTCAAGGCAATGTCGAAGCCTTGCAGCCGGGAGAAGTTACCATTCAAGGAACTATTCCTGGACTAGCAGCAGACAAAGGCTTTTTATTCATTGATGCCTTAGGCAGGGTTGGCGCAAATGATCCAGATGGCACAATCCACTGGGATATTGTCGCCATGATTGTCTTTTTTGGGATCAGCCTTTATGTTAGCCAAATGCTTTCTGGGCAAAATTCCAGTGGTGGCAATCCGCAGCAGGATACAGTTAACAAAATCACCCCAGTCATCTTTTCTGGGATGTTTTTGTTCTTCCCCTTACCAGCTGGGGTGCTGATGTATATGGTGATTGGTAATATTTTCCAAACCGCACAAACTTATCTTCTCTCCCGCGAACCTCTATCAGAAGAACTGCAAAAAATCGTAGAAACCCAGGAGAAAGAAGCAGCAGTCACAGAACAAAAGGCATTGCCGTTTGAACCAAAAAGTGGTAAGAAAAAGGCCACAGGGGGATCATGAGCAACATTCCGATGCAACGAGGTCAGCAGTGGTTAAAAACACTGCTGGAACTCACTGGGATACCTGCTGAGATTCAGGGTCATTTAGAAACTGCCCAATCTCAAGATGGCGATTCCCCAGAACCAGATAACTACTGGTTGACAATTGACCAAACCAACTTTACGTCAGAACACATCCAGGTATTAATTGGTGCCGATGGTTCTGTGCTAGATGCGATTCAGTATCTAGCAAATTCGGTTCTTAACCTCAGCCAACCCCCGGAAGAACAAGCTTCTTACACTATTGAGTTGAATGGCTACCGGGTCAAAAGAGAAGCCGAAATTCGCGCATTAGCAGAAGCAGCAGCCGATGAAGTGCGCTTTTCTGGTAGAGAAGTGGAAATCAAATCCCTGAGTTCTGCTGAACGGCGTCAAATCCATACCTTCTTGAAGGAATTTGGAGATTTGGAAACCTTTAGTCGCGGTAAAGAGCCGCATCGTCATCTGGTTGTGCGTCCGGCTTCCTTGGAAGGAGTAGGGAGTAGGGAGTAGGGAGTAGGGAGAGACGCGATTAATCGCGTCTGTACAGGAGTTATGAGTTTGGAGTTAATTGAAAACTCATAACGATATAGTTTTAAAATTTCTCTTGTTCTTAAGAGAGAAAGTAAAAATGTAATATCAGTATAATTGCTGATAATCAAGATAAATTTTTAGTGAGGATGTCTCACAAATCCTATGGACGCAATTTATATTCCGCAGCTAACTCAAGCCCCGGAGCGGACAGAGGAAGTTCAGGTTCAGGAATTTCTGCCTGGTCTGGAAACGTTGACACCAGTTCGCGGTCATGTGCGCGTGCAGCATCATGGCAATTACTTGGAAGTGTCCAGTCAGGCAGAAACAATTATTACTTGTACCTGCAATCGCTGTTTGCAGCAATACAATCGACGTTTAGGGCTTGATACGAAGGAAATTATCTGGTTGGACGAAACTGCAAATCAGCTAAATGACTTGCCTTTAGAAAGGGAAGTGATTATGGAAGAATTGCTTGAAACTCTACCGCCCGATGGTTATTTTTATCCCAACGAATGGCTGTATGAACAGATGTGTTTGGCAGTTCCCCAACGCCAGCTGTGCGATCGCAATTGTCCAGGTATTCCTGTAAGTAGTACTATTGATAGTTCTGATAGTCCTGAAACTCCAGTTGATAATCGTTGGGCTTCGCTAGAAGCACTGAAAAAGCAACTTCCGGGATCGTAGCTTATTGCTTATGCCTCAAATTCTGTGATTTCCCGCCCGTGCGTAGTTTACCGCCGTAGGTCTTACCCTGAGCCTGCGCCGAAGGGCATCGCTTTCGGGAATATTAACTCGACAGAGACAGCATGGGTGGCAAATATATGAGGCTTGTAAGATGCGATCGGAAAGTTTATGTCTACTATTGTATCTCGGCTCGACATTACACAAATATTCTGTGATGTAGATGACTTCTGTAAGCAGTGGGAAAACTTATGGCAACAAATACCACTTTTACAAGGCATCACCGGAAAAATTAGGGTGACTGACCATCAATAACATTTAGAAAATCTTCAGCCGTGATAATCGGGCAAGAAAAATTATCTTTTAGACTGAGTAAATCGCGATCGCCGGTCACGAGATAATCAGCCTCACTGACCACAGCCAAAAGTAAAAAAGGCACATCAAACGGATCACGACATTCAGGAATTACAGGCAAGCGGTCGGGCATCGCTACAGCTTCACAAAAGAGTATGTAATCCGATAGTAAATCTTCTTGCTCAGTTGGCGTGAGCTTAAACTTTGGATAAGCCAGCACTCGGATTAACTCAGTTGTTGTCGCTTTAGAAACCAGCGGAGTGAAGAGATCGTCCTGCCATGCCAAACGAAGCCTAGATACTCTACCCCCAAATATCAGCGCCGAGATGATGATATTAGTATCAATTACCACCCGTGGACAAACCATTACGCTTGACGCGCCCAAGCCACTGCATCAGCCACATCCTGCTCACTCAGTCCTAAATCCGCCAGCTTAGATCGAACCGCATCAGCCCGATGAATTTTTACAGGAGTCAGAATAATTTGCCCTCCCTCCACCTTTACCTCAAAATACTCAGCCTCACCGATTTCACGAGTAATACTTTTAGGCAGCGTTAGTTGATTTTTAGAAGTTAACTTGGCGAGCATGACTTGCCTCCTAGCCTTTGCTATCAAATGTAAGGATTCCTTACTTGAGTATATACATTCTACCTTACTAAATCTAAAACCTTCCCAGGTTTGGTAACAGAACATTAAACCCACAGAATATGACAAGACTGGAATTAAAAAATCATCAAGTCTGGCAAGATTTAACTGAAATATTAGAAAATTTAGATGCCAATATTCTTGTTCAAGAGCATCTTAACCAAGGTGATTATAAAGTGTGCGGTTACTGGGATGAACAAGATGAATATTATGAAACAATTACGTTGCCTCGTATCCTAGATGCCGAATTAGTTAGCAGTTCTATTGGTGTTACTCACCAAAAACGTTTTTTACAACTAAAGTTTTCACTTATAGCTGATGGTGCTGATGCCACACAAGCGCAAAATAATCATACTCAAAAGATTGGTGAGTTAGTTCTTGTTTATGATGTAAATCTAGAATTTCTTGATGAGAATTGGCTTTTAGATGTAGATTCTCCAATGCTTGAGATAAGTTGAACTTCAGTCATTGCTTGCATCGATTTCTGGACAAAATTCGTCGTGACGCAAGACTCGGATCATCTCTCGACCAGGATGTTTGAACAACACATCAAACTCACTATTGGGCATTCTCAAGTTTTCAGGAATGAGATAGGTTTGGATTGGTTCTGTTAGCACTAACCCATGCCCAGGAAAGAGGATAATACTAATTTCACCACCACGCAGGCATCCTAAAACTCGTGCTGGGACACGCGCATAAAAGCACGAACTGTTAATAGCCATAACTTTTTGGGCATTTGGTGTATTTTCCTAGCGACTGCTATCTATATAGATGAGATTTTATTCACTCACCACGGTGGCTATGCCCTTTGGTGCTGTGTCAACAATGATCATCCATCCTGTCGTGACCAATCCTCAATCTTTAAAGAAGGCACTTGAGAAAAATCTCGATAGTTTCGCGCCACTACAACTGCATCATTCACCAAGGCAATTGCCGCAATTCGCATATCTTTCTGTAATCGCTGTTTCGATAACGTGGGATTTTCTAATCGCAATCGCACAAACGTACAAGCAGCAAAATCATCAAAATCCAACACCCTCACCCGTCCAAATAGAGCAACTGTCCGGCTCAACTTTCCATACAGTCGCACAACATCTTCAACTTTTCGCGCACTATTGATTCTCACCACCCAACCATTAAACAATTCCTGAACCGTCACAATAGAAATCGCTACCTCTGCTCCCACCTCTGACACCCGACGGCTCACGAATGGATGTCGCTCTAATAGAAGCGACACATGATCTGTATCTAACACCCAAAGGCTCATACAGTGCTATTTATATCTAATTCGCGCTCAGTACGGAGTTCCTGAGCAAGAGTTGCAAACTCATCATCTCCTTCAAACATCCCAATAAAATCTGTCCAAGGATTATTGGCAACTTCTAGCGTCAGTACCTCAATATTTGCCAGTCTCACTCTAACTTGCTCTTGTACAGCCGCGATCGCATCCGAACGGGTTTCAGCTTCGGCTACACAATCAGGTAACTCTGGCACTGAGGCGATAAAATGCCCCTTGGATGCCTGTTCAACCAGAACATGAAGAGACAGCCTATTCAAACTTGTGACTCTTTGAAGATTCATAGACAGCGATACTAGATTCACTTTCCCCATAATTATGCCTTAATCAAAACTCAAATACGTGATGCAAATAGGCATTGAGCCGAGAGATGAACGAAAAAGGTAATTCAGAAATGTTTACGTCTAAGTGTATTATAAAAATCTTGGTTTTTCGTTAGTCCACGGAGGCGGTCACTGAGCTTGTCGAAGTGTGGACTTTGTTTGTGTAGCGGTGAATTCTATTCGCCTAATATTTTGCTGAACAATGAGAGAATAATTAATAACCACAGCTATATATGAACTTTCGTGAAGAGTTTAAACTGCTGCTACGCGCCCGCTACCCCTTGATTTATATTCCTACCTACGAGGAAGAACGGGTAGAAGCAGCGATCCGGGAAGAAGCAACCAACCAGGGTAATCGCCCAGTGTATACTTGGGATTTTGTCGATGGCTACCAGGGAAACCCCAATGATGCTGGGTTTGGGCGGCGTAACCCGTTGCAAGCTTTAGAATTTATCGAAAAATTACCAGCTTCGGCACCTGCGGTATTAATTCTCCGAGACTATCATCGCTTTTTAGATGATGTAGCGATCGCCCGCAAACTCCGCAATCTGTCCAGGCTTCTCAAGTCGCAACCAAAAAATATTGTCCTATTGTCGCCACGCATCGCCATCCCTGACGACTTAACCGAAGTGCTGACAGTCGTCGAGTTTCCCTTACCCGCCGCCCCAGAAATTAAAGTGGAGGTGGAACGCTTACTACAAAGTACTAGTAACTCCCTTTCTGGCAAAGTTTTAGATGATTTGGTGCGTTCTTGTCAAGGACTTTCGATGGAACGGATTCGCCGGGTTTTGGCAAAAGCGATCGCTACCCACGGAGAATTGCAACCAGAAGACGTGGATCTGGTTTTGGAAGAAAAGCGCCAAACTATCCGCCAAACCCAAATCCTGGACTTCTACCCCGCCACTGAGCAAATTTCTGATATTGGCGGACTGGATAACCTCAAAGACTGGCTGATTCGTCGGGGAGGCTCGTTTACTGAGAAGGCGCGACAGTACGGATTACCGCACCCCCGTGGTTTAATGTTGGTGGGTATTCAGGGAACTGGTAAATCGTTAACGGCAAAAGCGATCGCTCATCACTGGCATTTACCCTTGCTACGTCTGGATGTCGGGAGGTTATTTGGTGGTTTGGTGGGTGAATCAGAATCTCGGACTCGCCAAATGATCCAAGTAGCTGAAGCCCTCGCCCCCTGTATTTTGTGGATTGATGAAATAGATAAAGCCTTTGCTGGAGTTGGTAGCAAAGGTGATGCTGGAACAGCCAGCCGTGTATTTGGTACTTTTATTAACTGGCTAGCCGAAAAAAGCTCACCCGTTTTTGTCGTCGCTACCGCCAACGACATCCAAGCTTTACCGCCGGAAATGCTCCGTAAGGGGCGATTTGATGAAATTTTCTTTGTGGGTTTGCCTACCCAAGAGGAGAGAAAAGCAATTTATGATGTTCATTTATCCCGATTGCGCCCCCATAACTTGAAAAGTTATGACATCGACAGGTTAGCTTATGAAACGCCCGATTTTTCTGGGGCAGAGATTGAGCAAACTTTAATTGAAGCGATGCATATTGGATTTAGCCAAAACCGCGACTTTGCTACCGACGACATTTTAGAAGCAGCTAGTCAGATCATACCCTTGGCGCGAACTGCTGTAGAGCAAATTCAGCAACTTCAAGAATGGGCTGCTGCTGGGAGAGCGCGTTTAGCATCGAAACACAATCCTTTGAGCGATCGCCTCCGGCGCACTCCGTAAACACACTCAGTTGGCAGCTACAATAATGAGTTAGTCAATAATTACTAGTTAATAGTCAATGTTGATAAGACTTACGCACTGAAAACCTGAAACCTCGTTCGCGTAGCGTGCGCGAAGCGCACTCCCCCCTAACCCCCCTTTTTAAGGGCAGGGTGGTTTCATACGAAAAAATAAAAATATGGAAGTCTTTATTTCTCGTGTATAACCATAGATTTTGCCCCCGCTTCCAAACCTCTCCCCGTTGGCGTCAGCCTGCCGTCAGGCAAGCGGGGAGAGGCTTTGAAACCCAGTTTTAGTTTTTCTCTGCTTGTATGAAACCACCCTGCTAACCCCCCTTTTTAAGGGGGGATCTGAAAAGCCCCCTTTTTAAGGGGGTTGGGGGATCTATAAATGCGTAAGTTCTATATGAATTACTATTGACTATTGACCACTGACGATCAAATTTTAACTATGTTGTCTGGCTTCACAAAATTTATACTTGGGTTTTTATTAGCGATCGCTGTGTTAATCGGTGGCGGTGTTGCAGTTGCACTCTATTTCATGAATCGCACTGGCATAGCCCCTGCCAAACCCGTTTTTTCCAACGATAGTCCCTCGGTGAAAGCCCAAGCTCCAAAAGGAACTGAGCCTGGAGGAGGTAAACCCACCCTTAAACCTGGGACTCAGGCTCAATCCTCTCCAAGTTCCGCTCCCACAGAATCACCAAAGGCTACCCCATCACCAAAACCATTGCCATCGGGAGCTTATCGAGGGCGTGTTAGTTGGGCTCAAGGGTTGAGTTTGCGATCGCAACCAAATCAAGAAGCTGAACGTATTGGTGGGGTTGGTTTTAATCAAAAAATTATTGTTTTAGAAGAAAGCGAGGACAAATCCTGGCAAAAGATCCGTTTGGAAGGTAGCGAACAAGAAGGTTGGGTAAAAGCAGGTAATACTGAAAAAGTTGATAAACAATAGCTTAAAAAATCAAATACTAGTACAGCACGGCGTAAATAAACCACCCATTTCAAATCAATAAAACGCTTACGCTGTATACCTGTTTGAATTTTGAATTTTGAATTTTGAATTCCGCCTTGCGGTACTAGTCCTAATAGTAATTTTCAACAAAACTAACTAATACCACAGGCTGCTAGTTTTACAGCTAAAGCATTGGGATATCGCCACGGTTGAGAACCACCAATCCAAATGCGTGAGGGTAAATGACCGATTGGTGCTTTGAGACTAAAATTGAATTCCGACTTGGCATAACTATAATTGTATATATGCCAACCAACTTGATTACAAAAAATTCCATAGTCTCCATTCACGTTTTTGTAAATAAGTGTTTGCACGCTAAAACCAAAGCGTCCATGACTGTAATTCACCCATAAATGGTCAATGGCCTGCAAATCTTGACAGGTAAATGTATCAATATTACTACTAAATATATAGCTACCTTTAGGCTTTGCTAGTGCCTGACACATCAGTTCCCAAGTTTCTCGATCTGCTAATTGCCATTTTCCTTTTGCTAATAAATTACGCAAATGCGTGTAATCAATAGTAGCTAATGTCTGATAATTAGAAATATTTAGCAATTTTTTTGGTTGTTGTTCTAGTGTCTGCAACGCTTCTGTTGCAGATTGGAAGCGTTGCGAAACCGCATTTTTTAAAAGTTTATCTAAGATTTCACAGAGGCGAATGCTAACAGTATTGCCTGCTGGTAAATATTCTTGCCATACCCAGCGATCGTTAGCAATATCGAACAAATCAAAGGGAGAGACATCGGTGAGTAAGTAAATACATGTTACACCCAAGCTGTAAAGATCGCTGGCTGCTAATGCCTTTCCTCGCAATTGTTCGGGAGCAACATATTCTGGACTACCTACTATTGTGCCTGTACGAAGTCGCCTCGTATTAGTGGCTAATTTAGCAACTCCGAAATCTATTAAAACCAAGTCTCCTTGAACCGAACGGCGCATAATATTTTCCGGTTTAATATCTCGGTGGATTACTTGTCGGGAATGGATAAATTGCAGTGTGATCAATAAACTTTTTAATATCTCCCAAATTTGCAGTTCTTTAAAAACGCCTTGTTGTTGTAATTCCTGGGCGAGTGTTTGTCCATCTACTAATTCCTCGACGATATAAAACTTTTTATTTTGTTCAAAGTGTGCTAGTAATTTGGGTATTTGAGAGTGTTCTAGTTCATTGAGACGAAGCGCTTCTTGGTGAAATAGTTTGACTGCTTTGTGCCACACCTCAGTATTTTCCTCTTGAAAAGATAGCTGTTTGATCGCGCATTTGGGTTGACCTGGAAGATGTTCATCAATAGCTAAAAACGTTCTCCCAAAGCCACCACGTCCAATGAGAGCGAGTGGGCGATATCGCTGTTTGAGTAACAATTCCTGCCCACAACTATTACAAAAATGAGAGATGTCAGAATTTTGCGGACGCAGGCAATCAATATTGGTACAGTAGCTCATACTATAGGAGTCTTATTTGTTGCAATTACTATATATAAAGTATTCCCATGCGATCGCCCTCTTACTAACCTAAACAGGATCTCAAATTCAGTCGCGGCTGGGAAAATTTCTTGTAAAGAATCATACTAAAAAAAATATAATACAGAGCAAATAGTATAATTGCGTATAGCCATAACTTCAAAAAAGCAAGTGAAAACAGGGGTAGATAGCTATTTAACCAAGCTTGCCTCAGTCTACGAGGCATCCGAAAGTGTCAAGGTTGTTCCTACCGTAGCTAATTTCAAATTTTTGAATTGGAAAAATTTATCTAGCAGTGCGGCGATGCGTCTTTTGTCTGTGGCACTGACTATGGGGCTTCTGAGTATTGCTGGGCAAGCTTTAGCGCTTCAGAAAATCGGAAGTAATGGGGCTGAAGTTAGCAGTAGCCAGAGGTGCTTAAAAAAATTAGGCTACTTTAACGGTCCGGTGAGTGGCAAGTTTGCTACCTTGACTAAAAATGCTGTGATCAAATTCCAGCAAGCCAATAGAATAGCTGCTGATGGAGTTGTGGGTATTAGTACTCAACGAGCCTTGCAACGAGCCTGTCAAGGTAAAACTTCTAGTAGAAATACCAGTGGCACATTGCGTAGGCGCAGCCCAACCCAGGCATCGCCAGTTGGTGAATACCCTACTCTTTCTCAAGGTAAAACTGGTGCAGCCGTGACCAGGTTGCAACAGCGTCTCCGGCAGTTAGGCTACTTGAATGCTAATCCCACGGGTAATTTTGGACAAATTACAAAAGATGCTGTAATTGCGTTCCAGCAAAATTATCGCCTACCTGCTAACGGGATTGTGAATCGACAAACTTGGAACAAACTACGAGGTTCCTCTCCGACTCCAGCGAGATCGAGTCTCTCGACTCAACAAGTGAGAGAACTACAAGTACGTTTGCGGCAGCTAGGTTATTTTAAGACTAGTCCCACTGGGAATATTGGCCCAATGACTAGAGAAGCTGTAATTGCATTCCAGCGAAATTACCGCTTACCTGTTGATGGTATCGCCAATGCCCAAGTTTTGGAGTCAGTACGTAGTGCCTCCACGGTTGGATCTACTATTCAACAACCAGGTAGAAATTATCTGACTGTAGGCGATCGCGGAGAAAATGTCAGATTAGTTCAAGAGCGTTTGTCGCAGTTGGGTTTCTCTAATACCAATCCTGATGGCCTTTTCAATGATTACACCAGACAATCTGTGATTGCATTCCAGCAATCTTCTCGACTTAATTCTACTGGAAATGTAGATTGGCAAACTTGGCAAGCTTTAGGGTTGAATAGCTCTACTGTAAGTAATTCTGTTGAGACTAATGGTGATGCATTACTTCAGACTACTCGCAATGTATTACCTCCTACTAATGACTATGTAGAACCTGTTACCAATGGCAACACATTAGTTGCTAATAATCCCTACAGAGTAATAGTGCCAATTTCCAATAATGATACTCTGAGTAAAGTGCAACAGTATATACCCAATGCTGTCACGGAGGAATCCGGTCTAGGGGATTATGTGAATGCTGGGGCATTTAGCGATCGCACCCAAGCCGAAACGCTAACGAAAAAGCTCCGCTCCTATGGTCTTGATGCACGGGTAAAATACAATTAAAGAAGAATGCAGAATTCAGAATTCAGAATTCAGAATTGTGTTCGCGCAGCGACGACCATAGGAGAAGAACCCCACCCCCAGCCCCTCCCCGCCGGCGGGGAGGGGAGACAAAGCTACGCTTTGGCGGGGTGGGGTTCCGGGTATTATGCTTAATTACCCGGACATGATATGACTCCTGACTCCTGACTCTTGAATTCTTCCTGTTAAATTGACAAACTCAACTGCGAACCTTCCTGAGTTTTATTCACTTCAATCCGGGCTTGAAAAGCTTCTTTGAGGTGGGGCATGTGGGTTACAGTGAGAATGCAGGCAAAATCAGAGGCGATCGCATTAATCGCGGCAATCAAGCGATCGCATCCTTCAGCATCCTGTGTACCAAAACCTTCATCCACAATCAACAATTGCAACGCCGCCCCCGCCCGTTGCGCTAATAATTTCGCCAGGGCTAAACGGATGGCAAAGTTAATTCTAAAAGCTTCCCCACCTGAGTAAGTTTCATAAGATCGCGTTCCTCTAGAATCGGCGATTAAAATATCTAAAGTGTCTATCAATTTGGCATTTTTCTTGGTTGATTTCGCACTGCGCCCAGCTTTTTGAGTAATAAACTGTACATGAAACTGATTCCCACTCAACCGCGAAAGTAGTTGATTAGTCTCGGCTTCCAGTTGCGGCAACACATTCTCAATCATCAGTGCTTGGATACCATTTTTACCAAAAGCTTGCGCTAATTCCTGATAAACACGATATTCCTGCTTGCAAGATTGTAATTGCTGCTGCTGTTGATCATACTGAATTTGCAGCGTTTCCAGTTGATGCGCTAGCTGTTCTAAACGCCCCAACTTTGTTATTTGCTCATCAAGTTGCCGTCTACGTATTGCTAACTGTTGCTCTAGAGCTTGAATTTGGGCAGATGGGTTAGCTGTAGCTTGTAGTTGCTGGATAATGCTTTCGATTTGTCCGCCGAGTTTTTGGCGCTCCGTTAATCTGGCGTTTCTGGACTCCTCTAACTCTTGCAATCTCGTCTGGAGTTGGGGATACTGCTGCTGGGCTGATAGTAGTTGTTGATACCGCAAATGCCAAGATTGAGCTTTCTTTACAGCTATACGCAGGTTGTTATGCTGCTCAGAACTGTAGCCAATTTCAGTAATGTGACGCTCAAGAGCCGCGATTTGTTTAGCACATTCCGAATCAGTCTGATCCTGTTGGATTCTGGTTTGTAATTGGGCAATAGCGGCTTGAAGTTCTGGTTTTCGGGCTAATAGTTGCGCTTGTCGCTTAGTCGCATCTTTAATTTGCCCTTGTTTAATTTCTGCCCATCGCCACCGCTCAACTTCGCTCCGCGCCAGGGCGTGATCTTGTTCATTATAATTAGCTTGTTGGAGATATTGGTCTAGTTGCCGGAGTTCGGCTTGTTTATCGGGAGCGTAATCACCACCTTGGAGCGATCGCTCTAAATGCTGTTTTTCGGCGGCAATTTGTTGTAACTGTTGTTGGACATCAGTTGTAGCCTCTAACTGTGCTGCCAACTGTCCCCGTTGTTCACGTAAACCATCGTAGCCCGCCAATTGTTGGGAAATTTCCCGATATTCCTGCCTAAGTACCTGAATTTCTCTGTCAGACACAGCCATTTGTTCCCGCACTACCCAAAACTGCCCTTGAGTATCTTCTAACTCAGCCTGGGTTTTTTCCACCACCCGACTCCAGTGATGTTCATCTAAAGGACGCTCACATAATGGACAAAGAGCTTCAGGATTTTGGAGCATTTGCAATTTCTGCTCTAATTCTGCCAGCAGTTTTTCATAATCCCGTTGGTGAGCTTGCAGACGTTCGATAAAGTGCCGCCTTTCTTGCCCTTTTTCTTGCACTCGTTGCAGATAAACTCGCTTTTTCTCCAGTTCCTCAATCTGGATTCCCACATCCATCACCGCTTGTTGCAGTTGCGGTTGGCGGCGTTGCTGGCGTTGCAATTGGTTCTCAGTAGTTTGGAGTTGTTCGAGTCGCGCTACTAAACCCGCATGAGTGCGATCGAGTTGGCTTTGTAAAGTTGCTCGTTGTTGCAACAAGGGAGTCACTTGCATTTGCAGTTGATCTAAACGAGCAACATGATGACGTGCTGCGGCCAGTTGTGACAAAGCCGCTTCTACTTCACCGGATTTAGTCAGAGTTTGCTGAATGTCTCGCTCTTGTTGCTGTAAAGCTTCAATTTGGGCTTGGGCTTGTTGCAATTGCCGTTCGATTTCGTGAATTTGTTTGGTAAGCTGTTGTTGCTTTTGTTGACGATTCTGCCCGGCGCGGGTGTATTCTTCAAATTTGACAGCAAAAGCTTCTTCTTGAGATTGTAGACTTTGATATTGGGCGTATCCAGCTTTAATCTCAGCTTCTTGGTGTAATATTTTTTCTAAATCCGATCGCTGAGAGCCAATAGCTGATTGTTCTTGTTGGAGGCGATCGCAATCTTGGGTAAGATTTTGGTATTGCTGCTTGACAAAGTTGAGTTGTTGTTCCCAATTTTGGCGCTGGTGCTGGACAACTTGCAAACTTTGTAATTGAATATTATCAAAAGCTTGCACTTGTTGCAGTTGGTTAAGTTCGGCTTCTAACTCGACTCTTTGCGCTTCGGTTGTCTGGCGTTGTTGCAACTGAATTTTTATCGACTCCAAAGAACGCTCTAACTCTAATGCCTGTGCTTTGAACTGACGAGAAGATTCCTTTGCCCGTTCTTCTAAATCATCGTACTGATTGAGTTTCAACAACTCCGCTAAAATTTCTTTGCGTTCGGTGGGGCGCTTGAGCATGAATTCATCTGCACGACCTTGACGTAAGTAGGCAGAATTAATAAATGTATCATAATCTAGCTTGATATGTTCTAAAATCAAATCTTGGGTTGCTCTTACCCCTTTGCCAGTGAGTGAGCGAAACCCAGATGGTATTTCTATTTGAAATTCCAGGACGCTAGTACCTGCCCGAATTCGGGTACGAATCACCCGATATTTTTGCTGATTACTTTGGAAAGTAAAATCAACCCGAACTTCTTTGGCACCAGAATAGATGACATCATCTTCAGCAGTGGCGCGACTTTCACCCCAAATCGCCCAAGTGATTGCTTCCAGAAGTGAAGATTTCCCCGCACCATTGGAACCACAAATACAAGCCGTATGCAAACCGCGAAAATCTAAAGTTGCATCACGGTAACTAAGAAAGTTTTTGAGAACAAGTTGTACTGGGATCATTAAGACTATAGCGCCACATCTACTTTTAATAATTAAGAGTACAGATGCACTGTTTGCTAGTTTAGCTATCTAAATATCAGGTTTATACTTTTGAAGACATCAACTTTACAAAATTTAACAATAGAATAAGTAAATTTTTATTGTTGCATGAATAATTTTGCGATCTTCGGAGAAAAATGAAACTTCCGTGGAGGCTTCTGGTTATTTTTCCCTGTTGGGGGAAGAAGCGTTAATATACTCAGTAAAGATAGACATCATAAACCAATGGATATAGCTGTTCAACTGGTTAAATTTCTCGCTCCCTATCTGCCATTTTTGTTAAATGTCGGTAATAAAGCCGTAGAAGGGGCATCTCAGAAAGTAGGTGAGGATGTTTGGAATAAAGCCAAAGTTATTTGGGCTAAGTTACAACCAAAAGTGGAAGCGAAGGAAGCAGCGAAAGAAGCAGCAACGGATGTAGCGCAAAATCCAGAAGATGAAGATTTACAAGCAAGTTTGCGAGTGCAATTGAAGAAGATTTTAGAAGCGGATACAGCACTTGCGGAGGAAATAGCTAAGATTTTGCAAGCATCGACTGACAAACCAGGAGACAATATTCAGGTCAGCGCTAATGCTTATGACCAAAGTACGGTAAAACAAGTTGGGAAGATTGACGCAAACCAAGTAAGTTTTTAATTGAGTAATTAAAAGTTAAAAGGGCGGTTAGAAACCGCGTCTACACGAGGCTTTACCCACCTCCGTGGGTTAATAATCCTTGATTTTGTATTAGTCCACGGAGGTGGACTTTGTTTGTGTAACCGCGTTCGCGTCAGCGTGCCGGAGGCTCTATTCTATTCGCCCCGGCTCTAAGTTCCCTCGTTCCCAGTCAGAGACTGGGAATGCCTATAGAAGGCTCCGCCTTCTGACTTGCGGCAGAGCCGCAATGATCAGCATTTCCAGCCAGAGGCTGTAAACGAGGTTTTGAAAAATTTTGATGTTTCGAGTTCTGAACACCAACTTCCGAGTTCTGAACACCAACTTCCGAGTTCCGAACATAAACTTCCGAGTTCTGAACACCAACTTCCGAGTTCTGAACACCAACTGCCGAGTTCCGAACACCAACTTCCGAGTTCCGAACACCAACTTCCGAGTTCTGAACGCCAACTACCGAGTTCTGAACGCCAACTACCGAGTTCAGAACACGAACTACCGAGTTCACAACGACAACACCCAGCAAAATTTTTACCTGTGCTGATTAACTATGGCGGAAGAACCAAACCCCAGTAGTCAAAAAATCATTAAGGTGGAGGGAACTGCTAAAGATCAGAGCAAACTAACTCAAATTGGTTCTATTAAAGCAGAGAATTTTTATTTGACCGCAGAACAGTTGCAAATTCTTGTTCAGCTAGAAAGCATTAATAAACCAGAATCGCCTGGAGTTCTCAAAGCTGGCAACCCTAACAAAAGTTTGGCTTACTGGCAGGGACGTAAAATAGAAATTGCCCAGATACAGCAATGGTTAACTGATAAAAATACCTTCCTAATTGGCATAGAAGGCATCGGTGGCACCGGTAAATCGATGCTAGCAGCTAAAATTTATGACGAAATTGAGGGTTTCCCGAAGGGATTTAGGGGATTTTGTCGAATTGGTAGATGGGCATCCCCTGTTGTTGAAATTGGTCGCAGATTTATTAAAAGAAGAATATCCCCAAGACCGGGATTTAAGACGATTGGCAGATTTAGGCTTAGGGAATTTGCGGCAGTTGTTGACAGATCCCCAAGTGGTAGGTATCCATCGTCGGGAAAATGTGGGGATGGTGTTGGTGTTGGATGCCAGTTTTGAGCGGTTGAGTGAATTACAAAAGACGTTGTTGCTGAATATTAGTGTTTATCGTGGTGCTGTTGATAGTGCAGCAGCAGTGGCTATGTTGCCGGGAAGTTCAGCACCAGAGATTGAGAAAGAATTGAGGAATCTGGTTAAGCGTTCTTTGTTGGTAGACAAACTCAATGGTAAGCGGCAATTTGATTTTCAGCCCGTGATTTTGGAGTATGTGCGCTATCAGGCTGGCGATCAGAGTGAGGCGCATCAAAAAGCTATAGGTTATTATTACTCAATTGCTAAACAACCGCCTTGGAAAACAAAAGATGATGTTAAAGAATACTTGGAAATCTTTGATCACTTTTATCAGTTGCAAGATTATAACTCTGCCTTTGATAGTATTTGGATTTGCAATGATTTTTTAACCTTGCGGGGTTATTATGCAGACCAAGTAGAATTATATGGGCAATTGGTAAGTAAATGGGAAGAAATTGGCGCTACAGAAAATTGGAATTATCGGGCTGCTCTCACTTCATTAGGCAATGCTTACAACTCCCTGGGACAGTACCAACGGGCGATAGAGTTCCACCAGCAGTCTTTGGAAATATCTAGGGAGATAGGCGATCGCAATGGCGAAGGTAATTCCTTAAACAATTTGGGCAGTGCTTACTGTTCCCTGGGACAGTACCAACAGACGATTAAGTTCTTGCAGCAGTCTTTGGAAATATTTAGGGAGATAGGCGATCGCAATGGCGAAGGTAAATCCTTAATCAGTTTGGGCAATGCTTACAAGTCCCTGGGACAGTACCAACGGGCGATTGAATTCTACCAGCAGTCTTTGGAAATATTTAGGGAGATAGGCGATCGCAATGGCGAAGGTAATTCCTTAATCGGTTTGGGCAATGCTTACGACTCCCTGGAACAGTACCAACGGGCGATTAAGTTCCACCAGCAGTCTTTGGAAATCAAAAGGGAGATAGGCGATATTCAAGGGGAAGCGATCGCATGGTTTAATTTAGGTCTGTCATTAGAAAACCTCAACCGAGAATCAGACGCGCTGGGTGCTTATCGCAACGCCCGCGAACTTTATCAGGCGATGGGACTTGATGCTGATGTGCAAGATTGCAACAATGCAATTGAGCGTCTTTCTCAACCAAAAACGCCTGTAGTCTCTCGTCGTGATTTTTGGCGTTGGTTGCATCGGTTGTGGCGTTGGGTACGCAGTTGGTTTTGGCAGTAAAATAAGGTGTAGGAATAGTGATGAACATAAATTTAAGACAGGATAATATTTGACACTATGTTACAAAATACCTATCAACTCCCCTTGACATTTGAACAAATTCTTACCCTAGTTAAACAACTTTCTGATTCAGAAAAATTGTTACTTAGCAAAGAGCTAGAAAAAGAAACCTTGAATAAAAATTTAACGCAATTACTAGAAGTATTTCAAACAGATGAATTATCTCTAGAGGAAATTACAGAGGAAGTAGAAATCGTCCGTTCTCAAATTTATGCCAGAAAACAAAACAATCAAGATAATCATTGATACTAATCTTTGGATTAGCTTTCTAATTGGTAAGGAATTAAAACAACTACAAAATCTTTTACTTGAAGAAACAATTCAAGTGGTAGTTTCTGAAGAGATATTAGAAGAAATTATCTTGGTTACTCAACGTCCTAAGTTCCAAAAATATTTTCCCCCTAACAAAGTCGATGAATTAATTCAAATTTTGCGAACTATTGGTTTATTTATAAATATAATATCCGAAGTTTATCTTTGTCGGGATGCAAAAGATAATTATCTTTTAGCACTAGCAAAAGATAGTGATGCTAATTTTTTACTCACAGGTGATCAAGATTTATTAGAGATTACAAAATTTGAAAATACTGAAATTATTACCTACCAAGAATTCTTACTGAAATTATAAATTTATTGAATAATAGTAAATTGAAAAAATAGCTGCGGAGAACTTGGATAAATAAACAACAATTATGACTCAAACAACAACTACTGAATATAAACATATTTTAGTCGATGAAGGCAATGTTCCTTTCATTAAAGGGACATCTATGAAAATTGTGGAATTAATTACTTCCATTCATGCTTATGGTTGGAGTCCAGAAGAATTACATTTTCAATATCCACATTTGAGCATGAGCCAGATTTATTCGGCTTTAGCTTATTATTGGGAACATAAAGAAGAAATTGATGCTGATATGCAGCAACGCTTTGACTATGCGGAAAGATTACGTTTAGAAACAGGAGAATCTCCATTATCTAAAAGACTCCGTGCAGAAGGATTAATTAAATGAGTGTTGCTCTTTATATTGATGAGAATGTGCATCGAGGAATTACAGATGGATTACGGATTCGGGGTAACAGTACAAGAAGATGGGCGGACTAGCTTTCCTGATCCTCTTATACTTGACCGTGCGACAGAACTTGAGCGTGTTTTGTTTTCCCAAGATGACGATTTTCTAGCTGAAGCGAACCGTCGTCAAGACAAACAAATAAATTTTGCTGGTGTTATTTATGCCCATAAACTCAGAGTTACTGTTGGTGATTGTGTTCGTGATTTAGAAATTATTGCTAAAACTGCCTATCTTGAAGAATTAAGCAATCGTGTTCAATACTTACCTTTGTAAGATTCGTGGAGACATGAGATGGAAACTGAAAGTGTAAATAAACCAGAATCATTCTACATTGCTATAATTCTCTATAAATCATCTTCAGATAAACCTGATTATCAACCTTTGTACCAAGAAAGCTTTGTTTTGATTAAAGCCACTTCTTTAGAGGAAGCAAAAACAAAGGCTTTGAATCATGGTAAAAATGAAAGTGTCAGCTATACAAATGAAAATGGAGAAACTATTACTTGGTCTTTGCAGCAAGTAGTAGACGTAAATTCAGTTTTAGATGATGACTTTGATTCATCTGAGGATATTGTTGATTTATATGCTCGACATTTTCGGAATTATGACGCTTACCAGTTATTTGAGCCATTATTGTCTAAAGAGCAACTTTAGGATTTACGCATTCTCTGATCGTGAGCTATAATTACTCACAACATTTCATAGAGTCAATCCTGGATAAGAAAAAATTCTTTCCTTGACTCTTACCCCTGATTTCAGGCGTGGGGTATTCTGAATTCTGAATTCTGAATTCTGAATTCTGAATTCTGTCTACTGACTCCTGCTCACTAATTTTTCTAGTCAACAACTCTCAACAAATAGTTAATTATGCTAGAAACAATTGCTAGCACAATTGAACCTAGCAAAGCAGGTAAAAAACCCTGAATCTCAAAACCATAACCAGGAGTTAAGGCACTTGCCAGCCAAAGGGTTAAGGCGTTGATCACTAATGTAAATAAACCAAAGGTGAGTAAGGTAATTGGAAACGTCAAAATCTGCAAAATTGGTCTAATAAATGCATTAACCAGACCAATAACAAGGGCAGCGACTAAGGCAGTCAGAAAATTCTTGATAAAGAATCCCGGAACGATATTAGCAGTAATAAATAACGCCACCGCACTACCGAGCCAAGTTAATAAAAAGTGTTGCATAAGTTTTTTTAGAGGAATTAGCAGTTTAATTAATTTGACTCTTGCCAGTTGTAATCTGTAACACTATCAGGTGTCGTTGTACTTAGCTCCGAAAGTTGCCATCATCTTTTATCAGCCCAAAAACAATGTAATTTTTCAGCGATCGCATCGAGAGATAGTTTCAATCAGGGTATCTTTATCGTATTGCAGGATGTACCACGAATTAAATTCATTAAAAATGATCTGAGCAGCAAAACTCCTACAGAGATTGCTCTCGGTCGAGAAACCTCCCGATCTAAAAGAGCCTGTATAGCATAAGCAAGCTCCAAAGTCAATAAGGGAACTGGCAAAATTGCACTATAGTGGATGGCAACTTTAGGATCAGCCTAACGCTGTTGGGGCGATCGCCGCAAAAGAACCTCCCAGGTAGAGCCACCAACTACACCGTCAGCTTCTAAACCATACCGCTTTTGTGCAGCTTTCACAGCTTCCTCGGTTGTCACGCCAAAGTCTCCATCGGCACCGCCTTTCAAAAAACCAAGCTTTTTCAGCTGTTGTTGCAACTTAACAACTTCAGAACCACGTAACCCTATACGCAAAATTGGCAATCCTTCTGAGGTGTATTGAACACCAGGAGTTCGCTTAGTAGTTGTGTTTGACTGAGTGGGAGTACTTGATGTAGTACGATTCGGCGTTTTCCGTGTGCTTGAAGTTGTAGCTTTTTTTGGGGTAGCAGGTTTTGGCTCCGGGTTGGTCGCAACAGCTTTTTTTGGGGTAGTAGGTTTTGGCTTGGGGCTAGTCGCAACAGCTTTTTTTGGTGTAGTAGGTTTTGGTTGAGGGCTAGCCGCAACTGCTGTTACAGCTTGTCTTGGAGGGTTGGGGTTGGGATTTGCAACGTTGGTGAGGTTGCTAGCCTGGGTTGGAACAGGAAAATTTGTGGTTGAGTTAAATCTTGGCTGGGATGAAGGGACGGTTGATGCTGCTACCGATTCATTGGGGAAAAGTCGTTGCCAAGTGCTGGCATCAACAACGCCATCTGGATTTAAGCCAGCTGCTTTTTTAAACCGGGAAACAGCACTGGCCGTATTCTGACTATATACACCATCGACGGCACCAGAATAATAACCCAAAAGTTTTAAAGCTCCTTGAAGTTCAGACACGCGTTCGCCTTGACTACCAACTTTGAGGGTAGGGCGGTTGATCGCAACTCCAGGATTTACTTGGGCAATTTTTTGTGGTGCAGCTATTGATACTACAGGCGTTGAGGCAATCAAGAGAGGTGTAGTGGAGAACAAGAGTATTTCAATCGCTGATAAACATTTACAGCTTTGTCTCCACCAACCTTTTTGCCGTTTTTCCATCCGAAAGCGATTTACAGTTGGATCTAGTAATTTTAAGTAACTCAAAATACTTGCTGTCAGGCTGCTTTGCATGGAATTTACTCCCAGAATATTCTCATGCTAATAGTACAGCCGCTTGGTCTAAAAAACAGCTGCATTTACGATGTCTTTGACGGGCGTAGCTGCGGCACACAATCCAATATCCCTAACCGTTCTCAAAAAAGAGAGAATTAAGGCAAAGCTATACGATCGCATTATTAATTGCTTCTTCTTGACCAACTAAAGACAAGTAAGGTGATTTTAAATACTTACAAGCTGAAGCGATCGCATCTTTGGCACTCACAGCCGCAATCAATTCTTGAAACTTTGTATCAAAATCAATTCCTAAGCCCAAAATTTCATACCAGCCGTATATTTGAGCAATTTGACCGTTTGTTTGTTTACCCAAGGCGTACTGCCCCAGAATCTTGTTTTTAGCAGCTTGGAGTGCGCTTTCGGTGACTTCGGCGGTAGACAATAAATCTACTTCTGTACGCAGTCCCTCTAGGGCGATGCTGGTGTTCTCCGGTGCTGTACCCATGTAAACCACAAATGACGCTGGAAATAGCCTTGTGGAGTAAAAGGCAGATACTTCGTAAGCTAAACCTCTTTTTTCTCGTAATTCCACAAACAAGCGACTAGAAAGCCCATTTCCCAAGTAGGTAGACAGCAACTTCAGTGGGGCGTAGTCAACAGAACTCACCGATGTTCCCAAATAACCAAGCATGACGATTGATTGTTGTGTCTGTACTGCCTTCAATCTTACCTGCGGTTCTACCTTAATCTCAGGTAAACTCAGTATTGGCAGTGCTTGGGCTGTAGTTTGCCAATCACCAAAAACTTCTTCCACCAATGCTACTGCATCTGTAGGTGTGACTCTACCAGCAATACTAATTACTAGATTATCTGGACGGAAATAAGTTTGGTGATACTGCACTAAATCCGCACGAGTTAAGCGGCTCATGGTGGTTTCATCTCCCAGCACTGACATAGAGTAGGGATGATTTTGGTACATTACCTGCCGCATTTGTTCAAAGGCGACATTGAACGGTTGCTCTTTTTGGGAACGAATATCTTGGAGTGCTAAACGCCGTTCTAGTTCCACTTCAGCTTCGGGAAAAGTAGGCGATCGCAAAATCCGCCCTGCCAATGTTAAAATTTCTGCAAAATCGGATGTTACCGTTTTGAAAGATAGCAAAAAATAATCAGTACTGGCATCTGCACTCAAACTCGCCCCTACAGACTCGACAATTTCAGCAATTTCCAAACTAGAAAGGCCATCGCACCCCTTTGTCATCACTGCTGATAGCAAATGTGCCAACCCTGCTTGCTCCCGGTTTTCGTGACAACTACCGGCACGCACAAAGATTCGCGCCGCAACAATATCCGCAGCCGGATTTTCTGCCACCAGCAAGACAATGCCATTATTCAATACAGTGCGATGGATAGGCGATTTTTGCAGCAAGGTTGTCATTTGTCATTTGTCCTTTGTCATTTGTCATTTGTCAGTTGTCCTTTGTCATTTGTCTTTTGCTAATGACTAATGACTAATGACTAATGACTAATAACTAACACGGTTTAAGTACAGTAACCGCATAATTTTGCGGCGAGAGATACTGTTTAGCTAATTTTTGCAGTTCTTGGGCATCAAAAGACTGAATCTGCTGGAGATATGTCACAGCTAATTCAGCTTGGGCGATGGTATTGTAATACCCATAAAGCCCCGTTAGCTGATTTGGCGTTTCGGTAGAAAACGCATACTCATTACATAGCAGCCTGCGTGTACGGGCAAGTTCCTGTTCACTAATTCCTCTAGTCTGCAAATCATCCAAATGAGCGCAAATTAAACACTCAACTTTCTCCAAATTTTCTGGTTCCAACCAAGCAGTAATTGTAAATAAACTTGATTCCCGTTGTAGAGAAAAACTACTGCCAATTCCCTGTACCAATTGCAAATCTTCTCGCAAATCGCGCACTAAACGCGAAGTCCGCCCTTCTGCCAATAACACCGACAACATATCTAAACCATAGCCAGTGCGGATTGACTCTACTCCGGGTACTAGCCACGCCATCAACAATCGCGCTTGCTCTATGCGTGGTAAACACAGTTCTTCACGCTGAATTCCTGTTATCACTGGCTTTGCCACTTTCTCAAACTGCGGACAATTCGAGCGTTCGGCAAAATCAGCAAATGAATGATTTAGCATTTCCCAAGCTGGTTGCTGGGCTATACCTCCGGCAATTACTACCGTCATGTTTTCCGGCTGATAGTAAGTGCGGTGAAAACAGCGCATTGCTTCTGGTGACTGCTGCATCAGTTCTTGCTCAGTACCCAGCACCGAACGTCCGTAAGGATGATGCTGATAGATGCTTTGAATCAGAGCTTGGAATCCTATCCAGTCGGAATCGTCTTGACAAGAGCGAATTTCCTCTAGCACCACGTCCCGTTCGCGGCTAAATTCATCTTCTGGAATTGCCGCATTCAGCAGTAGTTCTCCCAAGTAGGGCAGAGTATCTTTTAAATAAGGGGCAGCTGTGGTCAGTGAATAATGAGCATAATCATAGCTTGTCGCCGCATTACTGACGCCACCCCGGTTTTCAACCTTATAATCGAACATTCCAGGGGGTAGCGTCGCCGTACCTTTAAAAATCATGTGTTCTAAAAAGTGCGCCATGCCGAACCACGGTTTTGGCTCTAGGCTTGCTCCAGCACGCACCCAAACATCCGCCACAACTACAGGGGTAGTGGGAATTTCTTGATGAATAAAGGTTAAACCACTCTCTAGTCGGAAGACCGAAGCTGGAAATACGCTATTAGTTAGTTGTTTTAACAATTTTTTGTAGCTTTAACCACAATTTAAGATAATTTTGTTATCTTAACTCTGAACGAGACCTAATTTAGAATCAAGTTATACAGATTTTGTTTTTATCACCAGCTATTGCTAACTTCAGTAGACGTGACTCTTTTGTAAGTTGACAAAATAATAAGGGTTTGTGCCGATGTTTTTGGGACTGACAACAGCAAGCGCAAGCGATCGCAGAAGAAATTTTTTACAATCAATCCTATTGCTCAAAAAACTGTATCATAAAGTACTATATTTTAGCGATACCTTCGATAGCTTTGGTGAACTACCTGATACATTTCTGGATTTCGCCGAATGAACTGAATACAAGCATCTACACAACGAAGGAATTCTTCACCCAAACCAAGTTCCTGCTCTTGATACCAGATACAAGCCTGAGCCACATCTTCTTCGGCCTCTGGCAAAATAATCAGATTTATAAGCACCATACTGTCTAGTACGAATTCGCTCGTTAACTTCTTCCCAGGAACTACCTGAGTCAGGATTTTGTAAATAGATTGCTTTTCTCTTAGCAAGTTCTTCTTTTTGCCAGTCAAGCACAGGAATTTGTTCTGGAACTTGGGCAATGCTATCCCATAAGTCTTCAACAAGCTGCAATTTTTCTGAGAGGGTTAACTCAAAAATCTGGGTGAACTCTGCGTTCATACCAACCTCGTTCAGTAAACCTCTTGCGAAAATACTTGAACCGCCAGGGACTCAAGTCCCTCTCTTATAGCAAAAGTCCGTTGAAACGGACTGAAACTACTGTTATTAGTCGGTTTAAACCGACTAGAGCTATAAGAAAAGAAAATTTATTTTCGGGTGGATGTTCGACTTTTGCAAGAGGTCTAGTGACTAGCAATTTTGTTCTAAGTCTATCACTGGCAACACCGATGCTTTCAGAATGGCGTTTTGAAAAGCTTATTAAAAAGTCTTATTTTCTACCAATTCCAGTGGCACTTGTTGCAGTGCTATAAGTTTTTCTGATTTAAATTATTAAAGCTCCCAAATTCTAACTGACTTTGGGAGCTAATAATTTTAAGTTCACCGCGACGCCGTTTTACCTAAGTTTATGACCTGGTTTAACCAGGTGGGAACCTAAATTCCTCGTTTAAAGTTTCCGGGTACATGCCCGGTTTACTGCCACGAGAACTGTTTGACTCCCTTGTCTTTAAAGGCATAGATCAAAAAACTTGATGGCAGTCACCAACGTCGTAGTGCAACTCACTCATTATAACTTTCAAAAAGATGTTGTGTGTTCAATATCGAAAGTTTCTGAAAAATTTACCTGGGATACCAGATGGATTCTATGGTGTGGGCGATCGCTGCGCCGACACCGTTGGCGATCGCACTTCCCGATTCTCTATTTTGATTATCCAGCAAAACGGTGACATGTCCTAACTTTCGCCCCGGACGTGATTCTGTCTTCCCATACCAATGAAGGTGCGCTTGGGGAATCTCTGCTATTTTTTGACGCTGGCTTTGGTAGTCGCTGTGAGAATTTTCATACCCCAGTAAGTTCACCATCACAGCGCCAGCACACTGCAAAGCCGGATTTCCCAAAGGTAAACCACAAACGGCTCTCAGGTGTTGCTCAAACTGAGAAGTTTCACAAGCGTCTAGGGAAAAATGCCCAGAATTGTGAGTACGGGGCGCAATTTCATTTACTACGATTTTGCCATCAGCACCCAGAAATAGTTCAATTCCAAAAATTCCCACTACTTCTAGGCTATTTAATAGAGTATGTGCGATCGCTTGGATTTCTGCTATTTGATTGGGCGTAATCTCGGCTGGTGCAATCACCCGCCGACACACTTGTTGTTCTTGTTGGGTTTCTACCACTGGATAAGTTACAATTTCTCCCTCCACAGAACGCACTGCAATTATTGCTAGTTCCCGTTCAAATGGGACAAATTCTTCTAACAAGAAAAGTGATTGATTTAAAGTTAGCTTTTGCTCTAAAGTAGCAAAATCCTGAATTATGAAAGTACCCTGACCATCATAACCGTGGCGTCGGGATTTGAGGACTAGGGGAAAACCTAGATATTCTATTTTTGATTTAAGATTTTCCGCTTCCTCAAGGGCGAAAAACTGAGGAACTGGTAAGCCCAAATCGCGTAAATAGCAACGCTGATGATATTTATCTAAAAGAGGAGCTAAAGCTTCTAATCGTGGGCGGAAACAAACGCCTTGCTGTGCTAAAACAGATAAAGCTTGCAGGTTAACAAATTCGTTTTCAAAGGTGATAACATCACATTTTTGAGCTAATATTTCTGTAGCACTGGCATCATCTACCGGGGCGAAAACGATTTCCTGAGCAATTGACACCGCCGGGTCGTGTTCACTAGGAGTTTGTATGACCAATTCTAATCCTAGCTTCTCTGCTGCATCTGCCATCATCCAGGCAAGTTGTCCGCCACCAATTACACCAACACGCTTCATTGACATCCTAGAGAATCACGAGTTTGCACACCTGTTTTGGAATTCACACCACTGGCTGTCTGGCACAGTTCTTTGATTTGCGCCCTATCCAAAATTGCATCTGTAAAATCTGCACCGTCGATATTCACATCATTAAAGATAGCCCGGAGTAAAAGAGCTTCTTTGAAAACTGCATCGCTCAAATTAGCCTTAGTCAAGTTTACCTGATCAACCATTGCATTAGTTAAATCTGCTCCGTGGAGATTTGCTTTTGTCATCACCGAAGCGCTCATGACTGCTCCCCGCAAGTCAGCGTTTGCAAAGTTAGCCAGTTCCATATTAGCGTTAGAAAACTCCGCAGCTTGCAAACTTTCACCAGAAAAATCACGTCTTGACAACTCTGCATTGCTAAATGACAGTGGATGAGTCCAGTCTACTGCCAATGCGGGATCAGCCACGCACCAGATAATAATTCCTAGAAGGAACGCCAACCCTTGGCGCCAAAATATATCGAGAGTCAATTTGGTGTCTAATCGCTGCATTTAAGCTTACCGCATTTGAATATTAGCAAGACTGGCTTATCCTAATTGAGACTCGCAGCCTTGCTACCGGACTTGGGGAATGTGTATTTCCCTTGCTTAATATTTTCTAACGCAAAAACGGCATAGGTGTAGCCCTTCGCGGACATCACCTTTAGCTAGAGAGCGGCAATATTAGGAGCATTAGGAGCGATCGCACTCAGTATATAGCGTTTGGGTAGAGCAACTGAGGTACACTCAAATCTTTTTACCAAGGTTAGTAACTTTGAAAACGTACCTCAGCAAGTCGGGAACTACTATATTTACACATCACGCGTTTTGAAAAAATTATAGATAGCAAGGGCAATGGCTAAAAGCAACACTGCATGAATTAAATTTCCAGCAATATGAAGTGCCAGTCCTAATGCCCAAACAGCAATCAGTACAACAACAATACCCCAAAGTATATTCAACATATATTTGCTCTGAGTCCAGTAAGTTTTAATTTGCTCATAGATTTTACTCCTAGCTTCACTTTGATTCTATTTACCCTCAGAGAGGTATATAAATTTAAATCATCTTTCTTGAGAAAGAAAATTAATTACATGGGCAATTATCGCAATTTGCGATTACTGCTTTTTACTTACAGCACTTGTTGTAGCAATGGGTCAACTAGAGCATCACACGGCCGGCAATACTTTTCAGTTCAGCGTAAACTACTCCCTGATGTTTTGGGTGACAGAGAAGTATTAAGATACCATGCCTTTCTGGAAAATAGATTGTGGCATGTGTAGTAAGAGAGCAAATAGCACTTGATGCTCAATTTAGCTTAAGGGGGTCTAATGATTGATCGCTTTGTGAATTTAATTTTTATCGATTCCTTTGCCCTGGTAATTAATTTGACGTTTGGTACATTGCTTCGCACTAAAATCTGCAACTATTCATGGGATGGAATTGTAGGTGATAAGCTTTCAACACCAGAGAGTAGCGCTAGTTCTTCTGAATCGTCACCATCCTTGGAGGAAGTAGATACAACCACTTCTATTTCATGAAGCCTGCCTGCTATTGTGTCGAACGCGATTGCAATCGGAACAGTGCCGTTATGCAATCGCTCGAAGGTCAAACAGGACTTACGCAAACAATAGCCGAAACCCTCATTTTCTTCTTAGGGGCAATTCATGAATTGCCCCTGAGCGCGTGTAGTTTTGCTTTAGTCCTATCAAACTTGAAATTCCTAACTCTAAAGGAATGGTTTAGCCGGATAAAACAATGTCTCCGATGGGCTATTCGGTGACGCTCGTTAATTTATTCACAATTCTTCATATTTAGATTTCAATTTTAGGGTACAAAGAGTTTTATTAAGCAGTAATACTGACCAAATTATTTACAATACTTTACTTTCAATTTTCCAAGTAAAGTTTATTGTCTTTCAAAGTAAACAGCCCCGATAAACTGTTAATCTTTTAATTAATCAAAGCAAGGTTTGAGCGTAATTATATGCGTCTCAATTGCTTAACAAAGCTTAAAAGTCGGATAATTAGCGTTAATTTTATAACGATTAGTTGGTTCTTCAGGAATCTCCAAGAGTTTACATTCACCAAGTACACAACTTCCACAAACCGAACTCTGAAACCCGATGATGAATCATTACTCACTTCAATGGATTGAGGCATGGTGCCAAGAAAATGGCTGGACAGATTTATTTGTAGAGCGACGTAACAACTTCTGGGCTTTCCCTCCGGGTGGGGTAATGCCGGAACCAATTCCAGTTCATGTTCTCAGATTGATTAAAGCCGAAAAGGGATTGACTTTTGAAGAACGATTGTGGTCGATGTCCGCAGTAATTGGCACAATCCTAGCTGTTTTTTTTACCTTTTGGTTTCAGTCGCCGATGCCATTAGTTTTGGCTTTTGCTTTTAACGCGGTTACGGTGGCTCAGTTTGAACTTGAAGATGCCTAAATTCTTATGTTGGGCTTTGCTATTAAAAACTGCTCTTGTCTACTTTCAGCAAGAGCAGTTTTTAATTTCAGAAAAAGAGACTAAATCACCACAGTTTTTGCTAAAGATTATTAGTTACTAATTATCGATTGACCAATGCAGCTTCTCTAAAATTATGATTCTTTGTTAGCGCACAGACGCGTAGCAGTGGCGTTAGCGACTACGAGCATAACCTAAAGGGCTTACCGTTAGGTATCGCAGCAGAAAACCTCATCAACAAGCATTAAAAGAATTTTGTTCGTTGGCTGATCGCGTAGTATTAGCATTTGACAAGCACATTAGTCACATTGCTGCGAAACTGCACCATCGCTTCACTCGCACCAAAATGTGTTGCAATCTGAGGTAACAGCATCTTTCGTTGTGTCGCCCATAATAACGCACGTTGAAAACAGGAAATCAAAGACTAGACAGGCTAATTGATTCTCTATCCACAGTCGCTAAAATGCCCCACAATCTCACCGTGCAATCTCCTAACCCCGTAGATGACGCCGCCAAGATCATGAATGATTTTTCACGGGAACAGGTTGTGGGGACGGGATTGTGAGGTTATGAAAAACTTTTTATAAGGACAGACTTATATATCTTAAGATTAGTAAACAGGAATAGTTATTTTTTGTCTTAAATTTGTAGCTTACTAAAAACGTGAGGTTATACTGCACTTGAGTAATTTATGACACGCCGTCAGTATAGTAATCCACCAATAGAAGAGGCAATCTGTGAGTTTCGCTTTGCTCCTGGACAAGCATGGAATTTTACAATCCCAGGCTTGTTCTATGAAAAAGCAAGAGATTTATACACAGGTGAGCCACAGGAGCAAAGCTTAATAACAACGGAATTTAAATTTGGGCGGGTGCCGCCTGCAAAGCCTGAGATTACGGTAACACAAGAGATGCCCAAGTTTTTGTTCCCTTCTGCCGATGCCACAAAAATAGTAGGTGTGGGGCCTGATGCACTGAGCATCCATAGCCTTCGCCCTTATGAAGGGTGGGATGAATTTAGTCACAGAATTGATCAGGCATTCCAATTTTATTTAGAAGTTGCTAAACCTGTTGGTATAACCCGTATTTCTCTTCGCTACATAAATCGAATAGTTATTTCAGCTGATGAGGCAGTTGACCTTAGTGAGTATTTCAATATATATCCTCAGTTTCCAGATAGCCTTCCAAGCAACATATCAGGATTGGTGACGCGAACTGAATCAATTTATGAAGATATTCCAATTAGGCTAGTGATAACCTTATCAGATGCCGAACCACCATCTGAACAAGTTGTATTTATACTTGATTTGGACATTTCTCAAACCTGGATAGAAAAGCCTTTATCCCTTAAAGAAGTGCTTTCTAATTTACATGAATTAAAGAGTAGAGAAGGACAAGCCTTTGAGAGTTTGATTACTGATCGCACAAGGGAGTTATTCAATGTCAAGTAAAGCCGCCTATTACACAAAAGACGAACATCGCAATTCAGAGACAACAGCGCTATCTCAGATACGCGGCAAATTAACCCAACTTCCGCTTTCTCAATCAGCAGAAGGCTTACAAAGTGCATCGGTTGGGCAAAACGCCAATCTTGTTATTCTTGCGACAGACAGAACATCAACCGTGGGGAGTTGGAAGTATCGGTCTAAAATAGCTGCTTCTTCAGTTCAAAGGGTCAAGGCTATCTCTGGACAATCTGATAATTATGTAGCTTTGGAACTTTTAAGCTGGAGCTATTCACCAGCTCACAAAACTCACAGAAGAATTGCTGAACTAGGATCTGACAATGAAACTTATAAATACGCCATAGAATGGTTGAAGCGACTACGCACGGTTGTTGCTGCTGACCAAATGTGGTGGGGTGAACCACTGGTAAATCTGAGCTTTGACTCAGAAATAGTTTTTGAGTGGTGGCACGGAACCAAAAAGTTAACTGTTTATATTCTGGGAAATACCGCAGAATACATCAAAGTTTGGGGGACTGACATTGACAATGAAATGGAAGACGGCGCGTGTGCATCACCTGCTCAACTTACGGCTCTCTGGAAATGGCTAGTTTCATAGAGGTTTGCAGTGAGCGATGTGGTTACAGATGATGAGCTATTGTATCGGTGCATTTTTCGTGGATTAGACAAATATTACCGCATTGGAGAGTTTGGATTAGAACTTAGCTCACAAGCATTTACAGATAGAAATCAAGCTCCTTCTGTTGACAGAGCAAAGCTTCGTGGTTATGACCCACAATGCACGCAGAAAAACCCAGATGATGGTGTAGTGAGCTTAATTGCTGGCGAAGTTCGGATGATAAATGTTTCTCAAAACGATCCAAAAGGCAACCCAGTTTTTGATTATAAAATTGATGTCTGTCCAAGACCAACAGACGACAATCCATCTCACGCACAAATTGAGCCATCTCCTAGTTACACGAACAAAGGAACTTTTAAAAAAGTTGCAGAAAAGCTGGCACGGCTTGCAACCGAGAGAATCAAGAAAGAGGATTGGGAGATTAAGCCACAGGATTTACCAACCTAGTCCTTCGCAATATCCTTATCATCTGTTCACATTCACTTAAAACACCACTCGACACAGTGGTGTTTTTGTTTGAGCTTGCGATCGCCCTATCGAGAGGTGATGAAAGATTTTTCAGCACGCTAGACTTGTTCCTGCTCTGCCTCTTGTTGAATGCCAATAAATTCTCTTCTTAATTCGTCGTCGGACGGTCTTTGTGGATACTCTGTATGCGTGTATATCCAAAACAAATAAACGACGCGCTTCGTCTCGTTGACCACATACATGAAGCGACATTTCTTCGCCGCTCCATCTAATCCAGGCGCTCTAAATCGGATTTTTCTAAACTTAAAATCCGTTCTATACGTTCCTTTAGGAAAATTTTCATCGTCTGAAAATGAATTAGAGCTAGGATTCTCACGGAGTTGACTAATATAGCCATTAACTAACTCCTCAAAAGAATCTCTAGCTCTTTCATTTTTACGGTAGTGTTTTCTGATTAATTTTTCGAGACTAGTCTCAAACTTCTCTAATGGCTCTATCTGATATGCTTCGCAGCCAGTCACGGGTTTCCTCCGGCTTTAACTCTTTGCTTTGCATTGTACCTGAGTACAACTGTTCTAGAGTATCAGATAAAACCGCTTGATAGCTCGGATCTTCGCGCTCAACAGCATCTAAAATAGTGTCAATCAGTGTATCCATAGCCTTCATACAAGACCTGAAAGCTTCTGTCTGATTGGTTGTGTGCAAATATAAAAGGTAAATTATTGCCCAAATTTTACTCTTTAAGCTAAAAACACCTTTGGTAGGTGGTTCCAGCCATTTATATGCAAACTCTTTTAACCCTTCGCGGTCTTCAACAGCAAGGTCGCTCCACTCCTGCTTGACTCTATGGGTTAATTTACGAATCTTGGCAGTTAACTGCTCAAAATTCGATGACGAACCGATCTTTCTTTGCCGGATCTGCTCAAACTCATGAGTAAAAATTACGATCGCAGTGGACACCGCTACACTCTCCTACTTTTTGTGCCTTTGGACAACACCAATCAAGAACCGTTTGACCTTGACAAACTATATCTACAGCTTTTTACCGCGTATATACGGCTTTTATCTATTGTATTACAAGAGATACTTGCTGTCTTCCGCAGTCAACTGGAGGCAGATGTTTGATAATTACCGTTACAGTAATCATCAAAGTTTTACAATTGGATAGCTAGCTATCCAATCAAGTCGAGCTTTCCAGGCAAAGTGATCGATCCACTAGCTAAACAATTTTTCAACCGCTGTGCTTTGCTACCATATATATGGACTTGTGGACGATAGGGGAGTTGAACCCCTTGGAACCGGGATTAGGAGTCACGTCCAGCACCACGCATCGCCCATGAGCTAACCAAGGCAGTAAGTTTTACTTACTGCCTTGACTTAAAATCATGATTTCGCGTTTAAATTTGTCAAAGATGGATTGAAATCGATTGTTTCGTTTAGCCGTTTGCTTTTTTGTTCTGCAAGGAATTTCCCGACTTTGCGAATATTATCCATCAAAGGGATTGCCTCTGCTATATGCTCAGGAGATAAATACAAAGCTGAAGCGAGTCTTACCGATTCTAAAGGATAAATTCCACATTTAATCAGCGTAGTAGTTACACGACTGATAGCGCTGTAGTCATTAAGCGGTTGAGTATCATAAAAATCACGAATAAGAACGTGCTTGGGCAAGCTATTTTTTAGCTTGATTTCTTTAGAACTTAACCCTTGCAGCATCTTGTTGATTTCATCGTGAGTATCGGAAAAAATAGCTCTACTCTGGCGATGAACCTCTCTCCACTCGTTTACAGCACGCATTAAATCGCAACGAATCTTGTCCTTGAGCAAATTTCTTGTTTTAACTCTCTGCTCATGTTCCTGCAATAACTTGCGAAATTGTTCGTCGTTGCATTGGAGATACCAACCCGTTTTAAGGTGAATTAACTGGCGCATACCGATGTCACGAATTAATATACGCGACTGTTGTGCTTTTAGGTTGTTTTTCGCATCTTGGGCATCAGACGCAAAATATTCAGTCAAGGCAGCACAAAACCGATCTTCTAGTATGCTGCGCCCTTGAGGGTCTTTATAGTTCACCAGCTTTACGTCCTTGCCAGCAAAAGCTTTCAAGTATTCTGGGAGGTTATTTTCCACCAGGTCTGCCTTTTCAACGCGCTCAACCCAGTAAATAATTGCCGTATGATCTTTGCCAACAAACCGTGCTAATCCACGATGCGACATTCCAGATAACCCAGTTTTTTTAACTGTGAAATATTCTATTCCGTCTTCGTCACATCGCAACAATTGTTCAGACGAATATTTACGTTGATTCATGTGTAATCTAGGTAATTTGACAGCCTACTTTTCTACTAGCAAAAGTTGCTTGCAAGTGAAATACCAAAACAAAACTAAGCATTCAATAAGTCTGCGTGACTTTAAAAGCAGGCAATTGAAAAGTAATATGGTATCGAACTAAACTAGCTTTAAGGCTTTGAGTTAGATACTTTATTTACAGGTATCAAATATTTTATCTTGCTTGCGTATAAAGACAAGCGGTTTTAAAAGTCTCTAAGCCTTATTGATTACGGTTTCCCAAATCTTGAGCAGCTCAAGCGCCGATTTACCGCCAAGTTTTTCCACTTCCTGCTCAATCTGCATGGTTTGATGACGAAGATTAGTCCATTCTTTCATCTTCGCTACTAAATCTTCAGCAACTTGCGATACAGTGTTTTCGCTTGATACCTGTTGGGTAGATGTGGATGTATCCATAGTCTCGTTTTCAATTTTGTGATTTGCTGTGAAGTGATTAGCAGAAATATTAGAAGTGCAGCCGTTTTGTTCACTCTCAGAGAAATGTTCTTGCACTACTTCTACGCTAGCGCCAGGAACATTTTTCAAAGTAGGTGATGCGATTGGAAATTCCACTGCACGAAAATAGACATGCTGTGTTTCACTGACATCACGCCGTACAAGTTTCAGTCCAAGCAAATACTTAAGATACTTGTGAACCGAGGTGTAATCAACCTTTGTAACAGGCTTTTTTAAAGACTGTGCTGTGCTTCCTTCCGGCTTGATTGCCCAAAAAACCTCTTTTGCCCTTGGGTGTAAGGAGTCAAGAACAGAAGTTAGTTCAGCTAAATTACTAGCTGATCCCTCATATTCTGCTGCCTCTACCCCTTCATTGTTATTGCGTTGACCTATTGGCAACCCAGATAGTTGATTTTTGATATCAGAATAGTCTAAACTATGGACAGTACGATCCATAGCAATCCTCCTTTTATGGGGTTTGCGCTTATAGAATATCCGCTTCCAAACTAGTTAATCCGATGAGGGTGGCACTTCATTTTTCTTAACTTTTGGGAGCGGTATTCTTTTGGACAGGGTAATTTACTCTGCCTCAATTAATACTAAAACATAGTAATGAATTTAATCAAGGGAAATCGAGAGTATTTTCACTTATCTCGATTTTTATTCGATAAGCAAAACTAATCTAAAGAGGCAATGGATAGAACTATGTATAGAATCTTTACAGATTAGTATTTTTAAACAGATTAATCGCGCTCTCTCGATTGAATTAAAGTTTTGCGCTCGCCAAGGTTGAACAGCAAGACCGATGTTCGCAAAAATTATGTAATTTAAGTATCTCCTAAATTAGAGTAGTTCGAGACTGGTTCAATGCCAGATTTTACCTTTTCGATTCTTGAGAAACATAGGTAATCAAGATTTAGATTTATTTATTTACTCTCGAACGCAAATAGTCAATTGTCCAAGTGATTTTATCACTCTTGGGGATGCGTACCCTTTGAACTTTCACTATACTTTTAAAGGCTGTTGTTTACAAAAAGTAATTTTACCCTTTATTAATGACTCCTGTGCTATGGAAGAAGAAAAGTGAGATATTTTCTATCGTGCTTTCTTTTTGAGAACTGGCACAGGTTTAGCTTTTGCCGATGGCTACTACGTAGGCCGTGCAGCCAGGAGCCAGTGTGGGAAAGTATCTGGTGTAAGTGGAGTGTGTGGTCTACTCTTTGCTTGAGTGCTGAGTTAGAAGTTGGGAATTAATAGTTAGCGATTAGGTATTGTGTATTGGGAAGAATTCAGTCCCCAATGCTCAATACCCAATTCAATAAGCTTGTAATAAACATTTGCTGGATGCTACCTTCTACAAGGTGACACAGGATTTTGAGTGATTTTTTTAACCATGAAGCGTAGACACAAAGTAGCTTATAGCTTGACATCGCTGATCAGTCTCAATTTAATATCTAGCTTAGTTGCATTTGATTGGGCGATCGCCACACCAACGTCTCCGACAAACGCCACACCACCAAGAACCCCAGACAAAAGTATCAACTGTGAAATTTTAGTTGTGGGTGGTGGACTATCTGGCGTCGCCACAGCTTACGAGGCGTTACTAGCAGGACGAACAGTTTGCCTCACGGAAATTACTGACTGGCTGGGAGGACAAATTTCGGCTCAAGGGACATCTGCGTTAGACGAACGCCCAACTCAGCGAGCTCTCAAATTCTATTCTCGCGGCTACCTAGAATTGCGAAACCGGATTGGGCGCAAATACGGCAAACTTAACCCCGGTGACTGTTGGGTAAGTGAATCTTGTTTTCTTCCCCGCGATGCTCACACCATTTTGACCCAGATGCTTAAAGATGCTGAAAAGCGCGGCAGAGGGAAGCTGCAATGGTTTCCCAACACAGTAATTAAGGATTTAGAAATCGCTGCTGATGGCAAAATAATTAATAGTGCGATCGCTATCCAACATCAACCAGCAAAAGGCGCACCACCTCTCAATACTTTTACTTTATCTCAAACCATTGAAGATGCCTATCGCTACGAAAACTCATCTCAATTTACTAAAACTATTCTCCGTTTCATCCCCAAGGCAGCGAAAGGGGATGCTCCTAAATGGTACGTCGTAGACGCTAGCGAAACTGGAGAAATTATCGCTCTTGCTGATGTTCCCTACCGATTAGGCATTGATGCCCGTTCCTATCTAGAACCTTCGGCTTCGGGCATCAACAACGACCCATATTGCCCTCAAGGTTTTACCTACACCTTTGCAATGGAGGCAACCAAGGAACCGCAACCGCAGACGATGCCCCCATTTTATTTACAATACGCGCCATATTTCAGCTATGAATTAATGCGACTGGCTAACTTTGATTTGGTTTTCACATATCGTCGCATTTGGAGTCCAAACAAAGGGAAACCAGCAAAATTCGGCGGTGTCAATTTTACTGCATCCACGCCAGGGGATATCTCCATGCAAAACTGGACTTGGGGTAACGACTACCGCCCAGGAACAGCCAAGGATAACTTGATTTACAGTCGCCAACAGTTACAAGCTACTGGACAGTTACAGCCAGGAGGCTGGATGGGGGGACTGCGGATACAAACCCTCCGCAACGCTGAGGAAAATGCCCTATCTTTCTATTACTGGTTGGTAGCTGGGACTACAGATTCCCAACTGGGGGAGGGTATAAAGCAGCAGCAAGCCAATAACCGCTTGTTGTCAGGGCTAAATTCTCCGATGGGGACAGTGCATGGCTTATCAAAATATCCTTATATGCGTGAAGGACGGCGCATCATTGGCCGCCCCAGTTGGGGACAACCCGCAGGCTTTGGTATTTGGGAAATTGATATTTCTCGCCGAGATTACAATGATGAGTATTACTCCAAAACTCTGCCAGCAGATATGTATCGTAGGCTACGAGCAGCACTTGCAGGTTTAGAAGCAGTATCAGTAATTGACGGTAAAGTTTCACCAGACAAAGCAATGCGACGGACTCGTTCTACCATCTTTCCCGATGCTGTGGGTATTGGTCACTACGCGATAGATTTCCATCCTTGCATGGTGAATAGTCCTCCAGAAGCCCCTGGTAACACAGAACGTCCAGGCGAAAGACGTGGTGCAGGACTTGCTTATCCCTTCCAAATTGCTCTGAGGGCGATGATTCCCCAGAAAATTGATAATTTGTTGGTAGGAGGCAAAAGCATTGCTACTAGTCATATTGCTGCTGCTGCCTATCGGGTACATTCCTTTGAATGGTCATCTGGCGCAGCTGCGGGGACTGTGGCTAGTTTTGCCATCAAAAATGCGATCGCACCTTACCAACTAGTCGATGACTTACCCAAACAAGAGCCACAACTAGAAGCACTCAAACGGCTTTTGCAACAAAATGGCAACCCTACCGCTTTCCCCGATACATCTATTTTTAACGAAAACTGGGATAATTGGAAATAGGGCATTGGGCATGGGGCATTGGGCATTGGGCATTGGGCATTGGGCATTGGGCATTGTGCATGGGGCATTAGTTATTTCTTCCTCATCTTCCTCATCTTCCTCATCTCCCTCATCTCCCTCATCTCCCCACTCCCCACTCCCTACTCCCCACTCCCTACTCCCCACTCCCCAGACAATAGACTAAACTAGTTATTTATTTGTAAAATTATCTTGCTCAATTGTTCTATGGTTATGACATTTTCAGCAGATGTTTACGAGATGGCCACAGCACCAACTATAGCTCCTGAACGGTCTAATCAAGTTACCAGCAAGCCGTATCCAAATTACAAAGTGATTGTATTAAATGATGATTTTAATACATTCCAACATGTGGCTGAATGTTTGATGAAATATATTCCGGGAATGACTGGCGATCGCGCGTGGGATCTGACTAATCAGGTACACTATGAAGGTCAAGCGATCGTCTGGGTCGGTCCCCAAGAACCTGCGGAACTTTATCATCAGCAGCTGCGCCGAGCAGGTTTGACACTGGCACCTCTAGAAGCAGCTTAATCATCATGGGCAAACCCACCGTAGATCCCCTCCGGGCAGCTTCCCAAAAAGCTGCCAGACTGGTTTGGAATCACTCGACACACCTTTCTGGTCTCATCCCCATTTTAGAACGTCTTTGTCAGCAGGATAGCATCCAAACCGTGACGCCGGGAGTAATCGGGCGGTCAAAAGGTCATTGTCCAAAAATGCAACTGCGTGTCTCAGTACCAATTCGCGGCGGCTATAAAGTAATTGCACGGCAGGGGAAGACGGTACAAGAGGTGTTTATTTTGACCCCTTTGGCTCAGTCAGAACTGGAAACGGCATTAGCGATCGCGATGAAATCTTAATCATGCCCAATACAGCAGAATTCAGAATTAAGGAGTCAGAATTCAGAAGTAAAACAGGCTTTATACCTGGGTTTGAGACGAATCGTTGTGTACTTCACCTTCTTTGAAATCTGCTGTAATTATTCCTCAACACGGTGTACTGCAAATTTGTGTAGTGGCAGACTCACAATGCAAGAAAAAGTTAAGAAATATGACAGAGCCGTAGTTATTTTCAAAGGCATGAGTACAGATTCCCAGTCGGGTAAAACTATTTTCTCCATGCCAAAGGCTACACAATAAACTAGCCAGTAAGTAAAGCTCATTCTAAACAAAATCCGCTCTGTTTCTTCCATCTCATTTTTTTGCTGCTTACCGTCCCACAATAATACCAGTCCAATAATGCAAGCTACAAAGGAAACAGCAACTACAAATTCGTGACAAAATATATTTAACGAATGCATTTGTGTTTATCCCCACATTTTTCACTTGAGATTCAGTCTAAAGGAATATTCCTTGCAGAAATACAAAATATTTACAAACCTCAATAGAGTCATGTAGTTTATGTAAACAAATGCAACAAAAATAGTTGTTTTACAAATCTAGATATTTTTAATAAAAATTAAGTATTGCGATTAGGTATTGCGATCGCCAGTGTTAACACTTTACTGGGGAATTGTGCGATCGCTCAAATTACTTCAAATGGTACTCTAGCCATAAACGTAGGTTAAAGAACTCTCAACCAGCAACTAGCGCAGCACAAATCATAGTTTGCTAATTGCTGGATGAATTGCTGCGTGTTCAAGAGATTGCACTTGTTTGAAGACAATAGCTCAGAAATCTTAACTTTCATTCGGTGGGTTTAAGTCACCGGCTACAAAAGAAGCCGCAAGTTTTGTGGCAATGAGTCTTTATCCCCTATACATTACTGTACCCAACGGCTACGCTCAGGGCATCGCTTCCGACTTGCGACTTCCGACTTGCGACTTCTTTAACAATTTTCTCCTGATGTTTCACAAGCACCAATACTCACCCAGCAGCTAGAACCATCTTCCCAATGCTCTTTCTTCCAAATGGGAGCATTGTGTTTAAGCGTATCAATAGCATACTGACAAGCTTCAAACGCCTCACTCCGATGAGGACAACCCACTGCTACTAAAACGCTAATTTCTCCAACTTGTAAACGTCCGGTGCGATGATGAATCACTACCCGATTCACATCAGGCATAGATAAGCGAATATCAGCAGCAATTTGATAAAATATCCGCAATGCCATAGGTTCGTAAGCTTGATACTCTAGAGCAATTACAGGTTTACCATCAGTTTGGTTGCGAACCACGCCACTCATTATCACCACAGCACCGTTGGCTGGATCGTCAGACTTAGCATAGATTTCTTCAAGAGACAATGGTGCAAAGCTAATGGCAAAACTATCTTCGGCTCTTGGTTTAACAGCAGAGGCAAGTGTAGTCGTCATAACTGCGTTGGTATTATGTAGGCTTTTTCTATTCTCTCTGAACAAAACGCTGCTGGTGGATGTTTAGTTGCTCTTGCTAATGCTTTTGGGCAAAACAAGGATTTTTGAGATTACAACTATTTTCAGGTAAATAGACCACGCGGGTAGGGGCACAGCAATGCTCATTGGTGTCAACTTAAGGTGAAAGCCTTTTAAAACCTCGTTTCCAGCCTCTGGCTGGAAATGCACCTCATAGCGGCTCTGCCGCAAGTCTTGAGGCGGAGCCTCTGGGAATGCATTCCCAGTCAGAGACTGGGAACGAGACTATCTCTGAAAGCTGGTTCTAGACTGGCTTTAACCTTAAGTTGACACGCATGAGCAATGCTGTGCCCCTACGACAGATGTGGTTCAAATACATGATTTCTGCTGTAATAACAAGAAAAATTTCATCTATGTAAATTGATGTATAATTAAGATAGTTATATATATTACTACTTAGCTATCTTAGTCTAAGTAATTTTATTTCCCCACAAAAAATTATTAGGGTGTAAATATGCAAAAATTTAGTTAAAATAACCAGAATTCATCGATCATCCTTCTGAAAGCAGATTAGTATAATTAAAGTCATCAAGCTATATGCTTGCTATGTTATTTAAATCTGATCGTGACTTTATTAAGCTATCAAGTGCAGTCAGAGAGAGCTAAATTGATCAAGAAGCAAATTTCCGATTTGGGCTACTAATTAGCAGATGTATATTATAGGACTTAAAGCCTGTCTCTTAGTAAGTAGTATTTTAGCGCCGCTACCCTAAGAAGCGTGGATTCACAAAGCTTCTGTTTAGTAGGTGCAACGTTCGATAGCGTAAGGCATCTTAATAAAAGCTGTAAGTTATTACAACGCTTTGCAAATGATTTAGACCACAAATCGTCGGGTGGGCAAGTTGTCATTCAGCAATAGTTAGGAACAATTTAATGAAATCTTTAGTGTGTAATAATGAAGCAGCAAGGCTTGAGGTTCTGCGCCAGTACCAGATTCTCGACACTCCACCAGAAGAAACATTTGACGATTTAGCGTTCTTAGCCGCACAGATTTGTAACACACCGATCGCCTTGATAAATCTAATTGACGCTAACCGTCAGTGGTTTAAAGCCAAGGTGGGGTTAGATGTACAGGAAATGCCACGAGATACCGGATTCGGCTCGATTTGTATGGAAAGTGGCGAAGTTTTGATTATTCCTGACACCTTATCTGATGAACGATTTGCTACGAATCCTCTAGTCACTTATGCTGAAATTTGTGTGAGATTTTATGCAGGCGTACCTTTGTTAGCACCAGGAGGAGAAGCGATCGGGACTCTGTGTATAGTTGATCGCGTACCACGCCAAATCAGTTCCAAACAGGTAGAAGCACTGCAAAATCTTAGCCGCGTGGTAGTTAGACAACTAGAGTTCCGGCGGAACTTAGTTGAACTGGCAAGCATCAAACAGGAATATAAAGAGGCATTACACCAAAGCGAATCTATTTTGGACAATTTCTTTGAACAAGCAGCATTGCTGGATATTGTCAGTGATGCAATTGTCGTGCAAGATTTGTCTAACAAAATTTTATTATGGAATAAAAATGCTGAGAAAGTTTATGGATGGAAGTCCGAAGAAGCTATAGGTAAGCAGTCAGATGAACTTTTTTCTACTCAACCTTTGTCGCAAAATCTAGAAATTTATCAGACTGTCTTAAAGGATGGATCTTGGCAAGGTGAGTTACAGAAAACCAGCAAATCTGGCAAAAAACTCATCGTTGAAAGTCGCTGGACGCTGATAAATAATCAACATTCTCAAGCCAAATCAATCCTGATCGTTGATACTGATCTTACCCAGAAAAAACAAATAGAAAAAAAAATTTTACGCGCTCAACGCCTGGAAAGTATAGGCACTCTTGCTAGTGGCATTGCTCACGATTTAAATAATGTGTTATCACCAATTTTGATGTCAGTGCATCTGATCAAAGCTAAAACCTACGACCAACAGATTAACCAGATATTGTCAATAATAGAAAGCAATGCCAAACGTGGTGCTGATTTAGTAAAGCAAGTGCTGTTATTTGCTAGGGGAATTGAAGGCGATGTCCAAGGACAAGTCGCTACGCGTCAACATACTGTGCTTCAAGTCAAACACCTGATTTTAGAAATGCAGCAAATTATCTCACAAACATTTCCCAAATCAATCGCATTGTACACAGAAATTCAGGAGGAATTATTACCTATTTGTGCTGATAGTACCCAACTGCATCAGGTATTAATTAATTTGTCTCTGAATGCGCGGGATGCCATGCCTACAGGCGGAACTTTAACAATATCTGCCGAGAATATTTGGATTGATGAAACTTATGCCAGTATGCATCTAGAAGCTACAGTTGGTGCTTACATTGTCCTGACAGTTGCTGATACGGGGCTTGGAATCAACAGTGAAATATTAGATAGAATATTTGAACCATTTTTTACCACAAAAGAGTTGGGTAAAGGTACAGGACTTGGGCTATCAACAGTAATGGGAATTATTAAAGAACACGGTGGTTTTATCATCGTGTCAAGTTGTGTAGGCAAGGGGACAAAGTTTAAGGTGTATTTGCCAGCAGTTAATCAAGTTCCAATCCCGTTGTTAGAAGATATAGAAATACCAACCGGTTCTGGAGAATGTATTTTGGTTGTAGATGATGAAGCTGCTATTCAAGAAATTACTAAAACATCCCTAGAAAACTATAATTACACAGCAATTACTGCTAGTGATGGCATGGAAGCATTAGCAATTTACGCCCAGCATAAAGATAAAATTAGTGCCGCCATTATCGATATGATTATGTCGAATATGGATGGAGCAACTACTATTCGCACATTGCAAAATCTAAATCCGTTATTGCCGATTGTTGTTGTCAGTGGACTTGCAACAACTGAACAAATACCAATCGAGCAAACAGATGAGCATACAGCCTTTTTACCCAAACCTTACACAACGCAAGAATTATTGAAAACTCTACATGCAGTTATTAGTCAATAGTATAATTTCCATTATCTAGACGATCGCAGTCATATTTTCCTTTAATCTCTTGATTGAAGAAGCTGCCAATTGAATCAGAGGAATGTAAATCTTCCCAAGTATCGTTGTCTACACCTAAGTACTGATAAACAGCTCCACTTTGAAACTCAACTTGCAAAATGTGTTCGTTGCGATCGTAGCCTACAGCCATGGCCATTGAGGAGATAACTGGTAGCATGACAATTGGTTCTTCTTCAAAGGGTAGTAGAGTCGTTTCAGCGATAACCTCGTTAAGTTCTTGCAATCCTTCATAAGCTTGTATCGGCGCGGGAATTTCCAAAAACTCCAGTTCGTCACCTCGATCGAGCAATAACTGCAAATATCCGTCAGAGTGAGCGATCGCTACTAAACTGCTCAAGTCTACCTTAGATAGCTTCATTTATTTTGTGCCTGTTGGCGTAGTCGGGAGTGTTAAAGTTTTATACAACACTTAAGGGCTTATATAGTACAAAAATACTATATAAGCCCTTCGCTGTCAAGTTTTTTTCACTAAGGGAGAATTTACAGCTATTTTCGTCTTAAATAGACCACGCGGTAGAGGCACGCAAATGGAATGAGACTGTTGGCGAATAAGTGAGGGGTTAAACCCCCCAGCCCTAAAAGCTCGGCTTTGCGTTGCTTTCGGGCCCTGCAATAAATTGCGGGCTAATAGTTAAAGTACGTTGAAACGCACTGAAATTAATATTCAGCAGTTTTCTCCTAACTACTCAACGCCTTTAAGAATCGTTGCAAACTCTTAAACACACTGGGCTTTCTCTGTGGTGTCGGATCTGTTGTTGTTTGCGGTTGTCCTTTTGAAAGGATGAGATCCAACTCATCACCCGATGGTTTTGTGGGTAATTCGGCAATTGTTTGATATTCGCCGTTAGTTTCCAGCCAAACTTCCCACTGTCCTGGATAGCAGCGACGTAGGGCACTTTGATCGTCTATGGGGCGCAGGTAATAGGCGGATTCAATCGTACTGATAAAACGATCGCGGATTTTTCTAGCTGTATAACCAATGCCCACAGTTCCAGAATCTTCTAGACGGGGACTTAACAAGACTAAAGGGCGATCGCCTATTTCTTCACACAGCTTTTCCACTTGCGGTACTTCTACGGAAGTGGGGGCAATGAATAAGAAAATTTCATCCTCTGGCTGAATTTTTGTCTGCAAGGAAGCAGCCCTACCCGTACCAATATCCAAAATTTGAAATGGTGCATCAGCCCAATTGCGGCGGGCTAAGGCCGCAGCCCCAGCGTCAGCAAAGAAAATCTTCAAACGGGAATCATATTCTGTAAACAGGGGCAGAAATTGTTCCGCCACCGGCATATACTTGAGTTCTGGGAACAGGAACTCAACTTGTAGGCGAGTACAGCCATCTGCAAGGGCAGCTTGGACGGCTACACGAGATTGGGCGATCGCATCTTCAAGACTGTTAGGTAGTTGACTCATAGTTTATATCTCACTCTAGCATTAGTTCCATTGTTTCAGTATTAGCTCTGATTTTGGCGTTGCTAAATTTGAATATGAATAATTTGGTCTTGATATGGGAACCTTAAAAATAAAGTATTGATATCAAGGTCTTTCATGAAACCTGTTTTGCGTAAAGGAAAATTAACAAGATGGAAGGATGACAAAGGTTTTGGGTTCATCCGCTCCAGTGATGGCACTCAAGACGTTTTTCTTCATATCACTGCAATCAAAGAAACAAATCATCGTCCACAAGTTGGTGATGTGATTTGCTATCAGCTAACGGTTGGTAAAGACGGCAGAATTCATGCTTGCAACGCCTTTATTGAAGGAGTTGTATCCAAACCTATGCCGATCGCGTCATCTTTCGCAATCGAGAAAGAAACATTCCAGCCTCAAGCTAAATATTCTTTAATATTCGAGGTATTGCTCTTATCTTTATTACCAGGTTTAGGAGCAATGCATTTTGCCTTGACGACTTTCAACCCAATTCCTCTGATTCTCTATCCTGTAATGAGTTTTGTTACCTTTGCACTGTACGCGGATGATAAATCTCGTGCAAAGCAGGGGCGTTGGAGAATATCAGAAAAGAGATTACATTTGTGTGAATTCATGGGTGGATGGTTGGGTGGATTCATCGCCCAACGAAGATTACGTCACAAAAATAGGAAGGTTTCATACCAAGTTGTATTTTGGGTAATAGTAGCTATTCATCTGATATTTTGGTTGGATTGGCTTTTCTTTGGGAAAAGACTGGTGGGTTTATTTTTCAGCGTTGTTTTTAGAGGGTAGCAGAAAACTCTTGCAAAACAAACTGCTCAGTCGAGATTCCCTGACTGCTTGCCCATTTTTCAATCTGCTGTTGAAGTTGAGGAGGAAAGTTTATAGGAGTAAATGCAAAGGTGCTTCACATCCCAATTTTAGAAGTGTGATGCCTGCGGCGGGCGGAGCCATCGCATAGAAGACACACTCAAAATTTTACCTGTTGATAAAAGACTCGTTTAAGGCTTTCAGGGACAGTGACATAGAGCGCCAATCAGATAAAACCTAGATATTTTGATACGCGATACCCAAGCCAAATCCCCACAAGGCCACCAATGACGCCCAAGAAGATCGAGGTGAACGATAGCAAACTTCCACCCCACAATGCAGGGAGGTAACTGCCAATCGTAGAGCCAAGAAACATCCCAATTCCAATGATGGTTTTACTCATTCAAGAAAAGCCTTAATCAAAAGTAATGAAAATAAGTCATGATTAAACTCCTTTATGACTCAAAATATTACCTTTTGGGAAAAGACTTGTTTAACCCTTTCGGCAGGCGTGACATAGAGAATTGCGTAGGCGTAGCCCGTCGTAGACTAGAAAACACTCCGACAAATGCTGTATCTAAATTTTAGTATGAGCGATCAACGCTTAACTAAAGATAAATCCGGTGTCAGCCTTTGCAAAACTTGCTTCAACACTATTACAGCTAGGATATATCTAAATATCCTATTTTGGGATTATCCTAAAATAGGTTTATTGTGTTCAACGTATATATAGTGCTAAAGCCAAGGCACAATGAAATTTGTTTTCAGTCACGACTATAAAATATTCCGTCGCTGTCTGATTGCGGCTCGTAAGGAGGCAAAACTAACTCAAGAAACGCTTGCTAAATCCTTGAAAAAGCCACAATCTTTCGTAGCCAAATATGAAAACGGTGAACGGCGGTTAGATGTAATTGAGTTTCTGTTAGTTACTCGCGTAATCGGCGTAGATCCTTGCGATATTCTCAGAAAAATTGAACAAGGAATATCTGAAGCATCTTGTGAGGAGGAGGTATGAATACACAGGATGTAATCGGGCTGGCATCTCAATATCTAGATAATTTATCGGGTCATATTTTTGACGTGTTAGATATATCTAAGCCTGTAACTGTAGACGCAGCGCTAAACTTGGCTAAAGTTATCTCAAAGCTTTCACCCTTACTCGGAAATTTAATCGAATTTAACACAGTTGAATTTTTGAATAAACAAAATGAATTTTCTGAGTTTGGAAAGTGGCAGAGGCAAGATCCAGGTTTTCCAGATACTATTTTTGTGGGAAAAGTTCAACCGACGCCAGGATTAGAGATTAAAGCATGGTTTCCATTAGCAACGGAAATAACAGCACGCTTTAAAGACAGCCAAAATCACTTTCAGTATGATCAGACCTATGTTGCTATGCTGGCATGGTTGCCTGAGAAAATTATCTATGGCAAGCCTCGTATTCTTGATGTATGTGTTGTCTCTGGTTTGTCGGTAGCTTTAGCTAGAGATACTCATTATCATAATCCGCCAGATTATCTTGTTTTGGAGCCAGAAGATACAACTCAAAGAACAGCAAATTTACAGCAGACAAACACTAGCGGTTATAAATTTCAAGGTTCTGTTGAAGAGTTCTTAGAAGCTCAAAAAATAGTTAATTCATGGGGTATAGAAGGAAAAATCTATAAACCAACTAGAGAATATCAGCACCTTTTGCGTGAACTATTGATCCGGTATAAATACAGATTGGATACTAATTTCGCAAAGATGGACAGAATCGTGCATCCAGGTATTGAAAAATTTAAGCGGCGTGTCTATAATATTGAAGTTTCTAGTATTACGGTTGGTCAATGGAATAGACTTCTATCAAGCCGTAGAGAAGATAGTATCAAGAAATCTCTACAAGATTATCTAGAGATTAGAGAAGAGAGTATTGATGAACTTCTTGATTAAATCTCTGCACTCCATAATAAAAATAATCTGGGTCAATTTCGCAAGAGTAAGCTTTTCGTCTCAGTTGACGTGCTGCTAGAGATGCACTGAATAGTCCTCCGAAAGGTTCCCAGATAACATCGTTTTTATCACTTGACGCTTCAACAATAACGCTCATTAAGTCGAGGGGCTTCTGATTAAGGTGTAATGCTTTTCCAGAAGTAATCTTAACTCTCTCATCACCCCGTAGAGCTTGCCGATCCCAAACATTTGTAAAACCATGAGGGCATCTGAATTTGGAGCGCATCTTACTCCATTCTTGCCCTGTTAAAGATTGGTTTCCATCCAAAGAAAAATAAGGTCTTCCTTCTGGATTCCCATGCTCATTTGCATAGTTCACTAACCTCTCAAACATCTCTGGAGGAGGGAAATACCATAAGTGTCCTTGATCGAAATACTTCCTAGTTGCAGCATTGGCTACACCACAAGCATCGTTTGCCCGTCTTAGTTGTAATCCAGAACGTTTCCACTCTTTTAGCAACCATTCTTTCAACGTCAGTTCGTTGACTTTAACTTCTCTTACATATTGAACACACACTTCTGTAACTACAGGGAATCTACGAATTTTTTCTGTATTAACATTCCCTGCTATATGACCTTTTCCTTTATTCCAAATATTACAATTTACATAACGCCAACCGTGCTTTTCTAAAAGTGGATGCACAACAGCCCAGCCAATTTCTGAATTCCAAAACCACAGTGTTGTGCATGGTATAGCTGCTTTTGACCATGCTTCAATATGAGGTTCATACCAATTAGGTAAATCAATATGATCTGAAGTGTCTCCTTCAAAACCAAGAACACCATAAGCTCCATCTGAAACGATGACTGTAGGCTGCTCCCAATTGTTGTAATGTTCGAGACTATCACCCAGATATAGAGCAACGCTTTCATCATTCCATGCAGAAAAATTTAACTTGGTGTTGAGGTTGACTACTTTTCCACGACCAACTGTGCTGGTAGGCTTGCGTTTTAAAGTCTTGAGGGAACTCGGTTCTGGGTTAGATAGACTCATTTATTGATTTACGTGGCTCTAAAACTTGAGTACCTCTCATTTTATCCTGTTTTGGGATATCTTTTTCTTATTCAAGAAACTTGGGAATCAAATATTTTTTTCTAAATTCTTCCTCTTTTTTTTCTATTTCTTGCTTTGTTAACCCTAAAAATTCACTCTTTTCATATTTAATAATTTCGTCAACAATATTTAATATTGCTAATTCTTCACATAACTCGTATGCAGAAATAGCAGAAAAATTAACTGATTTACATTCAGCAAAGCCAAAAATATATCTACCATTGTTAAGTGGTAAGATGGCCAAAGTCGCCCACGCAACTTCATCAATATCATGTCCTTTAATTATTCTTGGAATATAGGTTGTGCAAAGCTTTTCTTTATACAGATTATGTAAGTATAGTCTTGACTGTGCAAAAGGATCTTGACCAATAAATGAAGACCAGATAAACGGTTCATCACATGGAACTAAACCATTATTTTGCGCTTCATAAAAAGCTTTTTCTAGAAACCAAATTTCAACAAGCCAGCTTGCTAGCGAATCAAATTTTCCTGCAAAAATTGAACGCCTATTGAATTTTGGTAATTCACCAACTTCTTTGAGGAAATTAGTATTAATTCTAAATATAGGTATTTGCAATTTTTTACATATTGAATTTTTTAATTTATCGTTTTTGATAGATGTTTTATATTGTCCATGAGAAGTTTCATCAAATTCTATTACAAACTCTGGAGATAAATACTTTCCTATAGTAACAACGAAATCAAAATGAGCTTTGAGCGCGTATGAATACTCATCACAAGTTAGACCGGAATTTTCAATTTTTTCAACATCTGCTATTCTAACTTTCGTAAGCACTTCTGCATTGTATTTAGAAGCCACTTTTTTTAGTTCTTCATTAGTAGATATCTCGTACTTATTTACAAGTAAATTTTTCATTTGCTTCATAACTTTTTTATAAAAAATCAAAAAGGCATTTGACGGGCTTGCTCTTTAAGCTCTTGCAGGGACATAGAAAACACTCCGACAAATGCTGTATCTAAATTTTAGTATGAGCGATCAACGTTTAACTAAAGATAAATCCGGTGTCAGCCTTTGCAAAACTTGCTTCAATACCATTACTGTCCAATCTATATCAGCTTCCGTGGTATCACGTCCCAATGTGATGCGAATTCCGCCCAAAGCCGCTTTTTCGGAATAACCCATCGCTAACAATATCGGGCTAGGGCTAAGTTTACCACTGTGACAGGCAGCACCAGCACTGATGCCGATGCCAGCAAGGTTTAGCTGTCGTACCAAGGTTTTACCGCTAAGTTTTTCCCCATCAGCATTTTCTAGGCACATACTTACATGATGAGGTAAACGATCGCAGCTATCCCCTGTAGGAATTAAACCAGGAATCTCAGCTAATTGGGCAAAGGCGCGATCGCGTAACTCGATCAACCGTGGTGTTTCTGTAGCTAATTCTTGCGCTGCTAATTCTGCTGCTACACCAAACCCCGCAATTATCGGTACTGCTTGGGTACCAGAACGCAGTCCCATTTCTTGTCCACCACCACTTAGTAAGGGCATCAAATCCACGCCAGGACGTACATACAACGCCCCTGCACCTTGCGGCCCATATATTTTATGACTAGAAAGACTAAGTAAATCTACGGCAAGTTGTTGTACGTCTATGGGTAAGCGTCCAGCAGCTTGCACCGCATCTGTGTGGAACAAAGCCCCATGCGATCGCACAATTTTACCCAGTTCTGCGATCGGTTGCACTGTCCCAACTTCACTTTGTCCATAAATCACCGAAACCAAGACTGTATTATGTCGCAAAGCCGCCTTTAAATCTAGGGGATTGACTCTGCCTTTAATATCTACAGACAAGCGCGTAACTTCCCAACCCCACATTTCTAGCGATCGCACTGTCTCAGAAATTGCGGAATGTTCAACGCTGGAGATAATTATATGTTGAGGAACAGCATACAACCGAGCCACACCCATAATTGCTAGATTATCTGCCTCAGTGCCACCAGAGGTAAAAATGATCGATTCAGGAGTAGCGGCGTTAATTAAACCAGCAACTTGAATTTTGGCTTGTTCTACAACCGTTGCAGCCCGTTGTCCCCACTCATGTAAGCTGGAAGGATTGCCCCATTGTTGAGTGAGGACTGTTTGCATAACTGCGATCGCTTCTTTTCGAGTGGGAGTAGTGGCACTGTAATCTAGATAAATTTGCATATAACCGATAATGGTGAGAACACACGTTGGTAGTAGGCTGCTGATCTTCTCAGCATATACAGCTTGAGTCAAGAAATCCTGAAAAAAATCTCTGTAATTCTGCCTCAAGCAGTGGATTTTTCCCTTGACTTGAAAAACTATTTCTCTACTTAATTCAAAACACAAAATTTTGGGAATGATAAATATAGCAGATTTCAAGGAAAGTGAAGTACACAAGCTAAATCTCAAAGCTAGGTATAAAGCCTGTTTTACTTCTGACTCCTGAATTCAGAATTCTGACTCCTGAATTCTGATTCCTGAATTCTGCTGTATATCCACTCCCAATCCACTTTTAACAGATTACAGTGCAATTTATCTCTAGACAAAGATATTTTTTATATATCTTTTTACTGATCTTTCCCCTCGCTAGTTGTCAACGAGTCCAGTCCTACAATCAGCGTCCAGCACCATTACCACAAGATCCGTTAGTTCAAGTTTACTTTAACCATTCTGAGTCTTCAGAATACAAAGAAGCTTACCGTCAGCAAACTCGCCTGGGGGATGATTTAGAAAAGCAGATTGTCGATGCTATTTCGCACGCTAAATCTACAGTAGATGTGGCGGTGCAAGAATTACGTTTACCCAAAGTTGCCCAAGCATTGGTTGATAGACAAAAAGCTGGGGTAAAAGTCAGGATCATTTTAGAAAATATCTATAGCCGACCTTGGGGTAGTTTAACATCTACTGAAGTCGGTAAGTTAGATAAAAGAGAACAGGAACGCTATCACGAATTTCGCCAATTTATCGATATTAACCAAGATAATCAACTTAGTCCAGCAGAAATCAATCAAAGAGATGCTTTGATGATTTTGCAAAATGCCAAAATTCCCTGGATAGATGATCAAGCTGATGGTTCAGCCGGTAGCAGTTTGATGCATCACAAATTTGTGATTGTGGACGATCGCACTGTAATTATCACTTCGGCCAATTTTACTTTAAGTGATACTTCTGGTGATTTTACAAATTCCAGCAGTTTAGGTAATGCCAATAATTTATTGCAGATTGACAGCCCGGAATTAGCATCTTTATTTACAGAAGAGTTTAACGTTATGTGGGGCGATGGGCCGGGAGGTAAGCCAGATAGTCAATTTGGTTTAAAAAAGCCGATACGTTTACCTAAACAAATAACTTTAGGTAACACCCAAATTACTGTGCAATTTTCGCCTACTTCTCCCACCCAACCTTGGATTAACAGTGGTAATGGTTTAATTGGTAAAACTTTAGATTCAGCCACAAAATCTATTGATATGGCGTTATTTGTTTTTTCCGAACAGCGTCTTGCAAATATTTTAGAAAAACGCCATGAACAAAGTGTGGAAATTCGCGCTTTAATTGAACCACAATTTGCCTATCGTCCTTACAGCGAAGCATTGGATATGATGGGGGTTGCTCTCAGCAACAAATGTAAATATGAAGTTGATAACCATCCTTGGTCAAATCCAATTACGACTGTAGGCGTACCTGTGTTACCTAAAGGCGATTTATTGCATCACAAATTTGGTGTTATTGATAGTCAAACAGTCATTACAGGTTCTCATAATTGGTCAGATGCTGCCAATAGTGGTAACGATGAGACACTTGTAGTAATTGAAAATCCTACAGTTGCTGCCCATTATGTGCGAGAATTTGCTCGTCTTTATACCAAAATTAAACCGGGCTTACCACCAGGAATTCAAGAAAAAATTAAATTAGAACAAACACGGTGTCCCCAGATAAAAACTTCTTCATCAACTGAGCTACAAGCAATTAAAAAAGTAAATATCAACACCGCAAGTCTAGAAGAATTAGCAACTCTTCCTGGTGTGGGTAAGAAGTTAGCACAGAGGATAATTATTAGCCGTCAACAGCAAAAATTTACATCTTTACAAGACTTAGAACGAGTTTCAGGAGTTAGTGCTAAAACATTAGAAAAATGGAGCGATCGCCTGATTTGGTAGTGTAGTGGCGCAAAGCTGTGCGCCCCTACTATAATCTGTATTCTAGCTAGTTAAAAACAGCTGTATCTCTAAACCCTAGAATATTATATGAATGCGATATTTAAACCTCGTCCATTTTTAAACCTGGAGTAGTGCGGGCATCTTGCCCACTACTACCAGCAGGGAGCAAGATGCTCCCACTACTTTTAAAAACTATGCTTCTCAAAATAGATATGGTTTAAATGCGATCGCTAGCTAAATCAAGCAAACTGCGGAAATGTCCATTCTGAGAAAATCGTTCTGTTATTATTTGTTGATAAACCGCCTCATAGCCATCAGTCATGTGTTCAACGCTGAAAAGGTTTTCGACATACTGACGACAGGCATAGCGGTCTAACTCTATTACGCGATCGATCGCACTGATGCACTCTTGAATATTATTGCAGAGGAAACCCGTCTTGCCGTGGGAAATTACCTCCTCAGTAGACCCCAATTTCATCGCAATCACCGGCGTACCCGAAGCCATTGACTCAATCATCACCAATCCAAAGGGTTCTCGCCAAGTAATCGGGAACAGAGTTGCGACTGCACCTCCCATCAGAGCATTTTTTTGAACGTGGTTGGCTTCACCCAAATACTCAATTTGCTTCCCATCAATGTGCGGTTTAATTTCCTTCTCAAAGTATTCCACATCAACGGTATCGATCTTACCTGCCATTTTCAAATGCCAACCAGCAACTTTTGCAATTTCTATGGCTAAATGCGCCCCCTTCTCTGGAGACATCCGACCTAAAAACGCCAGGTAGGGCGCATCTTCTGGTTGGGAATGAAAATTATAACTGCTAACATCAATCCCGTTGTAGACCGTTGCGATACAGTTCAACCCTAACCTTGGTTCTCGTTGTGAATTGGAAATATTAACGTAGGGTTGTTTTTTACCAAAACTAAACATCTTTTCGTTGTCAGGGGTAAAAATACCGTGCAACGTGTGAACCGTAGGGGTTGTGACGAGATTCGCGTAAGCTAGTGCCCCATGCCCGATATGGGAGTGAATAATATCAAACTCTTCTGCACGTTCATACACCGAAGCTAGATTCAGCATCTCGTAAATGCTGAAATCTTTGATAGTCGGATCGAGTCTGAGGGCACGGGGATGAACTGACGTTAGTTTTGCCAGACTAATAGAATCTCCAGATGCAAATAAAGTTACTTCGTGTCCGCGTCGGACTAATTCATCGGTCAGTAACCCAACTACTAACTCAATACCACCATAAGCTGGAGGTGGAACTCTCTCCCACAATGGAGCTACTTGAGCAATTTTCATCACAAACCTCCTAAAAAATAAAACTTGAATTAGAAGTTTTTTCTTTCTGTAGTTCTAGTGCTTGTAATTGATTCACTCTGCATTAGAAAGCAACTTCAGATAGTAAACTTATTAACAACTTTCTTCAAATCTTATGCTGTTACTTCTATATTTTTTGTCTATCCTAGTACGGAAATTACCCACTTCTAAAGACGTAAATACATTCTAATTTATTAATTTTTGTGTGATTTGGTACAATTTTAAATATAGATTTTTTTATAAATAGGAATGTTCTAGAATCGTCAAAATCTAAGTTAAATGATGATATTGGGCGAAAAAGCTCTACTATCGCCTGTCAATTATCTGATTTAGAAATGTTAATTAAAGAATAAACTGCATAGTCACTTTTTGGGCGGCTTTCCGTACCTAAAGGATAACCCGTAGCCACCGAAAGGGTAGATTTTCCTAAAGTAGTAGTCCACCAAAGCAACTTTGCTAGGTATCCAAAAATTTGACAAAAGGAAAAAACTTTTCCCCACTCCCCACTCCCTACGGTGTATACACAAGTCATCGAATTACCCAAAAATCTTGAAAAACCTCACCCTGGTTATGCTACGCAAAACCTGTCCCTCTCCTTACTAAGGAGAGGGAAAGAAAGATTTACCCTTGGGTAATCTTGGGTGAGAGGATGTTTTAAAAGTCCTCTTCTCGGTAACAAAACGTTTTAGATCCCCCTAAATCCCCCGATAAATTGGGGGACTTTGATTCCGGTTCCCCCCTTTTTAAGGGGAGCCAGTGCGTTGGGCGGCGAGCCACTCTTGTTGCACCTGGCGTGGGCTAGGGGGGATCAATAAGTGCCTAGAATCACAGCAAACTACTTTTAAAACATCCTCTGAGGTTTTAATCTGTGGGTTATAGAGTCAATTTGGATAAGGTTTTCCGACTTGTGTATATACCGTAGGTGTCGGGAAGGGGGTTAGGTCAATCGTTAGCTTTTCCACATGACCTGAATTGTCAGACGAGAAATCTATATGTATCAAAGTTTGTGTGAAATGCTATGAGCTTTGGCATTCCACATTTGCAGCATAATTTAATTGATTTTGTGGGATCAGTATTTAGTCCATCCTTGGCACTTACTTAAGTATATTTAAAAGTGTTTTTTGTAAAAAATTTGACGCAGGTTTGTTTTTGGGCTAGGATGTAAAAAATTCAATATAAAACCAAATATACACGCGAATTAGTAGCTATAAAAGCTAAAAACATTTGTTTTTAAAACAAATTAGGCTTCCTGCTACTGTTCTTCTTTGTGCCGTCTTGGTCTTGATTGTTTTTAGTTTTTAAGTGATCAGAGTGACACCCGCTCTCTTAGGATTTGCACTTTTTACCCGATAAATATTCACAAATATCGCATTGTTATTGAGCGAGTGAGTATGGCTGGATCAGGGTTTTGGCAGGAATCCCTAGCTGGTGATGTAGCTTTCGGATCATTTCCAGAGTCAGAGGCCGCTTACGATTTAAAATCTCTGCGACTCTTGCTCGACTGCCGATCGCTACTTCCAGATCATGTCTGGTTAAACCCCGACTCTCCATATAGTAAAGAATCGCTGCGATCGGCTCCGGTGGTAGAATTGGCTCATGCTTATTTTCGTATGCTTCTACCAGAGTTACCAAGATTTCTAGTTGATCGAACTCTGGGGTTCCCTGTGTGGCATCAAAAAGCCGCTCTATTTCTTTCAAAGCCGCTTTGTGATCTTCTTTATTCCTGATGGGTTGTAGACTATACATATTCACCTCAAATAGTCTCTGCGTTTATCTTGTCGTATTCAGCATGGCTACCGACAAATCGGATGAAGATAATGCTAATGTCATAGCGGACGTGAACTATCAAGCGATATTTATTGCCTTTGATGTTGAACACAACTCGGTTATTAGCGATAAAGCTAGCATTGGCATAGACACTTTTAATGTCTGCCGGACTTTGCCAATTAGCTTGAGCAACGTCGTCAATCCAAGCTCTCAGTGCTTGCTCAATCTCTGTATGAACTTCCCAAAATTCACGGAGAGTACTACGAGCTATGATTCTCATCATTTTATCATAACTTGCTCCCGTTTTGGGAGCAATAGTCTCACAATCCCAAAATGGACTTTTTACCCAATAAACATTCACTCGGCATGATACCGAATCTACGTGTGAAATACTCAGACTTGCCTAAGAGGATGTTTGAAAAGTATGGGGCGAATAGAATTCGCTACTACACAAACAAAGTCCACCTCCGTGGACTAATGCAAAATCAAGCGTTTTTAACCCACGAAGGTGGGTTTTGTCTGTGTAGCCGCGACTTCTAGTCGCCCGGCTAGTGATAAATTAGACTTTTCAAACATCCTCTAAGTCTGAAGTCTGAGCTTCCCAATTCATCGGGAATTTTCCACATGACCTGAATTGTCAGACGAGAAATCTATATGTATCAAAGTTTGTGTGAAATGCTATGAGCTTTGGCATTCCACATTTGCAGCATAATTTAATTGATTTTATGGGATAAGTATTTAGTCCATCCTTGGCACTTACTTAAGTATATTTTAAATTACTTCTTGTAAAAAATTTGACATAAGTTTTTTTGGGCTAGGATGTAAAAAATTCAATAGAAAACCAAATACACACGCGAATTAGTAGCTATAAAAGCTAAAAACATTTATTTTAAAAATAAATTAGGCTTCCTGCTACTGTTCTTCTTTGTGCCGTCTTGGTCTTGATTGTTTTTAGTTTTTAAGTGATCAGAATTAGGAGTTTCTATGAATTTTTCTCGTCTTTCAGTATTAGTTGGTGCTGTAACTGCTGCGGCTGTTAGTATAGCTGCTTTCCCCTCTTCAGCACATGCTCTAGATTTCAATTGGTCTTTTAGTAATGTGACTGGTTCAACTTCAGGTACTGTGACTGGTACTGTGAACGGACTTGTAGAAGGAGCTAATAGTGGTGGACCTCCAGCAGTAGTGACAGTAACGAGTGCACCCTTGGCGGCATCGGCGGGATTAGGAACTTATACTTTTTCGGATGGCACTTTTACAGTTACAGGAGGGAATATCACCTTCGCAGATTGGCATGGTGCTTTTGGAAGTAACAACTTATTTTTGGGAACAAATGCTGGTGGTGGAACATATTATCCACAGTTAGCTGACACTGGATTTAATATTGCCAATAGCAATCCTGGCGCTTCCGTCTCCTTCACATCTGCTGCTGTTCCCTTCGACATCCCAGGAGGCGCCACAATTCCCGCAGTGGGTGGGCTACTAGCTTTGGGCTTGATGAGAAAAGCCAGAAAGAGCCTAGCATCAAATACCCGCTTCTCTGAGCCGATCAGGGAGATGGTTAGCTAAAGGACTATTTCATTCTAGACATAAACCACCCGCAATACGGTTCGGTTAAGGCAAGAGACGCGATTTATCGCCGTCTCTACAAAGGACTGATTATTGTAAAGACGGCGATTTATCGCGTCTTTGTGATCTAGAATCTGTCATGAAAAAACCTTATCCGAACCGTATTGAAACCACCCGGAACTTCAGTTCCGAGCTAATAGCCAAAGTCCTTGTGTAATTAATTTTATCCGATTACTTACCGCGAACGTTCCTCGCAATGACAAAAGCATGAATTAAATCATTGACTTATTACATAAAATATGATATTTTGTATTGCTATCTAAGGAAAATCGCATATAAACGTGAATATCTCTTCATCTCTCAAAAAACCGCGTGTCTCATGGCAGGCGGTTTTCTCACTGCTGATATTTGTGTTCATGTACCTGCCCATACTGGTACTTGGCTTTTATAGCTTCAATCAGTCGCCCTACAGTGCAACTTGGCAAGGATTCACTCTCGATTGGTATGGCAAGTTGTTCAGTGACGATCGCATCTTATCAGCTTTCCAAAACAGTATGATCGTTGCTGGTTTTGCAGTGGCAATTTCAGCAGTGCTGGGAACCTTGATGGCGGTTGGGTTGGCGCGTTACGAATTTCCTGGTAAGAAATTGTATCGCGGTATTGCTTACCTACCGTTAATTATTCCCGATATTGCGATCGCAGTGGCTACCCTAGTATGTCTAGCGGCATTTGCAATACCTTTGAGTTTGTGGACAATAGTTGCAGCCCATGTCGTGTTTTGTCTGGCCTACGTCGGACTTGTAGTTGCTTCCCGACTGACTAATTTAGATCCTCACTTAGAAGAAGCAGCACTAGATTTAGGCGCTACACCAACGCAAGCTTTTATCAAAGTATTGTTACCTCAATTAATGCCTGGTATTGTAGCTGGTTGTCTTTTGGCTTTTGTTCTCAGCTTAGATGACTTTCTCATTGCCAGTTTTACGGCTGGTAGCGGTTCTAACACCCTGCCAATGGAGATTTTTAGCCGCATTAGAACAGGAGTTAAACCTGATATTAATGCTCTCAGTGTGATGCTAATTTCAGTATCTGCGATCGTTGCTCTTGTAGCTGAATTAATTCGTGCTTCTGGAGAGAATAAAACTTTCAAATAAGATTTCTAATTTGCAATAAAAGTTATAGGTAGGTGATTTGGTTATTCATGAACTTTTTTGGATAGTGAACAACAGCTATATTAAAATGTAGGGTGCATTAGGCTTGCCATAACTCACCAATATTATGGCAATATGCTGTACTTTCTGCTAACATAACGTCCTAGTATAGATAAGTAAATAAATATAATTTATTCATCCTTATGCCCTCGTGTGAAAGATAGTTTTAAGCACATGAATAAACTTCCGTGTTCGCTTCTCTACATGACTGTTTTCAATTAGATAATATTGGGGCTAACTTTGGAGAAGATGCTATTTCCCCCTGATTATGCAAATCTGCCAAAATCCCAATTGCTCAAATCCATTCAACTCTGATAGCAATAGATTTTGCGTGAGTTGCGGACAAAGCAACTTTGGCAAATTTCTCAGAAACCGTTACCGCGTATTGAGACTCTTAGGTGAAGGTGGGTTTAGTAGAACCTATGCAACAGAAGATGTAGACAGACTAAATGCGCCTTGTGTCATCAAGCAATTTTTCCCACAATTTCAGGGAACAGGACAACGCACTAAAGCAGCAGAATTTTTCAAAGAAGAGGCTTTTCGGTTGTATGAACTGGGAGAAAATCATACCCAAATTCCCAGATTACTAGCTTATTTTGAACAAGGTTCTAGCTTGTATCTTGTGCAAGAATTTATTCAAGGAAAAACTCTCTTACAAGAAGTTCAGCAACAAATCTATGGCGAAAAACAAATCTGGGAACTTTTAGCTGATTTATTGCCAGTTTTGGAATTCATTCATACTCATAATGTCATTCATCGGGATATCAAACCAGAAAATATTATCCGCCGTGCAAGTGATGAAAAACCCGTATTAATTGACTTTGGCGGTGCTAAACAGGTAACACAAACCAGTTTAGGAAGACAAGCTACAGTAATTTATACCCTTGGTTATGCCCCAACTGAACAAATGGCTGGATTTGCTTGTCACGGCAGTGATTTGTATGCTTTGGGTGTAACTTGTGTGCGTCTTTTAACTCAATGTTTGCCTTTTCAAGATGCTTCTGGACAGATTAATGACCCTATTTATGATGCCATGAATGCTAAGTGGTTGTGGCGCGAACGGTTACAGAAAAAATGTATTACCATCAGCGACGACTTAGGGAGAATTTTAGATAAATTACTCAAACATCTACCGAGTGAAAGGTATCAAACAGCAGTAGAAGTTATCAATGATTTGAAGTTTACAAAATCAAACATTGAACCTGTTGCCCTAAAAATTGTTTCGATGTCTCAACCCAGATTACCGCCGCTACCACAAAAAGTAATAGTACCATTACCTCCCTTAGAAACCTTTGAATTTGACGTAGTTACAGTAGACACAGGTGGTAGAGAAGTAAACCGCATCAGCTGCAATGCAAACTTTTTTGCTGAAGAATTGGGTAAGTCTGTCACATTAGAAATGGTATCGATTCCTGGTGGTACATACATGATGGGTTCACCGGAGTTTGAAGGGGATGCTGACGAACGTCCTCGACATAAAGTTACCGTTGAACCATTTTTTATGGGGAAATTTCCCGTAACTCAAGCACAGTGGAAAGTAGTAGCAGCTTTACCCAAAGTCAAACAAGCTTTAAATCCTAATCCGTCGAAATTCAAAGGTTTAGATAGACCAGTGGAAAATGTATCTTGGTATGAGGCTGTAGAATTCTGTCTCAGGCTATCAGAAAAAACTGGACGCGACTATCGTTTACCGAGTGAAGCTGAATGGGAATATGCTTGTCGTGCTGGAACTACAACCTCCTTCCACTTTGGCGAAACAATTACCTCTGAGTTAGTCAGTTGCACTATTGAACCAAAAAGCAAATTCCGTAAAGAAACAACAAACGTCGGTAGTTTTGAAGTCGCCAACGCCTTTGGATTGTACGATATGCACGGGCTAGTTTGGGAATGGTGCGCTGATTCGTGGCATAACAATTACAACTATGCACCCTTAAATGGAACAGCTTGGGAAGTTGGCGGTGATATTCATCGCCGGGTGCTGCGCGGTGGTTCTTGGAGTTTCAGTGCAGAACTTTGTCGCAGCGCCAGTCGTAGCTGGAATGAGTCAGACGGTGGACTGAGGATTTGTGGTTTTAGAGTAGTATTTTCCGTAGAGGAGATTATTTAGTAATTTAATTCAAGGGCTGTATAAATTATGAACGACAGAATTGAGAAAGGTGACATAGTACTTATAAATAAAAGTGGAATATACCACAAGCAAATTGGTGAAGTAAGTGAGATTGATTACAATATTTTCTTCGTCAAAATAGTGATAGTAAAGTTAGGTAATCAAGAAGCAAACTTTGAAGAAAAAGATTTACAATTACAAACTAAAAAGCCGAGCCTGCAAGAAGTCATTGCATCAATAGACAAAATTATAGAACAAGTTAAGCAGATTCCCCACTTGCCGACAAGAGAGAAAGTAGAGTTACCTAACCGTCTGAAATATCTTAAATTAGATATTCCTAAACTAGATAAGCAGTTGATTCAAAAAAACTTTGACAGTATAGAGAAAATACTCTCAGCAACAAGAGAAGCAGATTCATCAGCAAGCTTTTGGCAGGAAATAGTTCCTAATTTGGAAAAAATAAGCTGGTGGATTAGAACAAGTTTGTAAACCAACAAGTAAGCTGTTGCGTATTTAATTTGTATATTGTAGTGCGGGCAAGATGCCCGCACTACAATATTATTGGGTTTTCTTGTTATAAAATTTAGCTGCACATCAGCTTAGGGAACTCCAAAAAATAAATTATTCCATCTTGTGGGATGGGCATCTTGCCCGTCCTTTGTGATTAGCGGGCTTTTCGGCCCGCACCACAAGAAATTTTTGGATATTTTTTTATTTGTCAGTCCCTTACCTGACAGTGTACTACTCACATCTTGCACCTAGCCCTAGCGATTAGAAATCGCAGCTATACAAACAAAGTCCACCTCCGTGGACTAAGACGAAATCAAGGGTTTCTAACCCACGGAGGTGGGTTTTGCCTGTGTAGCCGCGACTTCCAGCCGCCTGGTGCAAGATATAAGACTAGTAATTTTGGTAGCAGGTGCGGCTTTCTTGGCAACTAGATTTTATACTCAAAAAGTTATAGGACTTACGCAAAACCACACGCTGTAGGGGCAATTCATGAATTGCCCTAAGAAGAAAATCACTCTTTTCGGCTATTGTTTGCGTAAGTCCTGAGTTAAATGCAGCTAATATCCTGAAGCATAGCTAAATGCTTATTAATAGGTGCAAGTGTATTCGCGGCAATCATCCCACTGGCGGCGACTGCTGGTAAACCAATGCCGGGAAATGTCGAGTCTCCACAGCACATTAGTCCTGGTAGAGGTGTACCAGGGCCAGGAAACATACCAGATCCAGCCGCAATTGCTGGGCCGTAAGAACCTTGGTGACGGCGGAGAAAACGCTCGTGGGTTAAAGGTGTACCAACAAGGGTGACTTCGCAACGAGAGCGAATATCTGGAATGATCCGCTGTAGCGCTTGCCACATTACTTCTGCACGCGATCGCTTTTGTTCAGTATATTCTTGGTTTCTTCGATCCATTCCCTGCCATAAAGCATACGGCTCATTACCTGGAGTATACACATGAATCACATGCTTACCTGGTGGTGCTAGGGATGGGTCGAGAATTGAAGGGATTGATATCACTACAACATTCTGAGGTGCTGTGATGCCCAATTCCCAGTTATTGACTACGATGTAATGACAACGCAAATTTGACTGTAATCCTTGAGCATCAATGCCTAGATGTAGATGCATAAAGCTATCACACTCAGGTGTTGCTTGTCGTTTGGTGCGGTACTGTTTAGGTACTGCCTTTTCTGGTAGTAGCTTCAGTGTGTCCCAAACCGAGGCATTAGAAATCACTGCCCGCCGCGATCGAATTTCTTGGCGATCGCGCAGACGCACACCCACCGCACGATTACCTTCTACAAGCACTTGCTCCACATGAGCGCCCAGTATCAGCTTCCCACCATGTCGTTCCAATCCTTGTACAAGGGTGTCAACTAAAGCACCACTACCACCAATCGGATATTCAAGTACTGCATCTGGTCGATACCAGTCCGCAAACATAAATGCTACCTCTGCGGCACTAGTGCCATCTGCGGGCAGTCCAGAAAGCAGAAAACACAGCAAATTCAGCCAATTTCGGGTAAACGGATCTTTGACAACGCCATCCATAATCCGGCTGAAGGGGCTTGTCAATTTGATGATATCTGGCAGATGTTTTGTCAGAGATGACACAAACGGGGCTACAGTTCTAACTGCACCAAGATCAAAGCGTAATGCGGCTGGTGGAATGGAAGTTGCTGCACTAGCGAATGGTTGCATAACGCGCTGGAGTTCTTGCCATTCGGCTACAGCATCATGACCACGGAATTTCATCAGCACTTCACAAAATTGCTCGGCACCAACCGACGTGTCAAAATCACCTTCTGGTAGACAACAACCCCAAGTATCGTAGGTTACACATGGTAATTCCGAGCCAATGGCATCTAGCACTTGTCGCAGGGGGTTGGCAGAGGGGCTGTAAGACAGTCCAGAGTAGAGGGACGGGCCAGAGTCAAATTTGAAACCATTGCGCTCAAAAGCATGGGCGGCACCACCAGCAATGGAGTGACTTTCGCAGACTATGACATCAAAGCCATACCGTGCTAAAACAGCAGCACAACTCAAACCGCCAATACCGCTACCAATGACAACTACATCTGTAATTTGCATATCCCTTATGTTTGCAACGATGGTTTCTTAAGGTTTGCTAACTCCAGGGTTAGCACATCTTAAACCCTATTGACAGGGGGATTCTAGCACAAAGGAAGAGTTTGGCAGAGCCGTCATCAACATAGAAACCATCTACTGTTCATTCATAGAATAAGTAGTCGCCAGCCAAATTTGTTTATGATACTGGTGTGCATACTCAAGCAAGCGCTGGAGAGAATGCGTTGAATGTTTACGCCTTGTTGATACCAGTTGACCAATGACTAATGACTAATGACTAATGACTAATGACTAATGACTAATGACCAATGACAAATGACAAATGACAAATGACAAATGACCAATGACCAATGACTAACTCACATGGAGAGAGGAATTTGAAAAATCAGCAATTGGGAAATTGGCAAACCACAGTTTTCGGAATTGTGTTAGCAATACTAGTGATTATCGGACTAAATTCCTTTATCATTATTACCCCTGGACAAGCAGGAGTGATCAGCATCTTAGGTAAAGCTAGAGATGGCGCTTTATTGGAAGGGATTCACGTCAAACCGCCTTTTATCACGGTGATAGATGTGTATGATTTGACAGTGCAAAAGTTTGAAGTGCCAGCAGAGAGTTCTACTAAGGATTTGCAAAATTTATCTGCGAGATTTGCGATCAACTTTCGCCTCGACCCCATAAAGGTAGTTGAGGTGAGAAGGAAACAAGGAACCTTAGAAAATATTGTATCAAAAATCATTGCACCTCAGACACAAGAAGCATTTAAAATTGCAGCCGCCAGAAGAACAGTTGAAGAAGCAATTACCAAAAGAAGTGAATTGAAAGAAGACTTTGATAATGCGTTAGGCGATCGCTTAGACAAATATGGGATAATTGTGTTAGATACTAGCGTAGTTGACTTAGCGTTCTCACCAGAATTTGCCAAAGCAGTGGAAGAAAAACAAATTGCTGAACAACGGGCGCAAAGAGCCGTTTATGTAGCACGGGAAGCTGAACAAGAAGCACAAGCAGATGTGAATCGCGCCAAAGGTAAGGCAGAATCTCAAAGACTCTTAGCAGAGACACTCAAAGCCCAAGGAGGACAGTTGGTTCTGCAAAAAGAAGCAATTGAAGCTTGGAAGAGTGGCGGCGCTCAGATGCCAAAAGTCCTCGTTATGGGTGGTGACTCAAAAAGCGGTGTTCCCTTCATATTCAACCTTGGGAATGTACAAAATCAACCGTAATTCGAGTAAATTATACTTAGGAAGGTGGATGAAATAAAATGCAAAACTTCATCTTGTCTCTAGCCTCCCTCTCCAATATATCGGAGAGGGATTGAGGGTGAGGTAAGTCAGGGCATAAATTGTATGTTATTTAATTCTTATTCCTTAGTAAGTTTACCTAGTCTCAACTCAAACACAACAGCAAAACTAACAAGAGAATAATTGGAGTTTATGTCAACCCCCAATCATCAAAATCTCACCGCCGAAGAAGCGAAAAAATTACTGAATAAATTCAACTGCCTAGACATCGCCCCTATCCTCAAGCCATCAGAAAAAGTAGTAATTCGTAGTGCCTTAATTTTACTTACCAACCTTGCTGATTATCAAATTTTAGGAATTTGTGCTGATACAGCAGAAGAAGGAATACTGGCTATGAAGACCTATTCTCTGGCTTTGGGTTATGAACCACCAAACAATTTACTTACACCTGAAGGGCCAGTTTATATTAAATTAAATGGTAAAAATGGCTTGTGTTATCTCGATTCCTATGCTGGACATCATCGTGGTGTATTAGTATCTTGTCAGTCTGACGACGAAGAGGGAATCAACGAGATGTATGGACATTTACCCTTGGATTTATTTGTATAGAATTCGGCGAAGGTAGGTAGGGTATCTGCCTTGCCTACTCACTAATGAAAAACAATTAATTACTTAAATCTTATGAGTATTATTACACTCCAATCAATAAAAAAAGACTTTGGCATCAAGGAAATTTTAAAAGATGCTAGTTTTAGCCTCGATGCTACCGATAAAGTTGGTTTAATTGGTACTAATGGTTCTGGTAAATCAACCATATTAAAAATGATTGCTGGTCTAGAATCGATTGATAGCGGTCAAATTTTGATCAACTCCGGTTCTAAAATTATCTACTTACCCCAGCAGCCAGATTTAGATGAAAATCACACAGTTTTAGAGCAAGTTTTTGCCGACAGTGGCGAACATACAGCTTTGGTGCGTGAGTATGAGGAACTGTCAGATAAATTGGTTCACTATCCAGATGATAACCAACTGATGTCTCGCCTTTCTGTGGTGATGCAACGGATGGATACGAGCGGTGCTTGGGAACTAGAAACTAATGCTAAAATCATCCTGACAAAATTAGGAATTTCTGACTTTGATGCCAAAATAAGCACTTTATCTGGAGGCTATCGCAAGCGCATTGCTTTAGCATCAGCGTTGCTATCAGAACCCGATGTTTTGCTCATGGATGAGCCGACAAACCATCTCGATGCTCTTTCTGTAGAATGGTTACAAAGTTATTTAAATCGCTATCGGGGCGCACTTTTTTTAATAACTCACGATCGCTACTTTCTAGATCGCGTTACCAATCGGATCATTGAAATTGACCGAGGCGATATTTACACTTATACAGGTAACTATTCATATTACCTGGAAAAGAAAGCTTTAGCTGAAGAATCTGCCGTAAGTAGTCAACGTAAACATCAAGGCTTGTTGCGGCGCGAGTTAGAATGGCTCAAAAAAGGTCCGAAAGCCAGAAGTACTAAGCAAAAAGCTAGAATTGACCGCGCTCATGCTTTGCGGGATACTGAGTTTAAACAAGTTCAGGGTAAAGTTGATATTTCTACAATTGGTCGTCGTATTGGCAAAAAAGTTATTGAATTAAATCAAATTTCTAAAGCATATAACGGACGCACCCTAATTAATAATTTTACCTACGAATTTAGCCCAGAAGACCGCATCGGCATCATCGGCGCTAATGGTGCTGGTAAATCTACTTTAATGGATATAATTACTGGGCGAGTTAAACCAGATTCAGGCATTGCAGAAATTGGTACTACAATTCACATCGGTTATTTTGACCAGCATTCTGAAGAATTGCTCACAAAAATGAACGAAAATCAGCGCGTGATTGACTACATCAAAGAAGAAGGAGAATTTGTCAAAATTACCGATGGTACTCAAATTACTGCTTCCCAAATGTTGGAGCGGTTTCTGTTTCCTGGTAATCAGCAGTATGCCCCAATTCATAAACTTTCAGGTGGGGAAAAAAGACGTTTATTTCTGTTGCGGGTTTTGATGGGTGCGCCCAATGTGTTGATTTTAGATGAACCGACAAATGATTTAGATGTACAGACATTGGCAGTATTAGAGGATTATTTAGAGGATTTTGCCGGGTGTGTAATTGTAGTTTCTCACGATCGCTACTTTCTCGATCGCACCATCGACACAGTATTTTCCTTTGAAGAAGGCGGTAATCTCCGGCTATATCCAGGGAATTACTCAGTTTATCTGGACTTTAAGAAGGCTGAAGAAGCACAGCAACAAGCTGCAAACGCTAAGGAGAAGCCCAAAAATGTCGAAGCTCAAAATGTTGCGGCTTCACCCAAGGATGTAGAAAATCAAAAGCGGCGTAGATTATCTAATTGGGAAAAAAAAGAATTTCAGCAGTTGGAAGGTAAAATTGCCCAGTTAGAAGCTGAGAAAGCAGAAACCGAGAAAACACTAGCGAATGTCTCACCGGGGAATTATAGCCAAGTGCAAAAACTCTATAATCATGTGGAAAAGCTCAAGCAAGCGATCGATGTGGCGACTGAACGCTGGTTAGAATTGGCAGAGATGGAGTAGACCTCTTGCATAAATCAACCAGAAACCTTGTTCAGTAAACCAAAATTTTTTCCCGAAAGAGCGATCGCTACAATATTTGTAGCTAAGGAGATCCACAGTCACTACAGAACTCTGGCTTCAGATTTATCACATCTGCACAGTCAGATTCCTCGTACAAGAACCGGACAGCCCCTTTGTGTCCTGGTTGTCCCCCTACCTTCAAACCACTCTTTTTCTTGACTGCTTTCTTTTTTGCATTCAGTGGATCGGCTGATCGTGGTGATGATGTCCAGCACGTTAAAGAAGCTGTAAAAATTTATAATTTAAGCATTGTTCATAATTTAAAGTTTTTTTCTATGAGAAATCGAGGGGTGGTTTATTGTGCAATGGGAAATATTATATATCTGGAAGCAGCTTTAATCAGTGCGATGAGCCTACGTCAACTGGAGCCAAAGATACCCATTACTCTCATCTGCGATCATCCGTTATTGAAACTTCTGCCTCTTGGTGACTACGAAATTACTCCTAGTTTTATTGAGGCAAGTGAGATAAATGATGATAGCTCATTCTTATCTAGGGACATTAAGACATGTCAATCAACCTTTAGTCTATACAAAGAAACACTTTTTCTAGACGCAGATATTCTTCCCCTAAAACCTATTTCTGAGCTTTGGGACTACCTCTCTCAAAAAGATATGGCTATGGTGGTTGACAGACTTCCAACCTTGTCCTTGTGCGAACATATTTCCCCAGAAGAGAAAAGTTACACCTTACAATATCTTCCAGAAGGCACAACTCAGTTTAATAGTGGGGTAATTCTTTGGAGGGACAGTATACAAACTCAGTTTTTGTTTGAGCTATGGCATCAGGAGTGGCTAAAGTTTAAAAAGCACGATCAGCTAGCCCTAGTTAGAGCCATTAATCGTACACAATTTTCTGTGACGAGGCTTCCTCAGATATATAACATTTCCCCAATCGACGCTGCATCTAGGGTGAACAATAAATCTGTTGAGATGCTTTCTCATATACATCAAATGTGCCAAATTAAAGCTGCATCTATGCTCGATCAGAAAAATGATATTTGCTTTCTCCATTGCTGGGGTCGGCTTGTTACTTCAGGCAAATTCCGTCAAATTGCTTACAAATTTTATCCAAATATAGTTGAGCAAGTAGTTGGCGCGATCACTTTTTATTTAGACAATTATTAATTCGGCTTAAAAACTTTTGAATATGAGATGGCGGGTGGTGTTCGTAGTAGCGTTAATCGCGTCTCTCCTAACTCTTTCTTTTGTTCCCATGCAAGAATCTGCGATCGCAATTAGTCATAAAATCATCACAGAAATTGTCTAAACTGTCGATGAGCGATCGCCAGAGGTTATCTTTGGCTTCGTTCTCGTCATCATCATATATTCCTGCCCTTCAACGGGGAGCTTAGTTACATTTGCTAACACCTGCACAAAGCCTTCTAACTCTTCTCTGTTAGTAATTGTAGTAATGGTAGTATTTGATTGTTATTGTTGACCACGCTAGTAGCTCTCCATAAATAATACTGAATTTATGACCATACAAATTAATGCATAACTCATTATCTCTGCTCTGAGCGGTTAGCAATAAATTCATCTATAGTCACCGACTCACCATCGCTATACTCAGTGCGAACTGCTTGAATTTCTGCCAGTGTTTCTGCATCGTCTTCATACAAAGCTTCTTCGGCTTCAAAAATTTGTTGCTCAATTAGCTCTTGAAGTTGACGTTTTTCTGTTAAATCAAGGGAAGATATTGCTTCTGCTAAAGTTTCTAAGGAGAGTTGTAGTTTAACAATGGCTGGCATTTTTCTCCTATTGGGTGTGTTTTTTTCGCACTTTGACACCATTATGATGATTTTAACAGTTATATTTTGTCAAGCCCTCATGCTTGTGGGGTGCGATCGCAGCAATTGGATTTACCTAACTGACGATTAGTGCGATCGCGCTTCCATAAACTGCGATCGCACTTCCACAAGAGACAACTAACTATTTCTCATAAACTGCTGCGATCGCCTACAAACTCTCTCTGATGTGCTTGGCTTTAATTTGGGAAGAAATCAGAATCTAAGGTTTCATCAGCAGAAAAAGGATAGTCTTTAGGAAAAATAGACAGAGGAAGCCCTGTTTCAATTGAAGCTTCTTTTCGAGCGTGTTGGTAACAATTATCAAAAACTTCCGTATAATAGCATTTTAAGCTAGGACTATCTAAAAATGCTTCTTGTAATCTTTGACGATGTTCATAGATTCTATATAACCAACTATTGGATCTGTTTTGAGGTTGAAATTTATATTTTAGAAGGTGCATTAAAAGCACTCTAAGATTACTCCTTAAAGCATTTTTATCACTTCTACCCATGCTTTCAATTTCTTCAATTAAATTTTCTAACTCTAATTCTAAAAATTTTTTATTTCTTAATAAATAAGCAGTGTGTTCTAACCACAAGTGATAATCTTGTGCATAGAGATTATTGGTTTTAGGAACAGATTGATTGCTCATAATCTTCTCCTTTATGGATATATAATTTTAACATTACTTTTGTTATTTCAGAGGGGGCGATCGCGTAGCTTACCGCAAGCTACACGTAGTGTTACCTCGAAAAAGCCGCAGCAGTCATTGCTAACGCCTCAATTGTTATAAACTTAACTATGATAGACCACGATCGCCTATTCAAAGAACTTCTAACCACCTTTTTCTGGGAATTCATCGAGTTATTTTTTCCAGAGATAACAGCTTATCTCGAACGAGATACGATCTCTTTCATTGACAAAGAAGTATTTACCGATGTGACTGCTGGAGAAAAGTATGAAACTGACTTAGTAGTAAAAGCCAGATTTAGAAATCAAGAAACCTTTTTTCTAGTACATCTAGAACATCAAGCTTATTATCAAGAAGTTTTTGATTTGCGAATGTATCGCTACTTTGCCAGGTTGTATGAAAAATACGCCTTGCCAGTTTATCCCATCGCCTTCGGTTCATTTAAAATAAGGGACTGACAAGAAATAAATTATCCCTCTTGTGGGGTGGGCAGGAAAGCCCGCCCTGAATATAGGACGGGTGAGGACACCCATCCCACAAGATAATTTGGGATGTTTTTTTATTTGTCAGTCCCTAACGTGAGTTCGACAAATCTTATTTGACCTCTCAAGAGCAGCCCCTCTCCGACGCACACAGGGGAGCAAAAAGCTGAATTTTTCGTTGCTCCTCCCTTTCCGTTTCGGAGAGGGAGGCTGTCCGGGAGAGGTTCATCGAACTCACGTTAAAATAGCGTAGGTGTACCCCTACTGAAAAGCCAAGGGACACCTAGTGGATACACCAAAAGGTATCGCCTGTTTTTTCTTAACTAACTATCCGTTTCATCGGAATTTCTATCCAGAACTCACAGCCCTTACCAGGTTCAGAAACACACTTGATATTACCACCGTGTTTTTCTACAATAATTTGGTAGCTAATAGATAACCCCAAACCAATACCTTGTCCAGGTTGTTTGGTGGTAAAGAAAGGTTCAAAAATGCGCGATCGCATCATCTCTGGAATCCCACAACCATTGTCAGCAATGCAAATCAGAATAGTATTCCCGGATATCACTTCTGTACGAATCCAAATTTTCGGATTTTCAATTATTTTACCAGTAGTTGCTGAGTTTTGCAGTGCATCGATCGCATTGTTGAGAACATTCATAAATACCTGATTCATCTGGGCTGCATAGCACACTACTGGAGGCAATTTACCATATTGCTTAACTACCTCAATCGCAAAAGAATTAGACTGTGATTGCAGTCGATGTTGTAAAATTAGCAAAGTACTGTCGATGCCTTCATGAAGGTCAATAGGCTTTATTCCTGTTTCGTCAAGTCGAGAAAAAATTCGTAACGACAAGACTAGTTGAGAGATCCGATTTGCCCCCATTCTCATTGAAGCAAGAATTTTGGGCAAGTCATCACTAATGAAATCTAAATCTACTGCTGCTGATTGCTTTTGAATTTCTCCTGTTGCCTTAGGATACTCTTTCTGATAGAGTCCCAATAATTTAAATAAATTTTCGGTATGTTCATTAACATAAGTGATGTTGCCGTAAATAAAACTAATTGGGTTGTTAATTTCATGTGCTACACCAGCAACTAACTGCCCTAAGCCTGCCATCTTTTCACTTTGAATCAACTGGCTCTGAGTGTGCTGTAATTTTTTCAGAGTCTGGGTGATTTCTTCTTTTTGACGTTGAGTTTGTTCGAGTAATTCGGCTTGCTGAAGTCCTACTCCTAACTGAGTACCAATCTGCATCAGCAAATCTACCTCATCTTCTTGCCAATCGCGGGGTTTGATATTTTGATAAGCTGCGAGTAATCCCCAAAGTTTCTCACCCTGAAAAATCGGCACAATTATATATGCCCTCGCCTCCATTAGTTCCAGCAGGGCAATATAAGGAATAGAATAATCGGTGCTGTAAATATCCTTAATGACAAAAGTTTTACCACTAGAAAAGTTTCCGTCTTGGGTTTGTTGCGAGTAATCATTTGCGGCAGCTACGCCCATCGTAGACGTCGCAGGTACAATTTCCTTTATTGGTGTCCAACCTGGGGCTAAAGACTCAGCAACAAATTCGCCACTCCAATCAGCCTGGAATCGATAGATTGTCACTCGATCAACTTCTAATAGCCGTCGAACTTCTTCTGTACTGGTAGCAAAGATGGTGGCAATATCAAGAGACTGGCGAATTTTCTCTACTGTTGCGGCTAATGCTTTCTCCCTTTGGGCTGCTTTCCGTTCTCGTTCGGCGGCTTTAGCCAGTTTTTGGGCTTGCGCCTGCACCTGTTTCAATGACTCAGCTTGCTGTAATGCTACCCCCAATTGGGTACTAACTTGGGTAAGAAAGTAAACCTCATCTTTTTGCCAATCACGGCTTCGGGCGTTCTCGTACACTGCTAGTAAGCCCCAGAGCTTCTGACCGTGGTAAATCGCAATGATCACATAAGCTCTTGCTTGATATATCTCTAAGATTTTAATGTAGCAGTCGCTAAAGCCTGCACTGTAAATATCATTACAAACACGGTAAACTTCACACCTACTGAAGTTACCACCCTCTGTATCTTGTAAGTAGGTATCAGCGACTGGGGGTTTAGCTAAATCTTTGGCACTACATTCGCTGACGTTTTCTTTCAATTCCGGTCGCTGTAACTGCTGCTCCATCAAGGAGATCCAACCCTCTGCCACTGATTCAAACACGAATTCACCACTCCAATCGGGATTGAAGCGATAAATAGCCACGCGGTCAGCATTTAGCATCTGCCTAAGTTCTGCGGTGCTTGTGCGGAAAATGCTTTCCAAGTCTAGGAATTGACGAATTTTCTCAATGGTTATGGCTATGCTTTTCTGCCATTGGGCTGCTTTTTCTCTGGCTTTTGCTTGTGCTAGTTGTGCTGATTGTAATTTAACTTGTTCCAGGTAATCTGTTTGCTGCAAAGCAACTCCCAGATGTTCGGCGATTAATTGCACAAACTCAATTTCTGATGCTTCCCATTGCCGAGGACTACTACACTGATGAATACACAACAATCCCCATAAATCTTTACCTTTGAGCAAGGGGGCAGTTATATTGGCACGTACTTGGAATCTTTCTAGAATCTGGATGTAGCAATCACTGGCATTACCTTGATAAATATCAGCTATTGCTTTAATCCGACCTTGCTGATATAGTCCTGCGAATTCCTGATTAAAGCAGTGGTCGCGCAGTTTAGCTCCTAGTGCCGAATGCCACTCTGTTGCCACATCTTCATAGATAAATTCCCCTTCCCATGCCAAATCAGGATAAAAACGAAACACGCCAACCCGATCGCTTTTCAGAAGCTGGCGGACTTCAGTGACTGTAATTTTGAAGATGGTTTCTATATCTAGAGACTCGCGGATGCGGGCAATAACTCCAGACAAGGCTTTTTGTTGCTCATTCTGACCTAAAGAGGATGTCACATCTGAATGAGATTCTTGCTGCTCTGAAGGTTGTATAGGTTGAATCGTAGAGGCGTTTTCCATTCCCAGTCAGATTTTAAATATTGAAAGTCTTCTATCTCATAATTCCCCTAGACAGTAGAAAGGTAACAATTATTTCCTTTAAATACCAAAAAAATAAAACAGGAGTCAGAATTCAGAATTCTGAATACTTTACCCATAAAGGGATAGAGTTTTAAGGCGAGAATATTTTAATTTTTTTCGCTTGACTTCGGGCGAGGTTTTGACCAATATTTATTACCCACTCGTACAGAATTCATACGCTCATTCTGACCGGAGCTAACGGAAACGTCTCCGGCTCCGCTCCTGAGTTCTGAATTATTCTTAATAAATACCAAAAAAACAATTTAGGGACACGATAATTATCGTGTCCCTACAAAAAAGTTTTTCAACCACGAGAAAATTATCGCCGCTTAGGAGTGGCGCTGCGGGTGGTGCGTTTCTCTTCATCTCGACGACGGCGATCGCGCCAATCTGCTAGGGTCAAATAACCAATACCACCAGTGACTACTACGAGCAGCACTACAGCTACTATTGCCAAAATACTCAAAAATGGACTTTCCACCATGCCTCTACAGTCCGTTACGACCCCAAACTACCATTGCAATTGACCAAGTGAACACAACTAACAGTGATACCCAACCTAGTGTCAAAATCTCCATAGTCCCACTTTTCAAATAATTACAAAAGGTTTCTAATCTTTATCATACAGGGATTGGGTAGGTTGAGATTTTTTTATAAATGATATTGTAACTTTGGCGGGCGATGTCTACGATGGTAACAGAGCCAAGTCGTTCGCGCAGCGTCTCGTAGACAAGTGCGGGCGTAACTGCCGCAAAGAACACACATCTTTTATTGGTACGGTAGTAGTTTACGTCATAATCAAGACGAATGTAAAAAAGTAGCGATCGCGGTTTTCCCCTTGATGTTTTGGGAATACTAGGGTTATGGATATATATTTCAAATCCAGCAACCCCTAATATCATGCCGACATTTTTCAACTATCCTTTCCAGTCTGACGGTTTTATTCCCCACGGACATTGTTATCTCTGGCAAACTGGATTAGTTTGGCTCCACATTATTTCTGATGCCACGATCGCTTTTGCATATTATTCTATTCCCTTCCTACTAATTTACTTTATTTCCAAGCGCAAAGACGTTCCTTTCAATGGAGTTTTTCAATTATTTAGTGCTTTTATCATTGTCTGCGGTACTGGACACTTGATGGAAATTTGGACGCTTTGGCATCCAGACTATTGGATTGCAGGTGGTTTAAAAGCTCTAACTGCGATTATTTCGATATACACGGCATTTGCATTAATTTATCTCATGCCTCAAGCTCTAACATTACCCAGTCCAGCCCAGTTAGAAGTTATCAATCGAGCGCTTTCAACTGAAATTGTAGAGCGCAAACGCATCGAGAAAGAACTACGCTTTGCAGAAGAAATTGCTCAAAACTCCAGCCAAGCCAAGAGTGAATTTCTCGCAAATATGAGTCATGAACTACGTACACCCCTCAACGGCATCCTGGGCTTTGCACAAATCCTTCAACGCACAGAATCTTTGAGTGAAAAAGGACGCAAAGGAGTCGGCATCATTTACCAATGTGGTTCCCATCTTTTAACCCTGATTAATGATATTTTGGATCTCTCCAAGATAGAAGCTCGGAAACTAGAATTGCATCCTGTTGATTTCTACTTGCCTGCTTTTATAGATAGCGTAACTGAAATTTCCCGCATCCGGGCAGAACAAAAGGCGATCGCATTTCACGTCCAACTCGATCCTGATTTGCCAACGGGTATTCATGCTGATGAAAAACGCTTGCGGCAAGTACTGATTAACTTGCTTAGTAATGCCATTAAATTTACTTATCAAGGCAGTGTCACCTTCAAAGTTCAGGTCATTGCTCAAGAATCAAATGCCAATAGACAGACTAACCACAAAATTCGCTTTGAGGTAATAGATACCGGCACGGGTATAATCCCTGAAGAAGCCGAGAAAATCTTTCAGCCCTTTGAGCAAGTGGGAAATCAGAAACGACAATCTGAAGGTACTGGCTTGGGATTAGCAATCAGCCAAAAAATTGTATTGTTGATGGGTGGTCAAATTCAGGTGCAAAGTACCTTATCCAAAGGTAGCACTTTCTGGTTTGAGGTAAAATTGCCAGAATCTAAAGATTGGGCAAAGGTTTCCAGAGTGGTTGAGCAAGGAACCATTATTGGTTATCAAGGACAAAGGCGTACCATTTTGATTGCGGATGACAGATGGGAAAACCGAGCGGTAATTGTAAATTTACTAGAGCCAATTGGGTTTACTGTTGTAGAAGCTATTCAGGGTCAGGAAGGATGGGAACAGGCTCTAGTACATAAACCAGACTTGATTATCACTGACCTAGTAATGCCTATATTGGATGGATTTCAGTTCATCGATTGTTTGCGTCAATCTGAGCAATTTCCAGAGATTGCGATCATCGCTTCTTCAGCCAGTGTGTTTGCAGCCGACCAGTACAAGAGTATTGATGTCGGTGCAAATGTATTTCTACCAAAGCCTGTAGAAGCTGAAACGCTGCTGGAAATGTTACGGCAATTTTTGCAATTGGAATGGATTTTTGACGGTAAGGTAGATGCAATCAAAAAAAACCAGGTAGATGGTTTGGATGAACCAAATAAGATGATTTATCCTGGTAACGAGGTTTTACAACAGTTACTCGAACTCGCACAAGACGGCGATATTCAAAAAGTTTTGGAACTGGCTCAACAACTTTCTGCATCTGATCAGCAACTAAGCGTTTTTGCCGAGCAGCTTATCCAGCTTGCTAGTAATTTCCAACTCAAACGTTTGGAAAGTTTTATTGTAAGTATTCAGGAGTCAGAATTCAGGAGTCAGAATTCAGGAGTCAGAATTCAGGAGTCAGAATTCAGGAGTCAGAATAAATGAGACAACCTGTAAAAACATTTCAAGAGGAGCTTGAGGAAGTTAGGAAGTTACTAACTATAGTGATTCTCTCTTGGATGCAGTACATTTTTGACCTCTCTCCTAAAAGGAGAGAGGCTTTGAATCTTACTCCCCAACGCTAGTAGGGAAGTGGGGGTTAGGTCTGTATTGAACTCAACTGCAAATCGCTATAGCTATGCAAATTCCATTCTGAATTCTGACTCCTGACTTCTGAATTCTTTTATTTTTAAATCCATCATGAACAAGAACAAAAATACGGGATTTATTTTGATTGTGGATGATAATCCGACAAATTTATCAGTCCTGTCTGAAGCGCTCAATAGTGAGGGTTTTCGTTTCCGTGTTGCAGTCGATGGAGAAAGTGCGATCGCTCAGGCCGAACGCAATCAACCAGAGTTGATTTTGCTGGATGTACAAATGCCAGGTATTGACGGATTTGAAACTTGTCGTCGTCTGAAAGCCAATCCTGTTACCCAAAACATTCCGATTATTTTCACCACTGCTTTATCAGATACGGAGAACAAAACGAAGGGCTTTTCCCTTGGTGCAGTAGACTATATCCCGAAACCGTTTGCACAAGAGGAAGTCATTGCTAGAGTGCGCGTGCATTTACAACTCAAACAATTGACTGAATCTTTGGAACAACAAGTTAGCGATCGCACCAAGGCTTTGCAAGAAGCCCAAGTCCAACTGGTGCAGCAAGAGAAACTATCAGCACTCGGAGAGCTAATCGCTGGTATTGGTCATGAACTCAATAACCCGATTAACTTTATTTCTAGCAATATTCCACCCTTGCAAGAATACATTGCAGGAGTAAGCAAGTTGATCTTACTGTATGAACAAGAGTATCCAAACCCAACAGCCAAAATTAGCACTGCTATTAAGGACTTGGATCTAAATTTTGTTCTCGAAGATATGCCAAAAATCTTGAAGTCACTTCAGCTTGGAAGTGAACGAATTCGGAACCTTTCTGATTCACTTCGCAATTTCTCTCGCTCGGATAGTGATGCCAAAATATCTGCTGATTTGCACCAAGGACTAGATAGTACACTAATGATTTTGCAACACCGCCTCAATGCTAATGGCGATCGTCCCCGCATTGAAGTTATTAAAAATTATGGCGTATTACCAGAGGTTAGCTGCTATCTAGGGCAGATGAATCAAGTATTTATGAACATTCTGGCAAACGCAGTTGATGCGCTTGATGAAGCTATAATGGAAGGCAAAATGAGCAATCTAATTCCTCAGATTCAAATTGCAACAGAAATAGCTTCTGAAGAATTGGTTGTGATTCGGATTGCTGATAATGGGGTTGGTATTCCTGAACGGCTTAAAAAACGCTTGTTTGAGCCGTTATTTACCACAAAAAAAGTTGGTAAAGGCACTGGGCTTGGCTTGTCAATAGCCTATCAAATAGTTGTAGAGAAACACAAAGGTGTTTTAGAAGTGAATTCTCAGTCAGGTCTGGGAACCGAGTTTATCATCAAAATTCCCACATGAGAACAGCATTTAATTAATTACAAAACTGCTCTAGCATTTATCATACTGGAAACTGGGGAAAAACTTTCCCAATAGTTCTCTACGAGAGGCTGCGCCAACGGCAACGCTCAGTACAAGTGCCCAATCCCTAATCTCTATATACAGTGAACGTAATTTTAGATCCTCAATTAATGGCAGAACGCCTAGAATCCCTGAAAGCTGGAATAATTGGGGGTTTATCTGTATGTTTCGCTTTTCTGCTCGCTAGTCTGTTGAATACTTTTGTATTGGCAAAGTATTTTCAGACACTCGCAAGTCTGCAAAGTGATGTTAATTGGCATTGGTGGCTGAGTGGTGCAGTTGCAACTTTTACTGGTTTGCTATTTGGTATCACCTACCGCTACATCATCCGATCAGATCAAAATCCTCAACTCAAAACCGGTGGTGTGCTGGCCTTTGGCTTGGTGCGGGGATTAACTCAGATAGAACTTGGGTGGAATTCTCATAGCACAATTTTGCCTTTTCTGGTGTTGGCTTTTGAAAGTATATTATGGTTTGCGATCGCTGCGATTGCTCTTAATATCGCTATTCAACTCCATTGGGTTAAACCTTTTTCATCAATCTAAATTCCCTTTCCCTAAGTTCTTGTTTAGCCAAAGGGATTTTTGGATGATTTTTTTTTATTACTGGGTGAGTATTCAGAGCAATTAATCGCTTCTTGGGTGAGAACAATAGAAGGGTTGACTGCACATTTTAGATAATGATTATGGGAATAAAAGCGACAGTTTTTACAGGGAAGTTTATCTAACCCTTTGATGGAAAAAACCATTTTATCAGCTAAAAATGCCCGGAATTTTCGCAATATTAGGAAAAAAACTATCCAACTAATTACCAAGCCAACAGGAGATAAAGATATCGCTAGATCAGGGAAAGTTAATTCATGCGTTTTTGCTTGCTCCTTTTTTGCTTCACTCAGGATTACTGGATGTAAATTACTATTGGCTGCTACAGTTTTTTGCAACATTGGATCATGATACATATTATTTACCTTTTGCTATATGTCTTTACTATATTAATTTTTGCTAGCTGGGTAACTAAGTAGTAATTTGGAAAAAGATCCGACCTATTACTCTTTCATCATAATTAGGTTGATCGCACTCTTTGGTTTGGAATATATAGACGTTTTTTTAAAAGGAAATTCAGCAAAATTTGAGAAATAAGATTAGACTCTATGGGAATCATGACAAATTTAAAACTCGTCCAGATTATAAATATAGATATCAAAAAATGCCGCGAAATAAGGGTGTTTATCGATTAGGTTTATCCATCTATATTTTAATTAACTAAAAATTACTATAGCAGTCCTAAATCATTTGTTAAAATTATATGTCTCTTTCTTATTTCTTCCCTTTGCGTCCTTGGCGTTCTTCTCTAACGAGATGCTGTGCGAACGCACAGCATTCCGTTGGCGCAGCCTCTCGTAGAGAAGGAAAGGCGGTTCGTTTCCTTGTCTATATTTTTCACGACTCATTTAGAATTGCTATACCTAGTTTTCAGTAACTAGGTCAAATTTCAATGTTGACAAGCTTTTAATTATAGGTTTAGCAAAATAAAACTTCAGTTCTATCTGTCAAGAGTTTTGCTTGTTATTTTAATTTATATACCCAAGGGAATAAATTAGATAATGGACTTATAATTAGATGTTTTTATGTTAAAATAGACCAAAAAATATTCTTAAAAGTTTCTAAATATTAAAGCTATCTCACTTTCAGGTCAGATATATCTGGCTTGATTGGCCTGACGTTAAGTTAACACGCATAAGCAATGCTGTGCCCTTAAAACAAATGTGGTTAAAATAAATGAAAACTGCTATATATTGTCACGACGAAAGAGTATGTCCTTAAATTGGCTCTGTAGATAGAGAAATATCCTGAGCAAAGCTGGTATATTTACAAGCTAAAGTAGTAAGAATTTTGACTAAGATTAAGAAATTAACTTGGTATTTTTATAAGCTTTGGCAGTATGAATGTGGAATTTTTTAACAGGATTCCTTTGATGCCTTTAGTATTACTCTTATTGGCTTACACTCTTCTGGGATGGTATCTTGCTGGTAATAATATAATTTGGTTAGTGGGAGCTTTTGTCGCTGCTATGGTTATAGCTGTAGTGCGAAAGAGCATTTCTTGGTTAGATCGTCTAGTTGAATTTGGCTCTCAAACCTTAGTTATCATATTATTTTTAAGTATATCAATTGCTTTAGTAGCAACTTGGTCATTATTATTCCGGCTCTTTATCATACCCTTAGCAACTACGCTTTTAGCTGATTTTGAAATGCGCTTTTCTGGCTACAATAAGCTAGATTCATTTTGGGTTTTAATAGTCGTAGCAGCATTGGGTTTGGTAGTGGGCGAAGTAATAGATATTTTACTTTTTCCCAGTAGCAGATACTAATTCCGAAGGCAGCAGGCAGAATAAACCTAAACTTAAAAACGTGGGACTGTGCCAATTTTAGATTTGGAATTGAAGGAAGAATCTAAAATTGTTTGATTGAGTACAAATTCAAGCAAGGGCAGCTAGAGCAAGAAATATGATAGGGTTAGAAGGAAAGAATGTCTTAATTACAGGTGCAACGTCAGGTATCGGTAAGGCGATCGCAATCAGACTTGCCGAAGCACGGGTGCAACATCGCCATCAATTACCGCAAAGACTTTAAAGCTGCGACAGACACAGAAGAAATGGCATTGCAAAAAACTTGCGAAAATATCGAATACCTGCGTACTTTCCACAATTGAGCCGATACATACCATCAGTGGAATTAAACGCCTATGACTAGCGCGATCGATAAGAACAGTCTGCTGTCAGCAGAAGCCTGGGAATTGTTGGAAGAGTCGATAATTTATTACCAGGGAAAACCCATTGGGACTGTAGCCGCTCACGATCCAGAGTTAGATGCACTCAATTATGACCAGTGCTTTCTCCGCGATTTTGTTCCTTCTGCCTTAGTGTTTCTCATGCACGGCAAACCAGAGATTGTCCGCAACTTCTTAGTAGAAACACTGAAATTACAAAGTCATGAAAAGCAGATAGACTGCTTTGAACCGGGAGCGGGATTAATGCCTGCAAGTTTCAAAGTACATTCCAAGGGGAATGAGGAATTTTTGGTCGCTGATTTTGGTGAACTGGCGATCGCTCGTGTTCCCCCAATTGATTCCTGTATGTGGTGGATTCTCTTGCTACGCGCCTATGAAAAAGCTACAGGCGATTTGTCTCTAGCGCGTCAGCCAGATTTTCAAGCCGGAATCAAGCTAATTTTGGATCTTTGTCTGGTACATCGGTTTTCCATGTACCCAACAATGTTAGTTCCCGATGGCGCGTTTATGATTGACCGCCGTATGGGAGTCTACGAACATCCTCTAGAAATTCAGGTGTTATTCTACGCGTCCCTCAGAGCTGCTAATGAATTGCTTTTACCAGATGGGGATGGCGATGGCTACATTGGCAAAGTCAATAGGCGATTGGGATCTTTGAAATATCATATCCGCAACTATTACTGGCTAGACCTGAAGCGATTGGGGGAAATCTATCGTTACAAGGATAACGAATTTGGTAAAGAAATTGTTAATAAATTCAACATCAACTCAGAATCAATCCCCACTTGGTTGACCGAGTGGTTGCCCGAAACTGGAGGATATTTAGCCGGAAATTTGGGGCCGGGACGGATAGATTTTCGCTTTTTTGCTCTGGGAAATCTGATGGCAATCTTAGCTTCCTTAGCCGGCGAAAAAGAATCTCAAAGCATTATGAATTTATTTGCCCAACGTTGGCAAGACTTGATCGGCTATATGCCTGTTAAAATCTGCTTTCCAGCAATGGATGGTTTAGAGTGGAGAATTGTTACAGGATGTGACTCTAAGAACAGGGCTTGGTCTTATCACAACGGCGGTAACTGGCCTGTTTTACTGTGGTTATTTACCGCCGCCGCACTCAAAGCAGGTCGAACAGAACTTGCCCAAGCTGCGATCGCCATTGCCGAAAGGCGTTTATTTAAGGATAAATTCCCAGAATACTACGATGGCAACAATGGTCGTTTGATTGGCAAAGAAGCCAGAATTTATCAAACTTGGAGCATTGCCGGATTGCTGGCTGCTAAACAGTTCGTGGAAAATCCAGAGTACTTGGAATTAATCAGCTTTACAGAGGGTCTTGAAGTCCCAGGCTGTAGTCTGTAGGTACTGAATGCCCTGTAAGGCTCTAAAGAGAAGATGATTTAGCGGTGTAATTATACAGGGTGTCTTTGCCAACTAGTACAGCTTGGCGTAAGTCTAGCTACCATCTCAATTAACCAGACTTGTTGCAGACAAGTTGCTTAGAGCAACTGGTTAAAGGTAGGCAAACTTACGCCTGTACTAGCTACACTTACGTAAGTAGAAGTTAATAAATACTTAAGTTCTGCTATATAAAATCCTGAGCAAGAAATTGCAGCGATCGCACAGCCTCTTCTCTACCATAAGCTGCGCCAAGGAGTTACCCAATATCTAAATTCCCTTCTCAAATACCCGATAACTGATACACTATATAATAAGAGGTATCTGAAGTGTCATACTTAGTAATATCATCAGATAGTCTTTGCATCCTTAACACGTTTTAACGTGTATAAAACATGAAAAATACTTCAGATTTAATTCCAGAATTTGAAAAACTATTCAGACAAAAATTACAACTAAATAATTGTAAGCTCAGAAAGAAAAGACAAGAGAATAATTATGAAATTATTACTCCAGCCAAAGACATTTTTTTGATGTATTGGTCTGAATTCCCAGAAGTTAACTTAATATATCAGGCTGTAGGGGTACGCACTCAGCAGACTGAAGTTTATGAGCGAGCTATCCGCTCCCACATTAGTTTTTGTCTGAGTAGTATCAAGGAGAATCTTCACTCGGAATCACCATTACTAGTGAACTAACTAATACTCAGATAACACAGACGATACTTACCACTAACAGTAGTCCTAAATAAACTCTCGCCAGTTATATGACAAAAACTGGCGAGAGTTAATCACTGAAAATCTGTTGATCAAGAGATAAAAATGGAATCGGAAAAAAATCAAGATCAAGATCAAGATCAGCTAGATTATAAAACCTTGTTAGCCAATGCAAAGCAAGCTTTAAAAGTTGAATATCATAAATCAGCTGCTTTAGCGTCCCAACTGCAAGCCATAAAAACTCAGTTGGAGCAAGTTCAGGCTGAAAACAAAACTCTGAGGGAGAGTGCTTATGAAGATGTAATTAAGCACTTTGAGGCGCGTACTCAAGCAGCAGAAGCACTAGCACTAAAAACAGATGTGCGCCAAAAGTTCCTTGAAGCCAATGGTTGCAAGGATGATCAAAGCTTCGATACTCTATGGGATAGCATTAAAAATAAGATTCAGATCCAAGACGGTGAAGTGAGAATCGTTGCTCAAAATGGCACTCCCAAATTCACCTTAACAGGCAGCATGATGACTTTGAGGGATTTCATTCAATCCCTCAAACAAGACCCAATCTCGGGAAAATTTTTCTTGAACTAGATAGCCAAATTAAAATAATTCGTAATTCGTAATTCGTAATTAAGTTTTGTAACGGGGATTTAGCGAGAAACGCGGTCTTGGGCAAAGCCCCAAGTGGAGCGATTTCTCAAGACAGCGCTGCATTGCGGTCTTGGGGTCTCCCCCGCCGCAGGATGCGCGATCGCTTTGCGGACGCACCAGAAGCGCACTAAAGGAGCAACTTTGTAAGAGAAACCCAGCCACAAAACTTGCGTTTGTTAGTTGCTATACAACTTAAACCGCCAGAATTCAGTTAATTAAAGCCTCCCGCTAGAAGCAGACTGAGGATTGTAGCAGAAAGTTATTCATCTTCGTCTCCTGGCGGTCGTTCGCTCTCGCTTTGTTGGGCGTTCCACTCCAAAACAATGCGTTCCAACATCTCAGCTTGTGTACAGTTATTAACATCGGCGTATACTTTAATCAACTCCCTGACTTTAGGACTAACGTGGCGAATTTCTAGTTGGTTATCTTGTATCATGTCCATTAAGCTTTAGTGTCTATTAAATATGTTGAACCATTAAACGATGGCTGTTGCAATAAATGTTGTTAACAGATATCTTCCAAAAGCTGCCCAACTCTTGGAGACGAGAGGCTTCTTTTTGTTTATACCAATTACGAATTACGAACGCGAGTGCGTGCCGGAGGCTCTATTACGAATTACGAATTACTTTAACCTGGCGGGGCTGCTTCTTCAAAGGGACGGATAATCGTAGGGGCTGGTGTAACTTCTGGTTTAAAAATTCCCTGCAATGCTTGTTCTAAAGTTTGTGCCATGACAATCCGGTTTTCGTAAGCTACGACTACCCGCACCAAAGTTGGTAGGCTATTTTGTGTGGCTTCTAGATAGATTGGCTCGACATACAGCAGCGATTGCTCAATGGGAATTACTAGTAGATTGCCTTGAATGGCTCTCGAACCCTGGCGATTCCACAGGGAAATTTGCTGGGAAATTACTGGGTCTTGGTTAATCCGCGCCTCGATTTGCTCTGGCCCGTAAACTAGGCGTTCCTTAGGAAAGACATATAACACCAGCCTACCGTAGTTTTTGCCATCCGATCGCGCCGCTAACCAAGCGATTAAATTAGTCCGTTGTTTGGGAGTGTAGGGCAGAAGCAGAATAAATTCTTCTCTACGAGAGGCTGCGGCAACAAAGCTTACAGTGGGTAGACTAGTAATCAAATAATACGGCTCTACCGGACGGGTTTCACTGCCATAGATTTCGTTGGGGATTTGCCACTGGTCTTCCCGATTGTAAAATACCTGGGGATCAGTCATGTGGTAGGTCATCAACCGCTTAGATTGAATTTTGAAAAAGTCCACCGGATAGCGGGTATGACTGCGGAGATTTACTGGCATTGTACTGAGCGGTTTGAACAGATTGGGAAATATCGCTGACCAGGTGGCAATGATCGGATCGCTCTGATCGGCAATATAAAACTTAACAGTGCCGTGATAGGCATCAATCACCACTTTGATAGAATTGCGAATGTAGTTGATCCCATCGCTACCAGTGTCTGAATAAGGATAGCGATCGCTCGTCGTGTAGGCATCAACAATCCAGTAAAGATAACTGGGATTACTGGGCAAATCTTGATTAGTAGCAGCTACTAAATAGGGGTCGCTGTCAAATTTGAGGAAAGGTGCGATCGCTTGAATTCTTTGCTTGACATTTCGCCGAAGTAGCACTTTTGTCTCTGGCAAAAAGTCCCGCGTCAGTACCATCTGCCAATCTTTCAAATACATCGCAAATAACCAGCGTCGCCATGCTGAACCGATTTCAACGCCACCCAGACCATCGTAAGAGTTGTAAACATTGTCACTACCACTAGGGTAGTCTAGCTCTCTAACTCTTGTGCCAGTCATCACATAAGTATTAGTAATTTCACCGTAATAAATTCGGGGTTGCCCAATGGGAATGCTTTCACGAATCGCTTCATTGGAAGTTGTGAGGGCGCTACTATCACCGCTAATATCTTTGACAAAATATTCTGGTAGCCCACCCGGACCAACTGTATTAACTGGGCTAACAGTAAACCCAAAACCGTGGGTATAAATAAGCCTGCGGTTAACCCATGTTTGAGCTTCCTGTGGTACGGCACTGTAGTCTAATTCTCGTGCAGCAATCAGTACCTGTCGCCGTTCTGTTGATTCAATTGGTTTTTGTTTCTGACTTTTCAGGTCATGTGGAAAAGCTAACGATTGACCTAACCCCCTAGCCCCCTTCCCGACACGGGAAGGGGGAAAATTCAAAGTCTCTCTCCTAGAAGGAGAGAGATTTAGAGAGAGGTTTTCCAGATCCCGTGAAAAGTCAGGTTTTTGTTTAGATTCTGGTGGCTTTTGCGGCGCAGATTTCCGGCGTGAAGTTACATCTGTTTTGAGAGTGTAGCGGTCAATATCGGCATCGGGGAACCGATAGTAAGGCCGAATTTGTTGCAGTTGACGGTTAGTTTCTAATAGTGGTCGCTGATCCCACAGGCGAATATTCCGAATTGTCAAGTCATTATTTTGAATATTAGCTTCGGTCAATGTTCCTTGCGGGTTGAAGGTTCTAGCATCGATCGCCTCTAAATCGAATGCTTGGCGAGTTAAGGCGATAGTACGCTGAATGTAGGGTTGCTCTCGTTGCAACTCATTCGGTTGGACAATTAAGTATTGTACCACAGTAGGTAGAACAACCTCAGCTACTACAACCATTATTAGATAAACCCCTAACCCGTAAAATACTAAGCGACGATACTGAGATTTGGGTCGCCAGAAAAACGTTCGCCAAAGTAGGTAAAAGGCGATCGCAACTGCCAGGATGCACAAGATGGTGTAAGTTGGCAACTGGGTTGTCACATCCGTATAGCTGGCACCATAACTGACTCCACGGGTAGAATACACGAGTTCATAGCGACTCAGCCAATAACTTAAAGCTACTACCAGCATCAATAAGCCACCCATACCGTATAAATGACGCTGCTGCTGGGGCGAAAAACCAGGGAAAATCCCCTGACTCAAACTGTCTGCTGACAGGAGATAAGTGAGAGTAACGGCGACGAAGCCATACAAACATAATCCCATCAGCCAGAGTTCTAGCAGTTCCCACAAGGGTAAGGAAAATACGTAAAAGCTGATATCTTGACCAAATAAAGGCTCAGTGCTGTTGAAAAGGGTGGGGTGGAAATATTGCAGCACCTTTGGCCAGTGGCGGGAGAGGATGAATGCAAAAATGGGACTGAATAAAATTGCGATCGCAGTTAGTAAAAATTGGGGATAAATTAAGATTGCGATCGCACCTCCCGTAATTAAACCGAGATACCAGACATGAGAGACAATCTGCCTTAAGAGTTGCCGGATTGTCTCTGGTCGAAATAGGGCGGGAATGGGTAGACTAGCGTTATTAACTGGAGAATGCCAGTAAAAAAGAGCAATTTGACCATAGTGAGCCAGCATCAACCCAATCAACAAGCTCAGTAACAGAGTTAGGGGTAATAACCAGCGCAATCTTAATGGTTTAAAGAGTTGCGGCGCAAGTATCTGGGTTTCATTGCGTCTGGGATAATCAGGAGTAAGAAAATTTGTTAATTTACTGCTGAGTTCTGCTGACTCAATCTTTAGAGACTGGGGATATTTTAGCCGTTGTGCGAGAGCCAGGTTTAGCAGTAGATAGCCAGCAGTTATCCCAGCCACAACTACCCACAAAATACCACGAGTCAATATCCTCAACAGAAATACTTGGAGGTAGCCGACTTCCTGAAACCAAAAAATCTCTGCTCCCAGGCGGGAACCCAGATCGAAGAGTAGCCACAGCCCCAAGAATATAATTAATAGTCTAAAGCTCCATTTCCAATACATTCCGTGGCAGCCAAACTAAAGGTGCGATCGCGTAACTTTTGATCAAAGAGTTTGAGAAAAGGTGCAAAGATACGTAATTTACAGCAGAAATCATGTATTTGAACCACATCTGTCGTAGGGGCACAGCATTGCTGTGCCCCTACCGCGTGGTCTATTTACTGTAAATGTGATTTGTGCCATCAGCGATCGCTAACAATGTAGTTCCAGTTTAGAACATCAGAGTTCTCAGGGTAAACGTAGACGCGCCATTAGACTACAAGCGATCGCTCCGAGGGGCTACGCCTACGCCCTTCACTTACCATTATTCACCCTTGGATCTCGGAGTTCCGAGTTCAAAGGTCGAAGTTCCAAGTTCAAAGGTCGAAGTTCCGAGTTCAAAGGTCAAAGTTCCGAGTTCAAAGGTCAAAGTTCCGAGTTCAAAGGTCAAAGTTCCAAGTTCAAAGGTCAAAATTCCAAGTTCAAAGGTCGAAGTTCCGAGTTCAAAGGTCGAAGTTCCGAGTTCAAAGGTCAAAGTTCCAAGTTCAGAGGTCGAAGTTCCGAGTTCTGAAGGTGAAAACTGGAGTTCTGAGCCTCAACATTGGAGATTAGAGGTTTATTTCTCCTGTTTTCTTCTCATTAGGAACTTCCAGAGAATAAAATATAGCGCTTCTCAATTGCATGAAATACAGACCTAACCCCCAGCCCCTTCCCTGCAAGGGAAGGGGAGTAGGACTTAAAGCCTCTCTCCTAAAAGGAGAGAGGTCAAAGTGTATTGCTTCCATTCGAGAACCGCTATATACAGCCAATAAAAAACTCCACCCACAAGGGGATGGAGTTTTAGTCATTAGTACCAATGACCAATGACAAATGACTAATGACTAAACCAATATTTTTTAGTTCGCAACAAAATTACCTGCTTCCTTAACTGCTTCCTTTAACTCTTCAAAGGTAATACTACCGTCTTCGTCTGAATCATACCGTACTAGTAACTCCTGGGGGCTATTGGTATTTGTTTCTGATGAGATGATTGCACTTAAGCCAGGACTTAAAAAAAGCTCATTAATGGAGACTTTGCCGTCTTGATCGCGATCTAAGGTATTAAAAAGAGATTGAAGCTCTTGCTGGGTTGCCATAAGTTTCTATTTGAATTGGTTTTTCAACTTAATATCTCATTAATATCTCAAAATTAAAGAAACTTATATCCTTAGACGTAGAAACGGGTATCGCTGGGGCTTAGATCAGGTGTAGGCTGTGATACAGGGTCTACAGTTGGGGCAATGAAAATCAATCGGCACGGTCGAGCCAAAGTTCTAACTCAACAAGAGATACAGTTAATTTTTAGTCATGGCTTGGAAAATGAGTGCGATCGCTCCGACGGGCTACGCCTACGCCCTTCACTCACCATCATTCACCCTTGGATCTCGGAGTTCCGAGTTCAAAGGTCGGAGTTCCAAGTTCAGAGGTCGGAGTTCCGAGTTCAAAGGTCGAGGTTCCGAGTTCAGAGGTCGGAGTTCCAAGTTCAGAGGTCGAAGTTCCGAGTTCAGAGGTCAAAGTTCCAAGTTCAGAGGTCGAAGTTCCGAGTTCTGAAGGTGAAAACTGGAGTTCTGAGCCTCAACTTTGGAGATTAGAGGTTTATTTCTCCTGTTTTCTTCTTATTAATCCACGCTTTTATCTTCTTCTTTACTCCATACATATTTACGGCAGACTTCGCAAGCGGCTTTTGCTTCCTCTGTTTGCGGATTGGTGAAGATGGGATGGTAACGCAACCTGTTGCAACAGACTTGCAACCATGCACGCCAACCACCCCGCCACAACCGCACAGTGCCGTCACCACCACCACTGACAATGGTCTGCCCATCTTGGCTAATGGCGACAGACCAGACAGCACCCCCATGACCACGGAATGGTTCAGCTAAGAAAAGACCTTGGAAATTCCACAACCGCACCATGCCGTCAGTACCACCACTGACAATGGTCTGCCCATCTTGGCTAATGGCGACAGAAGAGACAGTACCCTCATGACCACGGAATGGTTCAGCTAAGGGAAGACCTTGGAAGTTCCACAACCGCACCGTGCCGTCAGTACCGCTACTGACAATCGTCTGCCCATCTTGGCTAATGGCAACAGAAGAGACAGTACCCTCATGACCACGGAATGGTTCAGCTAAGAGAAGACCTTGGAAATTCCACAACCGCACCGTGCCGTCAGTACTGCCACTGACAATGGTCTGCCCATCTTGGCTAATGGCGACAGACCAGACAGCACCCTCATGACCACGGAATGGTTCAGCTAAGGGAAGACCTTGGAGGTTCCACAACTGCACCGTACAGTCAAAACCGCCACTGACAATGGTCTGCCCATCTTGGCTAATGGTAACAGAATTAACATAATCTTTATGACCACGGAATGGTTCAGTTAAGGGAAAACCTTGGAGGTTCCACAACCGCACCGTGCCGTCACGACCACCACTGACAATTGTCTGCCCATCTTGGCTAATGGTCACAGAATTGACATAATCCTCATGACCACGGAATGGTTCAGCTAAGGGAAGACCTTGGCGGTTCCACAATCGCACCGTACCGTCACGACCACCACTGACAATTGTCTGCCCATCTTGGCTAATGGTCACAGAATTGACATAATCCTCATGACCACGGAATGGTTCAGTTAAGCGAAGACCTTGGAAGTTCCATAACCGCACCGTGCCGTCACGACCACCACTGACAACTGTCTGCCCATCGCCGCTAACGGCAACAGAATTGACATAATACTCATGACCACGGAATGGTTCAGTTAAGCGAAGACCTTGGCGGTTCCACAACCGCATCATGCCGTCACGACCGCCACTGACAATCGTCTTCCCATCGCCGCTAACGGCAACAGAATTGACATAATCCTCATGACCACGGAATGGTTTAGCCAAGGGAAGACCTTGGCGGTTCCACAATCGCACGATGCCGTATTCACCGCCACTGACAATCGTCTGCCCATCGGCGCTGATGGCAACAGAACAGACCCAACCCTTATGACCACCGAATGATTCAGTTAAGGGAAGACCTTGGCAGTTCCACAACCGCATCATGCCGTTACGACAGCCACTGACAATCGTCTGCCCATCGCCGCTAACGGCAACAGAAGTGATATCATTCTTAAAAAAATCATGGAATGGTTCAGTTAAGGGAAGACCTTGACGGTTCCACAACCGCACCGTGCCCTCATCACCGCCACTGACAATCGTCTGCCCATCGGCGCTGATGGCGACAGAATTGACAACACCCTCATGACCACGCAATGGTTCAGCCAAGGAAAGACCTTGGCGGTTCCATAACCACAACATGCCATCACCGCCACTGACAATCGTCTCCCCATCGGCGCTGATAGCGACAGAATGGACAACACCCTCATGGCCACGCAATGGTTCAGCTAAGGGAAGACCTTGACGGTTCCACAACCGCACGGTACCGTCACGACCGCCACTGACAATCGTCTGCCCATCGCCGCTAACGGCAACAGAACAGACATTATTCTCATGAATACGGAAAGGAATGAAGACTATTACTTTATTCATCACCCGAATCAAACTGTTCTGAACTGGTGCGAGAATCTGCTGGGGTAATTTCTCTTGATTCTCACCCATAGCTTGAATTGCCAAAACTAGACTTTCTAGGGGTTGGACTGTCAATAAATTCTCTACCCTCGTAGCTTTCTGTCGCAATTGTGATTCAGTGAGTGCCCTTTCCAGTTTGGCAATGCGGTCTTTTTCATCGGCATCGCTGCGCTGGTAAAAATCCTCATCTTCTTGGGGTGATTGTAAATGGGGCTGCAATTGTTGCCAGCTATCCCTGACTTCCGCCAGCAGTCCCCCTTGCATTAAATATTTGTCATCCTGCCTTTTGTTCACCCATTCTCGCCGCGTATCTTCTAACTGATCGCTCAACCGCCGCAAATCTCGGTCTTGTTGTCGCCACTTGGCAAACTCCTGCCAACCTTCAATTAAAGCTTCATGGGCTAAATCAATCCAAGCTTCTCCTTTTTCATCTTTCCCTGTAACCAACAAGCGTCCCTTAACTAATCCCGCTTCCCCATCTAGCAACTCACTAAGTTCTTGCTGCTGATTGGCGTCATTACCTGCAATATTTAATAGTGTGGCTTTTGGTTGGCGCTGTCGGGTGTCTTTTTCCCCCTCTCCCGTTCGCACTAAGCGCAGAAAAATTCGCCCAATCCATTCTTTCTCCTGCTGAGTGCGTTTTTGGGTTGGCAATTCCTCCTCAAAATCTTGGTAAAGATAAACTTTTTTTGCATGGAGATTCAACGCCCCTGTTAATCCTCCCAACTTTCCATATTCTTCTAGGGTGAGTTGATGTTGATTGCGATCGCGTTTCTCCCAGAGTTTGGTTAAAGCAAACTCCAACAGAGGCAAAAACCCTGGTTCTTGTTTAACATCTTCAAAAATCTTCAGTAGTAGCCCTTCTTCAACACTATGACCTTGAAGTTTGGCTGGTTCGGCGATCGTGTCCTTTAAATCAACTCCGGTTAAAGGTGGCATATAAACAGCCTGGGTTTGAATTAACTGAGTCAGGGAGGGATATTGCAAACAGGGTTCGAGAAAATCCGCTCGCATGGTAATCACAACTGCTAACCGCGAATCGGTAATCTCTACTACCTGAGTCAGTAAGTCAATAAATCTCTGCTTTTCTTGCTGACTAGCACCGCCAGTAAATACTTCCTCAAACTGATCCACTACCAATAAAAGTTTTACTGAACTAGGGAGATTTTCGAGAATTGCAGATAAATTATTCTGCTCATTGTCAATTAAATCCTTCAGTTGCTTCTCTTTTCTAGCCCCTGGAAAAAATTGTTGAAAAGCTCCGCGCAACTTATTTAAAGGTTCAAATCCGGGTTTAATTGGTTCTAAGACTTGCCACTCACTATCATCTAATTGTGGAATCAAACCCGCCCGCACTACTGAAGATTTGCCACTCCCCGACGCGCCAATGATCGGGACAAATTTAGCCAAGTCGAGTTTCTGTTGAATATCGTTAACTACTTTTTGACGACCAAAAAAGAATTTTGCGTGTTGCTTGTCAAAAGCTTCTAAGCCCCGATAGGGACATTCGTCAAGTACTTTTGTAATAACTACTAATTTCTTGGGTGGATACCAAACCAAAGGAATTGACCTACCACCGCCCATGTAAATTGCTTCTTGTCCACTCTGCTTGAGTTCTCGTGAAATGAAGCTGATCAAGTCATTGACATTAATTTCCCCGGTTGTTTCATCAGCTTTATCCTCAGCGAGTCCTTTGAGAATAGCTTTGGTGAAAATTCCACCTTCGTCATCTTCACGCGCTCTTTCAAAGGCACGAGAGGCTGTAATTAAGCTGTAGTCTTGTTTGCTGTTGAAAATGGAGAAACCAGATTTGATAAAACTCCTCTCTAATAAAGACCCCGCATAGCAGCAATCCAGCAATACTACTAAGCTGCTGAGTTGAGATTTAGCAATTAAAGTGTTGAGGTCATCAAAGGCGATCGCATTCTGTCCATCTACTTTATTACAATCCGAAGTTGCCAAAAAGCCTTTCGGTTCACCTGTGTTGCTGAGTGCTTCAAAGCCATGTCCGGCAAAATAAATCAGTGCCTCACTACCTTTGGCCTTTTCTAGCAGAAATGTTCTCAGTGTTTGACCGAGTTCTTTACCAATTAACTTTTTATCCGGTGTGACTTGCCAGCGATTTTCACTCTCGATTAGCTTACCCGGTAACGGCTGAACATCAAACCGACCACGTTCACGCAGCAGCTCTACTATTTTTTCTGCATCGTTTACAGCTTTTGGTAAGTTTGTCAAATTGTCATACTTAGCAATGCCAATCACCAGGGCATATCGAGGCATAGTGTCTAACCAGGTATCCGTTTCGATGTGCGACTTATTCTTGGAACCCCGCTTCCATTCCTCTCCCCAAAACGGGGAGAGGCTTTGATTTTGCTCCCCTTCCCTTGTAGGGAAGGGGTTGGGGGTTAGGTTTCAGAGAAAGTCGTACATGGCGCGTAATATTACAAGAGTAACAACTCAAACATTAACTGAGGCTACAGATGTCAGAAGTGCAACGCCTGATTGTCAAAGAAGATGATCAAGAGTACGAAATCTATGTGGAATCAAACACAGCCGCAGACGTTCCAGAAGAAGAGGAACCAGGATACCGTGATGGTTTACCTACGGTTAATATCAGAGAATTTCAAAATAAAGTTCGTGATTATGCCAAGTTAGCGGTTGGTGCATTCAAGAATTTACCTGACGCTGAGGAGGTAACAGTTAAATTTGGCATCAAGCTGGGTGGTAAAACTGGGATTCCCTTTTTAACTGAGGGTTCGGCTGAGAGTAACTTTGAAATTCAGGTTAAGTATAACTTGACGCAGAAAAAACCATAACTCTACGCTCTAAACTCACCATCATTCACCATTGGATCTCGGACGTTGCTGTTCAAAGCACGAAGTTCCGAGTTCAAAGGGAGAGCGATCGCCTTTGGATCTCGGATGTTGCTGTTCAAAGCTCGAAGTTTCGTGTTCTCATCTCGAAATTTCGTGTTCAGAGGTTGAAGCTTCGAGTTCAGAACTCGGAACGCCGAGCAATTTACTTTAACATCCGAGTTCAGAACTCGGAACGCCGAGCAATTTACTCCAACATCCGAGTTCTGAGCCTCAACATTGCACTTTAGAAGTACGATTGCCGAGTTATTTTCTACAACGCTACTGCTTGAGGCTTGACTTTCCGAGATTTACGGGCGAACCTTTGCCCCATTTCCTCAACTACTGTCTCTAAACCAGCGCCTTGTCCACTAGCTTTAGCATAAGTATACACCTGCAACGCGGCTGCATAGGCTTCACTACCCACCGCTAAAAATGTATCATCCACCAATTCATGGAATTGCGTCAGCGACAGCAATACTGGATACAACGCTTCAAACAATTGTACATCCTTCCGCATTTCATCCAGGTCAAACGATCGCGGTAAAAACTCTGGGTTCTGTGTCGCCACCTCCAATGCTTTGGTGACAAAGGCGCGGCTTTTATCTCCCATTTTGGGTAAAGCTTTGCGTTCCTCGTTAGTTAAATCAATCAAAAATGGTAGCTTTTCTTTAATTGTGGCGATCGCTTGCAACACCGCATCTCTCTCTGATTGCGCTAGTGTTGCACTAATTGGGGCTGTAGACATAGAAATTAGTCTCTGGTATGGTTCTTACTTTTAGAATGCCCACATATACAATTTAAATTTCCATGACACCAATAAAGATTACCAAGTTCAAAAGGTGAGCGATGTCTACGACAAGCCGCTTTGCGTCTACGCCACGTTTTTAACAATCAAAATTCTTCTTCCTCGTCAACTTCCTCGCCTATCAGTGGAGCTTGCGAGCTATGACGTACATGAAGCACAAAAACAGTATCTTCCCGAATAACGAACAAAATTCGGTACTTATTTCTTGACTTACCGTAAATAAGTTGACGGATTTCTTCAGTTAGTGCGTCATTTTCTAGAGCTTGAGCGCAACGTAGAGGCTTTTCTTGCAGAGTCGCAATACTATCCATTAACTCCCGAAACCATTTATCCGCATAAACTGGGTTGCGCTCTTTCAACCAAGAGTAAGCAGTATCAATTTCAGCTTTTGCAGTCTGAGTCACCCTAACTTGAAATGCCATACTTTTGCTGCATCTCTTGCTCAAATTCTCTAAGAGTACTGGTTCTACTAGCCTCTACATCTTCAAGTCCCTGCTTAATTCCGGCGATTGCTTCCAATCTTTCCAACGCATCCAGCAGTTTTTGGTAAGACTCTGCATCCTGAACTACAAGTTCGGCTTTGCCATTAACTGTTAATACTACGGGTTTTCCTGTCTGCTTCATCTGCTGTAGGAATTTCAACGTATTGCGTTTAAAGCTAGAGAGTGAATGAATGTCTCGACTCATGTTTAGCATAGAGTTGATGATGCATTAAACTTGCACTTTATTTAACCCTATCTCAAAAGCTTCCGTCCAGTACAAATTTGTATTGCAGGGTAACAACATTACGCGGTGTGCAACTTTCTCTCAAACCTAACCCCCAGCCCCTTCCCTACTAGCGTTGGGGAGCAAGACTTAAAGCCTCTCGACCCTTGTCTGACAACAGGCTGACGCCAACGGGGAGAGGAATGGAAGCGGGGTTTCAAGAATAAGTTGCACATCGCGTAACATTGTTCATTGTTATGCCAGTACCGCGTTTTACTTGAGAAAAATCGCACATCACGCTAGTCTTCATTGACGTAACTGCACGCTGTAACATCAGGTGATGACAAATCAACTCTCTCCAGAAATTCCTTCTTGCACTTGGAGCCGTCCTATCGGTTTAGGCTGGGACAAACCTTATACCGTCCGCTACGCTAGCAATATCGATGATGGCCCTTGGCATGGTATGCCTTTAGGCGGCTTTGGTGCAGGTTGCATCGGTCGTTCTTCACGGGGAGATTTTAACCTGTGGCACATCGACGGGGGTGAGCATACCTTCAAAAACGTTCCCGCTTGTCAATTCAGTGTGTTTGAGTCCAATGGCGCATCTTCCCAAGCCTACGCTTTATCTACGCAAGCGCCAGAAGATGGCACTCTCAAAGCTTGGCAATGGTATCCAACACTCTCAGGCACAAAAGGGACAGGCAATTATCACGCGCTCTACCCACGTAGCTGGTTTGTGTATGAAAATGTATTTCAAGCACAGTTGACTTGTGAGCAGTTTTCCCCAATTTGGGCAGGTAATTACCAAGAAACTAGCTACCCTGCGGCGATATTCCTCTGGAATGCTCATAACCCCACAGATGCACCTATTACTCTGGGCATCATGCTCACTTGGCAAAATATGGTGGGCTGGTTTACAAATTCCCTCAAATCTCCCGAAGTGCGGGTACGCGATGATGGTAGTCCGGTTTACGAATACCAACCGCGCTGGGGCGAAAGTCAAGGAAACTATAACCAAATAGTTGAAAATACACAACACTTTGGCTGTCTTTTAGGTCGGGTTGGTAGTGATGAACTTTTACAAGAAGGTGACGGAAGTTGGTGTATTGCCACGCTGAAGCATTCCCAAGTGGAAATATTCCACCACAGCCGATGGAATCCTGAAGGAACGGGTGAGGAAATATGGCAAAGCTTTGCTAAAGATGGTTCTTTGCCCAATTATCTCGATCCGACTCCAGCAACAGAGAATACACAATTAGGGGCGGCGATGGCTACGCCGGCCGCAGGCATCGCAATCCGTTTCACTCTCCAACCAGGCGAAACTCTCGAAATCCCCTTTGTCGTCGCTTGGGATTTGCCGATTACAGAATTTGCGGCTGGAGTTAACTATTACCGCAGATATACAGACTTTTTTGATAAAAGTGGTAACAATGCTTGGGCGATCGCATCTACTGCGCTACAAGAATATCAAAGTTGGCGATCGCAAATTCAAAGTTGGCAAAAACCCATTCTCAACCGAGAAGATTTACCCAACTGGTTTAAGATGGCTCTATTTAATGAGCTTTACGACCTCACTAGCGGCGGTACTCTCTGGAGTGCTGCATCGGAACTTGACCCCATCGGTCAGTTTGCGGTGCTGGAGTGCTTAGATTACCGTTGGTATGAAAGTTTAGATGTGCGGTTATATGGCTCTTTTGCGCTGCTGATGCTGTTTCCAGAACTGGAAAAGTCAGTGATGCGGGCATTTGCACGGGCAATTCCTGAAGGTGATGATACTCCCCGAATCATTGGCTATTACATGACAATTAAAGCAGAAAGTCCGATCGCAGTTCGCAAAGTCGCAGGTGCAACACCCCACGATTTAGGCGCACCGAATGAACACGTCTGGGAGAAAACCAACTACACCAGCTATCAAGATTGCAATTTGTGGAAAGATTTAGGTAGTGATTTTGTCTTGCAAGTATACCGTGATTTTCTGCTCACGGGTGCTGACGATATAGAATTTTTGGCAGACTGTTGGAATGGAGTTGTCGAAACTCTCGACTACCTGAAAACTTTTGACCTTGATGGCGATGGGATTCCCGAAAATTCCGGCGCACCTGACCAAACTTTTGATGATTGGCGGTTGCAGGGTGTTAGTGCCTATTGTGGTGGGTTGTGGTTAGCAGCGCTGGAGGCTGCGATCGCAATTAGCGATGTTTTATTAACGCACCGCCGAGGTAACGCAGCACAGTTGGCGTTACAAAAATCTATCTATGAAGCTTGGTTGGAACAATCTCGCCCCATCTATGACGAAAAACTCTGGAATGGGCAATATTACAAACTTGATAGTGAAAGTGGTTCCGATGTGGTGATGGCAGATCAATTGTGCGGACAGTTTTATGCTCGTCTGCTGGACTTACCTGATATTGTACCGAGCGATCGGGCTTTCTCAGCCCTGAAAACTGTTTATGATGCGTGCTTTTTGAAATTCTGCAATGGTGAATTTGGTGCTGCTAATGGTGTTCGTCCTGACGGTTCACCAGAAAACCCCAAAGCTACTCATCCCCTGGAAGTCTGGACGGGGATAAACTTTGGGCTGGCGGCTTTTCTTATGCAGATGGGAATGAAGGATGAAGCCTTGAGGTTGACGCAAGCTGTGGTGCAGCAAATTTACGACAATGGTCTGCAATTTCGCACGCCTGAAGCTATCACCGCAGCTGGTACTTTCCGCGCTAGCACTTACTTACGGGCAATGGCGATTTGGGGAATTTACTTAGTTATTAATTAATTAGCTATCAAAGTGGTTCCGATTTTGATGCAACACACGTAGGTTAGCACAGCTGTGCTACCTTACAAATGGTCGTATTCCACGTATATAGCAATTCTATTTGATTTCGTTCAAATCACAAGACTCAGATCCCCGACTTCTTAGAGAAGTCGGGGATCTCGTTGTTCACGAATTATTTAGGATTGCTATAGTATGTGCGTTGGCAAATTTAGCCTGTCTTCATCTGAGAAAGCAGAGTCTAGATTTGTGATTTTATTTTCCGAGTGTTTCCGGAAGCGAAAGAAAATTTCAGTAATGGTAAGAGTTGAAGGATTGAGAATTCAAGACTACTCTTTCAAAAAATGCAAATATTACTAGCTTTGAAAGCATCTCGTCACAGGTCTTTTGCTTAACTAAGTTGATAATAATTAAAACTATATATTTTACTACTAACCACTAATTCTCTTTTAAAACTAGGCTATCTGTGATTACTGGCTGATGATCATGAAATATTCATGATCATTTTATAGTGATTTCATTTAGAGAAGCTAAAGCTGTAGCCTTTGTGTATCAACAGTTTCAAGGTTAATTGATAACATTATTTAATTAAAAATATTTTCAATACCTATGGCTAGTCACGTTTTTTTAAGTGTGTATACATTCATTTTTTTAGAAGTTGCTTTACCTTATGGTTAATGCTAATATTTTCTAGCGACTCGACAATAATAAAGAATTTAAATTGATATCGTGTGAGGGGTAAGACCCCTCATTAATTAGTAAAGGAGGACAAAATTAAAAGTTGCACAATACACAAGTACGTATCGAAATATATTCAGTAAATTTCACTTATCAATCTGCTAGTTTAGTAGATGACATTAGCCACAAAAAATAGTATAAATACGAATAGCCTTTTTAACGGTCAAAGATAAATAAATTTTCTCTACTAGCCGAAAAAAATATGCAAAATTCCCGGAAAATGCGGAATTCAGCAGTAGTAAGAAATACAAGCAGGTGAACAGATAAAATTTATTGAATTAGGAGTTGAAAAAGTTTAAGAGGACAAAATTGTATCTATCAAGAGCCACGCGAGACTTTTGTCCTACCAGTCAGATGAAAAGACAAAAGTAAATTTTTAACTTTCACTCCCATTGATGATATTTTCGCACAAGCGATTAAACAGCTGCAAAAAAGCTAGTGCAGTTTGTAAATCTCAATTGAAACACCAACAATCGCATAAACTGAACTATTTTACTTCATCCCAGAGAACTAAAAACTATGATGAATCAAGACATTGCTGGCATTAGTAGTAACTTAGATAAGACAGTGAAAGCTCAACAATTTGACAAAGTAGTTGAAGCAATTCTTGCTGGAAAATATTCCTGGGCATGTGTTTTAATGCTACGATTTGCTGGCTATAATCCTCTGCATTACATTCCATATCGCACCTACAATCGATTGCTAAAAGAAAACTCTAAAGCCACTAGGACAAATCAACAGCAAAGTGAAAATATAAAAATGCTGAAACAGGCTAATGATTCAATATCTGATAGTAATGGATCATCAACCTGCTTAAGCAAAATCAAAGATTTAGCTTATTTGGAAGTAGTTGGAAAGCAAAAAACAGAAATTCGTGGTGGTAGTTTAGATCAGAGATTGGCACAGCAAATAAACGATCATCAATCAATGAAATCGCAAGTAAAACCAGAAAGCACTCCAGATATTTCCTTGAAACGCTGTGGATTCAATTAAGAACTATTTGGAATCAATAGATTCTGTCCTAGAGTTGATTGAGTGTCTGAGAGCCTGCTATGCTAAAATTTATAGCATGGTAGGTTTTCTATAACAATGATTAATTTGATATTTTTTTCAAAAATCTGCCAAAATGGCAAATATATACTGATGGGATTGGTAAACTAATAAAAACTACAACTTCAACCAAAATAGAGGTGATTGGCAAGCAAGTTAATTTAAAAAATAAAATCAATGATTAGTTCTGACTATGAAAGAAATCAAACTGATTACAAAAGTAGTCAGCATTTCATGGAGTAAATAACTCCTAGACCAAGACTGATGATGCAACCGTTGCTACTGGTGGTTCTATTTTCGAGGAAGTCTGAGCAAAGAGAATTTGGAGCGGTAGCTTCTCCCAATCCAAACTTTACACAGCTTTCACCGACTGCAGACGGTGCGAGTAATGCTTATATAACTTTCTATACTGTGGTTGGTGTTGCTTTAGTTAATAAAGCAAACGCTTAACACCAACACCAGGAACGGAAATAGAAAAGTTTCGGTGAAATCGTTTTCGTGGCTGGTAGAACTAGTATCTCATACGCTTCTCTTTCAACTATTGTAATCCTAGTCCTCCCAACCTGGATTATCTGTGGTTTCTAAACTTTCAATTTATATAGCAACTACTGGAAGTTCAAAACTTGAATAGCTTCCAGTATTTTTATGTCTAAGAAATAAGAATTAAATAACATACAATTTATGGGCTTACCTCACCCTCAATCCCTCTCCTTATAAAGGAGAGGGAAGCTAGATATAGGATGAAGTTTTGCATTTTACAGCAGAATTCAGAATTCAGGGGTCAGAATTCAGAAGTAAAATAGCTTTTACACACGGGTTTGAGACTTTGCTTGTGTACCTCACCAACTTGAAATGCGCTGTATTTAACAAAGTTTAGGGGTTTAATTCCCCAGCAAGTTTTGATGTCTAAATCTAAATCCCCTATCATTACTTAATTAGGACTTACGCATTGACAAGAAAGAGTGAATATATATAACGCGAAAAACCACATTTTTCGTAGGGGTAAAGCGCATTGCTAAACCCCTACTACAGCATGATCTATTTACGATCCAAGGATAATTGATAATTAAGAAAAGCCTGAAACAACCTATTTTGATTGATGCACATCATGATGAATTTGTACAGTGCGTAAGTCCTATTAATTACGAATTACGAATTACGAATTACGAATTATTTAATCCACGTTCCTAAATAAAAATCAGGTGGGCAATTTGCCCACCTGATTTTTGTAGAGTACAGTTAATCTAAAAATGAATTAAACCTTGGCTAATTCTGGGGTAGGACGCTTGCTATTGCGAATTGCCCTAATCGCCTCAGCATAATCCTTGGCGTTAAATACAGCTGAACCGGCGACAACTGCATTGGCTCCCGCTTCCAAAACTTGCCAGGTATTATTTGCCTTCAATCCTCCATCCACTTCAATCCAAGGGTCAAGACCGCGTTCATCACACATTTGGCGCAGCTTGCGGATTTTGGGTAACACACCAGGGATAAAGCTTTGACCACCAAAACCAGGGTTGACGCTCATAATCAGTACTAAATCGCACAAATCTAGAACGTATTCAATTAGCTCTAGAGGGCTACCAGGATTAAGTACAACTCCAGCTTTCTTGCCAAGCTCTTTAATTTGCCCCAAGGTGCGGTGCAGGTGTGGAGAAGCATTATGCTCGCAGTGTACGGAGATAATATCGGCGCCCGCCTTAGCAAATCCCTCTACATACTTTTCTGGCTCCACAATCATCAAGTGGACATCCAGGGGCTTGGTCGTAATCGGACGAATCGCCTCCACAATCAGAGGGCCTATCGTAATATTAGGTACAAAACGACCGTCCATGACATCAACATGAATCCAATCCGCTCCAGCTGCGTCTACGGCGCGAATTTCGTCACCCAGACGACTAAAATCGGCTGATAGGATAGATGGAGAAATTACAATGGGCTTTTGAGATAGGTTTTGGGTCATGGCTAGTGGGTTTTTAAGCGTCCTCGTCTGTAAGCATTGTAACAAAACATTGAGCAAGACTCATAATTTTCATCTCGGCTTTTTGGGGAGTGGGGAGTGGGGGAGATGAGGGAGATGAGGGAGATGGGGGAGATGGGGGAGAATAACTAATGCCATGCCTAATGACCAATGACCAATGACCAATGACAAATGACAAATGACAAATGACAAATGACAAATGACAAATGACAAATGACAAATGACAAATGACAAATGACAAATGACAAATGACAA
>NZ_JBALBY010000109.1:0-138881 GCF_036919575.1 Nostoc sp. | reverse complement strand
CTGGGCCGCTGGTTCGCAGTTCCTATCATGCTGGAGAGGAGGGAGTGGGGAGTGGGGAGTAGGGGGATGAGGGGGATGAGGGGGGATGAGGGGGATGAGGGGGGATGAGGGAGATGAGGGAGATGAGGGGGGATGAGGGGGGATGAGGGGGATGAGGGGGTATGAGGGGGATGAGGGAGATGAGGGAGATGAGGGAGATGAGGAAGAATTATTCAACAAATCTCTCTCTTGTCTCCCCCCACTCCCCACTCCCCACTCCCCACTCCCCACTCCCCAATTCTCAAGTTCACACAAATATTCTTAAAGAATTTGAATATTTGGTACGCCAGTTTGGTATTTCTTAAAAAGTCTTGACATTAGGAGAATCGGAATTATGACTGCTAAAGCTAAAAATTCCCCAGTTGCCGACAGTGGAGCTAAACCTCCCTACGCCTTTCGCACGGGCTGGGCACTGTTCTTGTTGGCTATCAACTTACTGGTAGCAGCCTACTATTTCCACATTATTCAATAGTTAGAAGTGGAGTGGTGCTGCTCAAATCGTCCCTTTGAATAAACCTTTGGGACGAATGAGCAGCACCAAAATCATGATCAACAGTGCTACACCTTGTTTATACTGTGAACCCAGCCAAGGAGTGCTGATTTCCTGGACGATACCAATAATAAAAGCTGCCGCGATCGCACCGTAAGGGTTGCCAATCCCACCAAGTATTACTGAGGCAAATAATGGTAAAATTAAAAACCATCCCATATTCGGACGCACAGCTGTAATCAACCCATACATACTGCCGCCCAATGATGTAAGAGTACCAGCAATTAGCCAAGTCCAGAAAATTACTCGGTCAACATTGATACCTGAAACCCTAGCTAAGTCCAGATCGTCAGCAACTGCTCGCATCGCCTTACCAATTTTGGTATTTTGTAGCAGGTAATGCAGCGCCAAAATTGCTAGCACCGCCAACCCCAATACTAATAATTGATTTTGCGGCACCTTTAAACCCAAAATATCTAAAGCTGGGGTAACAGGTAAATCGTAATTTTGGTTCTTGCCACCCCAGATAAAAATAATCCCATTGCGAATAAATAAGGCAAGTCCGATAGAAATAATAATCAGCGTAGTGGAAGTAGCACGGATAGAGCGCATCCTTGACCACAGTAACTTTTCCGATAACAGCATTGCTGATACTGTTCCCGCCGCCGCCAGAATCATCGACAGCCAAATATTCACTCCAATAGAGTTAATCAGCCAAGTCAGATAGGCTCCTAAAGTTAAAAAGTCACCATGAGCAAAGTTAGATAGCCGTAAAATTCCATAGGTAAGAGTAAGTCCGACTGCGGCTAGAGCAATAATGCTTCCTACCGCAATCCCATTAACGATTAGTTGGGCGAATTGTGTATCCATAAGTCTTAAGTTGCTTTAAAAAATTTTAGGTCAGTGATTCATACAATAATTTTTATGGTCTAGCGGCTAAACTGGACATCATAAGTTATGGTTGATAACAACATAAGTTATGGTTTCTAAATAAAAATCATGGTTTATAAATAAATAAAGAGTTGTCCGCTAATATACATAGAATCCTGTTTGGATTTTTATGTGAAGCTAAACTTGTTCAACGGTCTAATTGACCATGCAGCAGTATTCAAGCTTACCAGACCAGAACTCACAGATAGATGCAACGCCAAAACTTTTGACAACAATTGAGCAACTTCGCACACAGCTGTGGTTGGAGAGCAGCTTGAACCAGTTGCAAAGTAGCCTTAATGATTGCCTGCTTTCTGCTTGTAACACTGTCTCACAGGCAGAAGCCGCACAAGGGGAAGTTTTCCAAACTGTGGTTAACGAGATTAACAGTGCTATTCAGAGCAGTAATCTGGCGCTGATAGATTTTAGCGTAGCTATCGCTCTGTTTCAACCACAAGAAACTGTTGCCACAGTTTGCTATGTTTCTCGTTCTCCATCCGCAAACTCACAACCTTTATTTCTAGAAGTGCTGACAGCAGAAAAAAAGCTGCTGTTGAGATTACAAGAGGTTATAGAAGTCGAAGATTTGCAACAGCTTGAGAATCAACAACCACCGAGCGCTTGGCCGTTGGCTGATGATTCTGGCAGGATCATGGGCTGGCTAATTATCGCCGCAGCGCCCCGAAGCTGCGATCGCAAGTCACCGATCGAATCACAAGCTCAACTCAGATCGCAATTGATGGCAAGGTCTGCCAAGCAATGTACGACAGCCTTGCGACAACTTAGACACATCCGATCTTGGCAGCAACGGTATCAACACTTAAGTAGCTCTAATCAAGAATTGGAGCATACCAATCAACTGAAAAATCAGTTTTTAGCAAATACCAGTCACGAAATTCGCAGACCGCTTAGTTCTATTATTGGGTTTACCTACCTGCTTTTAGCCCCAGGGTACGAACCAACTAAAGAACGCCAGCAAGAGTATTTAAATATCATTCAGTCTTGCGGCAAGGACTTGCTAGCTCTGATTAATGATATTTTGGATCTCTCTAAAATTGAAGCAAACCAGCTAGAAGTACAGTGTGAAACAGTAGATGTACCACTGCTGTGTAGCAATGTTTTGGCACTGGTGAAAGAGAAAGCCGCTAATAAGGGTTTGAGACTGCGCCTAGAAATTGACCCTGAGATTACAACTCTAGTAGCCGACCCTTTACGACTCAAGCAAATGCTGTGGAATTTACTCCACAACGCCCTAAAGTTTACAAGTATTGGAAGTGTTGGTTTACAGGTTGCTGCCAAAGGTGAATTTGTGCATTTTACAGTTTGGGATACTGGCAGTGGCATTTCCCAAGAAGACCAAGCTTTACTGTTTCAACCCTATTTCCAAATTGCCAAGGCTGTAGCTGGTGACGTTGAAGGTACTGGTTTGGGTTTAGCACTGACTCGGAAACTCGCCGAAATTCACGGTGGTTCTGTGAAAGTGGAATCGGAAGTAGATCACGGTTGCCGTTTTACCCTGATACTTCCCTTTAAGCAAGAGGCCCAAGTGGGAGGAGATGAGGGAGTAGGGGAAGCAAAATTTTCCTCATCTTCTCTGCCTTTCACCCCTAGTTCCTGTGTAGATATTTTGCTGGTAGAAAATGATTTACCCAACGCTCATTTGATGCAAATTTATCTGGATAAATTGGGGTATCAGGTGACTTGGGTCAAAAATGCTGCCAAGATGTGGGAAGCTCTAACACGGTTAAACCCGGCGGTGATTTTAATGGATGTCTACCTAGCAGATGGAAATGGGCTTGAGTTGGTGCAACAACTGCGAGAAAATCGGCAATATGAGGCGATTCCGATCATTGTTCAAACTGCAATGGCAATGAAAGGCGATCGCGAGGTTTGTCTAACAGCTGGAGTAAATGACTATATTTCTAAACCGATTGATTTACCACTTTTAAAAAGTCTGGTGGGCAAGTACAGCAAAGCGCCAACTGAGGTTGATGGGGAGTGGTGAAGATGAGGGAGATGAGGGAGATGAGGGAGATGAGGGAGATGAGGGAGATGAATTAATAACCAATGCCCAATACCCAATGCCCAATGCCCAATGCCCCGTAACTAATGACTAAAATAGAAATTGTTAGGTGCTATAAGGTTTTGGCAGGATTGGGAAATGATGCTGACAGAAAAATTTGAGCAGTTAAGAGCTTTATTTAAAGAAATGGAGCAGGCGTTGATTGCCTACTCTGGGGGCGTTGATAGCACTTTGGTTGCCAAAATTGCTTTTGATGTGTTGGGCGATCGCGCTTTGGCTGTGACTGCTGTTTCTCCTTCGCTATTACCAGAAGAATTAGAAGACGCCAAAATTCAAGCTGCAACTATTGGGATTCCTCATAAAATCGTCCAGACTCACGAGATGGAAAATCCTAATTACACCTCTAACCCTGTTAATCGCTGTTATTTTTGCAAAAGTGAGTTGCACGATACTCTCAAACCTTTAGCTTTAGAGTTGGGTTATCCCTATGTAGTGGATGGGGTGAATGCTGATGATTTGCATGATTATCGCCCAGGAATTCAGGCGGCGAAAGAAAGAGGGGCGCGATCGCCTTTAGCAGAAGTCGGTGTCACGAAATTAGAAGTTCGCCAACTTTCGCAACAACTCGGTTTATCTTGGTGGGATAAACCCGCTCAACCTTGCCTCAGTTCCCGCTTTCCTTACGGTGAAGAGATTACTGTAACTAAGTTGCAACGAGTCGGTAGAGGAGAAATTTTTCTGCGTAAACTAGGTTGGCAGAATTTGCGCGTGCGATCGGAAGGGGATACAGCACGCATTGAATTACCACCAGAACAAATTAAAGAGTTTGTGTTGACTAACGATTTACAAACATTAGTTTCGGCATTTCAAGATTTTGGATTTATCTACGTAACCTTAGATTTGGAAGGTTATCGCAGTGGTAAGTTGAATCAGGTTTTGAATCGGGAAGCCTTGGGCGTTAAACTATAGCATTTTCCTGGACTGTAGACACCGTTTTGCTGTTTTCACCTGCCTCACTTGTCTTCGCCAACTGCATCAGTGTCTCATACCAATCCGTAATCGGCAGATCGGCAGGTGCTGTTAGCTCTTGATAAACGCGTTGGCAGAGTTCTCGAAAAGCAAAGTAGCGCTCTTGACGCCAATGCTTAGTAAGTTCGCCCAAAGATGCCTCATTAAGATTTCCTAGAGCATAATTGCGGTCAAAACCATGTTGCATTGGCACGATTGTCCCATCTGCTTCGATAATTAGGGGTGACACAAGTTGAGCAAAGCTGTAGTCTTGCTGATTTATTAGCAATTCGTCTACAAAAAAGCTACCGGGATTTGAACGCAGCAAATCTTGGTGAGTTAAATCAATATGAACAAACAGCTTTTCACCAAGGGCTTCTCGCAGACGGGTGGCTTTTAGGTAAGCATAGGATAAGATGCTGGTATTGGGTCTAGACCCGACGAGGCTTTGAGTAGCGTGTCCGACTTCCACAAGTGGATGAATCTGCAATAATTTCGCTCCTTGCTCCAAGGCGAAGTTTGCAACCCAGTCTAACTCCCGAAAATTTTGTTTTGTGAGTGTAAAAAGAAACCCGAATGGGATACCCGATTGACGAACCCCTTCCAGTCGAGCCGCCATTTTTTCAAAAGCTTGCTCTGAAGAACGCATACGGTTATGAGAGGCTGGCATTCCATCAAGACTAATGGCGAGTAGATCAACCGCTCCAGTCAGCTGCTCTAAGTGTCGCTCGTCCAAGAGTATGCCGTTGGAAGTAACCGTTGTCCGCATCTGGCATTGATGAGCCTGTTTTAGGAGTTCCGGCAGAGGTTTGTAGACAAGGGGTTCTCCTCCTGAAAAGCTGGCAATGGTATACCCTTGTTCACTTGCATCGGTAATTGCTTGTAAAAGGAGCGGGACACTGAGTTGGTCACGCTCCTCCGGGCTAGAAGAAGAGTAACAATGGAGACAGCGCAAATTGCACCGTCTGGACGGGTGGATTTGTAGGATGCGGTTAAAGTTTCCAGTAAGTATCATATGCTTACACGACTCCAATTACTCTTTCTGATCTAAAACTCTATGAAACTTTTGCAAAAGATACTTTTGCCAGAGTTAGGTAAAGGGGTTAAAAGGTAAGGAGAAAAGAAAAATTCCATCTCTATTCCTCTTCCTTGATTCCTACAAGAAGTCTTAGAATCCAAACCCCTGCTTAGGGAAATCTAGTACACTGTGGCGTCAGTTTGCCTACCTTATAACAAGGGGCTTAAGTCCCTTGTATTGAGATATTAGCTGGATTTGCGCCTAGCTCCTTAGTTGAGATATTAGCTGGATTTGCGCCTAGCTCCTTCAACGTGAGGACGCCGAGGGGAAAGGGAAAGGGAGTCCCAATATGAAGAGGCGGATGCAAGATGATTTTTGGGTCGGGTAAACTTAATCCTCCTTTCAACTGTTCTAGTTCTTGTAGTTCTTCTGGGGTTAGCTCCATAAACAATTCGTCGCCTTGAATGTTTTGCACTTCCAGACGGTTTTCCATAATATTCTCCTTTGTTTTTACACTAAGTGCGTAGGCATCGCTGATTTCTCTGAGCGATTTGCACAGGTTTAATTTCATTCCTCTCTGAGGAACTTACGCAAATTTACTATTGAATTTACAAATATTTATATTTACAGGCGCTATTTGGCAGCCTGTCTACGCAATTTCATAACTTATGGTGATGCGATCGCTGCAAGTTTTGGCAATGCGATCGCTCAATTCTCACGCTGAGTAACCTTGTATTCTATCTGCTGTAGTGCCGATCGCCACACATCATATCCCTCTTGAGACAGGTGTAACCCATCTGTGGTCAACTCTGGGCGCATATTGCCTTCCATATCCGTAAACCAGCTATAAATATTTAGATAATTAGCGCCTTCTTGTTTAGCAATCACGGTTAGTTGGATGTTTATCTGACGAATGCGGCTATTGGAAACCTTTGGTAGGCGAGTAGGCAAAATTGATTCGACAATGATTTGGGCTTGTGGGTGAGTCTGCCGGAGGCGGCGGATAATTCGGCGATAATTACGCAAAATTGTTTCATCACTAGCGCCTTTGCGTAAGTCGTTAATTCCAGCCATGATGTAAATCACATTCGGCCGCGTTGCCGAAAATGCCCCCAATCTTTTTAAAACGCCACTGGAAGTATCTCCAGATATGCCTTGATTCAGCCACAACTTACCAGGAGGCAGTTTTTCTCTAGGAAACCACATACTCAAAGAATCACCAACTAAGATACTTAGATGATTTACACCTTGACCCTGAGCGATCGCTCTAGCTTCTAAAGCTAGTAAACTTTTCCAGTCGTCATAAGTTAGTTGACGTTTCTTGATCGACTCCCACAAAGATTTCAAATTATCATTATCTACGCGTGTATAAATCTGACCTGTTTTCAGAGCCGCCAATCTTTGGTAGTAAAGTTGATTGCCCGATGTCAGTGAGAGACTACCTGCTTGGCCGCTGGAGTTGAGTAGTGACGCTGTTGGCGCTGGTAATCCCTGACTGTCGGTTTCTGCTAAGGAGAGATTAACGCTGTTGATATTTTCCTCACCCACTGTTGGCTGCGAACTTTTTAGGGGTTGCAACACTTGGCCGCTGAGTTCTGGTAAGGAGAGATCAACGCTCTTGATAATTTTTGTACTGACTATTGCCTGCGAACCCTGTTTTAAATCCCACAGGAATCTAGAATTTTGTGGCAGGACAATCGACAGATGTGGAAGAGCCGATGCGGGTATTGCCAATCCTGTTAACAAACCTGCTGCCAACAGATAAGGGTCCTTCATCGATTTGTCTCTCCTCTACTCACTGCTTTTCCCTATGACAGGATTAGTTGCCTGTATTCAGGAAAATTTTACTTTGGTTAAGTTATTATTCTTATTTACACTGTGTAGCTCTGTAAAGCGTGTTCACGATATTATATTTGACAATTTACGATCTCTTTAAACTACGGCTAACTTGGTGGTATACAAATCTGATTTTTGAGAATATTTCTACTGAAAGCACTGTGATCATCAGCCGACCACTTTTCATAACTCAGTTGTCACAAATATTGCAAGTATTTGCAAAGTCGGCGATTAGTGAGTGATTTTTGAGTATCTCAGACAGAAGTTTTTGCTTTTGATGTTGCTAATATAGGAAATAACCATTTGATTTTAGGTTTCCAGATTTCAGTAAATTGTGCGATCGCATCAGAGTTTGCTAGACCCTGAGGCGATGTCTGACGAAAAGCCGTTTCACGTCTACACCTTTTTATTTCTCATTTGAAATTGAGCGGTGCAAATGCATCCGTTTTGAACCTGGCATGACTAGAGTTTAACTGTTGAGAATATTGATATCATACGATGCTGTGCCCTCAATGAGCAAGCATCAGGTTTGCCATGCTGAGAATTTTAGAACTTACTCAAAAAAGAGATTAGACTCGCAATCAAACAGATTTAGGATAACTCTGGAGTCATCTATAGCCCTGTTAGATACTATACCTGTTATGCTGGGATGACAAAAGTTAAATTTATTTTCATCCAAAAGTAAACTCTTACGTTTGATGCGATGATTGAGGGTTTTATCTAAATTGTCGATAAGTATGACAATGCCCAGCACTTAGAACCGTTGTTTTCTATATAGGTAATTTTTATGTTTACTCATTGAAGTATGACTTGAAACACATTTAAATTAAGTTTTACCTCTAGAGAATAACCTCATTTAAAGTGCTAATATTTAGGCTGAATCATTAGTGTTTTCCTTTTATTCCGTGGCTAGAGCTAGTACAGCGATTGGTGTGAGTCCTATTATTAAGGAGATTGTGCAAAAACAGGCACATTCGACACGTTTGACCCTGAAAGAAGTTATTCTTATGGGGATGTTAGCAATTGATCAACTAGACGATCAAGCTCGTCAAGAGCTAGCGGATCAAGTTCATCAAATGCAGGTGAATGGAGAAATTTAATTGAAGAAGAATTCAGAAGTCAGAATTCAGGAGTCAGAATCAATCAGTTGGGGATTCAGACCGCGCAGGAATTGAAGACCACCAAATTTTCTTGTTTTGTGGGGGTCTTAAACCCGATTATTCATCCGCTTTTTCAGTCAAAATTCATTCTGAATTCTGACTCCTGACTCCTGAATTCTGTTCGATAAATCTTAACTCCTCACTCCTGACTCTTTACTTAATTTGTTTATTGGCTAAATCGATAACGACTTCCCATTACATAATCCTGATTAATTTCAAAAGATATCCATCGGCGTTGCAGAGTTTCAGCAACAAATCCAGTTGTATTAGAACCTGCAAATGGATCTAAAACCATATCACCTTCATCAGTTAAGAATTTGATGAAGAATTCGGCGAACCCTTGAGGAAAACGGGCTGGATGGGGCTTAATTTCTGCTGTTTTGCAGCGTCGTAAATAAGCGCTATTCGATTCAGTATTCGCAATTTCTAGCAAATTCGGCGGAATTGCACCCTGGTTATCCTTTTGGAATTTATCAGAAATATCATGTCCACTAGGACGTAATTTTGCCTTATAACCATTTTTGAGTAATTGTTTCATACTTTGGCTATAGGGCTTTAAAACTTTTCTGTTATCTGCTTTAGGATTCGGTGTTTTAGACAACCACCAAACTGTATTTACTGAATCTTTCACACGAATCCGCCTGATTGTCACCCACTCAGCAGGGGTTGGCAGTCGAGCCGGATTATAGTGGTAAAATTCTTGAGCAAGAAAGAAACCTACTTCTTTGCATAATCTAACCAAAAGTTCGTATTGGTAGATACTCCGCACGGGATTACCAGGTAAGTAAGCGCCACCTAAATCTAGTACGAATGAGCCATTATCTGCCAGTACTCTTTTAAATTCATAGGCAAAAGGTAGAAACCACTCAATATATTTTTCAGCAGTTTCATTACCATATTCTTTTTTTCGTGTCAGCGCAAATGGAGGTGATGTGATAATTAAATTAATACTATTATCATCAATAAATTTAATAAGTTTAAGGCTATCACCTAAATATGCTGCTCCGTTCTGCTGGGTATAATAGGGATTAAAAATTATTTCTTTTGGTGGCGTTATTGGTTCTTCTTGCAAAAGTTATATAATTATCTCGTTTTTTATAGTTATAACTTGTTTTGGTAGTGTCCAAGTATTTAATTTTAAAAGTTATTTTTTTAACGCACAGAGAAGTCGGAGCGGTGGCTTCTGCTAGTTTTCTGGTGGGAAGGTCTTGGATTTGGAAGTTGATATTGAAGGTGGGTCAAATAATATAGACCAGAAGTTGAGTGGGTTATCTTGATATGAGTTGATTGATGTAGGAGTTGAGTTATGGATGCTAAAGAGTTGCTCCAGCGATATACTGCTGGGGAGAGAGATTTCGTTGGCGTTGGATTGGATGATGTGGATGTTAGTGGGGCTAATCTAAGTAGCATTAACCTGAGTAGAGCCAGTATGAACCAATTCTTTGCTGACGGAGCTAATTTGAGTGGCGCTGACTTGAGTAAAGCGAGTATTTATCAAGCCGGTTTCAACGAGGTAAATCTTGCTGGAGCTAACTTGAGTGAGGCTGATTTGGGAGATTGTGGATTCCGAAGAGCTAATTTAAGTGGCGCTAATTTAAGTGGCGCTAATTTGAGTGGCGCTGACTTGAGTGGCGCTGACTTGAGTGGTGCTGACTTGAGTGGTGCTATCTTTCGTTACACCAGAATACCTGATGGGAGCATCCGTAGCGATAGCCGCGAATGAATCAGTGCGATCGCTAGTAGGTTGGGTTGAGGAACGAAACCCAACATTGATGACCAATATCTCAGCACAAATATCTAAAATAATTCACAACCATAATTAACTATACAAATGTTTCTGCATCATCAATATCCGCCTCAATTATTGATGATTTTGTCATCGCTCAAACAATAGCAGAAACAAGGCTACTTACACCAGTGTAGTACGCTTTCATGCAAAACATATTGCGTAGGCGTAGCCCACCGCAGGCATCGCCTGACAACAAGCCACTGGTCAGCCATAAAATAAAGACAAATCAATCAAAGGGGATGTTTATGGCAACCCAACTCGGTAAAGCTAAATCTTCAACAGAACTCGTAATATCTTGGGAAGCATTGCCCGCAGATTTTCACCTAGAGGATGAACCAGTGGAAAATACAGGTCAGCCACTATTGGCTGGTGCTTTGCGCGAAAGCCTTGAAATAAGTGGTTTCATCCAACCGCAGATGTTGATAGCCTCGAATTTTGGACTTTGTGCGACGATAAACGGGCAATTTGTTGCTAAAGCACCCGACTGGGTTTATGTGCGATCGGTAAATCAGATTTTAGCAGAACGCAAAAGCTATACACCAAATTTAGAGGGTGATATTCCGGCAATTGTGATGGAATTTCTATCTGACACTGAGGGTGGAGAATACTCTTTTAAGCGCACCTATCCACCAGGAAAATGGTTTTTTTACGAGCAGATTCTTCAAGTCCCAATTTACCTGATTTTTGACCCAAATGGCGGTTTGTTAGAATTTTACCAACTCGAAAACAGCCGCTATGAGTTAAAGCAACCTGATGAAAATGGTCGTCATTGGATTGATTCAATGGGTTTATTTCTGGGAACTTGGCAAGGAACAAAAGAAGCCAGAACTGGTTACTGGTTGCGCTGGTGGGATGAAGCAGGTAATTTGTTACTTTGGGCAGTGGAACAAATTGAACAGGAACGTCAGCAAAAAGAACGGCTCATTGCCTATTTACAATCTCAAGGTATTGATCCAAATAATTTGCCATAGCATATATAGACAAAATTTTCAAGTATTTGAGTTACTCAGTTCAAGCAAAGAATTGCTGGGGTGTCTATGAAGGAGTGGCGCGTTATGCAGAAATTCCAGCATGGGTGAAAAAGCTAGTCGAAGAGAAAAAAGCAAGAGAGGAAAAAAATAGCGTTTTTGATGAATCAAAAAACAGAATTATTCGTCACTTAAACTATCAATTCCCGACCTATTTCTACTGGAGGATGATTTATGTCATCACAACTGCTGCGATTTATGTCTTTGGGTATTCTCGGCTTATCTTTGTGTCTGGGCAATTGGGCAGCAATGGCGCAATCTGATTCTACTGGCGATGGTGTAGTAGTACCAACAGTCCCATCAGATGGTACATCAGCACCAGTCCCAATAGACACATCGACAGGCGTACCACCTTCACCCTCAGCTGACGGTACAACTCGCTTTACCTGTCAGACTTCCAATAATCAGTACACCGTTATGTATCAGCCACAAAGTCAACCAGGACAATTCTTTCCTTGGGCGGCGCCTGCGGCTTTGGGTGGTGGTTGGGATGCACAAAGGCGTTGTGCAGCGATCGCCAGTCGTTTAGAACTTTATCGTCCAGATGGCTTACAAGAACTCCAGACAGCTGTAGAAAATAACGAAAATATTGTCTGCGTCACAACTCAAGCTAACCCAACCTGTAGAATTGTGCTGACAGTACCGCGCGGGAAAGACCCCTATGTTATCCGCAATAGCATTTTTCAGAACTTGACTACTGCTGACAGTGGACAACAGACTATAGCGGTTAACACTTATGGCGATCGCAGTAGTGGAGGAAACGAATTATATAATTTAGGACGCACACTTCTAGGCAGTGGTAATAATCGGGTTACTTCATCTAGAGATGGGATTAATCTGAAACCTTTCCTCGATCGCCAAGATGGTGGTACTGGAAACAATTTGCGGAATGGAGTAGCAATTGGTCGTCAGTCTCAGCCTAACGGCGCTCGTCTAAATCCTGGTAACTTCCGTTAATTGATTAAAACAGTTCAGTTAAGAAGAATTATAGGGTGGGCAAACAGCCGACCCTAATTTTCATTGGACTAAAATTTTACACCAATAGAACTTATATCATGTCCGCTTGATTACTTATTAAACCCGAAGAACCCCACCCCGCCAACGCTGTGCTTTGTCTCCCCTCCCCGCCGGCGGGGAGGGGATTAAGGGGTGGGGTGCAATGACTATGGGAATCATAACTAATTACCCGGACATGATATTACGCATTGACAAAGTAGACAAAAAGTGCAGTACGTGTGAATCAGGAAATTTTCAGGCGATCGCTAATTAATTGGGACATTGAAAGACGGATAATACTTATGTTGTCTTGATGATCTAGGGTTAAGGCTATCAGAGCAACTACTAAGCCTGTCCCCTGCCAAATGCGACTTGGACACCTACAGCACGGCGGAAATAAACATTGCTCCCCTACGCCATTTGCCGAGTCATTAACTGGGCAAATAAACCTTCAACAGCAGCTAGCTCCTGAAAAGTTCCCTGTTGTACAACTCTACCTGCTTGGAGTACATAGATCCGGTGAGCGTTACGGATAGTACTAAGCCGATGAGCGATCGCTATTCTGGTGACTTGCAATTTATCTAAGCTTTCACTGACAATTGCCTGAGTTCTATTATCGAGCGCACTGGTAGCCTCATCGAATAATAAAATTCGGGGTTTTAATGCAAGTGCGCGAGCAATCAGCAGTCGCTGGCGTTGTCCCCCAGAAATATTTCCCCCGCCTTCACTGACTACAGTGTGCATTTGCATGGGCATGGCAGTGATATCATCAGCCAAACCAGAAGAACGCGCTGCTTCCCAGGCTTCCTCTAGGGTAATCTGAGCGCCTGCGGCTATATTCTCGAAGATGGAAGCTGAAGTCAACTGGCTATTTTGTAAAACCACGCCTAATTGTCGGCGGACTGCATCCACATCTAATCCAGAAAGGTCTTGGCCATCATAGTAAATTGCCCCTGATTCTGGAGTCTCAAAACCTAACAGTAATCTCAACATAGTCGATTTACCACTGCCCGAACTGCCAACTAGGGCAATGAATTCTCCTGGTTCTGCATAGAGATTAATATCATCCAGTGTGATTTGTCCATCTTGACGATAACGAAAAGTAACATGGTCTACAACAATTCGCCCTTGGAGTTTGCCAGGATCAGCTTTGCTGAGGTTGACTTCTGGGATACTGGCTAAAATTGGCTGGGTACGTTTCCACTGGGGGATGACTTGTAAAACTTCGGTAACTGTGTTGCTGAGGTTTGTAGTTCCTTGAATAAAACTGCCAAAAGCCGCGTTGAAGGCTAAAAAAGTCCCTAGTGATACGCCGAGAGTTCCTGCATTCTTAGACTCTTCTAGCAGTTGAATCGTAAACCAGAATAGTACTCCATTGGTAAGTAAGGGCATCACTGCGTTAAACAGTGCTACAGCATCTTCCACTTGCTGTGTCTTTAATTCCAGCTTGATTTGTTGACTGTAGTTTTTACTCCATTCGGCAAAAGCCCGTTCCTGTGCGCCGGCGATCTGGAGTTTAGAAATACCATTAATTAGCTGTACTGTCTGCCCAAAAATATTTCCCTTCAGTTCCAGTAGGGGGCGTACCTGGCGCACCAGCAGCAACCCAGAAATTGTGGTGAGTGCGATCGCAATTATTGCCACGGCAACGGCAACTAAAGCTAGTTTAGAATTGTAGTAAAATAATTGACCCAGGTAAAACAGTGTAAACAAACTGCTGAAGAGATTCATCAGGGTTCTACCACCCAATTGACGGCGAATTGCACTCACGGAAGTGACACGAGAAAGTAAGTCTCCTGTAGTGTATTGACGGAAAAATGATACTGGTAAATTCAGCAGTCTGTCCCAGGTTGCAGCTTGAGTAGAAGCATCGCCAGCACTTTCTATCCGCAGTAGGGCAAACCCCTGCGCGATCTGAAATAAACCTGTACCGCCAGCCGCAACCAACAGCCCTAAGCCAATTTGCAGTAATAAGCCGCGATCGCTATCTGGTATAGCACTATCCATGATCATCGCCGTAGCTTGGGGGGTAAACATTCCTAACAATGTCACCGCAATACCCATAAATAAAATTGTCAGTACATCCTTAACCCGTCCTTTCAGGGCAAATTGGACTAAAGTTAGAGCTTTAAATGCCTGTTCGGGTAAAGACCGATAAAACATATAAGCTATCGGAGAGAGGGTTAAGGCTATGCGCTCATCTACTTGCACACGGGTTTGTGCTACTGGGTCAAACATTTCATAGGCAGTAGCAGAAACTGGTAGTAGTGCTACTGGTTGATTGTCTTGAGTGTAAGCGATCAGAGATCCACAATCCTTCTTCCACCAATTATCTCGCAACAGCACTTGCCGCATCCGAATTCGGGAGGCGCGGACAATGGCTAACAATGGTTCTTTGACTCGCTTAAGATTTTCCGAACGCGCCGGGGGACGAATTTTTACCCCCATAGTTCTGCCCACCGCACCAGCCGCTACTAATAAAGGCGTACCATCCTGAAAAACATCGATTACTTGCTGATTCAGGGTTGATGCTAGTTCGCCCAGAGCCTCGACTGTAACTTGACGGTTGAGATTTTGGCGATCGCGCCTGCGAATTAGTTCGGCTGCGGCTTCTTGCTGATCTAAAATATCAATGCATTGTAAAATTTGAATATTAAACTGGGATATTCCTCTACAAATAATATCTGCGTTCTCAATGTCACAAGTAGTAATAGTGGCAAATTGAACAGTATCTACAGCTTCTAGCCAGATTTGATCGCTAAGGGGGAAAGTAGCTGTGGAACTGCTTAGGGTAACTTGCTCAAATCCCAGAAAATTCAGAGTTCCCGCTTTAATTTGTAACCAGATGACAACATCGGCTTCTGCTTGGCAAGTTTGACCATTGGAGAGCGAAAATCTTCCATTTGCGCCCGTTTTAATTTGAATGGCAGGGGTAGCGACTTGGGACAATGTACTACTAACTTGCCTAAGCCAAGATTCTACCAAAGTATTAGCAATTAAATCACCGAAAAATTCCCGTTGTAGCTGTAGCAATTCTGTCGCACCTATCGGCACTGCTAAAATCTGGCGACTAGAACTAGCATCAGTTCCAAACAGTGCTTCACCTGGATGTATACTACACAGATAACGGCGAGTACCTGCAATTACACCATCACACAGTGTGACTGCAAACAATGCCACACAGCCAGACTGAACCACCCAAACCCGAAAAGGGTCATTTAAAAGTATTGGTTCATTACCGTTAACTTGGTAGAGTTGTCCACCCATAGTTCCCTCACTCTGATTAAAAATCAAAAATAGTCAAAAACCTGTATTTGGAATTGTGAATTAGAGAATTCCAGAAAATAAATTATCAAAAAATTGGGTTTAAAACCCCCTGCTAGAAGCACGGCTTTAAGTTTTGATATCTAAATCTAAATCCCCGTTACAAAAGTACAGACGCGATTAATCGCGTCTCTACGACTTCCGACTTCCGACTTCCGACTTCATTAACTAACCTGCCCCCTACCTTCACAAAATCGCTTCCCCTTCTGTCCGAATTAACCGCGAGTAAGCCCCCTCAATCTGCCACAATTGTTGATGAGTACCGCGTTGTACCACCTTTCCTCGCTCTAAAACAATGATTTCATCGCAGTCGCGGATAGTACTTAAACGATGTGCCACAATAATACAAGTACAACCCCGCCGCCGCAGATTCTCATCAATGATTTTCTCCGTCTCTGCATCTAAGGCACTAGTAGCTTCATCCATGATCAGAATTGAGGGGTTATTCACCAAAGCACGGGCAATTTCTAACCTTTGTCGCTGTCCGCCGCTTAAATTGGCTGCACCCTCGCTCAGTTCTGCATCAAAACCTCCAGACATAGAAAGAACGATATCTTCAATAGCTGCATCTTTACAAGCTTTCATCAAGTTATTGTCTGGAACTGTAGAATCCCAAAGGGTTAAATTGTCCCTGACTGTTCCGCCAAACAGCAGGATATCTTGCTCTACCATAGCGACAGAGTTGGTCAGCAAATGCTTGGGAATCTGTTCTCTAGATGTACCATCAAACAGAATTTCCCCTGTCCAGGGTTGATAGAGTCCACTAATGAGTTTGGCGATGGTAGACTTACCAGAACCACTCCCACCTACCAAAGCAACTCGCTGTCCTGGCTTAATACATAGGTGAAAGTTTTCTATCAGTGGAGATTCTAGGCGACTGTAGCCAAAGGTAATATCTCGCAATTCCACATACCCCTGCAATTTACATTGCGAATTAGGGATGAGCGAAGAATAATTTGTCCCATCTCCCCCATTCCCTACTCCCCATTCCCTACTCCCCTCAATTGGATGATCTAGCACATCATCCAAGCGGACTAAATTACCTTCCAACTCTTGCAGAGTTGTCCCAAAGTTGACAAGATTGTTAACTGGTTCTTGAAAACTGTGGGTTAAAGCTTGAAAGGCGATCAACATTCCAATGCTCAGATGTCCATCCATCACCCGCAATCCACCAATTACTAATAACAGCATTGAGGAAATCGCAGATAAAAGTACGGGTAAGACAGCAAATATTTGGTTTGTTGTCCCCAATTCCTGCTGGGAGTTAATCGCCTTGGTATAGTAACCCGACCAGCGAGCAAAGAAATCTGATTCTAAACCAGATGCTTTGATAGTTTCTATACTTTGTAGAGCGCCTATGGAAATACCAGCAGCTTTACCATATTCCTGCATGAGTCGCTGATTTGCATCGACGCGCTGGCGGGAAATTGACTGTAATGTTAAGACGTTGATGGCAGCAAAAATCACCATAATCAAAGTTAATACCCAGTCATATTGCACCATGACTAAGGCATAAAAAATAATCATGATGGCATCAATGATCGTAGTTGCCAATTTTCCTGAAAGCACATTAGCAACCTCGTCATTGAGATGAGTGCGATCGCTAATTTCTCCAGCAAAGCGTTGGGCGTAGAAACTCGCAGGTAGGCGGAGAATATGCCAGAGAAAGCGGCTAGACATTCCAATAGCCAGCTTAATCTTCAGCCGCCGCAGATACTTCAACCGCAGAAATGTAAGCGCTCCTTGGAGTATAGTTGTAATTGCCATTACTAACAGCAACGGACGTAACCACTGCTGCCTTTGCTGCACTAGAATATCATCTACGAATACTTGGGTTAACACTGGCACTGCCAGTCCGACCAGCGTTAATAAAAAACCCGCAATTAGACAGTAAACTAAAGCACTAAAAGCTCCTCTCAACCGTTCCCATAGAGATACAGCAATAGTAGTTTTGTGACCACCTTTAAGGAACTCTTTGCTAGGTTCCATAACCAGAACTACCCCAGTGTAGCCCTCGTCAAATTCTTGGTATGACACGGTACGCGGACCACTCGCAGGATCATTCAAATAAATCCGGTTTTTTCCAAATCCTTCTACAACTAAGAAGTGGTTGAAATGCCAAAAAACAATATAGGGAGGGCGCAAGGCTTGTAACTGCTTCAGTTCCCTTTTCAAGCCTTTGGCTTCGAGTCCGTAACTTCTGGCTGCTTTGACCATATTGGATGCTTTGCTCCCATCGCGGGAGACACCACACTCTCGACGCAGTTCAGTTAAGGGTAGAATGCGATCGTAATAACCAAGAATAATCCCCAAAGCTGCCGCACCGCATTCCACAGCTTCCATTTGCAAAACAGTGGGGGTTTTGACCCGTATATCCATACTTGGCAGTAGTTTTACTAAGTACTGCCAAACAAAAGTCGGTTTTGCTAAGGTAAAATCAATAGACACCAGTAAAAGACCTCAGAATAGGAAAGACATAGGTGATGGGAGCGCGTTCTTCCACCTTGACCCGCACAACGGTAGTAGTTCCAGAAGATATTTGCATTCGGGGTCCAGTGGAAGAAGACCACTTGTACCCGCTAAAAGTTTGGGAATCTTGTTCTAGGTCGGCGTATACTTGGATAACTCCGTCCTGCTTATCGGATACCAAGCCTGATACTAATTCTGCATTACCCACAACGCTAGCAGCGGCCTCTTTAGTGGTAGGAAATCCAGAGACGATAGTTGTAGTACCGACGATGCCACCAAAGCGTTCCCGCTTCACCGTTTGCGGGGTAACTTGCAGGCTCATCCCCGTTTGAATTTTCTTACCTTCTGCCACTGGAAAATAAGTGATGCTAACTAACTTTCCGGCTGAATTTTCCGCCTCGATATTCCCTAAGCGGATTCCTGCGTTGATTACTTGTCCAGGAGTAACAGTTATTTCCAGAATTCTTCCTGAATATGGACTGATAATCTCACTGTTATTGCTGAGTTCTAGTTCTAGTCTGGCAATCTCTCGCTTGACTTCTTGAATTTCGTTTTTTCTAATAGTTAAATCTTGCAAGGTTTGTTTAGCAAAATTAGTTTCTCGGCTATCCAAATCTTTTAAATTAGCACGCTGTTGGGAGATTTCATTGAGGTTGTTCAGATAAGATTCTTGAGCATTACTTTCTTCAACTTCTAGTTTGGTTAATTCCGAAATATTTGTAGCAATTTCATTTTGAGTATTGATATATCTTTCTTGTGTATCGCTGTCTTTGACTTTTAGTTCTTTTCGCTCAGTTTCTAATTGAGCAATTTCCTCAACTTTTTTGAAGTATTCATTTTGAAAATCATAAAATTGGTATCGTGTAATGACTTTCTCCTGTAATAAACCTTTATAAGCTTCTACTTTTTCTTTGAGAACTTTAAGTTGAGCTTGAGCCGCTTGAATACGTTTAGTCAGACTTTCAGATTGCTGAGTGAGCGATTCTTGGCTTCTTTGTTTGAGTACAGGAGTTAAAGCTTGCAATTCTGTAATTCTTTGCTGAACTTGCAGGCGTTGTTTTTGAATTGATTCTTGACTTCTTTTTCTGAGTACAGGAGTCAGGGCTTGTAGTTCTTGTATGCGTACAATAGCGTTTTGGCGTTGTTGCTGAATAGTATTTTTCTCACTCGCGCTTCCCTGACCTTGAAGTACGCTCACTGCTTGGTCTTGTGTCGTTAGTTCTGCAAGTTTAGCCTGCTGTTGTTGCAGTTGCTTGCGGAGTTGCGCTTGGTCAAGGGTTGCCAATATTTGTCCTTTTTTAACTACATCCCCAGTTTTGACATTGAGAGCAACTAACTGTCCTGAACTTTTTGATTCTAAGGGTACAACTTTACGTGGGAAAATGAGTACCCCTTTACCCTCAATAGTCATGGGGATGCGTCCATAAATACTCCAAACAATACCTATGACAACAAAAGAACCCATAGCAACTAAGGGTAGCCAGCTTCTGGGGCTAACTACCTGCATTAGTTGGTCTAGTCTTTCAGGAGAAGATAAGCGTTCTACGGATTCTTTGCGGAAAAGGGTGCGTTTTTGGTCTAGCATTTTCTTTGAATTAACAACTCCTTGCTTCGTTTAGTAGGTAAGAAAACTTTTGGGGTAAGTTTTTCCATGTCGTTGCTTGTTTCTCTATCTCTTCTCGGATCAAATTAGATTCTGGAAGAGTCAACTCATCGCACACACTAAGTAAATCGATAATAATTGCGTACCACAATAAAGGAGTAGTACCACGTCCAATTGCCAAAAAGTCAGATGCTAGTTTCAGAAAAGTTGTAAAATCACTATTGATAAATGCCTGTTTAACAAGTAACCAAGAAAATTCACTAGGGTAGCAGTAGCTTTTATTATTAGTTTCTAACTGTATACCATTAGATATAATCGCAAACAACTCATGCGCCATCTGACGTTTTTGCCCCGCTAAAATAATCGCAATTTCGCTAGTTATCGCCGCAAACATGGTAGCAATATTCTCTGGAGACTGGCGGGCGACACGTTCGCTCCCCCAAGAGACTGGAATTGGTAAATTATCCGATGCTCCTTGCAGGTAGTTGAGAATGTTACATGCTAATTCAATAGCATCTTTAAAATACATACTTCGTGCGTCAATACGCACAAGATTATGAACTAAATGAATCCGATGTAAAAACAGAATTTCATACCCATATTCTTCTTCCAATATCACATCATTCCTAATGGCTTCTAAAATTCGCTCACGAGCTTTGACAAAATCACCTCTGCAATAATCAAGGTAAGATTGTGATTGTTCTAGCAAAGACTTATAAAGTAAACTACCTTCAGCCGAAAGTTTATCCGTTTCAAGGGGTATACGTGCTTGTATAAATGCACGTTCAGCCTCAATAAAATCTCCTTGACGAACGGCATTTAAACCTTGAATTCGAGCATAAGCAAACTTAGTTATTACCTGTTGGTCTGTTAGTGGCAAACGTGACTGAAGCAAGGTTTGCAACTTTTGCTCGGCTAAATTTTGAGTATTTTCTATTTCACTAGATTTTGTACAACCTTGTCGATAAGAATCGAGCGTCGTTTGAAGAAGTTGCTTGTAAAATTCAGCTATTGTTAGACATAACATCTTGTTTTTCAATTTATTTCAATAATTTACTAGTACCTCTAGTTTCGTCAACATCATTTAAATCAGGTGTCCAGTGTTTTTTAATAAATGCCACCATAAATTTATGCATAATCGGAGTAGTCCAAATAACATTAGGTATTTTTTCTTGAACTTGGCGTTTACCTGCCTCAGAAAATAGAGAAATCACTCGCCCCATTTTCTGTAAATCTTCTCTGACAAAGGCACAGGTGTAGCGGATAGTGTCTAAAGAAAGACGATGATTAATCAGCCATCCTACTACTTGCCCTTGGTAACGCAGACCTAAACTATTTAATGGTTCTAATTTCTTTTCGTATTGAAAGGGAATTAAATCTTTGGGTATCCAGGGCTGAACTTCTTGTTGTTTTTGAATGGCTTGTCGTTCTTGATCAGTAATTTCTAACCAGGGGAAGATGCTATAGCCAGCAGGAAGGTAGCTATATCTCTTCATCCACTTTGCTTCCATTATTGTTTGTGCATCACCTTTACACAGCAGCATTCGGGTTTGAGGGGATGTCCAGTTGCATTTTTGGAGGAGACGCTCTAAAGCAGGTGTTGTCGGCTTGCCTGTGGTGTATACCATTTCAATCTTTGTACACCCTCTTTTAACTACTTCCGCTTCTAAACGGGTAAGTAAAGCTGTTCCAATTCCAGTACTGCGATGTGTTGGTTCAACAAATATGGAATGAACCTCCCCCGATTGATCATCTTGCCGAATTTCGGCTATGACTAAACCAAGCGGTTGGTCTAGATCGGAAGCTGCGATCGCAATAATAGATTTTTCAATTTCTAAATTTTGCAGCACATACTGAAAAGCAGGAAAGGTAAACTTTTCATACTTAGCTGCTGTTGTATTTTGTAAAATATCCAGGGCGTACATTTTCCACCTCTTCAGCAATACAAATTTATTTCAAAAATATTCAGCTTTTTAGTGATTGAGATTGTGTAAATCAAATGTGTAATATTTTACCAATGGAGTTGCCAAGTATTGTTGTATAGAATTCCATGTCCCTGAAGAGTAATTCTCTCGTCTTCTGGCTGTATATTTTTTATGGGAGCAATTTGATGAACTGTATGTCCAGAATGTAAAAATAGTCTACCCACCTTGTAAGGATAAAAGCTCTTGTTTCTTAAATTAGCAATTTGTTCAATTTCTGGATGATTAAGTCCTTTAACTTCTGCATATTTCAAATCCCATATATACATCCCACCGCCTAACTTTGGTAGTCTAATTACTTGTGTGAAAGAAATAGGATTATCAAAGTCTACTTTTTCTGAAGGCTGCCAATGAAACATATAAGATTTGTCACAATGAACAGCACCTAGTGGTTTTTCAAATGCTTTATGTCCCAGAAAAATATGAAATCCTGGTAAAGCTAGATTTTCAGGAAATAAAGCCAGTCTTCCTAGTTTTTTTTCAAGTGTATTGGACAACCGCTCATATAACCAACCAAAGTGCTTTTGCAGAATATAATTGTAGTCTTTTGCTTTATTGTAATACCCTTGTTTATCTTGAGGTACATCATAAGGACTGGCCAGACCTAGTGTGTAAAAAGGTAACTGGGGATGCCGTTGAATCCATAATTCTTTTAATTCATGTACTATCAAACTGACTTTACAGCATTCTTCTTCGGTAAGTAGGTCAATCTCATTTATCATTTCCATAATAATCAAAATTATTTCTTCAGTTAAAGGTTCGTAAATTGAAAATCTAAATTCTCGTAAAATATGATTCAGAGAGTAATTGAATGTATCATTTTCAGATAATTCATATATAGGAGATTCAAACCCTCTTGTTTATATTTGTACAAGAGGGTTTTCAAGTAAACTAACAGTAGATAAGTTTTAGCAGCTTATTTAGCTCTAACACTTGCTACCCCAACAGCCGCTTACTAAGAAACAAGCTGTAAATTTAGTATTTAGTGGGCAAGGTCCTCCTTTTCCACCAGCTACTGCTTCCAGTTCTCGGTCGCTGAGTTCAGCATTGCTCTCCTGTGTTTTCTCCTTTAAAAAAGTATCAACTTCATCAGCAGTGAAGCTGTAGCCATTTTCTTGACCCAGACGCGCTGCTGTTTCATTGAATATTTGGCTGTCTTGAATAGCTCCTAGCTGCTGTTGCAGTTGTTCGCTATTTTGAACCAAGATATAAAACTGTTCTAGATTTGCTTTGCTCATGATGTTAGTACCTGTGTGAAAGAAATTTAGTTTTACAACATCTACTAAAGCTATAACTTTCAGGTTTCAGATTAACTCGCAACCCGTTAATGTTGTATGTACTAATATTAGATACTTGCTCAAATACAAACAATCACATATTTTTAGATTTGACTATTATTTTTGTAGTTGATATTTTTATAAAAATAAAAAAGGCATTTATTTTTATAAAAATGCCTTTATCTCCAGTATTTAGCTAATTAAATGCTAGTCATAATTCAGATACCCGATTTTTTAGGAAAGTCGGGTATCTATATAGTTGTTCACAAAAACAGGTAAGCTGTTGCGTATTTAATTTGTATATTGGACGCGCTCATGTTGCCCGCACTACAATATTTTTGGGTTTTCGTGTTATACAATTTAGCTGCACATCAACTTAAGTGGATTGGCAAGAGTTTATTCCCACAGAAGGACTGAGGGAAAAGTTTGTGGGTAAGCTAAACGCAATAGTTGGTAGCCAATGCCAGCAGCCCCTTGGAAAAAACAAGGACTAAACACAGACTTAGGTAAGTTGCCAAACAACTCATAATCTCCTGTTTGTGTTGCCCGTCTTACCGCGATCGCTGCTAATTCTTGGGCAGATTGATGCCACTGAGAACTGTTGAATTTTTGTGCTGCCACTAACATAACTTCACTACGCCCGAAATTACCGCAACAGAGTTGATCTATATTTTGCAAACCAGTCTTGTGAGTAGCTTGCAAGGCTATTTCTATATCGTTGTGAATTTGTTCTGTTGGATCAATCGACAAACCGCCCAAGCGTCCTAAAGCAATGCCAGGAGCGCCATGACACCAAGTTGACCAAAAAACAGGTGGGGAGGTAGGGTTATAGATAGGAGTGATTTCCCGCCAGTTACCAGCCGTGGGGTAGAAAAAGTGGTTTTCATAGGCGATCGCATCACGAGCTGCATCTAAATAAGCATTATTCTGTGTCACTGTATAAAGTCGCAACAGTGAATAGGCGATACCACCTGCACCATGAGAGTAACCAGTCAAAGGTTTAGAAGTTGTAGTTTTTAGGGTATAGGCTTCGTGACAATACTTTAACAAGTGCTGACCGCAGTCTACTGCTCGCTGCAAAACTGCTGTGTGTTCTGTTTTTTGATACAGTGCCAATAGTCCTAAAATTGCTCCTGCTGCTCCCCCTATAATGTCAAACTTGCGATCGCTGGCAATTAATTCCTCTGCGATCAAGTTAGCAACTCGCTGGGCATCTTCAAGTAGTGAGGGTAAATCTAAGAATTCGCTAATTTTGACTAGAGAATACACTATGGAAGCAATTCCTGTAGCACCACCAATACCAAGTTCCTTGGCAAAACTAGAGATGTCTTTTAGATCAGAGGTTTGCAGAGATGATTGTAAAGGCTGTAAAGTTCCTAATGCTAAGTCTCGAAACTGGGCGTTGTTAGTCACACGAGCTAAAGCTGCTAAAAATAAAGCAATACCACAATTGCCATCGTAGAGACTATAGCCTAGTGGCATGAGTTGAAAGCGTTCGGCATTTAGAACATAGGTTAAACTAATCCATGTCAGACTGCCATCAACTCCCCTAATAGCTCTGTTTTGAATTTCAACACCAATCTCCTGTGCTTTTGAGAGTAAATGCTCGGATGTCAACGAGGAAGCAGCATAGTCTTCTGGCTCCATCTCTGTGGATTTACCTGGATCAGTTTGCAAACTCCGCGCTTGTCTGGCATAGAAAGCCAACTGAATAATTGTTAATTGTTGCGCCAACTCAGCATCATCAAGCTTTTGCAGCCGAGTCATGACTTGGGATAGACAAGATGACTGAAAATACTCAGGTAGAATTTTTTCTTGCCCTAGTGGTAGAGCATCACTCGCAGCGATCGCGCTGAAGTAGGGAATATCTAACTGTGCCATTCCCCTAAATTCTGATGACAAAATTGCCCAAGCTTGAGGTTTTTTCTCCGTCGTGAGAAAAGATTTACTGAGAATATCCACTTCTATACTCCAGTCAATTCCATCACGAAGAACTTCTGGAGTCATAGCTTTATTGAGTACCATCCCGTAAATTTTTGTGGGGCGAAAAATAAATCGCACCTGTTGGAAGCGGAATGCAGCCAAGGCACTATCAGATCCTAACAATGCTTCCCGTTCTCTGATCAGGAAACGATACATTTGCTCAAACCCGCTTACTAACTCATTAATGTAGTTATTAGGTGAAAGCGCCACTCCGTTTAAGATAGGTATATTTGCTTCCACGGGTCGATCAATTTTCTCGTACCCTTGGTACATATCATCGGTGTTAATAAATTTCCAAACGGGCATCGGTACTGCTATCGGCTGAATTTCAACACTTCCTAGCCCACTGAAATCGCTGACGATGGAGTTATCTTCACCAAATTGCCACATTGGCAAGAGTCCTGTACTCAAGACTGAATTGAATATTTGATTAGTCGCCAATGTAGCTGCATTCTCATCTTGGAAATCCGCCATCAATTTTGCTTGGTGCTGCATCACAGTTTCCATATCAATCAGCACCAAATGTTCGCCGCAGGCAATTAAGTTCTCGTTGTGGCAGTCAGTCGCCCCCAAAACATACAGCAGGCACAGCAACATTCCCGCCCTGATATAAAAACGCTGCGCCGCCTCTTCATTTTCACAGGGTTTTTGTTCTACATATTCGACCCAACCGTAGGTTTCTCGATTCAAAACTTTTAGAACTTTGAAGGCTAAATTAGGATATTCAATTTCCGGTGAACTTACTGCATCGAATTGCTGATTTAAATACTCTAAAAATTCCCCATAGGCAACTTCTATGCCTAAACTTTTTGGTTTGTATATCACCTGCAAACCAGATTCAAATATCAGGAGAGTTACCGAGCGATTATTATTGTGTAAATCACCTAAACCAGATTTAATTTCTATGACCTTATCTTGATTAGATCGAATCGTTTCTGAATTATTGAATACTTGCTGTATTTCTGTAATGTCAGAGTTAAGTCTCTCTATTAATTCTTCAGTTGCTTCTACCCAAAAATCAATACTTAGGGCTATAAACCTTGCTAGTACAGGATATTTTTGGAAAAATCCCAGTAGTCCATCAGACAATAATTTATCTACAAAAGTATTGTATTGGGATTTATTAGATGTGCCTATTTTATTTTTTATTACTAGGTTTAGTAAGTTTTGTCCCAAAGGACGAGAATGAGAAAATTCAAACTCTAAAGTTTTCGCAGTAATATTAAACAGTCTATCGAGTAAAGCCCTTTCCAAATTCAGATATGCTGATTCGCTGAGTTTATATAATAATAAACTTTCAGGAGATATTGAGGATAAACCAAGAAGTTTGAGTAATTTCTGCCGCGCTACAGAAACCAGAGGTAGTAGTATATCTTCAAAAGGATAAGGATTTGCTACATCAATCGGACTCGGTGATATATTTTTGCAGTTAAATGATGATGCAGTTTGGATAATTTCAGTTAAAGTATTTGCCCATTTTGGTAAAGAGTTCTCATCCAGAATCGGTTCTGAACCGAGTAGCTGATGCACTTTTTGAAGATTTAAATTATCCCACTCTAGACGCTGTTTAAATTTTTCCCAATCTCCCTGTGCAACAACTTTGCACCATTGTTCTATGTGTCTTTTTGCTTCTTTTTCGTTGAATGAGGAGCAGTTTACATTGATGTCTTGATGACGCAGCCGCTCAAAGATAAATGTCGCACGTCTAACTATTTGTGCTAATTCAAATTGAGTTATTATTTTGTGATTTTGAGTTGTTACCATGTCAATAATTCTCCTTAAAACAGCTATTTTTCAGACTATTTACACTGACGAAATTGTATTCAATTTTGACGACCAGTTAGCTTTAATTGCACCGACCTAGTTAATTCAACTCACCCTTAACCGTGCTAACATCCAATCAAATCTTTTCCCTGCGATCGCAACACCATCTAAAACGCTATCATTCAACTCATCCTCATATTCCACATCTTTAGCCAACGGTAAACCTTGGCTATAAACCCGTCTACCATAACCTACGCGAGTGAGCATTCCTTGTAATCTCTGGGAGAGTAAAATCGCAATCACGCGATAAAAACGAGATGCAAAACCCACATCTTGCTGTAGTTTTGCAGCTAATTGCTGTCGGGAAATCGATAATACAACTGAGTCTTCCATCGCCTTAACAGTCATAGAAGGTAAACGACCATCAATGAAGGCTGTTTCTCCCATGACTTCGCCTTTGGATAATCTGGCTAATTCTCTACCGACAATTTCACTTTCCTCAATTGCAGCAAAAGCACGAGCTAAAGGATTCCGCTCATTCAAAGAGACAGACACAGACATACTTCCATCTAGGAGAATGTACAGCGCATCTACTGGCCCTTGTTCGCGGATGAGTATAGTATGAGCGGGAATTTGTTGCGATTTTCCATAAGCCATCATCCAATCGATGTCACTATCATGCAATTCTGCCAAAATAAACAGTACATCTCTCAGAGGCTGACCTTGTGCTAGGTTGCGATGTCCCAGTTGAGTGATAGTAGATTGGATTCTATCTGCTAGCATAATAGCGATCGCTCGATAAAAGCGAGAGGCAAAACCAACATCTTGCAGCAATTTCTCCGCCAATTGCTGTTGAGGAATTGACATTACCAACGACTTTTCGGCAGCTTTTACAGCAGTAGCTGTTGGACGATTACTTACAAAGGGAATTTCTCCCACCACCTCGCCACTAGATAAAATCGCGATCTCACGATCTAAGATTTCATCTCCTTCGATGGCTGAAAAAGCACGAGTTAGAGGATTAATATCTGGTTGAGGGATGCTAACTGTTAATATTCCCTCTAGTAAAATATGTAAAGAATCGGCAGCTTTTCCTGGTTGAATGAGTAAAGTACCAGCAGCGATTTCTTTTTGATGACCAGTAGCAATCATCCAATCAATATCACTGTTAGTTAATTCTTTAAGTAAAACTTCTGTCATCACTAATACCTTCTTATCAAATATTTGGAATTTTTTGATGATTAATATCATCAATGAACAACCGATGATATAGCGGTTCCCGCTTGAGCAGGTACTGAACCCCACCCCCAACCCCCTCCCCGCAAGCGATGAGGGGGCTATGATGTACCTCATGTGATTAGGAAACGCTATACTTGCATAAGTCCTAACTAATTAGTCTGCAATCTTTCTAAGGTTTGTTGAATACGAAAATGCGCCTCTTGAGAAGCTAATTCTTCTAATGTTAAATGGGTCAATGTCATTAACATCAAAAGTTGAATCTTAGTGTCTGTTAACTTACCCACGTATTTAGTCTCAAAAGTCTGCAAATTTTCCGAAGCTACTTTCACCAATGCTTGTAAAATTCCAAAAGCCCCATCGGAAAGTGGCGGATTACCTCGGTAATTTTGCAGTCTACCTCCTTCTCGATAATTGGGAAATGATTCTAATCCCAAAAAACGCAAAAACCAATCGGCTCGATAACACCCAATAGCGGCTACAATACCCCTGTAGTCAGCAATTAGCTCATCAAATATATTGTTTTGCATGGAGTTAAACAAGCGACGTGTAAAGTAGTGAGTGCATTCATGTTCCAGGCGAATTGTTACAGATAGTTGTTGCCATTGAGATTCGTCAAGTCCCATTTCATTGGCTGAAATGTTGCTATAGAAACCATCACTCAAAATAATAAATTTATCTTGATACAGTTGTTTTTGTGGTATTAGCCGTCTAAACTCTGCCAGCCAACTACTATCTGAGCAATTGGCACAATTTTCATCTGCCCATAGTTGGCGATACTGGTGAATTCTATCCCAGTTATTAAACCCGCTAACTATACAAGCTCCCATAGAGTCCGGGACTGGCTGGGGTTCATTTCGCATTGTTAGAGCTTGTACCAGAGAAACAAAGTCTTCTCGGTTTCCAGTCAATAATACTGGGATAGTTCCAGCTAAACTTTGATGTAGTATTAATTGAAGTTTTTCAGGTTGTTGCAAAACCAAACCAGTTGCTTCTACAATGCCATCCACGGTTACACCCCTACGAGTGGCAGCCTGATACGCTTGTGTCTGACTGATACCCTCTAGGATGGGAAATCGGAACTGAACCAAGCGTTGTTTAAGTACCTCAAATGCTCCTACAACTCTTGCAGCAAGAGTGTATTCTTCCCAAGTGCTTACATGAGGCTCAGGCGGAAGAGGAAAGTTGACAAGATCAGTTAATGTGTTGTTATTAAATACATTTTGGTTGTATGCCAATAGCTCCTCTATCTGTGCAGTAGTAGCTTGGAAAGAGACAAGGATATCAGTACGAAATGATTGGGTAGCAATCATAGGCGATTAGGAAGCAGAGGAAGTAAAACTAATGACCAATGACCAATGACTGAATGGCACTAAGAAAAGCCCAAAGGTTTGTCTAGCCTCGTTCCCAGCCTGGAGGCTGGGAACGAATTCTGAGAGGCTCTGCCTCTGGTCAAGCCACTGGAGGCGGAGCCTCCCAGAATGGGTTCCCAGCCTCCAGGCTGGGAACCAGTCAGGGCAGGGGCTGTATCTTAACTTAGTGCCATTCGACTAATGACTAATGACTAAACCAGCAATCTCATCAGTAATCTTTGTGATTGTATGACTGATGGGATGTTCAGAATGACGTAGAGAGAAAAGACCAACGCTTGCTAGCTGCATCATTTCTTCCGAAAGAGGCAAAATTCCGGCTACTGGTACGTTGTAAATTTTCTCTACCTGTTGTTGCAAATCTGCAAAATTCAAGCCTGGTAGCGCTTTATTAATTACTAACATCATTTTTGGCACTCTGAGCTTGCGAGCTACGTCTACTGTCACCGCAGTACCTTGAAAGTCTTGATTATCAGGACGTAAGAGAATCACTAGAACATTTGAAATACCAATGGAAAGTAAAGTTTCTTCATTTAGCCCTGGATGTGTATCAATTAACAAGTAATCCAGTTTTAGACTGCGAATAAGTTCTTGAAAGCCATCATTGAGTCGGACTACATCATAACCCTCACGGAGAATTCTGGCGATTTCACCAGCCTTAATACTAGAAGGTACTAGATATAGACTACCTTTGACTTTACCCGTATTTCCCTGTTCTGCAATTAAAGTATTAGTAACGTCGTAGGCAGCATCTTTAATATCACATCGCCCCCACAAATAATCATTGAGGGCGCGTTCCATTTTGTCCTCTTTCAGACCGAAAATAACATGAATTCCTGGGGATTGAATGTCAGTATCGATAATACCCACACGTTGCCCTTGGAGTGCTATGGTAGCTGCTATATTGGCAATCAAGTTTGATTTACCAGTGCCACCACGGAATGAATGAACTGCAATAATTTGTGACATAAGTTACCTCTTAATTAATAGTATGTGGGCATGGGGCATGGGGCATGGGGCATTGTGAAAGAGAAGGCAGGAGTTATTTAATTTTGAATTTTGAATTTTGAATTTTGAATTTTGAATTGATTTGTCCCTCATTTTCCAAGTAATGCCTCTGGAAAGGTAAATTTCAACCAGCAACGATCGCTAAGAAGTGGTAGCAAAACTCGTCCACTGGATAACTGCAAGTTAAACTGCATATTCTTGTTTCCATTTTCGACTTCCACAAGTGCAGGCAAATTTTTAGAGTCAACCTTGGAGTTGCTTCTATGTGTCCAGACTCTCAGTTCTTTTTCTTGCTTGTTTGATAAGCGGAAGGTGGCATATTGCAGAGATGAGAGTGATGGAATTTCGACACTGGCTGCTTGATGGTATTGCTCACCATCGGCATATCCCAACAGTATTTCTGCAATTTTGGGTTTTCCGCCAGCAGTGATTGTGAATATGGAATTTCCTCTTGGGTGTTGATCTTCTTGTAGTTCTACAACCACACGAGAAGCGAAGGCTCCATAATGTTTCATAACTAGAGTTGCTCCTAGAGATAGCACAGCAATACCCAATGCAATGATCCGCGCTAGAGAATTTTCCCAAATGAATAGACCGTGGATGAGTAGGATGCCTAAGAATAAACTGTATACACCTATACTGAACAACGGATGGTTGAGAATATTCAAGACTACTCCAGGTATAAGCTCTCCTTTGCGTCGGCTAGAAACCAACAATAAAACTGGAAAAATACCTCCAACGAGGGAGTTACCAAGTACACCAGCAAAGGCGAGTACATCTGTAAAGGATTCCGTACCCGCGAGGAAAAGCCACTCTGTTAGCAGGAAAACCACCACTAACGGACTAATGGATAGGAAGAAGCAACTTTGGTTGAGCAGGGTTGTCCAAAACCTTTTTGTCTGATTCTGATACTTAAAAGCAAAATTTTCGGTATCAGCTTTTAAGCCTCCTTCATAAACTAAGAGCATAGGTGAAATGACTTGTAGATAGACACTATCCTGGTTAGCTGAACTTACCTGGAGAAGCAAACGAGTATCCCATTTGCGTAAGTCGGGGAATTGATTGAATACCTCTTTAATGTCCCAATGTTCAGTAATTACAATTTCTACAGAGTGAACTTTGCCACTTAATTGAATATCCAGACGAAACTTAGATTGAGTGTCTGACTGTCCCAAGTAAGTCAAACCAATATGGGGAACGTGACTGGATTCACCAGAGGGGTGTAGAATTAATAGTCCTTGGTGGCGAGGCAACCTCAAAACAGGTTTGGGTGGAACTGGCAACCATTCCTTAGCTAAGTTCACTAAGAGACTGGAACTACGCAGCCAAGCCATTCCCAAAAGTAGGGTGACTAAAACTGCTCCTAAAACTGTGACGATGGAACCTACTTCTAGAGCAAGTGGTTTTAAGACTGTGCCTGATTGTCCAGCTAGTAATTGTGGGGCGATCGCTCCATTGACTGCTAATACCCAAATGCAAAATAAAATAGTTAAAAAAGCTGTTCCCGCTACACTACCCCAAATCAAGGATGTGGCACTAGAGTCACGAGGAAGTACAATTTTACCACATTCTCCTACATAGACATGTCCGAAGTAGAGCATCAGGCTCACACCGAAAATCCGTTGTAGTATCTGCGGTTGAAAAGAATGACCATCAACAAAGGGCAAGTTCACATATAACAGGTTTTCTAGTTGAACATGACCCAACGCCAGCAATGAAAGAACGAGGAGCAAACTAACGTTAATTACTGCCAGAAATACCATCAAAGCAACGGTGAAGTTTAAGGATTTTTGCGATCGCAAGTACAATCCCCCACCAAACAGCAACACTGCCCACAATGCTGCTGGTATAGGTGTGAAGCTTGCCATCGTTACCGATAAACCAATATAGCAAGCCAATGCAATCAGAAAAACACGGATGCCAACTGCGATCGAAAGTATAAATGAGCCTGTATTTCCTAAATAATTAGATACTAATTGTTTGATAAAAGAATTGCCATAACGAAAGTCGCCACTACGCCCAACGGCTTCTGCCATACAAGCCATCGTCAGGATGTTGATCGCACCGATGATCAGCAAAAAGGCAATAGTAACTAATGGCCCGACATCGGCGACCGCAATCGGCAAGGCTAAGAAGGCTTGGGGAAGACCCAAAGCAACGGTGAGTATGGAGGCTAGCCAGAAGGGTGGCAGAGATTCTAAACGTTGGGCAACAGCTGCACTCATCCAGCGCCACTGTTCGAGCAGTGGCATTTTAGATGCAAAGATAGTCAATAGTTGCTCTCTGTAGAGTCGAGAGTAAGCTACCTGTACCGCTTTCTCATCCAAACCCAAAACTGCCCGAATCTGAGGGACTGTTTGATCGGTGAAAGTGTATTTCTGTCCTAGAGCATGAGCAATAGCAGCTTTGAGTCTAGGGTTTTCCGGCACTAAGGATGCCCATTGACTGGCGTAGCGTTCCAAGTGCTGGATTGTGGGGTGGAGTGGTGGGGCATTTCCTAGAGCAAATGCTTCTAAGAAAGCTAAATCGCGTTCATTGGCAGCTTGTTCTGTTAGAGAAAACTCCAACAGCGATCGCGCTACTATCTGCGCTGTCCGACTCTCGATTAAAAATAGTATGGTGTTCGCTCGTCTAGCAGGTAAACCCGCCAGCACTTCCTCCCATGAAATTAATTCGTCGTCTGATGGCATTATTTATACCTCACTGGTGAGCGATCGCTCTTTGAGAGATTGCACTTTACTCTGCAATCTGCGGTAGTAATCAGTCTCCGTTTCGCTCACAATTACTGCTTGTTCTCTGAGTTTTTGGATTTTTATTTGTAACTGCTGAAAGTGTTCGTTTTCCGTAATTTCCGCAACATTGTTGGCTCTTTTTGTTTCATCAATTTCAATCCGAAGTTCTTGGACTTGCATTTTCAGCTTCTGATGTCGCATTCTGACTTCTTCAGCCATCTTCAAGAAAACACGGACTAATTGACCGATGTCATCTTGGCTATGAGTTGATTTCGCTAAACTCTGATGCAGTTCCAGTACATAAGAATCAAAATCATCATGTTCTAGTGCTTGGGCTGCGCCTGTGAGGGCGTGAATCGGTCGAGAAATTCTCCGTGCTAGGAGTAGTGCAATGATTGCTGTGATTCCGCCTATAATCAGCACACTGCTGCCGTGCAGCCAGATTAGATGATTTAAGGGAGCAGCAAATTGTGCTTTTGGCTTACTTACTCCTAATACCCAAGGTTGTTGTTCCAAGGGAGCAAAGCCAACTATCCTGGGCATCTGGTGTGGTGGATAGCGATAGGTAGCGTGACCTGCAAGTTTTGCTTTCACCATCACCTTTAATTCTGGAATGTTCAAGCTCTGAATCTGCTCCAGACCATAACGCCTATCGGCCACAATCTGTTTTAAAATATTCTGGGGTAAGGGGATAAGGCTATGGTATAGGAGAGATTGATCAGCATGACTAATAATCACTCCTTGCTGGTCAATTAGAAATACGTAGCTTTGGGAGCCTACTTGTAAATCATTGATAATTGCCCAGATATCTGCTCCCTTAATTTTGAGTACCAATACTCCGACAATTTCACCACTGAGCGATCGCACTGGGTGAGAGAAAAACATTCCTGGCCGTTTCGTCGTTTCACCCACCAAGATACTAGATACATAAGAGTTCCCCTGGATGCTGGAGCGGAAATATTCACGAAAGGCGTAGTTTTTACCAAAGAATTTGGAATCGGTAGCCGCAACGACATCACCCTCTTTATCCATTATAAAAACAGCATCAAAGTCCGGGTTAGAGCGGGAGACGTTTTCTAGCGTTTGTTGTAGATCATTGCGGAAGCCTTCTCGTTCTCCAGAGGTGCTAGCAGTTAGGAAATTTACTGCATTGCGATCGCTGCTAACTTGCACAACAATACGCCCGATATCAATAATTAACTGGTCGAGACGACTAGCAGTACTAGTGGCTAACAGTTCCAGTTTGCGATATTCTCCAGCCTCCACACTATTTAAGCTCTGCCGCAGATTGTAGTAGGCAGTAAAGCTCATCGGTATAAGTACCGCCGAAACTAATGCTGCGGAAATTTTCGCAGCGATCGGCCAGCAAAGTGGATTAAATAACCGATGGAAGTGCTTCATCTTGAAAACGCTTAGAAACGTTTGTTAATGTACAATTGAAGAAGAATGCAGAATTCAGAATTCAAAATTCAGAAGTCAGAAGTCAGAATCAATTCATTTGGGTTCCCAATCCCCAAATGAATTGAAGACCACAAAACAAGAAAATTTGGTGGAGGTCTTAAACCCGGTTATTCATCCACTTTTTCGGTGAGAATTCATTCTGAATTCTGACTCCTGACTCCTGAATTCTGTTCGGTAAAAGCTGTTTTACTTCTGAATTCTGACCCCTGAATTCTGAATTCTGCTGTAATTTTTGCTGTTCGGTTCAGTACGCTGTGCCTTTCTCCAAGCTTGGGGTGTAGTTTGGTGATATTGGCGAAACTGGCGGAAAAAATGAGCTTCATATTGATAGCCAACAGCTTCAGCAATTTGATTAACGCACAAATTACCTTCTAAGAGCAAACTACGTGCTGCTGTCATTCGGCGTTCGATAATCCAATGATTTATTGTTTGTCCCGTTTGTCGGCGTACTAAGTTCGTTAAATAAGCTGGACAGTAACCAACTGCAACAGCTACATCTTGTAAACTAATTGGTTGATGGTAATTTGCTTCAATGTACTCAAAAACCTGGCTCAGATGAGAATCAGAAGGAAATATCGATTGAGGGTTTAGCGATTTCGCAGTTTCAGGTGAAGGTGGAACTTGTTGGATCTGGGCAGCGTAATACTCTTTAGCAGCGCTTAATTCAGCTAAAAGCTCTTGCACTTTTGACTCTAAGGCTCTATTGGTTCTCTCTAAGTCCAAGAAACCCTGCTGGCGTAAACAAAGCTCGTCGTAGACATAGCTTATATCATGATCCCGGATATGCGGCAGTGTGACTTGAAAATTGCGTTGTTCTAAAATCCCATTGCTAGAAACCATACTTCCACTCCTGGCAATTACTGAATATAATACGGAGTTTCCAAAATCTCTTTCAAAATCAAGCCTCTATTTCTTAGGACTTACGTAAAAGTACACGCTGTAGGGGCAATTCATGAATTGCCCCTACCTAAAAATAAGGGTTTCGGTTATTGTTTGCGTAAGGGACTTCCAACAAATAAATTACCCAATCTTGTGGGGTGGGCAACATGAGCGCCTTTCTATACGGGCGGGCAAGATGCCCACCCCACAAGAAGTAGTTGAGTATTTTTTTATTTGTCAGTCCCTAAGTCCTATTTCTATATCAGTGAAAAATTGGCTAACTATGAAAAATGCAATACTTTGAACAACTTGCCTTAAATAATCTCTCTGATCTTCATCTGTGCGGTATCTAAGGGAGAACTAAATACAATTCTAAAGTTTTCATAATTTTTTGATTCCTCACTGATATAAGAGTAAGGTCAAATAAAGCGGTGCTAACTGTGCTGCTGTCTCGTGTCTACTATACTTTTTTTTGGTTTACTGTTTATGGACGATCAGGATGAACGCCTGCGCCAATTGATTGCAGCAGTTTGTCAATACCCAGATGGCAGCCGGGAATGGCGAAAAGCTATGAGTCGGCTTCTGATTTTAATTCAGGGACTACCAGAATTTAGAAAATACTCAAGCATAGACTGTCCCGACTACTTTTTAGATGCCTTAAACCAAAGTTTGGAGTGGTTTAGCCACAATATCAGAAACTTTCAACCGCGTACATCTTCAGTGCGATCTGATCTAGTAAAATGGCTCAAAAGCTACCTTTACTGGCGCATCAAAGATTTAAATTTACCATCTTCCTTAAGAAGAAAAAGACTTCATCTTTCCTTGGATGAAAGCATTTCGGATGCTGAGGCAGAGATCACAACTTGGTTAGAACGAGTGTCAGAAGAAGGACGACTATTAGGGACACCATCTAACCCGTATGTTCTAAGTGGATTAGAAATTTACTTAGAACAATTACAACGGGACTCACAACAGCGCTTGGTAGCTAATTTAGCGTATTACATTGAGCAAGACCCACACAAACAACTACAAAACTGTTATCCTCGAAAACACCCCGAATGCAATTGTCAAGTACTGAGCCAAAGGTTGCTGTTCATCTTTAAGAATCCACCAGATACACTTGCTGATATTGCTCGCGAGTGCCAAATCAATTACCAAACTCTAGTATCCCACTGGAAATTAAAAGCAATACCACTCCTGCAAGAAGTTGCCATTCAACTCGGATATCAATCTAATTAACAGCCATGAGTAGCACAGAAACGCTTTGTTTAAAAATTACACTTGGACAAGAAGCCCATGCGATCGCCCGCCAGTTTGCTGTTGAACAAACTACACCTCAAAAAGGGAAAAAAACATATTTGAATACACTAGCAGTTTATGCTGTTTATAATTACTTGAAATGGATGCAGATTGATACTGCTCTAGAGGCAGGTGATAGTTGGCATCCTCTTAAACGAGCTTTATTTGATGTTGCCGATCTAGTTCTTCCCAACATTGGGAAGTTAGAGTGTCGTCCAGTTCTACCTGGAGAAACAGCAATTTACTTCCCACCTGAAGTGATGGAAAATAGAATTGGTTATGTGGCTGTCCAGTTTAGCGAACGGTTAAATGAAGCGCAGTTGTTAGGATTTATCAGAACAGTTAATATTTCTTCTGCTTCAGAACAAATACCACTAGCAAGCCTAAAACCCCTTAATTACCTTTTCGACTGTATTCCTGACGCTGTTGCTCACCCTGCACTCAGCGCTAGCCAGATACGGGTAAACTTAAACCAATGGTTTGAGAATCTGTTTGAAAATAGTTGGATAGCTCTAGAAGAAGTTTTCGGCAGTATAAATGAGGAAAAGTTTGCTTTAAGAAGTATTTCATCCTTTAATGAAGCTAATGTGGCACGAGCCAAAATAATAGATTTAGGATTACAAGTTGGAAACCAATCTGTAGTGCTATTAGTTGCGATCGCTGCGCTCGCCAAAGGCATCGCACCGTATTCTGAAGATAAAGTAGAAATATTAGTACAGCTACATCCAATGGATGGAAACAAATATTTGCCATCTCACCTGATAATGAATTTACTATCAGAAGCAGGAGAGGTTCTTCAAGAACCTGTTGTATCGCGGAGTAATGATAACTTCATTCAATTAAAACGATTTCGGGGGTATTCTGGAGAAAGCTTTAATATACAAGTGTCTAATGGTGATTTCACAATCAAGGAGACTTTTGTTATCTGACACTTTTTTGTCGGAGTGCCATGAGTAAGTTAGTTGTCTTAAATTTGGGTAAGGGTGATCTCTACAAAGGCTTCCCTGATGTCACAGTTCAACTTGGGTTGACAAATGATCATCGGGCGATGCAATTTCGTGGTAGTTTACCAGCAGCGCCAGAAATTACTCAACTGTATCGAAATTGGCAAATATTATACTCCGCTCTCTACCGCTATTATGGTTGGTCTGTACGTCTAGAGATTGAAGAGACTGATGTTACAAATTTTTCGGAACTTGAATTTCACGATTTATGTCAGCAATTATCCTCTAAAATTAATACTTGGCTCAACTCGGAGCAGTTTCGCAAAATAGACCAAAAGTTACGCACGCAATTAAATCCAAATGAAGAAATTTGCTTCATGATTGCAACTAGTGATAATTTATTGCGGCGCATTCCTTGGCATTTGTGGGATTTTTTTGATGATTATCCAAAGGCCGAAGTAGCACTTAGCTCCTTAGAACCACAACGACCGAATCAAATATATACTAAAGAAAATAAAGTTAAAATGTTAGCGATTTTTGGTAATAGTAAAGGAATTGATATTAGCCAGGATAAGCGATTTTTAGAAAAACTATCAGCGCCAGCCAAAATAAGTTTTTTGGTTGAGCCACAACGAAAAGAATTAAGTAACGAACTTTGGGGAAAAGGTTGGAATATTCTATTTTTTGCTGGACATAGTTACAGTCAAGAAACAGGAGTTTTACAAATTAATCAAACTACGACAATTACTCTAGATAAATTAAAACATGGACTCAAGAAAGCAATTGAGAGCGGATTACGCTTGGCAATTTTTAATTCCTGCGATGGCTTAGGTTTAGCAGAAGCATTAGAGGATTTACACATTCCTCAAGTGATTGTCATGCGCGAACCAGTACCAGATTTGGTAGCACAGGAATTTTTAAAACATTTTTTAACAGAATTTTCTAGTGGGCAATCTTTATACTCTGCACTGCGTGAGGCGCGAAAAAGGCTGGAAGGAATAGAAGATAAATATCCTTGTGCAACTTGGTTGCCAGTAATTTGCCAAAATCCCTTGTCAGCACCAATGACTTGGCATCTGCACCGAAAGATGATCACCACCAAGAGTGTTTTCGCAATATTGCTAGCAAGCTTGTTGGTAACGACTTTGGTCATGGGTGTGCGATATTGGGGTTATCTGCAAACATCGGAATTACAGGCTTTTGACCATTTTATGCAATTGCGATCGCAACTTGTCACTGAAAAACCTGACGAGCGGATTTTAATTATTACTATTGATGAAGCAGATATTCAATACCAAAAGAATCAAGGAATGCAAATGCAATGGTCATTATCTGACCAAGCACTTGCTCAACTATTGGAGAAATTAAATAAGTATCAACCACGAACTATTGGTTTAGATATTTACCGTGATGGTATTGTAGATCCGAAATATCCAAATTTAGCTACTCGTTATCAGCAGGATAATCGTCTATTTTTTGTGTGCAAAGTTGCTACTACTGATGATGATGGTGATAGTGATGGTATTCCACCACCTGATGGAGTTCCAAGGGAACGCTTGAGTTTTAGTGATTTTGTTACAGATGATGAAGTTATTGTTCGTCGCCAGCTTTTACATTTGACTCCTCCCCCAAAATACCCATGTACCACAGAATACGCTTTTAGTCTACAACTAGCACTTCATTATTTAGACAAAGAAGGCAAAACATCAACTGTTACCAAAGAAGGTTATTTACAGATTGGTGATGTTGTGTTTGAACAATTAAACGGACACAGTAGCGGTTATCAAAAAGTGGATGCATCTGGTTATCAAATATTGTTAAATTATCGTTCTCTCTCTTCTGTTGAAAAAATTGCCGAGCAAGTTAGTTTGAGAGATGTGTTAGATGATAAAATCCCATCAGAATCAATTAAATTACTTAAAGACCGGATTGTTCTTATTGGTCTTTCTGATCCCACCAATACAAATGATTATTGGAAAACACCATTCAGTTCTAATTCCAACCCGAAGCAAAACAAAACACTGGGGGTGATTGTACAGGCGCAGATGCTAAGTCAAATCCTAAGCGCAGTTTTAGATCATAGACCTTTGTTGTGGTGGTGGTCTGGATGGATGGAGACACTTTGGGTATGGGGATGGTCATTGGTAGGAGGTATTACAGCGTGGTGTTATTTAAAACCACTGCACCTTGGACTTGCGGTGGTAGTAACACTTTTAACACTATTTGGGTTATGTTTTGGCATTTTTATATTAGCTGGATGGGTGCCACTCATCCCCTCAGCATTAGCTTTGCTAGCTACCCAAGTAACGGTAATTTCATGGTTTAGACGTTCCCATCTTGGTAAGAGAAAACAATTAAATTTTGATCATGATTAGAAAAAAATTATTAATCCAACCAATTCAACGTGCTTGCGTAATTCCTCTGGTATTCGTTAGTTTTATGAGTTACTCGCAATCAGTGCAGGCACAGCTTCCCAATTCGATTCAAAGCACTGTTAAAAATTCGGACTTCCAATCTTTTCAGCAACCGAAATTGCCTCGAAACGGCGCACCTACAGGTCGGCGCAGAGCAGGGGCTGGGCGTAATCCTGAGTGTCCTAGCTCTCTGACACGTCTTACTGCTTTAGTACCTGGTGATAGAGGGAAATCATTCTTAGCATCAACAGTTGCAGAATATCCAACTTTTTGGTTTTATGTTCCTGAACTACCACAAACTGCCCGTTCCGCAGAATTTGTGTTACATCTGGAAGATGTACAAAATGTCTATCGAATACCTCTTGCTCTATCTGGAAAACCTGGTATTATTAGCATTACTCCGCCACCACAACGGCAATATTCTTTAAAAGCAGATCAAAAATATCACTGGTACTTTAAGATTTATTGTGGTGATCCGGAAAAAACATCTGACAATTTTTATGTAGATGGGTTTGTGGAAAGACAGGTGCTGACTCAGGCTCTTGATAGTCAATTAAAAGCAGCAAAACTAAGGGAGTACATTGCCTATAGTGCTAATAATATTTGGTACGATGCCCTAACTAATTTAGGTCAACTGCGCCAAGCCAATCCGCAGAATGCAAATATTAATAAAGATTGGGTTGACTTATTAAATGCAGTTGGCTTGCAAGACTTTGCAAAAGAGCCAATTGTACAGGATTACAACTTGGAAAAATCAGACTAGTCACACGGTGGACTTACTGATTTATTGGGCGTGCTATGTCAAAAAGAAGCAGGGGATCAGCCAAGGGAAACGTAATCATGCCAACAAAGGGATTCTATTCTCAATTTTACAGTTTCATTATAAAATAATAAACAGCTAATAAATTGATTTTTAGTTAATTGAAGTTTAGTGCTGTGATTAGTGGAGGGTAAAATGGCTGGTGGTTTAGATTTTGCTCCTTGGGGTGCTTTAGCTAGCGATTGTGCGCTTGTTAAATTAACTTCAGATAGCACTTTTTCCAATATTTATAAGCTTCTAACTTAATAGAAGTAACTACCAGACCCCGATCAAATAGTACTTTTTTCATTGAAATTCCTATTATTATCTGGAGGCTATTGCTATGTTCAGTGAGCAGGCTTACTTGCTAGGATACCCTGATGTACAGGCGGCTGTTAATGCTGGCTCTTTTAGCTCAGGATTACAACAGTATGAACAGTTTGGACAATTTGAAAAGAATCGCTTTGGCTTTTTTTTAGGAACCAATGGAAATGATACTATAGCTGGTTTTGGTGAAGGTAACAAACTCATTGCTGGAATTGGTTTCGACGTTTTATCAAATGGATCAACAGTTGCTGGAGTCGGTCAGATTGATACCCTAATTGGCACCCAAGGGACAGATGTATTCCTCCTTGGCCATCCGAGTTTGTCTTCATTAAGCTCCACGCCTCAACAATTTTACGTTGGTGGCGGTAATACAGATTATGCTCTCATCCAGAACTTTGACCGAGCCAGTGACATGATTGTGCTAGAAGGATCACCACAGAACTACACTTCTCAAGTAGTAAACGGAAGTTTAAACATCTCTACATCATCGGGAGACTTAATTGGTATTGTGGAGGGCGTTACTTCTTTGATCCAGGTTCCGGGTAATTTGATTGACATTGCAATGTTCAACATTCCATTTAATGCTATTGGAGAGTTTTCTGTTTTTTTATAATGCAATGTCCGAACCATCACATCACGATTATTCGTAAGATATCAAGAGTAATTTAAGTCAATAATTCAATGCTTTATATTCATAGCCTAGATAAAATTTATTATTGGACTTTAAAGATTAGGGAAAATAAAATCAAGCCGCAAAGTGCGTCCTATGCGCCAACTTGCAACAAGCAGATTGCCCTAAACTTCGTTCAGCGAGAACGAGGTTTGAAAAATTCTTCTCCAAGCATATACTGGCGATCGCCCATCAATCAAACAGACTTTTCCAAATGCTGTGAAAACTCAGCTAGTGTATCAATAAAAACTCCGGTATGGTGGTTATGGTGTAGGAAGTTTGTAGGGTTAGGAAGTTGCTTGGTTATAGGGAGCGTGTTTATTGCTTCCTTACAAGAGCGTGTTTTTGCTCAAATTACCCCCGATAACACCTTACCTAATAACTCCAGCGTCACAAGGAATGGGAACATCTTCAATATTAATGGAGGAACACAAGCAGGAAGTAATTTATTCCACAGCTTCTCTGAGTTTTCTGTTCCTACTGGTGGCACTGCTTCTTTTAATACCGCTATAGATATTCAAAATATCATTAGTCGAGTTACGGGTGGGTCAGTTTCTAATATTGATGGGTCAATTCGCACGTCGGGTAATGCTAATTTATTTTTGATAAATCCGTCGGGAATTATTTTTGGACAGAACGCTCAATTAAATATTGGTGGTTCTTTTGTAGCGACTACAGCTAATGCGATCGCATTTGGCAATCAAGGAATTTTTAGTGCAACAAATCCGACTAATCCTTCACTGTTAACAATCAATCCTTCCGCTTTTCTATTCAATCAAATTGCTGCTGCGCCAATTCAAAATAACTCAGCTAATCTAAGTGTCGGAGATAATCTTAGTTTGCTGCTAGTTGGTGGCAATGTAGACATGAATGGTGGCTCCCTAAATGCTCTTGGTGGGCGAGTAGAGTTAGGAGGTTTAGCGGGAGAAGGGATAGTTGGGCTAAATGTAAATGGTAATAATCTGAGCTTAAATTTTCCGTCTGACAAATTGCCAGCTTCAGTATCGCTTACCAACGGCGCTGGAGTGGATGTTGCTTCTGGTGGTGGCGGCAGTATTGCCATCAATGCCCAGAATATAGATATTTTCGATGGAAGTAGCTTACGTGCTGGCATCAGGCCATTTGCAGGAGCCGATAACGCGCAAGCTGGAGATATCACCATCAGCGCCAAAGGAACAATGAGAATCGAAAATAGCTCTATCTACAACGCCGTTTTTGGTTCTGGAAAAGGTGGTTCCTTACGCGTGGATACAGGAAAATTGATTATTCAAGATGGAATAGTAACGACTGCTACTATTTCTAGTGGTGATGCTGGGGATCTGGTTGTGAATGCCTCTGACTCAATAGAACTAACTGGCAGTTCCTTATCAAACGGTACGATTGACATCAATGTTCCGATTAAGTTCTTCGGTTATTCTCCCAATTTACCTGTTCCTATTGGCTTGGTTTCCGCTTCTGTTGATGTCAATACTCTTCTACCCAAGAATCTTCGTTATCTAAGTTTCCTTCTACCTACTGCAAGTGGAAATGCCGGAAACCTGACCATTAAAACTGGGCGGTTAATTCTCTCTAATGGGGCAGTGGCATCGGCATCTACAACAAGCACAGGAAAAGGAGGAAATTTAACCGTGAAGGCAGACTTGATAGAACTCACTGGTACTTCAGCTAATGATTCTCCATTCTATCTGTTTAGTGTTACAAGTAAGCTTCCTAGTGCATTGCGTAATGATACTGACGGTCGGGCATCTGGGGGCAACTTGACCATTGATACTAAACGGTTAATTGTCCGTGATGGTGCATGGGTAATAACTGGTACTGGTAACAAGAAACCAGGAGGGGAATTGACTGTGACAGGAGGCGAATTGCTCATTAACGCCACTGATTCAGTAGAACTTAGTGGCACCTCATCAGATAATATTCCTAGCGTTTTGGCTTCTGGAACACAGGGACTTGGTAATGCTGGCAAATTGGTTATTAATACTAAGAAGCTGATGGTCAGCAATGGAGGAATTATCTCGGCAGGTACTTCTAGCTCTGGACAGGGAGGCGAATTGCTTATTAACGCCACTGATTCAGTAGAACTTGTTGGCACCTCAAAACAAGGGTTGTCCGCCCCTCAAATAGAAGATTTGATTGGATTTGGTGGAGCTTTAGTCTCTAACTTCGTAGAAGATCGTCCATTTCCGAGCGGTGTAATTTCTGGGACTGCAAATAAAGGAAATGCTGAAAACTTGACTATTAACACTGGACGGTTATTAATTCAGGGTGGAGCGCAAGCATCGGTTTCTACAATTAATGCCGGAAATGCAGGTGACTTAAATGTTCACGCCTCTTCTATAGAACTGAGTGGGACTTCGCTTGAAAGCCCAAAACCCAACGACATTGTAGGTCGAAGCCTGTTGACAACTGCTGTCGGTGAAGGCTCAACTGGAAAGGGTGGCAATATAACAGTTAACGCCAACTCCGTAACTATCACCAATGGTGCTGCACTGGCAGCCAGTACTTCTGGCTTAGGGCCTGCGGGTGACTTAGAAGTTAAGGCTAACTCGATATATCTCAACAACGCTGCCAAAATCACTGCTGACACTACAGGAGGAGGTGGAAATATCTTTATGCGATCGCCCTTAGTGTTATTAGGCAATCAAAGTTCTATCACCACCAACGCCAAAGGTTTTGGTATTCCTGGCGGCAACATCAATATTGACACAGATTTCCTCATTGCTTTTAAAAATAGCGATATCAGTGCCAATTCTGCTAACTTCCGTGGCGGAAACGTGCTAATTAATGCCCAAGGTATCTTTGGTACACAGTTCCGAGATGTGGCATCCGATAGCACAAGTGACATTACCGCTACTGGGGGAAGTCCTGATCTGAGTGGTACTGTAGAACTCAACACGCCCGATATTGATCCCAACAGTGGCTTGGTTGAATTGCCAACAATACCTGTTGACACCAAAGTAGCCCAAGGTTGCTACAGTCCAGGTAATACCCAAAACCGATTTGTGATCGCCGGACGCGGCGGTTTACCACCCAATCCCAAAGACATTCTCACTCCAGATGCGCCACAAATAGATTGGGTGTCTCTTAAACCCAGTAATAACAACCGTTCCTTTCCACCGATTACCAGTAAACCGACTACCTCCACTCCCAAACGTATTGTTGAGGCCACAGGTGCAGTGCTAAACGCCAAAGGACAAATAGTTCTCAGTGCTAATTCATCCACCGCTACCGATCGCACTTCCAGACAAAACCCTATTCAGTGTCATGGTAGCTAAAGGTACTCATATTTTTGCAGCATCCTGCTCGCTGATGTTGCTCAGTAAGCTGACAATTACACCCAGTAAGGCGCAAACAGTCAATCGCGTACAACTACCCCAAAACAATTCTCCCTCGCTCCCGCAACTCCCGCCGCCGCAGGATGTCCAACCACCTTCTCCCAGAACACCAACAACACCCTCTTTGCCACCGCAACTACCCCCTCCATCCGAACTATTCCAACCCAATCAACCATTACCCACGCCAGATGAACCACTCCCCGAAACATCACAAATCTTCACTGTTAAGCAGTTTGAAGTGATTGGCAATACAGTATTCAGCCTAGAAAAATTAAATCAGCTACTTGCTGAGTTTATCAACAAGCCCATAACATTTGCACAATTATTAGAAGCTCGTTCCAAAATTACCGAACTTTATATTAATGCGGGATACGTTACGTCTGGCGCTTATATTCCTGAACAAACTCTCACTACTGGTGTTGTCCAAATCCAGATAATTGAAGGTAAATTAGAGGATATCCAAATAACTGGAACTAGGCGACTCAACCCAAATTATATTCGCAGCCGTATAGCTTTAGGCGCATCCACTCCTTTGAATAAAAAACGCCTGCTAGAGTCCCTGGAACTATTGCAACTCAATCCTTTAATTAAAAAATTGTCTGCTGAACTGTCTGCTGGCTCACGTACTGGTGCTAATATACTGGCTATCAAGGTAACAGAGGCAGATACATTCAATCTACAAACAGTGCTGGACAATGGGCGCTCCCCCAGTGTTGGTAGCTTTCGACGCGAATTGCAAATAAACGAAGCCAATTTACTCGGATTTGGAGATAGTATATCGTTAGCGTACAGCAATACTGACGGCAGTAATACCATAGATGCCAGCTACAGCTTACCCCTCAATCCTCGCAATGGCACTCTCACCTTCAACTATGGAACTACATCGGCCAATGTCATTGAACGTCCCTTCAATAAATTAGATATTGAATCAGCTTCCCAAAATTACGAACTCACATTCCGCCAGCCTTTAGTGCAAACTCCTAACCAAGAATTCGCTCTTGGGATAACCGCTTCTCGCAGAGAAACTGATATTTCTTCCTCTCTACTGGAAGAGAATAATGTCCCCCTTTTTATACTTTCACCAGGCGCTGACGAAGAAGGACGCACCAGAGTATCTGCATTGCGATTTTTTCAAGAATGGACGAGTCGCAATAGCCAAGAAGTAATTGCCGCTCGTTCTCAATTTAGTTTGGGAATTGGTGCGTTCAATGCAACAATCAATGAGACTGCCCCTGATAGCCGCTTTTTCGCTTGGCAAGGACAGGCACAATGGGTACGCCTCTTAGCTCCTGATACTTTGCTATTAATTCGTGGCGATGTGCAATTGGCTTCTACAACGCTTTTAGCTTCGGAACAATTTGCTTTAGGTGGTATAAATAGTGTGCGGGGGTATCGTCAAGATTTCCTGTTAGCAGATAATGGCGCTCTTGCTTCTGTTGAATTGCGGCTACCAATTGTGCGTGTGTCTCAGTGGAATGGAGTTCTGCAAGTTACTCCCTTTGTTGATGTTGGCACTTCTTGGAATAATTCGTCGAGTGAGGATAAAAATAATACTAATACCCTAGCTTCTGTTGGTTTAGGTTTGCGTTGGTTACAGGGTAATAACTTTACTGCTGCTGTTGAGTGGGGTATTCCTTTAGTTTCTGTTCAGACTCAAGGCAATACGTGGCAAGAAAACGGGTTATATTTTTTTGTACAATATAACCCTTTTTAATTTTACAAGGTTTTTATCGAAACAGAATTCAGGAGTCAGTCGTCAGAATTCAGTTGGGTATTCTCACCGAAAAAGTGGATGAATAACCAGCGTTTTTGCACCCCCACCAAATTTTCTTGTTTTGTGATCTTCAATTCATTTGGGGATTGTGACCCCAAATGAATTGATTCTGACTCCTGAATTCTGACTCCTGAATTCTGACTCCTGAATTCTGACTCCTGAATTCTGACTCCTGAATTCTGACTCCTGAATTCTGACTTCTGAATTCTTCTTCAAGAGGATTGATTAAAAGTATAGATATCAAATTTAAATTAATATTCAGGAATTTATATGAGATTATCAAAACATTTATTTCTAGGATTACTGACTACATTTCTTTGCATATCTTTCTCGCCTTTTTTTGATTTATCTAATTTTGCAACATCTAAAATCGTATTGCCTGCTGTTTTAGCAACAACCTCTGCTGTCAACCAAACCCAGACTTATAGCTTAGTGCAGCAAAGCCAAGCACTTTATGAAGTGGGACAGTTTGTAGAAGCTATAAAAGTTTTAAAAAAAGCAGCTAATGAATTTCAAGCTACTAATGATGCATTAAACAAAGCTATAGCTTTGAGCAATCTTTCTTTAGCGTATCAGCAATTAGGACAATGGCAAGAGGCAACTGAAGCGATCGCACAAAGCATTAAACTCCTACAAACTCTCAAAGATTCAGATGCTTCCCAAGGGCGAACGCAAATCTTAGCCCAAGCTTTAGATGTTCGAGGTGGTCTGGAATTAGCACAGGGACAAACTGAAGTAGCCTTGAGAACTTGGCAAGAAGCGGCTAAAATTTATCAACACTTTGATGATATATCAGCACTGATTCGCAATCGGATTAATCAAACCCAAGCAATGCAAGCTATGGGAAATTATCTGCAAGCAGAGCAAACCTTAACCTCGGTACGAGAAATTCTCCAAAAACAATCAGATTCTCCTCTGAAAGCCACAGGATTGTATAGCTTAGGGAATGTTTGGCGAAGTTTGGGTTATTTAAGCAAATCGCAGGAAATTTTAGAAGAAAGTTATTCTGTGGCTGGGAGAGTGGGAAGTGCGATCGCCCAAAGTAATGCTTTACTGAGTTTAGGTAATACAGCCCGCGCTCAAGCATATGCTCAAGTTAGTTTGGGTAACTCAATCAGCGCCAAGGATTACACTAAAACAGCAATCCAATACTATCAACAAGCGGGGCAGATTGTATCTGCAACACCTACTGTGCGCCTCCAAGCTCAACTGAATCTATTAAGACTATTGGTAGAGCAAGAGGAATTTAGCACAGCCAAAGAATTATTACCCCAAATTCAGTCTCAGATAGATAATTTGCCTCCAAGTCGGACGGCTGTTAACTACCGGATTAACTTTGCCCAGACTCTGAGCAAAATGATCCAGAACGAAGTTCAGCCAAAAGATGTTGCTCAAATGCTAGCGCAAGCTGTGCAAGTGGCTAAGAGTTTAAAAGATCAGCGAACCGAATCTTATGCCCTTGGCACTCTCGGCGAACTGTACGAAAAAACCGGACAGTTCTTTGATGCCAAAAGTCTCACACAGCAAGCCTTGATCAAAGCCGAGTCTATTGATGCTAAAGACATTGCCTATCAATGGCATTGGCAAATGGGACGGATACTGCAAAAGCAATCCAATATTCCAGCAGCAACAGCTGCTTATCATCAAGCTTATAACGCTCTCAAATCTCTTCGTAACGATTTAGTTGCGATTAATCCTGATGTCCAATTTTCTTTCCGCGAGAGCATAGAACCTGTGTATCGACAGTACGTTGATTTACTGTTGCAAGAACCGGAAAATACTCTTCAAAAAAAGTCAGATAATCTCCAGTTAGCGCGTCAGGTAATCGAATCTCTCCAGTTAGCGGAATTAGATAACTTCTTTCGTTCGCCCTGTTTGTTACCAAGAGTTGACCTTGATAAATTAGTTGAAAAGGAAAAATCTACAGCTGTTATCTATCCAATTATTTTAGATAGCCGACTAGAAGTTATTACTAGACTGCCAGGGCAAGATCCAATCTGCAATACTACTAAAATACCTAAAGATGTATTAGAAAACACTGTAGAACAACTACAGAAATATTTACCCGATATTACCAGGGAGCCAGATGTTAAGCAGCACTCACAACAGTTATATGATTGGCTAATTAGACCCACGGAATCAAATTTAGCAAACAAAGGTATAAAAACTTTGATATTTGTACTAGATGGTTCTTTGCGGAATATCCCAATGGCGATTCTCTACGATAAACAACAGCAGAAATATTTGATAGAAAAGTATGCTATTTCTTTGACCCCTGGTTTGCAACTTGTTGATCCCAAACCTTTACACAACGTGCGGCTAAACGCTTTAGTGGCTGGAGTCGAGCAAGAACGCTTGATTGAAGGTAAATTCTTTCCCGAACTCTCAAATGTGACACAGGAATTAAAACAAGTCCAGTCTGAAGTTAAAACAAGTAAAGAACTCTTAAATCAGGATTTTACTGAAACTAATCTGCAAAAGCAAATTCAATCTACTCCTTTTTCAGTAGTACACTTGGCTACTCACGGGCAATTTAGTTCAGATGTTGAACAAACCTATATTATTACCTGGGATACTCTACTGAAGGTTAGACAGTTAGATAATTTACTACGAGCTAGGAGTGAAAGCCGACCAGAAACAATTGAATTACTAGTTCTTAGTGCCTGTGAAACCGCCGCAGGAGACAAACGAGCTGCTTTAGGATTAGCTGGAGTTGCGGTGCGGGCTGGTGCACGCAGTACGATCGCAACTTTGTGGACAGTAGATGATGAATCTACTAGCGACTTTATGGGTGAATTGTACCGACAGTTGGATGCTGGGGTAACTAAAGCCCAAGCTCTGCAACGCGCCCAACTTGCAATTTTAGCTAAAGAAAATCGTCCATATTTCTGGGCACCTTATGTTCTTTTGGGCAATTGGTTGTAATTCTGACTTTTCACGTTATGTGGAAAAGCTAACGATTGACCTAACCCCCTAACCCCCTTCCCTACCAGGGTTGGGCGAAAATTCAAAGTCTCTCTCCTTTTAGGAGAGAGAAATAGAAGTGAGGTTTTCCAGATGCCGTGAAAAGTTAGGTTGTAATTCTCTACTCCTAAGCTGTTGCGTATTTAATTTGTATATTGGACGCGGGCAAGATGCCCGCACTACAATATTTTTGGGTTTTCGTGTTATACAATTTAGCTGCACATCAACTTAACTCTTGATTATTAACCTTTCCCGCCAGCTTGTTCCACTGCCGTTAACCACACTTTCTGCTGTTCATGGGGTTCAATCCCCCAATGCTTGCGGATAGCTCGACCTAAAAGTTGAGCATCACTGTGTAAAGAAGAAAGTTGAAGAAGAATGCAGAATCCAGAATTCAGAATTCACCAATCTTTCAGTCGGGGATTGGGACTCGCCACTACGAAAGTTGACCACCAAATCATAGATTTGGTGGGGGTCTTAAACCCAGTTATTCATCCGCTTTTTCGGTCAGAATACCCAACTGAATTCTGACGACTGGCGCCAATATTGCTGTTCGATAAAATTGAACCTCACGAGTGGTTTTGTTCCAAAGACGACGCTCCCGAACAACCATGACAACACTTTGCAGTCCAGCCCAGATTTTGGGTTGGTAAAGTTCACCAAGAGACGAAATCGGAACAGACCAACAGCAGCGAATTTCTGTGCGATGATGTTCTTTGACCTTTTAGCTCAATGTTTTGTGATTGATTTTGTGCTTGGACGGGCTTCTAGTTAATTTGTTAACGCTTGCAAGAGCAACTTTGATGACATTAATTTGTTAACAGCGATATTAATTCGTTAATCACGACATTAATTTGTTAACGACGACAAATAATTAGTTATTCGACAAAAAAAATCGGGATGACTGGATTCGAACCAGCGGCCCCTTCGTCCCGAACGAAGTGCGCTACCAAGCTGCGCCACATCCCGCCATAAAAATGGCATTATAAATTAAGAATATCACAACCGATGCCAAATCAGAGAATTATATCTATATATATGAATATATGATCACTTCATCAAAGGCTTTGCTTGCTACGATTAAATTTGTATAACTCTAATGGTAAAAGCGGATTGTGACTGTAAAACCAGACTGGTTGCGGGTGAAAGCACCTGGGCGTGAGCGCATCGGTAACGTTAAAGAAATTTTGCGGGATTTAGCCCTCAATACAGTTTGCGAGGAAGCGTCCTGTCCGAATATTGGTGAATGCTTCAACGCTGGGACTGCTACGTTTTTGATTATGGGCCCGGCTTGTACACGCGCTTGTCCCTACTGCGATATTGATTTTGAGAAAAAACCCAAACCACTAGACCCCACGGAACCTGCACGACTGGCCCAAGCTGTTCGCCGCCTAAAACTGAATCATGTAGTAATCACTTCTGTAAACCGAGATGACTTGCTTGATGGTGGTGCATCTCAGTTTGTGGGGTGTATTAATGCGGTTCGCTCTGTTTCACCCAACACCACAATTGAGGTGCTAATTCCTGACTTATGCGGTAATTGGAATGCTCTAGAGTTGATTCTACAAGCTGCGCCAGAGGTATTAAACCACAATACCGAAACTGTCCCACGCCTATATCGCCGGGTGCGTCCCCAAGGAAACTACGATCGCACATTAGAATTATTGCAGCGAACTCGCCAACTTCTCAAGAGCACATACACTAAATCCGGCATCATGGTTGGACTCGGTGAAACTGATGCCGAAATCCGCCAAGTTATGCAAGACTTACGAACTGTGGATTGCGACATTTTGACAATTGGGCAATACCTCCAACCCAGTCAAAAACACTTGCAAGTAAATGAATTTGTCAACCCAGAACAATTTGCTGCTTGGAAGGCATTCGGCGAAGAAATAGGATTTTTACAAGTTGTTTCTTCACCCTTGACAAGAAGCTCATATCATGCTGAACAAGTCAGGGAATTAATGGAACGTTACCCCCGCAGCCAATTTTAGATTTTAGACTTGTCGTGAGCGTTCAGTCGAACGATTTTAGATTTTAGATTGGTGAGACTCTTGATTAATGACTAATCCAAAATCTGTAGCAATTCTGGGTGCAGGTGCTTGGGGTGCATCTCTGGCAAATCTCGCAACGGCGAATGGTCATCAGGTGCGCGTCTGGTCGCGTCGGGGTTCCCAAACTCTCCCAGCAGTTTTAAAAGATGTCCAAATAGTTCTGTCTGCTATCTCAATGATTGGTGTGAGAGATGTTGCTTCGCAAGTCCACTCTTTCCCCCTTTCTCCAGAGACAATTTTTGTCACAGCGACGAAAGGCTTAGACCCCCAAACCACCTGCACGCCGTCACAAATTTGGCAAACAGTATTCCCTAACCATGCAGTGGTTGTTTTGTCTGGGCCTAATTTATCGAAAGAAATTCAAATGGAATTACCAGCAGCAACGGTGGTAGCCAGTAATATTCCCACAGCTGCGGAAGTAGTGCAGTTAGTATTTTCGTCTCAACGTTTCCGGGTATATACCAATGCCGATCCCTTGGGGGTGGAACTGGGGGGAACACTGAAAAATGTGATTGCGATCGCAGCTGGTGTGTGCGATGGTTTACAACTGGGAACCAATGCCAAAGCTGCTTTAGTCACCCGTGGACTTACAGAAATGGTTCGCATCGGCAATGACTGGGGTGCAAAGACAGAAACATTTTATGGTTTATCAGGTCTAGGAGACTTGTTAGCAACGTGCAATAGTCCCTTAAGTCGCAATTACCAAGTCGGCTACCAGCTAGCTAGTGGTAAGTCACTTACAGAAACTCTTGCAAATTTACAAGGAACTGCTGAAGGAGTGAACACTTGCCAAGTTTTGATGCAACGAGCCAAGCAACAAAACATTGCTGTTCCGATTACCGAGCAAGTTTATCGGTTACTTCAAGGCGAAATCACACCCCGACAAGCACTTGATGAACTGATGCTGCGAGATATCAAGCCAGAGTACAACTACTAGTACCGCAAGGCGGAATTGAAAATTCACTCATTCAAAATTCAAACAGGTATACAGCGTAAGCGTTTTATTGATTTGGAATGAGTGGTTTATTTACCCTGTGCTGTACTAGTGGTCTGTCAAGGAAACTTAGACGAGTAAATAAATTCTTCAATTTCTCTTTTTTCCTTCTTACTTCGCGCTCTTTGCGTCCTTTGCGGTTCGTTCTCTTATCCATCAAAATTAATGGGACAGACTCTAGTGGTCTGTCAAGTTGAAATTAACGAGTTAAGACTGACACGGAAGAAGACACATCACCCACTCTTTGCGTCTTCTATCTCCGTATCAATAAAACTTTTGCCGTTAATACTAATCACTTACCCCGACATCTATTAGTTATACTTATAACTTAATAATCCTGAGAAAAAATTGGTAAATCGTCAGGATATTACTTTTGTAGCCATGTAAATGTGACTATGCCAATTATAAAGCATGATATTCACTGAAGTATGTTTATACGGTGTTACAAAAGTTACTATCACGACCCTTGAAGATTGAAATGTTAACTAAGTAGTTTAAATATTGAAAACCTAGCTGCGGATTTGAATAGCTATTGGTTGAATCAAAAGTTTACTAGCCGATTAAGTTCAGTAATAGTGTATCCAATAGAACCATTACACTTAATTTGTAAAAAAATTGTAATGGAACCTTCAACTGTGTTAGTTCATCGTGAATCGCGGGAACAATAGCAACAGTTGAATAGCTGACCGTAATCTAAGCTGACCGTAATCTATTGTTACCTGGAGCCATTGAGACAATCTTTATGCCAGCAACATCTTTTTATGCAGATGCCCCCTACAACACCAAAAAGTCCCGCCAGGCTTTGAATTCCGATCTCACTGTTGATGAAAGTGAGTTATCGGCAGATGACCTACAGGAGCTGGAGATGGCTTCTGTTGACCACGCTAACTTTGCTGCTAACAATAACCGTCGTAGTACAGACCTAGTACGTTTATATCTTCAGGAAATTGGTCGAGTTCGCTTGTTAGGGCGCGATGAAGAGGTTTCAGAAGCTCAAAAAGTCCAACGCTACTTGCGGATGCGGATAGTGCTTGCTAACGCCGCCAAGCAAGGGGATGAAGTGATTACGCCCTATCTTCGGTTAGTTGAAGTTCAAGAACGTTTGACTTCCGAACTCGGACATCGCCCGTCTTTGGAAAGATGGGCTGCCACTGCTGACATAATTTTATCGGATCTTAGACCAACTTTGGCAGATGGCAAACGTCGCTGGGCTGAAATTGGCAAGTTGACAGTAGAAGAGTTGGAGCAAGTTCAGTCCCAAGGACTCCAAGCAAAAGAACACATGATTAAGGCTAATCTTCGCCTAGTTGTGTCTGTTGCTAAGAAGTATCAAAATCGCGGTTTGGAATTGTTGGATTTAGTCCAAGAAGGCACACTCGGTTTGGAACGGGCTGTAGAAAAATTTGACCCCACTAAGGGTTATCGCTTCAGTACCTATGCTTACTGGTGGATTCGTCAGGGAATTACACGGGCGATCGCTACTTCTAGTCGGACGATCCGCCTACCGGTTCATATTACCGAAAAGTTAAACAAAATCAAAAAAGCCCAACGCAAAATTGCTCAAGAAAAAGGTCGCACCCCGACTCTAGAAGATTTAGCAACTGAGTTAGAGATGACACCGACCCAAGTACGAGAAGTTTTGTTGCGGGTGCCTCGCTCCGTTTCTTTGGAAACCAAAGTAGGCAAGGATAAAGACACTGAGTTAGGCGAATTACTCGAAACTGACTGTGTAACCCCAGAAGAGATGTTAATGCGAGAATCTTTACAAAGAGATTTGCATCATCTTTTGTCAGATTTGACTAGCCGGGAGCGCGATGTAATTTTGATGCGGTTTGGTTTGGCAGATGGCCATCCTTATTCTTTAGCAGAAATTGGCCGCGCGCTCGACTTATCGCGGGAACGAGTTCGGCAAATTGAATCCAAGGCTTTGCAAAAGCTACGTCAACCCAAGCGCCGCAATCTCATCCGCGACTATTTGGAGTCTCTAAGTTAGTCATTTGTCATTAGTCATTTGTCATTAGAAAACTATACTTGGCAAATGACTAGGGACAAAAAACTGATTTTATCCCAGGTTAAAACCCTCTTCAAAGTCTCTCGTTCCCATGCTCTTCATGGGAATGGCTGCTGACTCCAGTTAAATATTGAGTCAGAATTGAGTCAGAGACTCAATGAATGCATTCCCATACGGAGTATGGGAACGAGGAACTAGGGACAAAAGGCTGATTTGATCCCCAGTTCAAAAGCCTTTTAGAAGCTTGTAGCAAATAATTTGCATTTAATTGCACAAGAGTTTCCCTAGACTTTTGCTCAGATATCTTGAAGGTGGGGATCAACTAAGCAATTCAAAATTCATTCATTCAAAATTCAAAGTCAAGGGATGCAATCGTTATAAGTATCCTAACTATTAGCTGTATGCAAATTAAATGCACTACAGCTTATTAGTTGAATTTTGCTCAAGATTGATCAATTGTTCTTAAATATTTAGTAAATATTCTCAATAGTTAATGATTGTTGCAAATTGCTCCCAAGATTTGTTATATTCTCAACTAATGAGCTTTGTTGAGAAATATTAGTATGACTGTCTACACAACTACTTCACTCAAGGCAGAACTGAACGAACGAGGCTGGCGTTTAACTCCCCAGCGCGAAACAATTCTACACATTTTTCAAGAACTTCCGCAAGGTCAACATCTGAGTGCGGAGGATCTTTATCATCGGCTAGAAACTGATGGTGAAGGGATCAGTCTGTCAACTATTTATCGGACTTTGAAGTTGATGGCAAGGATGGGAATTTTAAGGGAATTAGAACTGGGCGAGGGACATAAGCATTATGAGATCAACCAGCCTTATCCCCATCATCACCATCACCTAATTTGTGTCAGGTGCAACTCAACCATTGAGTTTAAAAACGACTCAATTTTAAAAATTGGGTCGAAAACGGCTCAAAAAGAAGGTTTTCACCTGCTTGACTGTCAAATGACCATTCATGCAGTGTGTCCCAAGTGCCAACGGGCGCTGATGCCGCTTTAGCACTTGGGTGGATAACAAAACGAAACTACTCAAATTAACCAAATAAGTGGAATTTTGAGCAGTTCGTAATTTACTGTTATTGGAGGCAAGCAAGCAGTTGCGGACTGATACTAAGAACACCAAAGCGGATGTTAAAAGCTAAAGAAGAATTCAGGAGTCAGAATTCAGGAGTCAGAATTCAGGAGTCAGAATTCAGGAGTCAGAATTCAGGAGTCAGAATTCAGGAGTCAGAATTCAGGAGTCAGAATCAATACTTCGGCAGAGCTACGTAACCATGAGTGGGGGACTTAAACCCCTTGATTCATCGGCTAGTCGTACAGAATACCCAACTGTATTCTGACCCCTGACTCCTGAATTCTGTTTGTTAAAAGCGTCCGCTCTTAAGATCCTTGAGACTGATGCCGTAAAATTCCTGGGCTTGTTTAATTGCTTTTTTGGTGTCATCTGCCATCACACCGTTCAGCTTGCCTTTATAAAAACCCCGCTCCCGTAGTCGCGTTTGGATTTCTAGGGTATTAAATTCGCTTTTGCTAGCAGTATTAACTGAGCTATATAACTTAGCTCGCGTAGTTGGGCCAGCAACGCCACTTGCTGTTAAGAAATTAGCTGCCTGGAATCTCCGTACAGCATCGGCAGTATAGGGGCCATAGTAGCCATTTGGCTCTCCCTCTAAATATCCTGCCTGGATCAATTGTTCTTGGACAATTCTAACTGGCTCACCGCGATCGCCTACACGGAGTTTATCTCGATTGACTATCTTTTTGGGAGCATCTTCTCCATCACCGATGCCAACTCCCGGCAATTTACGCGCTGTTGCTGGGCCAACAATTCCATCAACGCTTAATTTGTAAGAATCTTGGAACCGCTTGACAGATTCTTCGGTAATTGGGCCAAATATCCCTGTGGCGTTTCCGTAATAAAAGCCTGCGATTCTTAAGCGTTCTTGCAAAACCCTGACATCTTCACCTTCATCTCCCTTCGCAAGGTAGTTGGAATTGCGGCGCTTGCTAGTGGCTGAACTAGCTGAACTAGTAGTGCTGGGTTTTTTGGCTTGTGTACTTACAGCAGTAGTTTTTTTAGCTTGTGTAGCCGCAGTTGTGGGCTTTTTCGCTTGCCAATTTTCTAATTTTTGCAGGGTGCTTGCTTTCACAATGCCGTCTACTGGTAAACCAGCGGCCTTTTGGAAGCGCCGCACAGCTTCTTCTGTAGATACGTCATATACTTTGGTAACAGAAGCTTGATAAAAGCCTGCTCGTTTCAACTGTTGTTGGAGATTTCTGACAGAAGGACCTTGATCGCCTTTTTCCAGTGCCATAACGCCGCTGACGGCGCTAAGAATGGACAAAGACAGAGCAAGGGGCATCATATACTTCCAAGCCCTACCAGAAAGCCGATTCCAGTCTGGTGCAGCTGCGTCCTTAAACAAAGAACTGAGGGAGACCAATTCACTGGGTGTACTGTCTTCGTAGGCGAAAGCTAGGTGCAAATACGCAAGATTTTCCATATTTGTTTCCTACACCATTGATTTTTCTTCGATAACTGCTTCAGCTTGATGTACTAGGTTCCTCAAAGCTTCTAGTGTTCCGATATTTACATCCTCCCACAAATTGCGCTTGTGTGCTTCTAATAATCTTTCAGCAATATCACGCAGAGCATAAGGGTTCTTTTCCTGAATAAATTCCGAGACAATTGGATCGAGTAAATAAGCCTCTACTATGCCTTGATACATATAATCTTCGACACATTTAGCTGTTGCATCGTATGCGAATAGATAATCTACCGTCGCTGCCATTTCAAAGGCACCTTTGTAACCGTGGCGCATGACTCCGGCAATCCACTTGGGATTAACTACGCGAGAACGATATACCCGTGCAATTTCTTCTTTCAGTTGGCGAACGCGTGGTTGGGCGGGTATGGAATTATCACCAAAATAAGTTTGGGGATTTTTCCCCTGTAGAGAACGCACCGCAGCTGTTAAACCACCCTGAAATTGGTAATAATCATCAGAATCGAGTAGGTCATGTTCACGGTTATCTTGATTGTGCAGGACAACTTGCATTTTCGCCAACCGTTGCTCGAAGGCTTCGGTATTGGGGAGTGGGGAGTGGGGAGTGGGGAGTGGGGAGTGGGGGGATGAGGGGGATGAGGGGGATGAGGGGGATGAGGGGGATGAGGGGGATGAGGGGGATGTTACTGTTGCTTCCCTTGCTCCCTCATCTCCCCCTGCTCGGCTTCCTGAGGAGTAGGCGTAAGAACTCCAGTTGATGTAGGCGCGAGCTAAATCTTGGTCGTCTGTCCAGTTTTGTGATTCAATTAAACCTTGGAGTCCGGCGCCGTAAGCACCTGGACGAGAACCAAAGATGCGATAGCGCGATCGCACCACTGCTGCTTCTAAACTTAATCCTTGTTTAGTCCACAAATCAGTTTCTTGGCGAACTGCATCTGCAAGGGGATTTTGTTCTGGCGGTTCATCCAAGTCTGCTACTGCTGATACTGCTTGAGCGAATAAATCAATTAAGTTGGGAAAAGCATCTCGAAAGAATCCCGAAATTCGCAAGGTGACATCTACACGGGGACGCCCCAAAATCGCTAGGGGCAAAATTTCAAAGTCCACTACTCGCCGTGCTGCACCATCCCATACAGGTTGGACTCCAAGTAAAGCCAATGCTTCGGCAATATCATCACCGCCTGTCCTCATGGTTGCAGTTCCCCACATTGATAAACCTAATGTTTTGGGATACTCACCATGCTCTTGAGTGTAATATTCCACGAGAGTTTCAGCAGCTTTTCTACCGATATCCCAAGCTGTCTCTGTAGGAATGGCGCGAATATCGACAGAATAAAAGTTTCTCCCTGTTGGTAGAACTTCTGGGCGTCCGCGCGTGGGTGCGCCAGATGGAGCGCTTGGGACATAACCGCCATCAAGTCCGTGTAATAAATGGGTGATTTCTTGGTGGGTTTGTTGTAAAGCGGGAAGGAGGCGATCGCGTATCCAGGTAGAGACGCGATTCATCGCGTCTCTATTCATCGCGTCTGTGCTGGGGGGAGAGACGCGATGAATCGCGTCTGTACAAGAATTTTGATTTCTAAATTCTGAATTCTGAATTCTGACTTCTGAGTTCTGAATTATGAGTTGTTCTACTAAGAGGGCGGCGTGTTCTTCTAGGACTTCGACGATATCGCCGAGGGTACGGCATTCTGTGCCATTGACTATCGACCATTCACCACTAGGCATTGACAAATCTGCTGTGAGAGGGTCGAAATCTAAACCCCAATCTTGAGCGATCGCACGGGTAATACCTGAAGAATGGCGATTGGGTATGCGAGCGATCGCTACTATTAAATCTCGTAGCTGGCGTCCTTGGGGACATTGCCCAAAAATGTGCAAGCCATCGCGGATTTGAGCTTCTTTCAATTCACAAAGATAGCCACCGATGGAATTCAAAATTAAAGATTCAGAATTAAAAATTTCGGTTTCATTTTGGATTCCTAAATCTAGATGGAGATTTTCTTTGATCACCAGTTCGTGGATGCGATCGCGAATCACTGGCAAACGCGAAGGATCTAAACTGTCCGCTTCATAATATTCATCAATTAAATTTTCCAATTGTTGCAAAGAACCGTAGAGTTCCGCACGAGTCATCGGTGGCGTGAGATGATCTATAATCACCGCTTGAGCGCGACGTTTGGCTTGGGAACCTTCACCAGGGTCATTCACAATAAACGGGTACAGGTGGGGAAGTGCGCCAAAAGCTACTTCTGGATAACAATTACTGGATAAAGCCACACTTTTACCGGGTAGCCATTCGAGATTTCCGTGTTTCCCTACATGAACTACAGCATCAGCACCAAAACATTCTCTCACCCAATAGTAGAAAGCTAAATATGCATGGGTTGGTTCTAAATCCGGCGCATGATAATTCAAACTGGGGTCATTATCATAACCCCTTGGTGGCTGAATTCCCACAAAAATGTTACCGAGTTGAATTCCAGAAACGGGCATTGGGCATGGGTTATTCCCCTTATCTCCCTTATCTCCCTTATCTCCCTTATCTCCCTCATCCCCCTCATCCCCAATTTTCACTCCCCACTCCCCACTCCCCACTCCCCACCTTTCACTAATACCTTGCTGGACTGCTGGCGGTAAAGAAGCGAAATACTCTTGATACTCTTCCCAAGAAACACTTTGGTGTACCGGAAGCCATTCTTGACCTTCGGGGTCATTTGTGACGCCAGCTGTCAACCGTTGAATCAACTCATCTCCTTGAGCAGGTGGATTTTCTACTTGATAACCAGCCTGATGTAAAGCTTGCAGGATTTCTACACAACTAGCTGGGGTGTCGAGTCCCACACCATTAGCAAGGCGGCCATTTCGGTTGGGGTAGTTTGCCAGAATTAGGGCAATTCGCCGTTCTTGCGGTGGTTTGGAACCTAGACGCGCCCAATTTGCTGCTAGTTTAGCAACGAACTCAATGCGATCGCTCACTGGTTCATAAATTACCACATCTGTCTCTAGATGAGGATTACGAGTTTGCACTTCTTTAAAAGACACAGCACGAGTAATAATCCGCCCATCTACTTCTGGTAGCGCCACATTCATCCCAATATCGCGGGGAGAAAGCCCTTGAAACTGTGACTCCCACTGCTCAATTGACCCGCCACTGAGGATCACCTGCAACACAGGCACATCTAAATTTTGCCACAGGTCGGTTTGGGGTGTTTCGGTTTCCAAGCGTGCTAGAGAAAAACTGGTGGTATTCAGCAGCACAGTTATTGATTCGGCTTCTTTGGGTTGGAAAAATTCACTCAACTCAATTTGAACATCAGGTTCACGCAATGAGGAAACAAACACTGGCACTGGTTGTAAATTTTTCTGTACCAAAGCTTCGCATAAAGCATCAATTACCTTAGTGTTTCCCGCTAAATAATGGGCGCGGTAGAAAAGGATGCCGACTTTGGGCATTGGGCATGGGGCATTGGGCATTGGGCATTGTAAGCCTTGAGGTTCCGAGATGGATGAACGGAGTTCCGAGGTGGATGAATCCAGTTCTGAGGTGGATGAATCCAGTTCTGAGGTGGATGAACGGAGTTCCGAGGTGGATGAACGGAGTTCTGAGGTGGATGAACGGAGTTCTGAGGTGGATGAATCCAGTTCTGAGGTGGATGAACGGAGTTCTGAGGCGGATGAATCCAGTTCTGAGGTGGATGAACGGAGTTCTGAGGTGGATGAATCCAGTTCCGAGGTGGATGAACAAGATTCTAACTCTCCCTCATCCCCCTCATCCCCCTCATCCCCACTCCCCACTCCCCACTCATACAATCCCACACGCGGAATTGTCCGGGGTGGCGCGGGATTGTATGCAGTTAACAAGCAAGCGTCGGCGATAAATTGCAGAGCATTAACAAAATTTTCCACGCCGCCTTCGCTAAAATACTGCCATATCTGGTTAACAACACCCAAAGGAACGGTAGACAGGGAAATTAAATCGGGATCAAAAGCGTCGTCCCCTGGCATTACAATCAGGTTTCTACCATTACGTTGTACAATTTCCTGCACTACTTCTAAGCCATAACCCCAGTATGAGCGTCCCCCTAACAGGCGCAAAATAATTACTTCGGCAAGTTCCAAAACTTGCTCTCCATAACTATCTACACTTAATTGTTGCTGCAACTGCAACAGGTTGGCGACTCTTAATGCAGGAAAGCTTGCAGGTAATTTTGTCACCGCAGCTGCCAAAGTTTGAATGTCGGTATCAGCAGCCGTAATCAACACGAAAGGCGCTGGAGTTTGTTCTAGAAAAATTAAACCCTCTGATTGATTCCATCCACCCGATGTGCTACTTATACGATGCATAATTCTGTCTTACCGTTTTAAACTGTTGGTTAGGAATTTCCAAAAAATAGATTATCCAAATAAACGAAAAACATCCAAAATTTTCTTGTGGGACGGGTGAGGACACCCATCCCATATTCAAGGCGGGCAGGATGCCCACCCCACAAGAGGCATAATTTATTTCTTGGAAGTTTCTTATTAAATAAAACTCTATCCCTTTATCGGTAAAATATTCTGACTTCTGATTTATTACTTCTGACTTCTATTTATTTTGAGGCTAGGCTAATTAGGATTTTTTCAAAAAGTTTCAACGCGTACTCTTTTCCATTGTCTCTAGTGAAAATGCTAAAATTGGGGTGAGAATTGATTTCAATTAACCAATATTGGTTATCTCGATCTAATCCGATATCTAAACCACCATAATCAAGGTCTAATTCTTCAAAAACTGGTTTAGCAAAATTAGTAATCTCTAACAATATTTGTGGATCGTTGATATACTTTGCTTTTGCACCATTCCAGTGCAGAGGACTGAGATTACCCTCAAATTTTGCATCAGTTATATCTTTTTCATACAGCAAAACTAACTCTTTATTTAAGAAAACCGCTCTATATTCAGATTTTATGTGAATAAATTCTTGAGCGAGAGCGACATAATCATACTTTTTAAAATTGATATTAAAAATCTCTTTTAAAGCAGTTTCAATTTCATCTTGATTTTGGCATAAAAATACATTATGTCCGCTCGAACCAGAATTCCTTTTAATAATCACTGGTGTTTCAAAATTTTCTTTGATTTCTAATACGATATCTTGAATAGTTGGAAATTTTAAGTAAATCTTATATTGGGTATCACAAAAAGGCGAAAGAAAACCTACTGTCCGAGGAAGTTTAACTTTTTCTTTTAAAATATGGTAAGTATATTCTTTGTCTCTTATCAGGTGTGCTACTGCTTGATTAATTAACGGAGTGCTAAAGTTACAAAAATAATGCGGTTTACTATTCAGTTTTATTTTGACTAAGTTTTCAGCAGGATGAATAATTTCATAGCTGATGTTTAAGTTTTCACAAGCTTGGAGCAATAGCGAAATGTTGTCTAACATAAATACTTAAAGTTAAACGTCCTAAGAAAATTTTTAGATGAATTCTTACGGGAGCATCTCAATGAGTGTAAAAAGCCTTTTAAAACCTCACCCCAACCCTCTCCTTGGTAAGGAGAGGGAGCAAGAATCTTGTTTATCGTCTGGTATATTTGCAAAACTGAATTACGAATTATGAATTATTTGAACTTGCCGTTTGCCGTTTAAAAATCACAATCTCAGTACCAACAACTGGGTTACGCGCTATCAGCCTATTTTGGGAATCGATAATTTCTAAATGGGTAAAATCAAGTTCTTGAGAGCGTTGTAATATCTCCGCAGCTAGTTTGTCCTGCTGAGATTCTTTGAGAGTGTACCAATCATCATTAATTTTGACAGTTAGATTACTCGTGCGGAAGTTGGCTTGAATTGACTTTATCAGACCAGAGGCAATGCGATCGCTAATTTCCGCTACCTGATTTTCAATCGCTGCAATCAAGGCTTGTTCTGGCGTCAATTCTATGATTGGTGTCGGCGTGGGAATTGGTTCCGGTTCCGGTTCTGGCGTAATTTCCTCTGGTGGCTGTGGCGGCTGTGGTTCTGATACGACTGACTCCGGTGGAGTAGTTATCCTTGGTGTCGGTACAGAAACCTCCTCAACTGGTGGAACTGTTGCTACTTCAGTAGGTTTACCAGTAAAGAGAGTCGTAGTTGTCCAAACAAGAATTACAGCAATTGCAGTAACAATTCCCGTCAAAGCTGTATCTGATAACTTTGTTGACAAATTTGATGGTATAAACAAGCGGATTGTCCTTAACAATCCACCCCATCGCAACTGAAACTGCTGGAAAAAACTGGGTTTTTCCTCAGTACCCGGTGGTGGTGCTGTCTCCAGTTTCTCCACCGTTACTTCTAAAACCCCAATCGTCCCTTGGAGAAGTTGGATAATTTTAGCCTTCCAAAATGGCTGAACTCTCTGGTAAGGTTTTTGGGGAGGTTGAGTTACCTGCTCATCCGTCGGTTTTGATTGATTGTCTTGTGACATGGAACTTTCACCAAAAGCAGCGAATCAAAGACAAACAACGTACATTATTACTGGTGCTGCCTCTTTTGCCTTAATGTATCACTTCATTGCTCATTGTTTCCGCTAAACTGACTATTTATTAAATTTGGTGAATTATGAACTTGAAACGCCGTCAATTTTTAATTAGCCTCAGCGCCTTTGGTACAGGTTTTTTCGGCTGGATGTTAGCTCATCGAAATCATCAAAGTGCTGATATTGCGGATTCAACAACAGCTATAGCCGCCAACCCAGCCAAAAAAGACTTGTTATTACGTTTTGTGTCTGTGGCTGATACGGGGACTGGCGCTAAAGGACAGTATGCTGTGGCTGCGGCAATGAATGCTTATCACAAGCAAAATCCTTATGATTTAGTCGTTTTAGCTGGAGACAACATTTATAATAACGGCGAAATTGAAAAAATAGGCGAAGTTTTTGAGCGTCCCTATCAAGCTTTGCTAAAGCTTGGTGTGAAATTTCAGGCTTGTTTAGGTAATCACGATATTCGTACTGATAATGGTGATCCACAAGTCAAGTATGTAGGCTTTAATATGAAGGGACGTTACTATACATTTAAACGTAATCAAGTACAATTTTTTGCTTTAGATACTAACAGTAATGCTAATTGGAAAAACCAGCTATCTTGGTTACAAAAAGAATTAAGTCTTAGTAATGCTCCCTGGAAAGTGGTGTTTGGACATCATCCAATTTATTCATCGGGTCAGTATGGGAGTAATCCAGATTTTATTAAAACTTTCACTCCTCTATTTCAAAAATACGGCGTTCAACTTTACATCAATGGCCACGAACATAGTTACGAACGCACTCGTGCTATTGATGGTACAACTTATTTAATTTGTGGCGCAGGTGCAGGTAATCGTCCTGTAGGGCGTTCTGAGTGGACAGAGTATTCAACTAGTAATTTAAGTTTTGCTTCTTATGAGGTCTATAAAGATAGAATAGAAATAAGTGCGATCGCTACTGATAATCGCGTTTTTGATAAAGGTATTATTCAATTAAAATCAGCGTAATTATTATGAAAGTCAAGCGCTTGACAATGCAATCATTCCGTGGAATTGGTGATTTGACGCTTGAGTTCGATCAAACGAGTCCAACGGCGCTGATTGGTATTAACGGCGTGGGCAAATCTAGTATTCTTGATTGTCTCGCTATTCTGCTGTCACAGATGATAAGGGAGATTGCATATGCAGAGTCAAGAAGGAGAAATAGGATTCAAGGAGGAGTAAATTTTTATTTAGGTCCTAAAATTATCAATGAATACGAAAAATCTATTCCCGGAAAGCCAGATATCGAAAAACGTTTGTTCAGCGAAGACGATATTACAAACGGACATCAAAAGACACATAACGAGATTAAAATATTTCTGCAATCGAGGGAAGTAAGCTGGTTTTTGACAACCTTTAGTAAAGAACGCAGCGAAGAACCAAACATAGAAAATACAGACTTAAACACAGCTGCTCAAGATATTCACCGTCAGTGGGAAGCAAATCCTAATTTTAACTTGCCTTTAGCCATTTATTACCCGGTTAAACGTTCGGTTCTTGGGATTGACATGGAAATTACAGAAACGCATTCATTGAAACAGATAGATGCTTATGATCAAGCGCTAAACGGAGTACAAATTGGTTTTCATAGGTTCTTTCAATGGTTTAGATCCTTGGAAGATTTAGAAAATGAAGAAAGGCGGGATAACCCTGAATTTAAAACCCAGCAGATAGAAGCAGTAAGACAATCTATTTATTCACTAATTCCAGGTTTTTCTAATTTACGGGTGCGTCGTTCTCCCCTGCGGATGACTGTGCAAAAACAAGGTGAAGAACTGATAGTTAATCAGCTATCTGATGGGGAAAAATGCTTGTTGGCAATGGTGGGTGATTTAGCAAGACGATTAGCGATCGCTAACCCTAGTTTACCAGATCCACTCCAAGGTAGTGGTGTTGTTTTAATTGATGAAATTGAACTACATCTACACCCAAAATGGCAACGAGAAATTATTCCGGCGTTGACAAGAACATTCCCCAATTGTCAATTTATTGTCACCACTCATTCACCTCAAGTAATTAGCCAAGTAAAGCCTGAAGGAATTTACATTCTAGAAAAAACAGACGAAGGTGTTGTTGCTAAAAGACCAGAAAGTTCCTTTGGAAGAGACAGCAATCGTATATTAGAAGACCTCATGGGTGTTCCAGAACGTCCGCAGGAAATTAAGGAAAGTCTTTTAGAACTTTTTCGACTAATTGATGCTGGAAATATTGAAGGTGCTAGGCAATTACGTCAACAATTGGCTAATGAAATTGGAGCAGATGAGCCAGAGTTTGTCAAAGCAGATGTACTCATTCGGCGCAAGGAAATTCTCAACCGATGAAGCACATCAAAAAGAGTCAGGAACCAGAAACATTTACCAAGTGGAAGGGTCTAGAAAATGATGATTGGAAACCTAGGGATTTAGTCGATATTTTTGGCTCCAAAGGTATTATTTCAGAGGTAATAAATGGAAAAAGAAGTATTAGTAAAAGTCAAGCCAAAGCACTAGGAACTTTTTTCCATGTATCACCTGCATTATTTTTGTAGCCCCAAAAGTTGAGGGAGGTTTTATTAATAAATTCTCCCTTAACAATATAAGATTAGTTTAATTATCACCAAAAAAGCTTATGATTCTTGAGGCAGTTATTCTTCATGTCAAACCAGGGCTAGAATCTGATTTTGAAGCTTCTTTTAAAAAAGCTTCTAGTCTTATTTCCTCAATCAACGGATATTTATCTCATGAACTGCATAAATGCATAGAAGTCAAAGGTAAATATTTATTACTTGTTAAATGGGAAAATTTAGAAGCTCATACTGTTGTATTTAGAGGCTCTGCTGAGTTTCAAGAGTGGAAAAAACTTCTGCATCATTTTTATGATCCATCTCCCATTGTTGAACACTTTGAAGAAATTGAAATATGAAAAACAAGATCCCCGACTTCTCAAAGAAGTCGGGGATTTGTGGCTGTATCACTCTACTCGTTGCAACTGCGCTACTCTTGGGTCAACAATTTTTTGTCCCAAACTGGCAAATTTAATTGCCACAGACATCTTATTACCCGTTCCGAAAACATGAGTGATTTCACCAAGCCCAAAAGTTTTATGTAATACTCTCTCGCCCACTTGCCAATTCTGCTTTGCATCTTGTTTTTCACTAGGATTAGCGGCACTTTTAGTATAAGTTTGACGACTCAGACGTTTAGTAGATAATAATTCTTCTGGTAATTCGTCGAGGAATTGCGATCGCATGGCGGCTTCACGAGAACCATACAAACGACGTTCACGCGCGTGTGATAAAAATAACCTTTCTTGGGCGCGAGTAATTCCCACATAACACAAGCGGCGTTCCTCTTCCAAAGATGCGGGATCACTCAGCGATCGATAGCCGGGAAATAGACCTTGTTCTAATCCCACCAAAAAGACTACTGGAAATTCCAAACCTTTGGAAGCGTGCAAAGTCATCAAAGAAACGGCTGTTTGGCCTTCTTTTAAGTTATCCAAATCGGAACTGAGGGCGGCGCTACTCAGAAAATCTCGGAGGGAAACCTCTTCGTTTTCTTCTTGAAATTGCAGTGCAGCGTTGTAAAGTTCCTGGACGTTTTGTACCCGATCTGTGGCTTCATCTGTGCCTTGATTCATCAAGTCTTGAACGTAACCAGAGTCTTCTATTATTCCTTGCAAAACCTCAGTTACGGGAACTGTGGCGATTTGTTTTTGCCAACGGCTAATCATTTCGGCAAAGCTATTTACAGCTTTTGTCGCCCGTCCAGCTAATGTATTAACTGATGTCTCATCGCTGAGTATTTCCCACAAGGTTGTCCCTAATTGCTGGGAAGCATTCACCAAAGCGTCAATAGTGGTTTTGCCAATTCCCCGCCGGGGAGTATTGATGACTCGTAATAAACTGACTGTATCAGCTGGGTTAGCGATCGCTCTTAAATATGCGACGACATCTTTAATTTCTTTGCGATCGTAAAACTTCATTCCGCCCACAACTGTGTAAGGAATTTGATATTTCACCAACAATTCTTCAAAAGGGCGAGATTGGGCGTTTGTCCGATAAAGTATGGCAAAACTACCCCAGTTCAACTCTGGATTTTGGTTTTCTAAAGTGCGAATCTGATTAATTACAAATGCCGCTTCTGCGAGTTCTTCATCGGCTTTGTGACAAGTAATCTGCTCACCTGGCCCCCGCGTCGCTTTCAGGATTTTATCAATCCGTTGGGTGTTATTTTCAATCAGTTCATTAGCCGCTTGCAGAATGTTTTCACAAGAACGATAGTTTTCTTCCAGCTTAACCATTGTCCGGGTGTCATCATCTACCAAACCATCACCAAAGTCTTCCTGAAATCCCAGCAAAATGGTGAAATCTGCCATCCGAAAACTGTAAATCGATTGATCTGCATCGCCGACAACGAAAACTGAGCGATTTTCCCATTTCCATTCACTCTTTCTGGTTTCGCCATTAGTAACTAATAAGTGGATGAGTTGATACTGAGTGCGGTTAGTATCCTGATATTCATCTACGAGAATATGGTGAAACTTGCGATGCCAGTAACCCAATACTTGCTCATTTTGTTGAAATAATCTAGTAGGTACAAGAATTAGATCATCAAAGTCGAGAGCGTTGTTTTGTGCTAACTTATCTTGATATAAATTGTATACTTGAGCAATTATTCGTCCGCGATAATTGGGTTGTTCTTGCTCAAACTCTTGAGGTGATAAACCTTGGTTTTTAGCATTACTAATAGCGTAGCGAACAGAGCGAGCGTCAAACTTCTTATCGTCTAAATTTAGCTGTTTATTAACGATTTCTTTGATCAGAGTTATAACATCTGATTCATCAAAGATAGAGAAATTGCGATTCCAACGGCGTCCTTTTTCGTCTACGTATTTTTCAATATCAAAGCGGAGAATGCGAGAAAATAGACTGTGGAAAGTGCCACACCATAAGTCTTTGATCGTATTTTTGTAAACTTGCGATCGCAATTGCATTTGTTGATATTCTGTCAACAAATCAAACTTCTGACCATGTTGTTTCATAGCCAGTTGTTCCGCAAACAGCCGTTGAATCCGGTCTTTCATTTCCCGTGCGGCTTTGTTGGTAAAAGTAACCGCCAGGATATTTTCTGGATTAACGCGGTGTTTCAGAATCAGATTCGCAATGCGATAAGTCAGCGCTCGTGTTTTACCGGAACCTGCGCCAGCAACAACTAGCAACGGGCCGCAGTAATGTTCGACGGCTTGACGTTGGCTAGGGTTAAGGTGACTGAGAAAGTCGAGGGTTGTAGTCATGGATGTGAAAAAGCGATCGCCTGAGAGAGTCGCTATTGCCCAGGTTACAACATCTTAACGAAACTTGGTCAATAAACATTGTGTAGCAATATTCTTAACCAGATGTCTTCTATACAACAGCAGGTATTTTGGCGCTACTAATGCCACGAGGTGATGTAATAGCATCGGCAGGTTCAATTACCTCAGCTAAGGCATCTAGTTGTTCTCCAAGATAATCAGAATTTTGCAAGATTTCTGGATTGACAAAATCATGTCTGAGCAGAGCATAAACACAAACCCTACCATCTGGGGATTGCCGATATCGCAAAGACGGGTTGTAGCCCATATCTTCCAATAACTTCAGGGTTTGTGCAAGACTCATATTTTGCACAGCAGTCAGTTCTACTGCTAAAAATACTTCTCCAGGTTTCGGAATGACTGGAAGCTCAAGCCTCATAAATCTCCCCCTCAAATTGGCATTCGTAACGTTTTCCTTTACCTACTTTCTTGGGTTGACCAATTAACTTCACCAGTGCTTTCCCTTCCACAGTCGCTTCTTGTGCTTTTATTTGACATTTTTGCATAGCTTCTGCTTCAGTGTCAGCCCAAACATAATCAGTCCAGATTTCCTTTGGTTTTTCCGGGTCTTCCAGCATTTTATCAGTTTAAACTGTTCTAGCTCCGTTTTGCACTTGGCTGCTCCGGCTCATGTCCCGACAATACGTTAACTTTTCTACGTAGAAAAGTTAGCCGCTAGTTATTCCTGCGCGTTGTGTCGTAAAATCAGCGACGGGGAATCAAACATCAAAACATGGTGGGCAAACTCTCACTTGTTCTGTTGTCAACAGAGCTTACAGCTATTTTCAGTTAATTGAACTACACATTCCCATAGGGATACATCAATGTTCCCTAGCCCGTGGTTTATTTGCTTGAAAAACGCTGTAATACCTAACTGAGAGTATAGTCACCAATAGGACTATTCACTCCTTGAGTACCCAATTGACATTGGGTAGCAATACACGATACATCATCATTGAACCGTTAAATTTTTAAAGATGAAAAATTTCTTTAATTGCAGGTTTCACCAGTATAAAGAGGGGTGGATATGGATTTTAGCTTAATTGTATCCAACATTTTGAATCCGCCAATCCTGTTTTTCTTTTTAGGCATGACTGCCGTTTTTGTCAAGTCTGATCTGGAAATTCCCCCACCAGTACCCAAACTCCTTTCGTTGTATCTGCTATTTGCCATTGGTTTTAAAGGAGGGGTAGAACTAATCAAAAGCGGACTCAATCAGGAAGTAATTCTAACGCTCCTGGCAGCAATGTTGATGGCTTGTTTTGTTCCAATTTACACCTTTTTTATCCTGAAGTTGAAATTGGATACTTACGATGCTGCGGCGATCGCAGCAACCTACGGTTCTATCAGTGCCGTTACTTTCATCACTGCTGGCGCTTTTCTGAGTGAGCTTGGTATTCAGTATGATGGCTACATGGTAGCAGCTCTTGCTCTGATGGAATCTCCAGCAATCATTGTTGGTCTGATTTTGGTGAGTATATTCACCGCCGATGAAAAACGAGAGTTTTCTTGGTCGGAAGTTTTGCAAGAAGCATTTCTTAATAGTTCAGTTTTTCTATTAGTCGGTAGCCTCTTAATCGGCGTCTTGACAGGACAACGTGGTTGGCACGTCTTAGAACCCTTTGCTCAAGGGTTGTTTTATGGCATTCTCACCTTCTTTTTACTGGATATGGGACTAGTCGCAGCTAGAAGAATTAAAGACTTGCAAAAAACCGGAGTTTTCCTGATTTTATTTGCGATACTAATTCCAATACTCAATGCAGGCATTGGGTTGGTGATTGCCAAATTCATCGGTATGCCTCAAGGAAATTCGCTGTTATTCGCTGTATTGTGTGCCAGTGCTTCTTACATTGCTGTCCCAGCTGCGATGCGGATGACTGTTCCCGAAGCAAATCCCAGCCTGTATGTTTCTACCGCTCTAGCAGTGACATTCCCGTTCAATATTATTGTGGGAATTCCGTTATATCTCTACGGAATTAACCTATTTTGGAGGTAATAATATGCACGTAGTTAAAAAGATAGAAATTATCGCCAACTCCTTTGAGCTTGCCAAAATTTTAGAGAGTTTAGACAAGTCGGGTGTACATAGCCATGCCGTAATTAGAAATGTTGTTGGTAAAGGATTACGAGGAACGACAGAAGATTTAGACATGACCATGCTTGATAATGTTTACATCCTGGCGTTTTGTATGCCAGAAGAACTCAAGCGTGTTGTAGAAAATATCAGACCACTCCTGAATAAGTTCGGAGGTACTTGTTACGTTTCCGATGTGATGGAAATTCGCTCTGTCAGATGTGTCGCGTCTCTGTAAAAAATTGTAAATTCAATGAAGCATTTCATGGAACGTCGTAACTTTTTGAAGTTAGGAATGACCGGGGCATTTGGAATGATGCTAACTGCCAGCGATTTACTCTGGCAGGTTGAACAGGCTAAAGCTGCCGAAATACCCTCAAACTCCCCTGAATCCCTCAATCCCGATGCAGCGTTGCAAAAGCTGATGGAGGGGAATCAGCGATTTGTTGCTCATCAACCCCAATACCCCGATCAAACTGCGCTGCGGTTGCAGGAAGTTGCTCAAGCTCAACATCCATTTGCAACTATTCTGAGTTGTGCGGATTCACGAGTACCCGCAGAAATTGTTTTTGATCAGGGCATTGGGGACATCTTTGATGTGCGGATTGCCGGAAATATTGCCACCCATGAAGCGATCGGCAGTATTGAATATGCGGTTGTCTTGTTAGGTTCTCCACTGCTGATGGTGATGGGTCATGAGCGTTGTGGGGCTGTAACCGCAGCTGTCCAAAATGAATCGTTACTCGGTGATATTAGTACTTTTGTTAAGGCAATTAAGCCAGCCCTGAAAAAGGTCAAGAATCAGCCGGGTGATGCGGTTGAAAATGCTGTGGTGGCAAATGTCCAATATCAAATTGAACGGTTGAAACACTCAAAGCTTTTAACTGAGCAGGTGCGATCGGGCAAATTGAAAATTGTCGGGGGTCGTTACGACTTGGATACAGGAAGAGTAAGTATTATTACTTAGTTCGTCGGAGAATTGCTAGATGAGGGGGATGAGGGTAGGGTGTTGACTCTGTACCCTTTAGCCCATAAGACTTCATGCAAAAAATGTGTCGCCTGTTTTTGACCTAAAGTGCCTGAAACAGGCACTTTAGGTCAAACAAAAAATAACACGAATAATTTTCCCAAAAATTCCCGAAAAATGCACAAAGTCAACAGCCTACTCTCAGGGGTATACCAGCATTACTCATCTGGGTGAGCGCGGTCATTTTCTAACCCATGACTGAAGATTAGCTGTATCTCTGACTGCGTTAGAACCTTAGCGCGTCCGTGCCGATTGATTTTCATTGGCAGACTGTAGACGTAGACCCTGTAACCCTCAGCCTACGACGTTTTGACACATGATTTGCATAACTGTTTGATCTTTAGGTGAAACTAGAGGTGGTAGTACAAAAAATAAAAATTCTGAGGAGGTTTGAATCAAACCACTGCATCCTACAATAGAACAGCTAGAAACCTTCTACCGCGTATGTGTACGAGCAAGCAATCTATTAAGAACAATTGAATTAACTCGCTACGATACACGCTCTCAAAGAATCGTAGTGTTAATAGGCGAAACAATTCAAGTAGAAATTTTAAGTAACGGTGAGGAATTAATTCAATGAGTAACTATCAACAATTAAGCGAAGCCGAGCTGAGAACTTATGTAAAAACACATCCAGATGATGAGGAGGCTTTTCAACATTATTTAACAATTATGAGGGCAAAACCTAACAGGGTTGTAGTTAGTACAGAGGAACAAGCCCTAATTGAATTTAGGAAGAGAATACAAGCGGATTCAACACCCTAAAAACCGCCCTAACCTCATCAAACCCAATCAATCACCCATTCCCTCACAACCCCAATTCTCACCCCGTAGCGCGTCTCTAGCTGTGGGGTTAAAGAACTCATCTAAGATAATTATCAGTGCTTCTGTTTGCGATATAAACCGCTTTTTACCAGAAGATTCAAGCAACTTCTTCTTTTTCATAACAAATTCGTCAATTTTAGCCTTCTGCTCATCATTCAATTTGAACGAGAACTGTTTCCCTGTCTTTGTCTTGTCCCGATTCCTCTGACCTTTTTGGTTAATCCAAAATATATTATTGTCTTCCGGTAACTGAAATTTATCAATAGCAGCTTTAAATATATCTGTGGCGAACTCATATTCTTTACGTGTGATCGCCTCTTCTATTTTTTGCGATAATTCTTTTGTTATAGCGGCAGTACTAGCATAGGTAATATCCGAACTGAACTTATTGCACTTCTGTGGATTACCTTTACAAGATATTGGCTGAATTCGAGCTAAAAAACAATTCAACATTTCTGCATATAACTTTCCCACAAAATATTGGGGAATATATTAAAACTCAAATCGAACAAATTCCGAAGGGCAAAACTTTTTTGGCAACTTCTGATATCATTGAATCTCTTTTTGGTAAATACAAACATTTTTCCTCTAGATGCCCTCTCAAACAGATAGGTCAGATGATTTTAAGCATTTCTTTATGTACGATGAATTTGGCAACATCTGTGGTTAAGCAGGCGTTAGAAAATATTAGCTATATAGACCTTAAGGATTGGTCGTCTCAAGTTTTTGGACAGTCCATGCTCTCAAAAAGAAAAATCGTATTTTCCACATCAAATGACGACACAGAATTTGCATGAACTTTTCTGGGCGATTTTCCCACAAAGTCAACACCCTAGGATGAGGGAGATGAGGGAATTACCAATGCCCCATGCCCAATGCCCAATTCAATCCTGAACAGTCATTGGTAGACGAATAGTGAAAATAGAGCCGACTCCCGGCTGACTTTTGACAATAATCTCACCACCCATCATCTCGCAAAAGTGGCGGCTAATTGCTAACCCCAGTCCTGTACCTCCATACTTTTTCGTAGTGGAGGTATCTCCTTGTGTAAAAGGTTGAAATAACTGCTGCTGTTGACGGTTAGACATACCTATACCTGTGTCGCTAACGGTAAAAGTAATCATGCCCAAAGGTGCCTCTGGTCGGAATTCATCCTTTTCTAGGTTTACTGTCAGCGTCACCTTACCGTTTGTAGTAAATTTACTGGCGTTGCTGAGTAAGTTTAACAACACTTGCCGCATCCTAGTCTGATCGGCGTACATGGTGCCAAGTTGCTGATCCAAATCCACTTCTAAAACATTGGCATTTTTTTCTATAGCTGGTTTGACTGTAAGGACGACGTTATGAATCAGCGTCGCAATCTCGAATATCTCTGGATAGAGGGTCATTTTCCCCGCTTCAATTTTTGACAAGTCGAGGATTTCGTTAATCAAGTGCAGTAGATGCTTACCAGCAGAGTTAATTGTCTCTAAATCTGTAATAAAGTCTCCCGATAAACCCAGATCGGTAGCGTCGTCTTCTAGAAGTTGGCTCAAGCCAATCACAGCATTTAACGGTGTGCGTAATTCGTGGCTGACATTTGCCAGAAATATGCTTTTTGCCTTGCTAGCAGCTTCGGCTAATTCTTTAGCTTGTTGTAGTTCTTTTGTTCGCTCAGATACTCGCTCAATTAGATGATTTAGAGATTTGGCAAGTAGGCCAATTTCATCTTCAGTGGTGACGGGCGCTCGCAAATCGAAATTAGATTTTCTGGCAACTTGTTCAGCTACTTGGGTGACAATGATCACTGGTTCAGCGATCGCGCGACTGGTTCGCCAAGCTACAATGGCTGCGATCGCCACCGAAACCAGCATACTGATCATCACGATCAATCGCTCAACTACTTTTGCCTGCTCAACGGCTTTTTGCTTTTCTTGCTCTTGATCTTCGGCAGTTTGCAGGATGTTAGTCAAGTTTTGCGAAAGCTGCTCTAGCCGCACGGCTGTTTCACCACGCATAATTGTCAATAACTGCGATCGGGCAGAAGAAATTTGCCTCTGCTGCACTTGTTGAGAGTTAATTTTCTGTAAGACGACCTCGATTTGGTCAACGTAAGCTTTTAAATTATTCTTGTAATCCAGCAATAACGTCTGTAAAGTCGAACTTGTTGCTGCTAGTCTTTTAGGTTTACTATCGATAAATCCGGCAATTTTTGACTCTAATTCTTTAGCTTTTTCAACATTTTTCAGAAAATCGGCTTTTTTGCTTTGTAGCTGTTGGGAATTTTCCAATACCGCAACTAAGTTAGAGCTATGTAATTGCGCCCCGACTACTGCATCTTTATAATTACTCAGTAGTTGCCCTTGTTCATAGGCTTGATTGAATTGCCTAACTTCCTTTCCCCGGTAGTAGCTGGCGATGACTAACCCAGTCAGTGAGCCAAAAAAACCAATTCCGATCGCTACAAAGTACCCATAGCCAATTTTTTGATGGATGCGCCAAGAACTAGCTTTGAGTTTCCCTCGTGAGGGGAATTCTATGGTTGGGAGTTCGTCTGTCGATGGCTCTTCGGCTGACACTTTTTTGCTTTCTGAACTTTTGTCGATCGGGGTTGGCTTTTGAGGAAGGCATTTCTCAAACCTCCTTGCCTTCCCGCAAAAATCACCAAATCAGTCTAGCTTGTGCAAACACTTCAATTGGTGATTAACATCTAGATTATCCTCTTTTATAGTAAGAGCAAATCATTGCTCACTAGATAATTAGCATAATCTTATAATCTAGTATAAGTGATTTAAATAGCAATGCTGCTAAGTACACTTACTGACAGCGAATAGAATTTACTTTTTGCAGCAGCAAGGAATAATTTCCTGCACTAAAGACCTGTCTAAGACCGTCTTCTCTTACCACACCACTTTCCTGAATATACAGTTGATAGCAATGAGTTCTTGCCATCAGGTATGCCACTACTCTACCTTACTGCTTCCTTATAAAATTAATACAATCAGGAAAAAAACAAAAGCTTTGACATTGGGCATTGATTATTTCTCCCTCATCTCCCTCATCTCCCTTATCCCCCTCGTCTTCCCAGTCCCCCAGGTACGCATATCATAAAATAGGTTAAAAGTCTAGTCTATCTGAATACACAAAAAGTTTTATTACGTATTAATATCAATACGAATGCGTTAATTGACGAACGCGGCTTAAGATAGCTTTAATATCAGATCAAATCGGCTTCTAGGCTTATATAAATGAGAGGTAGACTGATTTTTGCATGATTTGTACTTAGATTTAGTACGATTATGAGCAAATGACACGGAATGGGATAATCACAACCTGAGGATTCCAGTTGATTCCAAAAAATAGAACTCAGAAGGTTGATTATAATACATCCTGCTGCCTTCTGAGTTATATCCTCCTACTGACTGTCTACCTTGTAGTTGATGCAGTAGGTATTAGGTGGCGATTATGGTTATAGGATACTAAAACCCTTTTGTACCCTTTACCCAATTGTACTGATGCACAAGTGCATTACCTAATCAACAGGCTTTTGGTTGTAATTATCCAGATTAGAAAAACTCAACTGTCAAATTTATGGGAGTGAAAATGCCAGAACAAGAATTTACCGAAACCGCATCCAAAGAGACTACAGTGGCAGAGATCAACAACCAAACGGGAAGCATCACCAAACTTCAGCCTCCCGCGCAGTCTCAAGACGAATGGCTAAAATACGGAGAGCAAATTTCTAGCTTTTTAGCAACATTGCCAGAATATCTGGGAAGCTTCTTTAATCAATATAAGCAACCCCTGGTAACAGTTGGTTTAATTGTGGGATCAATTGTTGGGGTTAAAGTACTCTTGGCAATATTAGATGCTTTGAATGATATCCCCTTGGTAGCACCTACTTTTGAGTTGATTGGTATTGGTTACTCTGCTTGGTTTGTTTACCGCTATTTACTCAAAGCCTCAACCAGGAAAGAGTTAACTGGTGAAATCACCGTTCTGAAATCACAAGTTGTCGGTAAAGAAATTCCAGAAGCTTAATATCTAATTATCGCTTCTCTACCAGACGCTCTTGCTAGCTTGCTCCTGTGTAGGAGTACGCTCTAATTCTAAATCACAGAAGTCTGATCGCCGGAAGTCGGCGATCGCACTTCTCTGAAAATTTCCCAATGCTCACTGTGCCACTTTCCGAAGTATTGATTCTGAATTCTGAATTCTGGATTCTGCATTCTTCTTCAATGAGACGAACCTCTGTCGGACAATTTCCCCTTTGGGTTCGGTTTTGGAGTCTGCGAAAGTTCTGAAGAGATTTTGGGCAATCGCACTATACTTTGAGATGGAATTGCCTTCAACTTGCCACGTTTTACTAAAGCTTGATGAATCATCGCCGCCACTTCAGATCGACTAGCTACTTTGTTGGGATCAAGAATTTGTGGATTTGGATAGTTAACTACCAGACCATTGGCTGTAGCAGTGGCTATTTTGCTATTAGCATAGTTTGGAATATTTTTAGCATCTTTAAAGACACTTAATATCTGATTTGGGGAAGTGGGTGCTTTCAAATTCAACCCACTGACAAGGGCAACTAAAACTTGCACTCGTGAAATATTTTGTTGTGGTTTGAAGGTTTTTTTCGGGTAGCCTTTGAGAAATCCGGCACTGATGGCTTCGTCAATTGCTGGAGTTGCCCAGAATTTTGGTGGTACATCTTGAAATGCGATCGCAGTCTTAGACGGTTCTTGCTCAAAAGCTTTTTGGAGTATAGCAGCAAATTCGGCGCGGTTTACAGCCTGATTTGGTCTAAAAGAATAATCAGGAAACCCCTTGAGAATACCACGGGAAGAAAGAACGTCTATAAAAGGCCGACCCCAAAAATTATTGGGCACATCGTTAAATGCAATTGGTGGTGGAATGATTGATTTTGGTTTTGCCGGAGTTACTAAAGGCAACGCTGATGATCTAATTGATGACTCAAGTCCTGTTGAAGAGGATACAGGTGTCTGTGGTTGTGGGGATTGAGTTGGGATTACCTGAGCAGATGGTAACACTGCGCGGTCAGGAGTTGCGCTGTTAGTCGGGAATGAAGGGGTCTTGGGATCAACAACAGCCTCTGGTGGAGATGATGGCAAAACGTTGAATCTAGGGACTGCATTTGGTTCTACCTTGGGAGTAGGGGAGGGCAATAGTTGATTTGGTTGAACACTACCAGACGGAGTGGAAGAAGGCGACAGTAGCGCGTTTAAGTTCCAGCTAGAATCCCTGCGGGACAATGACCAAAAAAGAATCGCTCCGATAGTGGTGAAGGCAACCAGAATCGCTATAAATTCATCAAAGCCAAGGGGAGTTTTTTGGGATGACTCCGGTTCGGAGGGAGGTCTATTTGTCATCGTGATTACCCTGATAGCAGTAAAATTTGTGTCTAAACAAATTAAGCCACAAATTTAATTCGTAATTCGTAATTCGTAATTCATAGTAAACCTATTAGGCTTCTGGTTCAATGCCGAGCGATCGCAATTGGGCAGTTAGGCGATCGGCTCTTTCGCGTTCCTGTTCTGCTCTTTCGCGTTCCTGTTCTGCCCTTTGACCTTCCTGTTCGGCTCTTTCGTGTTCCTGTTCTGCTCTTTCATCACCACTCAACAACAAATTACCTTGTAAATCCCACCAACGCAGCCAGGGTAATTCCACATTCTGATAAACTCCTTGCCATAAGCCTAATTCAACACCCAAAGAAACTATAGGATAATGTCCTCGTTCATTTGCTGGTAACACCTGATACTGTCTTTCAATCAGATGATAAACTTCTATACTGGCTTTACTCACTTCATAAATGCCATAGAAGGGAGGACGAATCACCTGCTCATAAACCCAAAATTTACCCTTCCAAGGAGTTTTATCTCGTTCCTCTACACCATTGCCAGAGACAAATTCTAAGACAATCAACGGGGCAATAGACTCTTGCCACAACACATAAGAACGTCGCGTTTGCCCATTTAGCAAAAACGGTACATTCGGTACATAAAACCAATCTGGTGCTTCTGCGCCTTTTTCAGGGGGATCAGTCAAGCGCCAGTAAATGCCTAAGTCCTGGCCAATACAATATTGATCTTCAGGATTTAATTGCTTGAGGACGGGTGTAATCGAGTCAGTTAGTAAGATGCTTTGAGGATGCTCTTGCCAATTTTTCGCGCCAGTTCGCACAACGGGGGGAACCCCCGCAAGCGACTGGCTTACAAACGTGCGATCAGAGTCTGGAAGTTGAGTATGGTCAGGGAAAGGGTGAGAGCAGTGGGTGGATTGGTTGTAGAGGTCATAACGCTACCTTTGCACTCTTTGTAAAGGTTGTTTTTAGTGTAGCTTGCGATCGCACTTCTTTATATTCTCCACCCAGATGAGAAATTGCCCGCCAGTTGCTTCCAGTCGCCTAGGGCAAGATATTAAAACGATTTTCACCTTGAAAGGGCTAGTACCGCACGGCGTAAATAAGCCACCCATTTGAAATGTCTCAAACCCTTGCAAACAATTAATTACGAATTACGAATTACGAATTACGAATTCCGCCTTGCGGTACTAGTCGTGCTAGATACCTAAAGCGAAACCGAATTTAGAGGGTGACAAAATGTAAAATATTAACTTATTGTTTACCTAATATTTGTAATATTTGTAAAAATCAGGGTGTCTAGTGTCAGAAGAATTCAGTTACCAAATCTCACCGCCATTTTTGTCTCTTGGTAGCGATCGCGATCTCGGTTTAGAGTCAACCCTCCAAGAACTTCCCATGTATAACTTCCCAGTGGAAATCAACCGCACTGGGATGGAAGTGGCTCATTTTTTGGAAAAATACCCCCTGCTACCAGGAGTAATTTTGGTAGAACAGGGAAAGTTCATTGGGATGATTTCGCGGCGACGACTGCTGGAATTTTTGATTCGCCCCTATGGACAAGAGTTATTTGTTCAGCAACCATTAACCGTTCTCTACAGCTATGCGCGGATACCGATGTTGCTGCTGGCTGATACAACATCGATTTTAACTGCGATGCAACTGAGCTTAAAGCGATCGCCAGAATTATTAGCAGAACCAATTGTAGTACAAACACAATCTGGTGCTTATAGATTGTTGGATGTTCAAGAATTGAATATTATTTCTTGGCAAATTCGGGGAATCGACAATCTGGTGCGGTATGAACGCAGCCAAGCCCAAATGATTCAAAATGATAAAATGGCAAATCTGGGGCGTTTGGTAGACGGCGTAGCACACGAAATTTTAGACCCAGTAGGTTTTATTTGGGGTAATATAATTTATGTTTCAACCTACAGCCAAGATTTACTCAAGCTGATAGCGGCTTACGACAAAGAATTACCATCAGCTTCCCAGGCAATTAATCAGATTAAAGAAGATATTGAATTTGATTTTTTAGAACAAGATTTGTCGCGATCGCTTGCTAGTATCCGCACTGGAGCGGAAAGATTAAAAAAACTTGTCACCAGCTTACAAAACTTCTGTCATATCGATGAACTTTATCCCAAGCCGGTAGATTTACACGCCTGCATAGATAGTATTATCTTATTAATTAATAGTCGTCTTCAAGGAGAAATTGAAATCGTCAAATACTACGGTCAATTGCCGCCAGTATATTGCTTTATGGGGCAGTTAAATCAGGTTTTGATGAATATTTTCAGCGAAATTGTGGATACTTTACTCAATGAAGCCGTGCGACAGCAGTTGCATCTAGAAGATACAAAGACTGTTCAAAAACCCCGAATTGAGATTACCACAGAAGTTATTTCACAAGAAGCAAGCAACCCCGATGCACCCGATTCTCGCTGGGTTTTAATTCGGATTGCTGACAATGGTTCTGGAATGTCTCAAGAATTGCAACAGCAAATTATCGAGTCTTTTTCTCTGGAAAAAAAGACTGGTAAAAATACTAGTTTAGCAGTAAGTTATCGAATTATCACCGCGAGACATGGCGGAAAATTGAGTTTTAATTCACAGATTGGTATAGGTACTGAATTTGAAATCTTATTGCCTTTAGTTTGATTGATTCTAAGCTCGACTTTATTTGCATTCTTACCCCCCTTAATCCCCCCGATGTATTGGGTGGAAACCGGAAAATCTAGTTCCCTCACGCCACATGCTTCAAGTCGGGCATTGCCCGCCCAACGCAGTGGCTCCCCAATCTATCGGGGAGGGTTAGGATGGGGTAAAAAAATATTTGATACCGACAAGAGGACTTTTCAAACATCCTCTAAATTACGAATTACGAATTATTTAAATTACTGACAAAACTTGCTGCTGGATAGGAATTTGAACCACAAACTCCGTTCCTTTTCCAGGCATCGAAAAAAAATCTAACTTACCGCCATGTTTTTCGGTGATGATTTGATAGCTGATAGCCATTCCCATTCCTGTTCCCTTACCGACAGATTTTGTTGTAAAGAAGGGATTGAAAATCTGTTTTTGAATCGATTCGGGAATTCCAGATCCATTGTCTGCGATCGCAATTTTCACCCATTGCAAATCAACAACAGAAGTACTAATCGCGATCCGACTGGGATTAAGCTGGATTTCTTGATAAGTTCGTTTGGTATTAAATTCTTCCAGCGCATCGAGCGCATTTACTAAAATGTTCATAAATACTTGGTTTAGCTGTCCAGCATAGCATTCTACATTGGATAAATTGCCGTAATCTCTGATCACCTGAATTTCTGGGCTTTTATCAGTGGCTTTGAAGCGGTGCTGCAAAATCATCAAAGTATTATCGATGCCTTCATGAACATCCACGGCTTTAAAATCACTTTCATCCAAACGAGAGAAGTTACGCAGTGAAAGCACAATATCCCGAATACGCTCCGTCCCGATATTCATTGAGTTCAATACCATAATCGCGTCTTTTTGCAAAAACTCTAAATCGATGGTTTTGCGTTCCGTTTGAATTTCAGCAGGTGGGTTGGGGTAGTAACAGTGATAAAGCTCTACCAGTCGTAGTAAGTCATGAGTGTATTGGCTGATATGGCTGAGATTTCCATAAATAAAGCTAACGGGATTGTTGATTTCGTGAGCAATCCCAGCTACCATTTGACCCAAAGCAGACATCTTTTCACTTTGAATCATTTGAGCTTGCATTTTATGCAAACTATCTAATGTATTTTCTAACTCTTGGCTTCTGTGCTGCAAGTTTGTCCGAGAGTCTTCTAAATCAGAAATAACTTTCTTAAGTAAAAATTCCTTTGTTGCAATGTCAGTTTCTAACTGACAGCGTTCAGCTTTGCAGCGTTCCAGCTTTTTTTGGAAGATGCGGTTTGCCTTTTCCAATGCTTGTATATGTATGGAATAGTCCTGGTTATCCATACACTACTCATTTTGTCCCTATTAATAGTGTGACAAACGTTTTATTATGACATTGCGTTTGACCTTTGCCCACCAAAGGAGCAATTTCACCGTAAGCATAGAAACCACAGCAGGGCAATGCTTCTGGTAAGTGCTTTTTGATCAGCTGATATTCTTCTCTGGCCAGAGTCCCAAGAATTCGCCGCCGGGCTGCACAGGAAATAAGTAACGCTGCTGTTGGTTCGACACCAGGATAATTAGCCAGAGCATTTTTCAAAGATGTCTCAGAAGCTGACAGAATATTGTCACGAGTCGCATCAGTAATTTGCACAACTGCCTGTTCAGGAATATCTAAGAAGAATGTGACGCTACCAGACTGTCGATCGTAGCCATTGGGTGCCCGCAAATAGAAATGATCTTGATCTTCAAAAACTGCCAGGGCATGAATCGCATAGTTGGCCGCAAATCTTTCTTCACCGAGATAGTGTTGATAGAAATCTAAGGCACGCTGTCCATCAATTTCATAGACTATGTTGCCATCCACTTTAGTTACACGGCTACGTTGGCTGATGGGAGTCCAACCACCAGCAACTCCGTGGGAAAATAGGAGTTTTCCAGAAAATAACAGCACTGGAACTGAATCACTTAACACTTCACCCTGAAAGAATTGGTAAGTTTTGTCAAAGGTATAATCATCGGCAGTCATTCCCCCAATGATGGGAATATGCACTCCCAGGCTTTGTTTTAAACTTTCTAAAATTAAGACCCCATTGCTCGTTAGACTATCGGGAAAAGTAAGACACAATTGTGGTAATGATGCACTCTTTGCCTTGGCTTGGGCGATCGCTTGTTGGGCTGCAAAGGCTGGATTTTTGGATGCTTCTCGTCCAATACCTGCCCGAATTTCCATTTCATCGCTAGCAAACAGCATTAAGGTTAGAGAATCTTGCTGAAACTCCAGAATTGAGGAGATTTCTCCATTTGTAGTTCCACCAATCAACTCAATTCCGGGAAAAGCATTCTGGATGCATTGCAAAATTAACGCATGGTCAAAGTCAATAGCAGTGAACAAAAGTCCAGCTTGAGGAATTGACCCTGCTAGGGAACGGCTACATTCTTGCAGAACTTCAGCGATCGCACTTTGAGAATCAGGATCGTCACTATGACCAACAACAACTCGAAACACAACTACCTCATTGTAAGTTTAAATATCAGCGTGCTAATCCAATTCCGAAGGCAGCACCTAGCAACCTACAATTTAGTCTTCCCACTTATTTGAACTAAATCTCAATTCACCCGACTTTTTATTTTCCCCCACAGCCAGGGCAATGGAATAGAGCCTCCGGCACGCTGACGCGATCGCGGCTACACAAACAACAGCCACACCGACCTGGGCTAAGAGAAATAGAACTTACGCAAAACAACCTCTTAGGGGCAATTCATGAATTGCCCCTAAGAGGTTGTTTGAAAAGTTCTCTTCTCGGTAGCAAAACGTTTTAGATCCCCCTAAATCCCCCGATAAATTGGGGGACTTTGATTCCGGTTCCCCCCTTTTTAAGGGGGGTTAGGGGGGATCAATAAGTGCCTAAAGTCACAACGAAACACTTTTCAAACATCCTCTAAGAAGAAAATCATTCTTTTCGGCTATTGTTTGCGCCCTTTTCACGGCAATAAATTTTCGCCACGTTGGTAAATTTCCCGTGCATAGTCAGTCCAAGCACCTTGTCCCCAATAACGAAAACAACTGGTTTGCAGCAAAAGGTTATGTAGAAGAACGTTACGGTAATGAGATTGTCTAGTTATCGGTTCTGCTGAGTCAACTTGCTGTAATCTATCAACTTTTTGATGAAATAAACTGCTTAGTTGATACATAGGAGACAACACATTTTCATATCCTTTCACCCAACTGATATGATTTGTCCACGAGGCTCCATCCATGTGAAAATTAGAGTTGATTTGCTTTAATTCTTGAATCGCATTCTCTACAGCTTCCGGTTGACTATTGTCTGGTGAAACTCGCTCCCAAATCTGATGTTGTCCCACTGGCTGACAAGTTGGATAATCTTCAGGTTTGCATCCAGCAGCTTCGATTAATTCTAAATATTCTGTACCACACATCCCGACAAAACCTGATTTTCCTCCCCCGTTATTCACCATATCCCACCAAGCTTGTTTAAAAGCGCTAGGAAATTCATTCATCATCACACCGCCATTTTCACCATCTCCAATTTGGCTAACTATTGGTGGCACAAAAACACTGCCGATTTGTTGTTTAGATAAGGTTTTAGCTTCATAATAAGGCTGCATTTGGGCGACTAATTTAGTATCAGAGCCTTGGGTTTTAATTAAGGCTGTAATGCTAATTGTTTCGCCTTGGGAATTGCGGGCAATCAGACGATGTGGTAAATGTTTATGAGTAAGAGATTGACCGTTAATTGTTTCTACAGAATGTTCTTGAACAAGTAGCCAGCGATATCCACATTCTTTCAGCGCTTTCACAAATTCAAAGAGAGCATCAGGGTGATTTGGTAAGTGCATTTCTGGCGGCGAAAATCCTTTGACTCGCGCTAGTGCTTCCCAGCCAAAAATTGCTGCAAAGTGATGTTGCCATGCAATGATCTGCAATTTAATATCTGCTATGGGTGTGGAAGGAATAACTGCATGGCTCCACATTGTACCCAGCCATTCTACATAAGGTTGGTATGTGCGAGCCTCCGAAGGAGGAGCTTCGCTAACGCAAGTGATCCGTTTGAGATTATCGAGAATATCACCGCGTCCCATTTGTCGCAATCCCCACAAAAGATTACCTGAGTAATCCAACATTACACGGGGATTGCAACCTTGATTTACAAGTTCGGGGATCAAGTCTCCCATGCGGCTGTAACAATAAGCAAAAGCATCTGCATTGTGGTTATCCCCAACATTTGGATGTTCAAACATATATTGCAGATTGCTGATCAGTGTACCATCATTTCCCGCAGGTATAGTTGGCTGGTGCATGTGTAAGGCGATCGCAAACACAGCATTTACGTCTTCTAAGCGGATATTGGTTGTTGGTAAAAATACTGGTTGATCATGGTTAACTACAGAGAGAACCTCTGTTTCCCAACCAGAAATATTTGGTAAGCCATCAATGATTTCGGGCAAAGGAGTGAGAGTTGTCGGGAAGGAAAGCATTTCTGGTTGCTCCGAAATAAGTTACATATATTATATCTATCAAATTTGCGTGAGTATCTAATAGCACTTGGCTCAGTATAGATACCCTGAGCCATAATATTTTTACAGCTATTTTCAGGTAAATAGACCACGCGGTAGGGGCACAGCATTGCTGTGCCCCTACGACAGATGTGGTTCAAATACATGAAAACTGCTGTAATTTGGTGATTTTCAGTAACCGCGAACTCAGGCCGTCTACCCAGATATTCGCCTCAAAAAATTTAGAACTTACAGCAGATTTCAAGGGAAGTGAAGTACACAACGATTCGTCCCAAAGCCAGGTATAAAACCTGTTTTACTTCTGAATTCTGACTCCTGAATTCTGAATTCTGCTGTATGTGGGATCGCGTCAAAGATCATGTTCTTGACAAGAACATATCGCCGAAACGATGGATTCTCGTCAAAAAACTCAGTTTCGGGATCAGCTTGTTCAGTCTTTCACGAGGCTGTTGTTTTGTTGATGCTGGCGGAGTTGCTATTCTTAAAATTAGCTCTAGCAACCAAGGGGCAAGGCGTTGACACAACACGGCTAAATGACTTTGCCATCCAACTAAAATTTCTGCTGAATCATTTTGCATTCCGGTGACGAGTGCTTTAGCCACCTGCTGGGAAGTCATGGGGATCACCCAGCGAAATAATTTTAAGTCGCGCATCATGTCTGTGTCTGTGAGGGAAGGCAGTAATGCAATCACGCGGATATTATAGTCAGCTAGTTCGCGCCGCAAGGCTTCGGTAAATCCCAAAATTGCAAACTTGGTGGCGGAGTAAGTCGCCATCGTCGGTGCTGCTACTTTCCCCATCAGACTCGATACATTAACAATAGTTCCTTGTCTTTGGCTGGCCATGCGTCGAGCAATCAGACTAGTCAGGTTGTACATTCCGAACAAGTTCACAGAGAGTTCTTCTTGAACTTGGGGCATTTTAGATTGCAAAAACGAGCTTTGGTATGCAACTCCCGCACAATTAACTAGCAGGTGAATCTGTCCGTAATTGCGCCATAGTTGGGCAACAGCGATATTCACTTCAATTGTCTGCGTTAAATCTAATGCCACGATCGCAGTTTCTGTTCCCATCGCCTCGATTTCCTTAGCTACCTCAACTAACTTTTGGCGATCGCGTGCTACTAATATCAGCCGCTTAATGCCTAGTTGCGCTAGTTCGAGGGCGATCGCTCGTCCAATCCCACGGGAAGCCCCTGTAATTAGGGCTACTTTACCTTGAATCTCCATTGGTTTTATCCTCCAAAATCTAAGTCTTACCAAACTCTTCGTTATTGCCGACCGACACAATCACAGCCACTCCCTTATCGGCACAAGTAAGACAAATAATCAATTGCAATTCAAATCAAACTGAAACTAAGCCTTTAACAACGAGATATTTCTTGGTTAATCTGCGATCGCTCATAATTGTCTATACGAGGCAGAAATTTCTCCTTTTTAACCCGTCAAAGCCTAACACACTTGGCTGAATGCACGTAGCTCATAGATTTTATTTCTCCTAGATCCGAGCGCTCATCAGCATCGTTGTCATACACACGTTAGCAATTAAATCAAGTTATTGCAATATTCTTTAATCAGGATTTCTTAATAGTTCTTAACCACAAGTATATATATGGAAAAGATTTTATTAAATAAGTTTTTATTAATACCTCAGTACAAATATCCCGATTTCCTGACAATTAACCCCAATTTTGGGGAATTGTGATTTCCAAGTCATAGCTAAGAAACAAAAAATACATATAGGTTTTGGTTTATGGTTGCAACACTTAGGTTTTTCAGCTATTTCGCAGACATGCAGTAGTATATTTACTGCTTTATTTAAAATCAAGGTTTCTGATTGATATTTAAAAAAAAATAGAAGAGAGTTAAATTATTATCTTTAATCCAAATTAGGACGGCATATTTATCTGCTAAAACTTTAGGAAAAATGGTAACTTGTTTAGCTTTAGCTTTGAGTTCATCAAGGAAATGGTTGAGACTTGCTTGGTGTGTAGCAAACTTAAATCATTCATCAACAACAAGATCCCCGACTTCTCTAAGAAATCAAGGATCTAAAGCTTTCAATCTTCACAAATCAAATAAGATTGCTCTAGCTAAAACTACGAGCAAGTAAGTGAGCAAGAATAAATCAAACTATGTGTTTATGCCTAGAAAGAAATAGCCCTACCCCTTAATTCTGACTTTTCACGTTGTATGGAAAAGCCCACCAAAAACCTAATACCATTTCACACAAACCCTGATACATATAGATTTCTCGTAGGGGTACAGCAATGCTCATTGGTGTAAACTTAACGTGAAAAGGGCGGTTAGAAACCGCGTCTACACGAGGCTTAACCCACCTCCGTGGGTTAAGAACCCTTGATTTTGTATTAGTCCACGGAGGTGGACTTTGTTTGTGTAGCCGCGAATTCTATTCGCCCTGGCTCTAAGTTGACACGCATGAGCATTGATGTACCCCTACCAACGTATTTGTATCATTATTAAAGTAAAACGGTATAACCCACCAATCCTCTTCCCGTATTGGGAAGGGGACAAATTCAAAGTCTCTCTCCTAAAATGCTACAGTGTACACATAAGTCATCGAATTATCCAGAACAAAACCTCACCCTGTCCTGACGGACATCCCTCTCCTTACTAAGGAGAGGGACAGGTTTTGCGTAGCAAAACCAGGGTGAGGTTTCTTTGGGCTATTCGATAAACCGTAAATTGCCTCAACAGAGACTTGTGTCTACACCGTAGCTTTTTAGGAGAGAGGTTTTCCAGATACCGTGAAAAGTTAGCCCCTTAATTAAGGAGTTAAAAAATCTAAATGGTTTCCTGGTTGGGCACGCAAATCTTCCACAGTCCCCTGAATTTGTAACTTGCCTTGATTAAGCAACACAATCCAATCAGCACGGGTAATTACTCTAGGACGGTGGCTAATCAGGATCGTGGTTTTACCTTTGCGGTGGGATAACAGTTGATCTAAAACTTGAGCTTCACTAACTGGATCGAGTCCAGCAGTTGATTCATCTAAAATCAGGACTGGTGGATCGTTAATGATCGCTCTGGCGATCGCCAGTCTTTGGCGTTGTCCACCAGAAATATTTGAACCAAATTCACCTAATACAGTTTGATATTTTTCAGGTAATTTACTAATAAAATCGTCTGCCTCAGCAATTTTGCAAGCATTGACAATTTGCTCAAAGGTAACGTGAGGAGAACCTAAGCGAAAGTTTTCAACAATTGTGCGACTCCAAAAATGAGCATCTTGAGGAACGAGAACAATTTGTTGCCGCAAACAATCGAGGGCTAGGTCTTGCAGATTATAAATACCAATGCGAATGTTGCCAGAAATAGGCGTATATAATCCGGCTATCAGTTTAGCAAAAGAACTTTTTCCACAGCCAGATGTACCAATTATGGAAATAACTTTACCGCCAGGAATCGTCAGGGAAAAATCTTCCAGTAGCTCTAGCCTGCCGGCGTAGTGAAAGTTTAAGTTTGTACAAATAATATCTGCATTACTAGGAATTTTCGCAAAGGGTTTGTTAGCATCGTCTTTAGTTTCAGGTGTGGAATCGATAACTTCTGTTAAGCGTTCCGTGGCAGTTTTCGCACGCATGAATTCATCTACAAATCCGATCACAGCACCGATGAATGCCAAAAAATTCCCATTCATCCCGTTAAATGCCAGCAGTTGACCGATGCTGAGTTCCTTACTAATAACGAGGGTGCTGCCGAAACCAATCAAACTAACGCTGCCAATAGCATAAACTAGCCCAGAAAAGATGCTGTTAATAATTCCAATCTGAATTGTGCGAAATGTTTGGTTTGATAGCCGACCAAATCTGTTCTGGAATTCTTCCCAAAATTGAGGACCGGCAGTAGTAGTTTTGAGTGTCAGCGCTCCTTTAAAGCTTTCAACGAGAACGCCCTGGTTTTCCGCGTCTAAGACCAATATACTTCTGATTTTTTGTTGAAGTGTAGGCAGGAAAACCACCGTAGATAAACTCATCACAATAGCAACAACGACAGCAACAAAGGTGAGTTTCCAGCTATAGAACACCATGAAACCCAAAGAAATCACTCCGATAAACAAGCTGCTAGGCAGACTGATAACTGCTTGAGTAACTAGCTGATTAATTTGTTGAATATCTTGCAATCTACTAACAATCTCGCCACTCCGACGTGATTCATAGTAAGTCAGAGGCAACCGCAAGATTGTCCTGGCAAATTCTAGAACTAGCCCTAACTCAAGCCGTTGGGCAAAATTGGCAATCAGATTAGATTGAACTAGTTGCAGACTACTTGACACCAAATTCATCACCACAACCGCAATAATCACACCACCAAGAAGCTTGGTATCACCTCGAACTAGTACATCATCCGTTAGAATTTGAAGTAGGAAAGGAGACGTTAACGAAAGCAGACCAATAACTATAGCGCAGAGAAAAGCCTCGAATATTATGCCTCCATAAGGCAATGCACGCCGCGCAAAGCGCCAAAGACCGTTAACTTTATCATCCGGTTGAGCATAAAAGCGAACCGAATCTGGCTCTAGTAAAAGCATTACTTGATCTGACCAAGCCTCCGTTAATTCTTTTCTAGAGACATAACGGATATTAGCTGCTGGGTCGGCAACTATATATTTCTTGCCTTTCTGACCATACAAAACAACCCAGTGGTAGCCTTTCCAGTGAATGATTGCTGGCAGTGGTGCTTGGTTCATTCGATCTAATATTTCTTTTGATGCCCTGACCGAACGCGCATTAAAACCAAGTGCCTCAGCTCCCCGCCTCAATCCCAACAATGTTGTTCCTAATTGCCCAGTACCTACCGCTTCCCGGATGCGATTTAGTGTAAAGCTACGCCGATAATGTTTGGCAACGGAAGCAAGACAAGCAGCTCCACAATCTTCTTCACTATGTTGTGTAACAACTTGGTATTTCATTTCACACTCCAGTACCCAATAACATAGTGACAAAACCTAAAAAAATAGCAGGGTTTAATCCCTGCGTGGTTAAAAATTTGACCAACCAGTTTAGTTTTACTATCATACCAATCAAAACAAACCAAAACTTATGGGGGATAGCAAGTCTGATAGTGCTTTATCTGAAATTACTCCTCCTTTGATACTTTTCACAACTTTTGTAGTTGATGTTGATTTAACTGCTGGTTTCTTTACTCCTGGTTTCGCAAGTGATGACTTGACTTTAATAATATTCCCATTAGAAAATGACACGCTGCCACCACATAGGCTTGCTTCTTCAGTTTCAGTCAGGGACATAAACATTGAGAAGATTTGAGTGCTTTTCATGATTCTAGTTAACCCAAGTTGCTAATTACGAGTTTTGAACTTTATACAAAACGACTGGGATTCAAGATGGATATGGTCGATTTCTCAGCTAGCGCTTGTTTTGCTATTTGATTGCTCAAGGGTGAGCAGTACCTTTAGGGAAAAGCGCCATTGATATCAATAATGATATTGACGGTTGCTATTCGGCAACCATCAATATTATTTCGTTAAGTTTGTTGAAGAAAAGTAGGCGGGTAGCAATAAACCTATGTTAGGATTAGTCAAATTCAAGAAAGAGCTAATCACTTGATTAGGATTAAGTCAATTAGCAATTTCCTACCGTACAAAAACAGCTTCACCTGGGTAAACAGAGTAAATTGTTTAACGTGCGGTCATTCATTTTGGTAAAGGCGCGGTTAACGTGTCTTTACGTTTACTATTGCCGCTCTACTAACCTCATAATCTTACCTAAATCAGGTGCATTAAGGTGCATTAGTTGCAACTGGGTTGGAAGTAGCGTTGTTAGTTACGCTTCCACCATTTGCATCTGCGCTAATAGGAGACTTAACGATCACAACCGGTGCACTGCCGCCGGTTATGGTGATATTACCAGCCTTGCCGCCGTCACCGCCAATACCTACTTGATTAATTTTGCTCAAAGCTAAGGCAAGGTTGAGGTATGACTTATAGTCCTTCTTGGTACCACCAGACAGATTGGCTTCTTCGTTGGCGGTTAATGTCGTGAACAATGTGCTTTGCATAATCGTTAGTTCTCACTTAGTTTGATACTTGAAAAGAAGCCGCGCTACATCAACGCCAGGTAATACTTTAACTTAATCAGGTGCATTAACCCCAACTGGGTTGGCAGTAGCGTTGTTAGTTACGCTTCCACCATTTGCATTTGCGCTAATAGGAGACTTAACGATCACAACCGGTGCGCTGCCGCCGGTTATGGTGATCTTACCAGCAGTGCCGCCGTCGCCGCCAACACCTACTTGATTAATTTTGCTCAAAGCTAAGGCAAGGTTGAGGTATGACTTATAGTCCTTCTTGGTACCACCAGATAGATTAGCTTCTTCGTTGGCGGTTAATGTCGTGAACAATGTGTTTTGCATAATCTTAGTTCTCACTTAGTTTGATACTTGAAAAGAAGCGGCGCTAGCTACATCAGCGCCACGTAATACTTTAACCTCAGCAGGCGCACTAAGGCGCATTAACTGCAACTGGGTTGGAAGTAGCGTTGTTTTTTACGCTTCCACCATTTGCATCTGCGCTAACAGGAGACTTAACAAGCACAACAGGTGCACTGCCGCCGCCGATAGTGATCTTACCAGCCTTGCCGCCGTCGCCACCAACACCTACTTGATTAATTGTGCTCAAAGCTAAAGCAGCGTTGACGATTGCCTTATAGTCCTTGGGTTTGTTACCACCAGACAGATTGGCTTCTTCGTTGGCGGTTAATGTCGTGAACAATGTGTTTTGCATAATCTTAGTTCTCACTTAGTTTGATACTTGAAAAAAAGCGATGCCACATCAGAGGCACGTAATACTTTAATCTAAGCAGGCGCACTAAGGCGCATTAACTGCAACTGGATTGGAAGTAGCGTTGTTAGTTACGCTTCCACCGTTTGCATCTGCGCTAACAGGAGACTTAACAAGCACAACAGGTGCACTGCCGCCGCCGATAGTGATCTTACCAGCCTTGCCGCCGTCGCCACCAACACCTACTTGATTAATTGTGCTCAAAGCTAAAGCAGCGTTGACGATTGCCTTATAGTCCTTGGGTTTGTTACCACCAGACAGATTGGCTTCTTCGTTGGCGGTTAATGTCGTGAACAATGTGCTTTGCATAATCTTAGTTCTCACTTAGTTTGATACTTGTTTGATACTTGAAAAGAAGTGATGCCACATCAGAGGCACGTAATACTTTAACTTAACCAGGAGCATTAACTGCAACTGGGTTGGAAGTAGCGTTGTTAGTTACGCTTCCACCGTTTGCATTTGCGCTAACAGGAGAATCAACGAGCACAGCACCACCTGATTTTTTGCCGCCGATAGTGATATTACCAGCCGTGCCGCCGTCGCCGCCAACACCTACTTGGTTAATTGCGCTCGAAGCAACGGCTAGATTAGCAAGTATGGACTTAACTTTAGGATCTTTCTTTTTCTTGTTACCACCAGACAGATTGGCTTCTTCGTTGGCGGTTAATGTTGTGAACAATGTGCTTTGCATAATTTTAGTTTTCGCTTGCTTGATTGTTGGGATTAAAGTCAGGTTACTGCAAAGTAATAAATATAAACATAAAAAACGTATATTTAGTTACTTTTTTCGCTCCCTTAAATGTATTATACGACTCTTGCTCTAAAGGTCAAGCAAGTATTTTTTTAAGAATTATGTATTACACCTGTTCAGCATTGATACTACATAGTTATTGTTTATACAAATTATTAATTAAAAATAGTTTTTATTTCTCAAGAAATTGTAGACGTGAATATACATTGATATAAATATGGCGATCTAAAAACAGAATTTTACCCCAAAATGTATAACTTAAGCTTATTACGTATTAATGCTGATGAAATAACGATAATGCCCATATTTAAAGATATAGTAAAGTAAACGTACAAATTTTTTATACCAACGCTACTTAAATAGGTTGATCGAACTCAAAACTGGGATTCTGCATCTTTGGCTAAGTATCCTTATGTAAAAATGTTTTCCGGCGAATTATTGTATACAGCAGTATTCTGATTTTATATAATTTCTTTTAATATAAAAAGGCTTAAGCTTGCTTAATTATTGATTGATTGGAAAAAAGCTTTATTTATTGTACAAAGCTTTTGTAAATAAATAAAGAAGAGATAAAATTTTGGATGAAAATTATAAAGATTTGGTGTTCGTACTAAAGTGCGCTAATTGTTATTTAAACTTAACAGGATGTAAACCTTGTATTTACATACTAAATACATCCAGGCAAGGCACTTATCACTAATCAAAGCAAAAGCCGTCGCTTTCGCCCTGGAGGGCGAAAACGCCAAACTTATGGGAGTTTTGCCAAAAAAAATAATTGAAACGGAAGAGGGCTTTTATTTTTTGGATATCCCTAAATCTTAGTCGTCATGCTAACGCTAGGTAGATTTTTTTGCTAGATTATTTACACAAACAAAATGTTTTTTACAATTCATGCTAATTGACCCCCAAGCAGACTTTCTTCGCCTAGTCGAAAACGACGAATATCTTCCGCCAGTCAGTATATGGACAAGGTTGGGAGGGATATTTTTAATTGGAAGTGTTGGCACTGCCTTCGGACTTGCTAGTGTCATTCAATACAACATAATAGTGAAAGCTGATGCTACTGTCCGCCCAACCGGAGAAATACGGTTAGTGCAAGCAGCAGCTGAGGGAACAATCATAAGTATCAAGGTTAAAGAAAATCAAGTTGTGAAAAAGGGAGATACGATCGCACTGATCGACAACTCCCAATTGCAAACTAAAAAAAGCCAAATACTCGGAACTATTCAGCAGAATCAGTTACAACGATCGCAAATCGATGCACAACTCAAAGCGCTAAAAGCTCAAATGGCTGCTGAGTCTAATGCAATGCGACAGGCGATCGCATCTGCAAAATCAGACTTGAGTCGCAACAAAAGAGACTATCAAGATAAGCAAATCACTACTCAGACGGAAGTACAAGAATTAGAAGCCTCTCTTGAATTAGCTAGACAGCAACTCAAGGGATATGAGCAGCTGGGAAATACAGGCGCGATCGCTACTCTCGAAATTAAAGAAAAAGAACAAGCTTTTAAAGCTGCTACTGCTAGACTGGAAAATGCTAAAGCTGGACTGAATCCTAGTGATGCTAATGTGGCGATCGCCCAAGAACGCATTGCTCAAGAATTGACAAAGGGTGAATCTACCCTGGCTCAATTGAACAAAGAGGAAGAGGAAATCATCAGGCGTCAAGTTGAAATCCAAAACCAAATTAGCAGCGCTCAACAAGACCTTAAACAAATTTTTACGGAACTGCAAAAAACTGTAATTCGTACCTCAGAGGCCGGTACTATCCTCAAACTAGAATTAAGAAATGCTGGGCAAGTTGTGCGTCCTGGGGATGTAATCGCTCAAATTGCTCCCAACAAAGCCCCTCTGGTGATCAAAGCCCGTGTTGCAGCTTCTGATATTAGTAAAGTGAAGCTGTGTAAAGTCGCACAAGTAACAAAATGTCCAGAGGGGGAAGTAAAAATGCGGGTTTCTGCGTATCCGTACCCAGATTATGGAATCCTCCAAGGTGCTGTCAGAGATATTAGTGCCGACGCCATTACATCTCAAGGTAATAGTAATATTCCAATTGCACCTTACTATGAAGTGACAATTGAGGGACAGAAACTTTATTTAAAAAAGGGCGATAAATCGTATCCTCTTAAAGCAGGGATGGAAATTTCAGCGGAAATCATTTCCAAAAAAGAAACTCTACTAACATTTATTCTGAGAAAAGCAAGGCTGTTAACAGATTTATAGGCAGATGCGGAAGCGGAGTCAAAGCCACTCCGCCTCCAATTTAATAATTGTTTAATCTTAGATTTTTCAGCAAAATTAATAAGCACATCTACTAAGGCTGTAAACAGTTCAAAAATTTTATTAACTAATTCACCAGCTTGCTTGCGAATATCTTCTGCTAAATGCATACTTGCAATAAATTCTTTTGTTTTATTAAAATAAATATTGTGGTCAAAAATTTTATTAACTAATTCACCGGCTTGCTTGCGAATATCTTCTGCTAAATGCATACTTGCAATAAATTCTTTTGTTTTATTAAAATAAATATTGTGGTGATTTTCAACGAGTAAATGAGGATTTTTAAAATACGGATACTCTCGATTAGTAATAACTTTTAATTTTTGAGTGGCTGGTGCAATTATTGATAAAAAAATATTCGAGATCGATTCTATCGACTCAATAGCTACTAGCTTATAAATGGGATTAACTTGAAAAGTTCGCCGATATAGTTCGTAAATTCTTTGTCTAAAAATCACTGTCTGCTCAATCAAGTTAAATTTTAAAGAGTCAGTGAAATTTAAGAATCGGTTAAAATTAAAGTCTTCTAAATTTTTTAAAACCCATATCCAATGATTCTCTTCTTCACGGATTTGTTTGTTAACAATATCTGGAATTGGGTTAAATCTTGGTTGTTCTAAGCAAACAAACTGGTTGAAATCTCCATATCCCATGACAAAAAATGCAAAACAAGGAGCAAAAGATAATCTTTGTATAAGATCAATGCTTTTATTTCCTAAAAACTCAAAGAAGGGTAATTGAGCAAATAGTAAGGATTCTTTTTCAATTAATGCAAACAATTTTTTCATGTTGAACTTTCACCTAGAATCATTACTTGTTTACTATCGAAGTTCCTCAAGGTAAGATGTTGCGTCTTTAATTTTCCAGAGTGTTCTGGTTGCAATAAGGGTTCTAGACCATAAAAAGTCCAAGTTAGACGCGCCAGAGCTTAGTACCTGCTTACTTTACGGTCGGCGCACAAGTTTTATGCAGAGCCAGCCAATTCTTTACAAAAGTTCATAAAAAAGTCCTGCCTGATAATTGGACAGCGCAGTGTCTATATGAGTTATCAGTTCCGCTCATCAGTTTTACGCAGAGCCAGCCAATTCTTTACAAAAGTTCACCAACTGCGTTACAGTCAACGTTTTCCCCTTGTGCGTGGTCAGAGTTTTGTTTTGGTCGCTTGGGCATAGTCCATTACATCAACTTCTCACAGATGTCCAGGAGTAGGGGTAGGTTGAAGATTTGATGGTTTGACTGACTGGGGAATTGACCCATTCCAAATTTGATTGAATTGATCTGCTGACAACGATTGTAAAAGACTGAGATTAAGCGGCTCTTTACTGATGAATATGGCGTAGGATGGCTGCAAATAGGAACGGTATTCAGGGTGGTTCAGGAGATGGGTTTCTAAAAAAGCGACGCTGAGGGCTTTGAGATAGGAATAAACAGGAGCAGAATCGGGACCCAGCAAAGCGCGTGGCACAGGTAAGGCACCGTTTTGAGAAGTAGGTTCAGCGATCGCGGAAAAATGGGTGGCGTTTTCGATCAAAGCTAGATATTTATTGGGATCAGAAAGCCAGGTGAAGGGGCGAATTTGCTCAAATACGGGTGGGGCGAAAATATCTTGACTACCTGCTACCAGCATTACAGGCATTTTAATTTGACCGACTCCAGCCTGACCCAAAATTAAGCTGTCAATGGGATTAATTGCAATGATTGCCTTGATGCGATCGTCTTTGAGATCGTAATTTTTTATGGGTAATTTACTTGCTTCACACTGCAACAAGAGTGACAAATTAAAGGATGAATAATTGGCATTACAGTCTCGGCGGAGTTGGTTAAAGTTAATATTTGCTCCTGCTAGAGTCAAAACAGTATAACCGCCAAAAGACTGACCAATCGCCCCAACTTGCTGAAAATTGAGTTTTCCTTGGAGGGTGGGATCAGATTTTTCTAAACGCTGGAGTTCATCGAGTAGATACTTGATATCCAAAGGTCGGTTGATAAATTCCGCTGGTTCTGGTGGGCCTGCTAAACCCGCAAAGTATTGCTGAAAACGTTTGGCATTACTACCAGGGTGTTCCAGTACAGCAACAGCAAAACCATAAGATGCTAAATGTTCAGCCAGGTAGACAAAGCTAGAGCGGTCTGAAGCAAGACCGTGAGAAATGACAACGAGGGGAAATGGCGCTTCTGGTTGGCTTTGTGAACCGCCTTCAGGTAAATATACATCTACCGGGAGACGGCGATCGCGAGAAACGTCATTTAGCTCAAAGGTTTTTTTCTGCCAGTGGAATTTTCCTGGCGATCGCAAATCTGGTTGTTTGGAGAACTCAATTGTGGAATTGGCTGCTTCTGCGATCGCTTCTTTTTGAAGAGAGGCAAAAACTTCATCCTTTTTTTTAAGCAATTGCGACAAATCATCAACTATGCTTAACCCCTGTGTAAAATTCACCCGTATAGTATTGCTAGGAAATTTCCGCAGCAAATTCACAACTGTTAAGCCGTTTTGATCAGCAGCAGCCAAAATCAAAGAGGCACGTATGGCATAGAAGCCGTTCTTTCGAGACTCAGTGAGGAGTAATTCTCCCAGCTGTTCCATCACTTGCTCGCCTACAGGTGAGTAGGTAACTTGAGATACTAGTGTAGGAGTGACATTGAAGCGTTGCTGGAGTAGATCCCGCAGTTGAGCGAGTTGTTGAGGAGTAGCACGACTAGCATAAAATGAAAAGTCTTGATCGATTTTACCAACTTTCGCAAAAGTTTCTAGCGAGTCCACGGATAAGTAGAATTCGCCGAAGGGAGGGTAAAAAAAGCTAATACGTTCAGCTCCCAATCCGGGAGTAGCAGTGAAAAACGTAGATAGCAAACCTAAACCCAGATATCTCAAAAATTTTTTCATTAGAAAAACCCACTGTCTAACCCTGCCAAAAAAGTTTGAGCGAGGAGGAAAGCGGGGCGGGATCTATAACCGCTTTCCTGTTTACTCCATAGTTTGGCACATACGCAATAACCGGCACTGAATTAAATTTCTGGGTTGAGAGCAAATCACATCTGTGCGTTTGTGTCAACCTCGGCTAAAATCCATTGAAAAGCTTGTTTCTAGCCTCTGGCTGAAAATGCTCCTGATTGGGCTGCTGGAGCCTCAAAATAGGCATCTAGCTTCCCTCTCCAATATATCGGAGAGGGATTGAGGGTGAGGTAAGTCAGGGACTTGAAGAAGAATTCAGCTATTCTGAATTCAGGAGCGGATTCAGACCCGCCACTGATTGCACCCCCACCAAATTTTAATTTTGGTGGGGGTGCAAAAACGCCGATTATTCATCCGCTTTCTCGGTCAGAATACCCAACTGAATTCTGACTCCTGAATTCTGAATTCTGAATTCTGAATTCTGACTCCTGAATTCTGAATTCTGACTCCTGAATTCTGACTCCTGACTCCTGACTCCTGAATTCTTCCGAAATCAGCTTATTTATTTTTAACTTGAGTTTTTGCCTGTTCTAAAGCTATTTCTTTGATTGCCTGATACGAATTAACATTTGAATTACCTTCAATAGCTTTAACTGCTAAATCCTGAACTTGTTTGAGAGCAGATTCAAGTTGTTTAGAAAGATTTTGAATCCGCGTCTCTTGATTAGTAATAGTTTGTTCTAGAGATTGCAGTCTTTGTTCATAGAAACGCTTTTGCCCTTCCACTTCCTTAGAATATAAATCTGATTTGACTTTAGCTTGGTAGTAGGCAATGCCTTTGCCTTCTTCTGTAGCTTTTTTAATAGCTGCTTCCTTGTCTTTCGGAAAAGCCTCTACCTTCGCTTTTAATTCTTCAAATTGTTTCTCTCTCTCAGAAATTGCTTTCTCTCGTTCAGCCCACTGTTTTTCTGTTTCTTGTAGTAATTCTTCTAGTTGCTTATATAGTGCTTTCTGCTCTTGTTCGTATTCGCCACTTGCCAGTTGTCGCTGGAGTTCTAAATTATACTTATACTCTGAAGCATCCCGTTGCCGAGTTTTATTCAAGTTTTCATTCCGTTCTTTTATCGCCCGTTGCTGTTCCTCCTGTTCTTTTCCCCAAGTATTCCTTTCCTCTAATATTTCTTGGAATAACACTTCAGAACGCTGGCTATATTCTTCCTGATAAGCTTTGGTATTATCTTCATAGGCTTGAATAAGAGTATCCAGGACATTATCAGAAATTTCCAAATTGTGCAACTGTGTCAATTGTTGGATTTCTTCTTCTAAAGTTCGCCTGATTCCTTCTAATTTAGAGGCTTTTGTGGTTAGCTGTTCCGATAATTCATTAGCAGAACTACCAAAACCTAATTGAATCTTCGCCAAGCTTTCAATTGTATTATTCATCTTTTCTTGGACACTAGAAAGCTGATTCATAGCTGTTTTTTGTTCTAATTTAGGCTGTTCTTTAGTTCCAGACTGGTTTTGTTTGCCAACTTCATCGAGTTGCAATTTCAGCGTTGCTTTTTCTTGTGCTAACTCCTCATACGCCTGAAGAATTTCTACTTTAGTATTCTTATCAGTCGGTTTTTTTACCACCACAACAAACCTCCTCTTCAGGAATTAAAAATGATTAAGATGCTACAAACTCATAACTATTTAGGATTAGAACTACCAAAAGCTCTCATCGCTAAATCTTGTGATTGTTTTAATGCAGTTTGCAATTGAGCAGAAATACCTTCTATTTGCTCAGATTGTTTCTTAATTGTTTCTTCCAGAGATTGAATTTTTAGTTCATAACTCTGTTTATTAGCTTCCCACTCTTTATCAAATAAATCAGCCTCAATTTTAGCTTTTTGGCTTGTTTCTTTAATTGCCTCTTCCCTAGCTTTCTTAACGGCTTCTTCCAGTTCGTTAGGAAATGTAGCTACTTTTTGTTGATAGTCTGCAAAGAGTGGTTGACGTTCAGTGAATATCTTTTCTCGTTCTGTCCAATCTTTCTGTTTATTTTGAGAATTTTCTTGTATCTCCCTTTGTTGTTGGCGTTTTATCGCTTCGTAACTGTCTGTATTGAGTTTACGAGTAGTTTCTAACTTATACTGAGATTCTTCTTGTTCTTGTTGGCGATCTTTGGCTAATAAATTGTTATATGCTTGGAGTTCTTCCTCATACTCTGCTTGCTCTTTTTGCCATTCTTTCCGCCTGATTGTAATTTCTTTCTCTAGTGCTTCCCTTTTGCTGATCGTATCTTGTTCTAGGGTTTTTAATTTTTCTTGGTGTTCTTGACTTAAAATGTCTAGAGTATCCGCTACAACTCTGATTTGTTGAAACTCTTCTAGGCGTTGAGTTTCAATTTCTATAGCTCGGTTCAATTCATCTAACTTGGAATTCTCCTCAGCTAGTTTTTCAGATAATGCGTTGAGAATACTGCCAAACTCCAATTGTAAATCAGCTAAACCTTTGACAATACTATCAACTGTATATGCAGAAGCTGCTTGCAGAATTTCTTGACTTTTTGCCTTTTCTGCTTCCTCTTGTTTGGTTGCTATTTTAGATTCCAGCTTTTTTCTTTGGATAATAATTTGTTGAAATGCTTGCATTAGTTGTTGTTTGCTGTCCTTGACTCCAACTATACTCATCTTCCAACCCCCTTCAATAGGCAATGATTTATTGGGTAGCAAGCCATACCAAGGACTACCCTATGCAGACATCAGGGTAGCCTTGAAATCAACATTTTTAGCTCAGTGGAAATACTGAAATATTCCAGTCTGACACTTAGTTGGGGTAGGATTTTTCCACATAAGTGTCTTTCTGTTTTTCAGTTATAGTTTACCCTTTGAGATGTAATAGTACTTTTGTACTAAAGTAAATATACCCAACTTTATCTGCTCTTGTCAAGACAATCCTTGATGTAATTGCGTCACATGAAAATATCTTTCCCTATCACCTGCTCTTTATTGTTAAAACCTTGCAGCCATAGTGATTTATGATTTAGGAGTCCGCTGTGGCATACATTACTTTTTGTAAAGAAAATGACTGGTTCCCAGCCTGGAGGCTGGGAACCGATTCTCGGAGGCTCCGCCTCCAGGGACTTGACGAGAGGCAGAGCCTATGAGAATACATTCCCAGCCTCCCGGCTCTTAACGAGGCTACACAAGCCTTTGGGCTTTATAAGCGTGCCATTACAGCCATAGTGATTTATGATTTAGGCGGGTGCTGTGGCATATATTACTTTTTGTAAAGAAAATCTAAAAGAATTAACCCTTGTAGAAGCGCGGTTGCAGTAAGGCGAGATAATAGACTCAATCATCCTAATTGATACAAGAACAGTCACCGACTTTTGTGATATCAATGTATACCAGTGAATCGACCAAATATTCTGCCAGAACGGACATTGGACAAACCAGCCGTATTCTAGTAGTAGAAGATGAAGAATTAATCCAGGAAATGCTAGCTGTAGCTCTGGAAGAAGAAGGTTATGGGGTGATAACTGCACCCGATGGGCGGTCTGCTCTAGAGTATCTCAAAAGTTTTGAAACCAATTCAGGGGAAGTTCCTTTTGATCTGGTCATTCTTGATTTGATGCTGCCTCAAATCAATGGGCTAGATATTTGCCGTTTGTTGCGTCATCAAGGAAACCCAGTACCTATTTTAATGCTCAGTGCTAAGGGTAGTGAAACCGATCGCGTTTTGGGGTTAGAGGTGGGAGCAGATGACTACCTAACTAAACCCTTTAGTATGCGCGAATTAGTGGCTCGTTGTCGCGCTTTACTCCGCCGCCAACGCCTAAGTAGTTTACCACAAGTACCAGTATTAAAATTCAAGGATGTCACCTTGAATCCCCAAGAATGTCGGGTGCTGGTTCGTGGTCAAGAGGTGAGTCTTTCCCCTAAAGAGTTTCGCTTGCTGGAACTGTTTATGAGTTACCCTCGTAGGGTATGGTCACGGGAACAATTGCTCGATCAGGTTTGGGGGCCTGATTTCGTCGGCGATAGTAAAACTGTAGATGTTCACATTCGGTGGTTGCGCGAAAAATTAGAGCAAGACCCTAGTCATCCCGAATATATTGTGACTGTACGAGGTTTTGGCTATAGGTTCGGATAATTAGTTTAGATAGTTGTTAGTTTTTAATAGTCACCAAGAAACTAACAACTCAAATGCTCTTATTGGGATTTTTTCTGGGTTTAGCGGTAGGCATTGGGTTTTGGGTTTGGCAGCAGGTTCAACTTCACCGCTACCTGGGGCGCTTACTCCGACCGTTAACCTCGCATCTTTACAAGATGCGACTGTTGCTGATTCCTGGGTTGCGGCAGGAAATAACGCTGGTGAAACAGCAACGGCAAGATTTGCAGCAGTCGTTGCAAACTTACCAAGACCTGCTAGATTTTGCACCAGTGGGATATTTGCAGGTGGATGAGGAAAATCAACTGCTGTGGTGTAATCGACAGGCGCAGGAAATTTTGTATCTGCAAAGGTGGCAACCAGAACAGGTGCGTTTGTTACTAGAATTGGTACGGTCTTACGAACTTGACCATTTAATTGAGCAAACTCGTGATTCGCAAAAACCACAGATGGGAGAATGGGTATTTCATCCATCTTGTGAGGATGCGGCAGAGATGCCAACAATAAAATCTCTGGCTTTGCGGGCGTCTAGCTTGCCTTTACCCAATGGACAAGTGGGAGTCTTTTTAGAAAATCGTCAACCCCTATTAGATATAAATCAAGTACGCGATCGCTCTTTTTCTGATCTAGCACACGAACTCAGAACACCGCTAACTTCGATTCGTTTAGTTGTAGAAACTTTACAAAACCGCTTAGAACCACCTTTAAATCGCTGGGTTAACCGCCTAATGCAAGAAGTTGACCGACTGATTAACTTGGTGCAAAGCTGGTTAGAACTTACCCAAATGGAAGCAAACCCAAATATGCAATTGCAAGCCAAAGCTGTAGAATTGCGATCGCTGATTGCATCTGTCTGGGAAACACTAGAACCTTTGGCAGGGCGTCAAAGTCTGTCTTTTTCTTATTCTGGCCCAGAAAATCTGTGGATTAAGGCAGATAAAGCCCGTATTTACCAAGTTTTTCTCAACTTGCTAGACAATAGCATTAAGTACAGTCCTCCTGGTACAAGCATTGAAGTCCAAGCAAAAATAATATCAAGGAATAATGGGGGCGATGCTGCTGACCAAATTCTCGAAATAAATCTTATTGATTCTGGAGTCGGCTTTTCTGAGGCAGATTTACCCCATGTTTTTGAGCGATTTTATCGAGGAGATAAAGCGCGATCGCATTCCCCCCAAGATAGTAACTCCATAGGCGCGATCGTTGGCAATGGGTTAGGTTTAGCGATCGTTGAGCAAATTCTGATCGCCCACGGTGGTTCAATCAAAGCTATGAATCATCCAGAAACTGGTGGTGCGTGGATGCAACTCCAATTTCGTCAAATTATGGCGAACTCCTTAAGCCAAGACTATAGTTAATAATATCTTCACCTTTAAGACAATAAGTGTGAAAGCTATCGATTATAGTCCCAATCCTCAAAGACCACAACTCGCACGCGCCATTAGGCGCTTAGAACGGGATGTATTACGCATGGGTGCTTTGGTAGAACAATCATTTCGCCTCAGTCACCAAGCGTTATTTGCTCGTAACTTAACAGCAGCAGAAGAACTTCCCCGATTAGATAAAAAGATTGATCGCTTTTATAGACAAATAGAATCAGACTGTACGGCGATTATGACGCTGCAAGCGCCTACGGCTCAAGATTTGCGCTGCTTAAGTGCCTTTATGCAGTTGGTGCGAGACTTAGAGCGCATTGGCGATTATGCTGAGGATTTAGCTGAGATTGCGATTAAAATTTTTCCTTATCCGCCTCATCCGTCAATGCCCGACATTGAAGCTATGTCCCTTCACGCCCAGGCGATGCTAGCAACTAGCTTAAAGGCTTTGGGAGATTTCGATGAAGCCGGCGGACGGCGTTTAAAACACCTAGATGATACTGTTGACGATGCTTACGATCGCGTTTATGAGACTTTAGCCCAACAACGCGATCTGTCTGGTGTCGTCGAGCCAATTATACTGCTAGCACTGGCAATTCGTTGCCTGGAACGCATGGCAGATCACGCCACTAATATCGGTCAAAGGGTAGCATATATTGTCACCGGTCAACGCTCTTAATTGACGCTTCATTAGTCCACTAAATCCAGGTTAAGTAAGCGCCATTCCACCCTACTATCTTCTAATTATTTGCGCCTACATACTTACTTAGTCTTCAGAAAATACTAAATAATTAAAAATAAGTTAACTAAATATTTTACTAAAAGCTTACCTCTTCTTAAACTTGCACAATTAAAGTAACGGATAAATAACTGAAAAATTCCACTCTATCTCACGGATAGATACCTCAAACCAGAAGTTGTTTCCATGAAAAGATTTTGAGTTAGTCTCTAGCTCTGATTGAGAACAATACACTTCAGAAACATAGGTAAAATTTGATACAAATTATTAGAGTTTCTTAATCATTGTAAATAGCGAGATTCCCTGATAATTATGTAGTTACGGTTAATGATGTATTCCATAAGTCCTACTTCAAACTCTTCTGACGTGTCAAATAGCTCTGCTTTAAGCGGACAATTGCCCCAGCAGATATTTACCCGTAGGGAAGTAATTCCACTTCAAAATGACGTGCTTTGGCGTATTGATCGCGGTGCAGTTCGTACCTTAACGTGGAGTGAAGACGGAACATTCATCACTCTCGGTTATTGGGGAGTGGGGGATCTGATTGGCTATCCTTTGTCTAGAGTCAAGCCCTACCAGATTGAATGTCTCACAGGCGTGGAAGTAAGCATTGTGCCATATCATTTGTGGCATCAAAATATTAATGCTTTGTTGTCTCATATTCAACAAGCAGAGGATCTCCTAAGCATTGTGCATCGAAAACCAATTTCGCTACGCTTATCGCAGTTTTTAGTCTGGTTAAGTGAAAAATTTGGACGTGATGTAGATAAGGGCAAGCTAATTGATCTAAATCTTACCCATCAAGATATTGCTGAAGTGTTAAATACTACACGAGTAACAGTTACCCGGCTCCTACAACAGTTGGAGGAAGAAGGAACAGTTTTACGTCACAAACGCCGTATTATTTTGCCTTTACCAAATAAATTAATTAAAAATTATAGTTCAGCAGTATGCTAATTGACTTGTATTAATCACAGGATAAAGGTATAATCATGGCTGTGATTGTGTGTAGAATCCCCGAAAGTAAAGTGTTATAAGCATTTTATCATGACTGGATTATTGTAGGTGTGAGTGAGAGTAAAAACATGACAAAACAATTCTGGAATCTTTTTAAGGTTAGTCCGGTTGTTGTAGCTGCTACATTTTTCGTTGCGAATAGTGCTTTAGCTGCTGAAGTCAACGAACAGGTAACAAATGTTGCCCAGTTATCTGAAGCTCAAGATTCTAACGACATGGGTCAGGTAACATCAGTTTCGCAATTTTCGGATGTGCAGCCTACAGATTGGGCATTCCAAGCTTTACAATCCCTAGTTGAGCGTTACGGCTGTATTGCAGGTTATCCCAACGGTACTTATCGCGGGAACCGTGCTTTGACCCGTTATGAATTTGCCGCAGGTTTGAATGCCTGTTTAGACCGGGTTAACGAACTGATTGCTACAGCTACAGCCGATTTGGTCAGCAAACAAGACCTGGCTACTTTACAGCGCTTACAAGAAGAATATTCTGCTGAACTAGCAACCTTGCGTGGTCGTGTCGATGGACTAGAAGCCCGCACTTCGGAGTTGGAAGCTAATCAGTTCTCTACTACCACCAAGTTGGTTGGGGAAGCCATTTTCAATGTGTCTGATGTTTTTGGTGGAAATAGGGCAGTTGCTGCTGGTAATTCAAATCAAAACTTGGATTCTAACACCACTTTTTCTGACCGCGTTCGTTTGAACTTGTTCAGCAGTTTTACTGGTAAAGACCAGTTGCAAATCCGTCTGAATGCTGGCAACATCGTTTCTAATGCTGGTGTGAGCGGTACTAACATGACCCGCTTGGGCTATGACGGTGTTACTGGCACTGGCAACTCTGTTGTAATCGATAAAATCAACTATGCTTTCAACTTTAGTGATGCAGTACGTGTCAAAGTTGATGCCACTGGTGGAGAGTTATGGGAGAATGTGAATACCTTCAACCCTGATTTTGCTAGCTCTGCTAGAGGTGCCCTTTCTCGCTATGGACGTTTCAGCCCCATTTATCGTCAAGGTGCCGGTGGCGCTGGTTTAACTGTTACCTTCAATCCTAAGGGACCGATCAGCTTGAGCGGTGCTTATTTAGCTAGGACTGCTAACGACCCTAGCCTTAATAATGGGCTGTTGGATGGTGATAACGCGATCTTTGGTCAGTTATCTTTCCAACCCAGCAAAGCTTTTAATATTGGTCTAACCTACGCCCGCACTTATCAAACTAATCTTGTTAACAATACTGTTAACAACAACCTTTTCCAAAGTACAGGTAGTGCTTTTGCCAACAATCCCTTTGGGAATAACACTCGTACCGAATCCAACAACTACGGTGTAGAGGCTACCTTCCAACTTAGCTCTAAGTTTGCTCTTAGTGGTTGGGGAGGCTATACAACTGCTGATGCTATAACTGGTGCTAATGCTGGGAAAGATGCAGAGGTTTGGTACTATGGTGCAACACTTGCTTTAAGAGACTTTGGCGGAGAAGGCAACGTCTTGGGTCTGATCTTTGGTCAACCACCTCAAGTTACTGGTGGTAGCATAAAAACAGGTAGTGCTTTAGACTCTGGGACTTCTTATCACTTAGAGGGTCTTTACAAGTACAAGGTTTCAGATAATATTCAAATCACTCCTGGTTTGTTGGTAATCTTCAATCCAGAGAACAACAACAATAACGACACTGAATATGTAGGCACTCTACGTACTACCTTCACCTTCTAAAAGGGGTGATGAAATATACAGCATAATTCAGAATCCAGAATCCAGAATTCAGAAGTAAAACAGGGTTTATACCTCGCTTTGGGAGGAATCGTTGTGTACTTCACTTTCCTTGAAATCTGCTGTGCCTCGTTTCCAGGCTCTGCCTGGGAATGTGATCGCTGGGAGGCAGCAGCCCTCCCACAAGAGCATTACAAGGCAGAGCCTTGTAACGAGAGGTAATGCACATTTGGTTATGTCTGTCAATGCGTAAGTCCTAAAAGCTCAGAATTAGATAAACAAAACCCCACCTTTAAGTGGGGTTTTGTTTATATTTTTCAAATCTAATGACTAATTCGCTACTTCAGCCAGTTCAATAACGCGCCCTTCATAGTCCTTAACCAAAAAATTCAGGGGCTTCTGGTTACGAATCTTGAATTTTAAACCGCGCGTTTCGACTCGCATTAAAATCATTTCTAGGCAGTCGTGGTCAAAACAAACGTGGCGTTGCTGATTTTTGCTACCTAAACTCGCGCCAGTAATGATGTGTAGCTGGGTATTTTTCTTCAATTGATACCACAGCCCATCATTGGCATTATTCAGCATTTTATTAGATAAGCTCGGCCCTGTAGACATATATAGTGGATCAATGCCAGTTGCGCCGATAGTTTGTTCGTAGTTGTAGTAGTAGTGCAATGGCACCTCTGCTGCTGGCAAATCTAGCAGCCCTTCATACAACTGTCGGGCAATCTCCAAATCTGACACCATTACAGTGTGTACTTTTGGGGCACTGGTGAGGAACATCCACATGGCACCAGCGTAAGCTGCTAGCAGCATTACCATAATGCCTTGGGTGGAAAATAGGCTATCTAAGGGCAGGGAAGGCAGAAAGGAGCCTAATGTCAGGGGACTGAGCAGGAACGATATCACACTAACCGCTATAACCATGAACAAATAAGGATTCTATAAGTGAGCCGATTTTATGATTGTCGATTAAGACTAAAATTAAGTCCTTGTTTCTAGTTTATAAGAAGAATTCAGAACTCAGGAGTCAGAATTCAGAATTGAATTCTGTACGAGTGGATGATGAATATTGGTTAAAACCTCGCCACTGGTGGGCGAAAAAAATTAAAATATTCTCGCCTTAAAACTCTATCCCTTTATGGCTGGAGTATTCACAATTGGTGAATTCTGTATTCTGACTCCTGTTTTATCAATACTCAATTAGTCTGAGTCTGAGCTACAAACTGGGCAACACCAAGATATTATGCGATTAACTACGGGAGTTTAATTCCCAAAACTATTTTAACAACTATCAACTCAAAGGCTTGTGCAAATTCCTCATTTTCCTGAAGCTAATCACCCCCTGGTGAAGTCGCTGTTTCATCACAGTGACGATGAACTACTGACTCTATTCCAGCGTTATCCAGATGCAGGGAAGTATTTTACGGTGATTTTTTGCCGCTATAGTCCCATAGTCTATACCTTAATTCGGCATTCGGCGCGATCGCCTGTGCAGGCAGATTATCTGTTTGCCCTCACCTGGCGGCATATCTACTACGAACTCGGTGGACTACATTTAACCGACTCTCAATCAGGTGAGCAAGCCTTAACCATGCAAAATTGGTTAATTAATATGACAGCTTTCTGTATTAACGAGATTAAACTACCACCCACAGAAGCAATTCATTATTCTCTGCAAGCGACTTCGCCCCCACTATGGTGCTATGTAGAACAAGCGTTAGACCAACTACCACCAGTTTTGCGATTAATGGTGTTAATGGCTCAAACTTTCCACTGGAGCGAAACTAGAATCGCTGCCTATCTGCAAGCCGAAGGAGAAGCGATCGCTCCAACTGTTGTAGCCAATTCTCTCCAGGAAGGCTATCGTATGTTAGAGGATAAATTACCCACAGATATTCGCGCCATATACTTTGGGGAAGATTTAAGTTAATCTTCGCTTAAGTATAAACGCGTATATTGATTGTCTTCAATTTAAAAACTTAAAACTTCTTCTTAGACCTTCTGCTTAAACCCGCAACTTTACGGGTAATTTTTATGAAACAACGGCTTGTATTTCTCAGGCAAAAGGTAGGCTTAATTTGTGTAGGTAAGCCAGTGCATTGCTCATCTCAACAGAGTTGTAGTAACTGGCGGGCGATTTCTCCTCCCCAGGTACTTTTACACAGTATTTTACTCTTTACTTTTTTGCTGAGTCCGATCGCGGCGGGTGCAGTTGATATTACACAACAACTCCATCGCCCTTTAAATAGTTCCGTTGGGCGACAATCAAGAGATGAAGCAGACAGCTTGCTGGGTATCGGTCAACAACAATACGCTTCAGGATATGCCGATAAAACAATTACGTCTTGCTTACGGGCATTAAAACTATATCACTCAATTGGCGACTTGAAAGCACAAGGTCAGACTTACAATTTGCTTGCTAAGGCTTATGTCCAGCTAGGTAGTTTAAAAGAGGTGGAAGATTCTTTACGGCGAGGATTAGCGATCGCTCGTGATACTCAAGACTTCCAATCTCAGATTTTTGTGCTAAATAATATCGGTACATTTCTGCTGCAACAAGGCGAATTTGCTGCTGCTGGGAAAACAGTTGAAGATGCTCTCACAATTGCTCACAATGTCAAAAATATTGAAGGTGAAGGACTATCTTTGAGTAATTTAGGTTTGGTAGCAGCTAGGTTGGGAGATTATAACAAGGCGATTAAATTGTATGAAAATGCTTTAATTTTCCGTCGTCAGACTGGCGATGCCATCGGTGAAGCAAATACCCTAAATAATTTAGGAGATGCTTATTTAGCATCTAGAAATTATCAGGATACCATTGCCACTTATGGGGTAGCAATGCAGACAGCTAAAACTAACCGCGATCGCACTAATGAATTACGAGCAATTGACGGTTTAGTTAAAGCTCACAGTGCTGTAGGACGCTACGAACGGGCTTTTGATTTACTAGAGCAACGTTTAACGCTCGCCCAAGAGTTGCAAAGTTTGCCAGAAGAATTAAAATCTTTTCAGTCTTACGCTCAATTATACGAGCAGCAAGGTAATTACTTAACTGCCCGCAATTTTTACGAAAGGGCGATTATACTGGCGCGGACATTGGAAGACAGCAAACAAGAAACGCAATTGCTGGATCAGCTAAGTAAAATGCTTCGGCGGAACTAGTAAACTTAACGTTAAAAGGGCGGTTAGAAACCGCAACCATAGCGATGTCTACGACGGGCGTAGCTGCGGCTCGTTTGTATGCAATACACTCTCACCTCACTTGCATTCCTCTCTCCTAAAAGGCTACGGTGTAAACACAAGTCATCGAATTACCCAAAATCTTGAAAAACCTCACCCTGTCCTAACGGACATCCCTCTCCTTACTAAGGAGAGGGACAGGTTTTGCGTAGCATAACCAGGGTGAGGTTTTTTTGAGCTATTGGATAAACCAGATCTTGTTTGTGTAGCCGCAAATTCAATTCGCCCCGGCTCTAAGTTAACTAATTCAAGAACACTGAACCGTTTTTTTCAATTCTCATAGCACTTCTACCCTGTGCTGCATCGGTGGCTTCATTAAATTTAACTTCCAAGCTTCCTGGTTCTGAAGAGGTTTGTGGAGTCACTAGCAACTGTCCGCCATCATCTCGTTGAAATGTCACCGTTACTGGTGCATTTAAAGCTTGCAATATTACATCTGACTTACCTTGTAGCGATCGCGGTGCCGTATCGCCAATCACTTGATAAGTTATATTAGCCGCAGTGTCATTCACAAACCTGACATTAACTTTACCATTATTCAGTGCGATTGTAGCGATCGGGGTTTGTGGTGGTTGGTTACTGGAATCGCCCTCTGGTATCGGCTGTTGATTTTGATCTCCAGGGGCTGGGACTGGTGTTGTGACGCCTGGTTCTGTTGGAACTGGAACTTGACTTTGGCTTTGTGATGGCGTAGCAGAGACAGGAAGAAGCCCTTGAGCAGCTAATCTTTGTGTTATCGCATTGGGAGGACATCCCGGCGGCACTACAACCTGATTATTATGTGGTTCTTCGTAAAAAATCTTCGGACAAGGGTTAACTTTGGGAGCAGATTGTTGTGCTATTGCTTGAGGAATTGCTGGCAGACTAATCAGTAAGCCCCCACAAATAGCGCCAAATAACTCAGAGGACTTGCGAAATTTTTGAGACTTCATAATTGACTCCTAGAAAAACTTGATTTTTCTCTCTTAAATGTTTTTTAAAGCAGTAAATTAAATTAGGCTTAACCCGTCAGTTTACATATTTAACCTTAGCAAGTAGCTCTATTTTTTGTATCTAACCAGAGGCTTGAAAACAATCTAAAGTTAGACAGAACCTTTTTTATCCCCAAGGCTGAAAAAGCTAAATCATTAGTCATAAATCCCAAAATTAATCAAAAAAATTAATAAAACAGAATAAAGACGGCAGTCGCCAGAATTCAGAATTTATTTAATTACCCTAAGCTCTTCGACAAGCTCAGGGTAACACCATTTCACACAAACCCTGATACATATAGATTTCTCGTAGGGGCACAGCATTGCTGTGCCCCTACCAACGTATTTGTATCATCATTAAAATAAAACGGGGTAACACCTGCCGAAGTCTTGATTCTGAATTCTGAATTCTGACTCCTGAATTCTTCTTTAAGCTTCTTCCCAAAGCTGGCGAACTTTATCAGGTAGCCAGCTAGCAATTTCCTGAATTCGTTCTGGCGATAATTCGTCTTTAGTAGCAGAAAACACCGCCTTAACTACCTGTTCGCGTTCTACATTTGGTGGCATTCCTCCTTCATTTGCCACCCGAAATAAAAAGCGATCGCTATTAATTTTAAAGATGCCAGGGCCTTGCCAAGGTGGACGCACTCGACTTAAAAATCCGACAATTGGATTTGTATCGTGCCACAGGTCTGCAATATCCATTTGCAGCGATTTATCATCAGTTATTTCGGCTGGTTTTTGCAGTTCTTCCTCAACTCGGTCAGCAGCTTCTGTAGTCATCAGGTCGCGCATCACTCGGAATACTACTTCGGTGATGTCCCTAGCATCGTAAAGATCAGGCAAACCACTTTCAGCCTTGACTTTTTCCAAAAATGGTATATCTTTTTCCTTTATCTCACTGGAAGAAGTTGGCATTTAACCCTCCAAAATATTATTCTTGATAGATGCATATTTGCCAAAATAAAATAGCAGTATTTACAAGTACTCCGACAAATAAGGAAGAGTAGAAATATCAAACTGTAGCAATTCAATAAATGGCTAAATATTGCAACTGTTGTTATATAAAGTAGTAAATTTATTTACTTTTCTACATCTATCATAGGAAACAAATATTTCTTGCCGAATTAAGACTCAAGAGTTATTGGTAAAGTCACAGTAAACGTCGTACCCTTGCCAAGAGTACTTTCAACTTGAATATGGCCTTGGTGATGATCGACAATAGCTTGAGCGATCGCTAATCCCAATCCTGAACCAGTAGCGATCGCTGTAGCTGTATTCCCAGTTGTATGAGTACGTGCCGGATCTACCCGATAAAAGCGGTCAAACAAGCGTGGTAGTGCTTCTGTGGGAATTCCAACCCCGGTATCACTGACTTTAACTTGCAATTGGGCGCTGGTGTAACGTAGTCCAGAAACGCGATTTATTCCCTCTATCCGCGCTAATTCAACTTTCACCCGTCCACCTGCTGAACTGTAATGCAAGGCATTAGCAATTAAATTTGTGAACAGCCGCACCAGTTGATCCCAATTGCCCACAAGGGTAAACCAATTTTCTAGTAATTCGGGACTAGTTTCGGAGGCGGGAGGATCAACTAAGTTTAAAGAAAGGGCGATTTCTTTTTCAGGGACTAACAATTGTTGTTCTCCAACCACCTCCATCAGCAAAGCATCCATCGGACAAGCTGAAAAAGTATCTTTGCTAATACCACTATCCTGTCGTGCTAAAAACAGTAAGTCATTGACTAACTTACCCAAACGCTGCGTTAACCGTTCCACCACCTTTAACTGTTGCCGATACTGCAAAGAAGTAGTCGCTTCTACCTCTGCTAAATCCAAGTCAGCAAGGGCAACTTGCACATTTGTTTGAATCAAAGTAATCGGACTTCTAAGTTCGTGAGAAGCATCAGCAGTAAATTGTTTGAGGCGTTGATAAGACTCATCTACAGGTTTCATCGCTTTACCCGAAAGAAACCAGCCACTTGCGCCGACAGAAAGCACCATTAACCCAATACCTAGCGCCAAATCAAAAATTAACTGGCGACTGGGTTTAGTGACTTCAAACCAGGGATGACTAACACGCAGATATCCTAATACTTGCCGTCTCACTTCTACCCGTTGTGTGACTTGGCGTAATAACAGTGGGGAGTGGGGAGTGGGGAGTGGGGAGTGGGGAGTGGGGAGTGGGGAGTGGGGAGTGGGGAGTGGGGAGTGGGGAGTGGGGAGGTAGGAGTTAGGAGTTAGGAGTGAGGAGTTAGGAGTTAGGAGTGAGGAGTTAGGAATTTTGAATTTTGAATTTTCACTTTCTCCCTTGATTACACGCACAGTTTCACCAGTGCGATCGCCATGAATGGGAATATTTAAAGGTTCGGATAAAGTTGACCAAAGTAACTTACCAGTCGGACTAAACCACTCTAGGTCAATGTGGTCATCTTCAACAGTGCCAGTATTGTCACGAAAACTAGCTTCTACATTAATGCGGAATCGATCAGCATGGTTGTTGATTGGCTCAATCACCAAAGATCGCTCGACTATTTCCACTACATGGTTAAGGGTATCATCAATTCGCTCAATTAGGGTACTACGGACATATAAATAAACGCCACTGGCAAACAGTAGTAGTAATACGGCAGTCACGGCAGTATACCAAATTGCCAGACGGCGGCGAGTAGCCTGAAACATATTTTTTGACTGAATATCCCTACATTACAAGTAACTCACTTTTCTAACTCTAGTGATTTTAGGGAAGTGTGATTCTCTGTAAATAAACTACGCAAAATTATGAAAAAACGAACCGCAAAGGACGCAAAGGAATAAGAGTTTCAGAGAGTTATTGCATAAGTCCTATAAGCATTATGTCCGTCCTTTACTAGTGGCGAGGTAGAGAATCAGTACAACTAAAGATCGCCTCAGGGTTATGCTCAAGCACCATTTAACTTAATATGTTTATTGTCCCCCAGTTCAATGGGCTACATCTGCCTGCCCTTAGGTCATTATGGCAAAATCTAAGAAAAGCGCTACCCCCACCAATCTCAGCGATCCACAATATTATCTTAACCGAGAGTTAAGCTGGTTAGAATTTAATGCCAGGGTGTTACATGAAGCCTGTGACGATCGCACGCCCCTTCTCGAACGCCTGAAGTTTTTAGCAATCTTCTGTTCTAATTTAGATGAGTTTTTCATGGTGCGGGTTGCTGGTTTAAAGCAACAAGTAGAGGCGAAAGTCAGCCTATTAACTCCCGATGGTCGCACGCCACAACAACAGCTAGACGATATTCAGTCTAGCCTCAGTCCCCAGGTTAAGAAAGAACACCAACATTTTGAGCAAGTACTTCGACCTCTACTAACAAATCATGGCATCCATATCCTAGATTACATAGATTTGAATCAAAAACAGCGGACTCATCTCAACAGTTATTTTGAGGAACAAGTCTTTCCAGTTTTGACACCCTTGGCTGTTGATCCTAGTCATCCCTTTCCTTTTATTTCTAATCTGAGTCTGAATCTGGCTGTTGTCGTCAAGAACCCAGACACCGAAGAAGAATTCTTTGCCAGAGTTAAAGTCCCCAGTGTTCTACCACGATTTTTGCCGATACCGCCTGAGTTGGGAACTCTGGACGAGGGAAAACCTGCCCATTGGACGGGAGTGCCTTTAGAACAAGCGATCGCTCATAACTTAGAATCTCTATTTCCAGGGATGAACATTCAAGAATATCATCCGTTCCGCATTACCCGTGATGCCGATTTAATCTTAGAAGAAGATGACGCAGATGATTTGTTATTAGCGATCGAACAGGAACTGCGAAAACGGCGCCTGGGTGGAAGTCCAGTCCGGCTAGAAATTCAATCCCAGACTCCTGAAACAGTGCGATTGCGCTTATTGCAAGATTTGGAATTAACAGAAACTGATCTCTACGAAGTAGACGGCCTTTTGGGACTGCGGGATTTAATGTACTTTATGTCCTTGCCACTACCAGAACTCAAAGATCCACCACGCCAATCTGTTGTACCATTACGTCTGCAACGACTGAAGGAAGCGAGTTTAAATCCAGATGTCGTGGAGACGGACGAAGGAAAAGACTTTTTTGCTGTGATTCGGGAAAAGGATTTGCTAGTACACCATCCCTATCAATCCTTTTCGGCTACAGTAGTGCGCTTTATTACCCATGCCGCCTATGACCCCAATGTGTTAGCCATCAAGATGACACTTTACCGGACTTCTGGCGACTCCCCCATCGTCAACGCCTTAATTGCCGCCGCCGAAAATGGTAAGCAGGTATCTGTACTGGTGGAATTAAAGGCGCGATTTGATGAGGAGAATAATATTTACTGGGCAAAACGACTAGAAAGAGTTGGAGTTCATGTTGTCTATGGTCTAGTCGGGCTGAAAACCCATAGTAAAACCGTCATGGTGGTACGGCGGGAAAAAGACCGGATACGTCGCTACGTGCATATTGGCACTGGTAATTATAACCCCAAAACCGCACGGCTGTATACAGATTTAGGATTGTTCAGTTGCCGTGAAGAATTGGGTGCTGACATCACAGATTTATTTAATTTCTTGACAGGATACTCTCTGCAAAAGTCTTATCGAGAGTTGCTGGTTGCACCTGTGAATATGCGCGATCGCTTTTTGGCACTAATTCACCGCGAAATCGAAAATGTTCAAAATGGATTTACTGGACGCATTGTTGCCAAAATGAATGCCCTAGTCGATCCGGAAATTATCGCCACTTTATATGAAGCTTCCCGCGCCGGAGTGCAAATCGACTTAATTATCAGGGGCGTTTGCTGTTTACGTCCAGGACTCAAAGACATTAGTGAAAACATTCACATAATCAGCATTATCGGTCGCTTTTTAGAACACTCTCGCATTTTTTATTTTCATAACAACACACAGGAGGAAATCTATATCGGCAGTGCCGACTGGATGCGCCGCAACCTAGATCGCCGAGTAGAAGTAATTACTCCAGTTAAAGACCCGGATATTGCTAAAGATTTGCAAGAAATCATGGGAATTATGCTCGCAGATAATCGCCAAGCTTGGGAATTACAAGCCGATGGCACTTACATTCAACGGCGTCCCTATGATGATTCTCCAGAAGCTAATTCCCAAAAAATTCTCATGAATATGGCATTACGCTCAAGTGGTGTAGCCTCAAACCTGATTGATTGAAGAAGAATGCAGAATTCAGAATTCAGAATTCAGAATTCAGAATCAATTAGTGGGGGATTGGGACTCGCCACTACGAAAGTTAACCACTAAATCAAAGATTAGGTTCACACAAGTTATTCAACCATAGGATAGAGTAAGTGCTGGCACTTATTCCCATAAACTGGAGAGGTTATTCTGAATAAATTTGTCTTTCCCCTCAATGTTAATGTTATCCTGTGAGCTTTCTACCTTGCGTGTTCTAGTAGTTGATGACCACGAACTGACTCGTTTAACCTTACAATTGGTTTTTTCTTGCCAAGAAAATATTCAAGTAGTAGGTTTAGCCAGTAATGGTGAAGAAGCTATAGAAATGGTTAAACGTTGCCATCCTGACGTAATTGTTCTAGATTTACAAATGCCAGTCATGGATGGCTGGAGTGCGTCTAGTCACATTAAAGCTATATCTCCGAACACCCAAATACTTGCTTACTCCTCAGTGGAAGACGTAAATTTTCAGGGGACAAAGGCAATGTCTAGCTTTGATGACGTTTGCAAGAAAGATATACCTACAAGCGAACTTATTGCCTTAGTTAGGCAGTTAGGTCAGCGTGCAGGAGATGCTTCAGTTCCAGGATAAATAATACAGCTATGTTGCGATCGCCAATTAAGGCTTAGTTCAATTCTGGAGATTTGAGGACGTGATAATACTGAGTGGCGTCGGTATCGCCTGAAGTTGACGGTTAAACCGACGCAATTTTTGATAATTTCTACGCTACCGGAATGGTGCGTCTAAATTCATCAATTAATTCATCCAGTTCTTCCAAAGCCTGATTTACGTCAACTCTCAAAGTTCCCAGGTTTGGTTGTTCCAGTAGACTTAACAGGTACTCGCGTTTACTTTGAACTGCGAGAATTCGTTCTTTTATAGTCTGTATATCCATTATTTTTTCCCATCTTTAACTACCTCTAAATTTAAAGTTAACTCAAAATCCAACATTCTGGGGCACTAAGTAGCTCAACCTAATTAAACATCAAACGCTCAGGAGATAGATACCCGACTTCTTAGAGAAGTCGGGTATCTAAGTATTTTTTTATTTATACCACCTACTTACTGACTTAAGTTAATATTCTTCCCTAATTTGTTAGTCATAGCCGATGATAATAAAACTGAGGTATTAATAATTTATACTAATTTAAGCTCATGCTACGCCAAATCTCTTTGGGAACACTCGGTTTAACTATCGGCGGCATCTTAACCATCATTGGCTTTGTCGCCTATGCTGCTAATAATGCCACACTCAATCTTGTCGGATTTTTTTACGGAATTCCTCTATTGTTGGGAGGGCTGGCGCTGAAAGCTAATGAACTTAAGCCAGTACCATTTAGCGAAACTACATCACCGTCAGCATTGATACTGCGCCAGCAGCAAGCAACTGAGACTCAAAATAAAATTCGCCAAGACATCACCCGATATCGCTACGGTCAAGATGCTCATCTAGATACAACACTTTCTTTTCTAGGTTTGAGTCCCACAGACCAGGAACGGCCAACAGTCACAGGGTTGCGAGAAACAGAAGTTAATGGGGGCTATGCCCTAATTTTAGAATTTGATTCGCCGCTAATACCAATTGATGTGTGGCAAAAAAAGCAGGAAAAAATGACCAACTATTTTGGACCTGGATTAGAAATTCAAATAACGCAGCCATCTGAAAATACAGTTGAGCTAGCGCTGATCAATACTCAAAAAGTGATTAATAATTCATAATTTAAATCAGTCGTAGCTCCTGAACTCTCCACTGATTTAAGACCACTGAATTAAAGCCTCGGCTATTGAGTCTTTAGACCAATCTAAAATCCAGTATTGCGATCGCTTTCTGGCAAGAAATTGACTTGCTGTGCTTCTGAGAATAAGTACTCAATGCGAAGACACTGAATCATCCCTTGCTCGTCTACAATTATCTTGCCCAAATATGGCGCTGTATCTATCTGGATATTGGAATTAACAAATTCAGACTCAGACTTATGTAATGTTTCTACAACTTGTTCTGTCATCAAACCCAAAAGATAGGAAGCCTCAAGTTCTGGATTATTACTCCCCCAATAATTGACTAATACAATCCTAGTACTCAGGTACTCACAAGAGGATTTGCCACGCATCAACTGACATAAATCGATTACTGGTACAATGCGTCCGTGATAGTTAAAAACACCAGCGATATACTCAGGCTGGTGGGGCAAAGTTTTGAGCAGGACAAGTGGTATTACTTCTACAACCTGTCGGCTTTCTATGGCATAACGCTCATTCCCGATGTTGAGAAGTAACATTAACATTAATTTACACCTCCAGTGCTACCTTTTATATTCCTTGTCGGCTATGCAAGACGCCTACCCTACGGTGATGGAAAATTTATTGCAGGTATATTCGCATATTCTAAAAACTATAGCAATCCTATCTGATTTGTGAAAATTCTCAGTGTCCAGATCCCCGACTTCTTTGATAAGTCGGGGATCTAACTTTTCACGAATGATTTAGGATTGCTATATATACCCTTTCTTTAAGGCTGCCATGTATGACAATATCTGTAAATTCATTGCCGAAAACTTCAAAGATGATTTAGCAACTTGGTTACTAGGTTCACCGATTAAATTAACAGAACTTAGCCCTACTGAATTATCAACTGAACCAATTCGCGCCGATTCATTAATCTTATTGCAATCTGATGATTTAGTTCTACATACCGAATTTCAAACCGACCCTGATGAAGCTATCCCCTTTCGGATGTTAGATTATCGGGTTAGGGTTTATCGCCGCTTTCCTAACAAAGAAATGCGTCAAATAGTAATCTATTTGAGAAAAACAAGTTCAGAATTAGTCAGGGAAAACAGTTTTAGATTAAACAACACTTACCATCAGTTTGAGGTAATACGTCTGTGGGAACAACCGACAGACAGGTTTATGAGCATTCCAGGTTTATTACCCTTTGCCGTGCTAAGTCAGACAAACGATCCTACAATGGTATTAACTCAAGTAGCCAAAGCAGTTGAAGCAATTAGCGATCGCCAGCTACAAAGAAATATAGCTGCTGCCAGTAGCATTCTAGCAGGTCTGGTGTTAAAGAAAGATGTAATTAAGAAGATTTTTAGGAGTGAGATTATGCGCGAATCAGTCATTTATCAAGAAATCCTAGAAGAAGGCGAAGCCAAAGGCAAAGTAGAAGGTGAAGCCAAAGGTAAAGCAGAAACAACAAGAAAGTTGACTTTAAATTTGTTGCGAATTGGAATGAGTTTAGAACAAATTGCTCAAGTTACTGAATTACCTATTGAGCAAATTCAAGTTTTACAAGAGGAGATTCAAAAATCTTAATTTTAACTAATCGCTTTATAAAATACGTGGCTATATAAGCAAAACCCGCGATCGCGGGTTTCAAAGTTTTTATGTGATATCTACCACTGAATTTCCCCACGCGCCAAGCGTTCTTCATAATCTTCTAAATTAGATAAAGAGTCAGAAAAATCTGATTCCACTATTTCCACCGACTCACTAAATTGAAGCCATAATTCCCAGTTATTACTGGTATGCTTCATTAATAGGAAGTCTATAAAATCACTCACTTCCTGAACTAAAGATTCTGGCATTTGCCGGATTTTACCAATGGTTTGGTCTTGTAGACTCATGATAAATATATTCTGTTGGATTTCTCTTTATCCACAATAGTCAAAGACCTGGCTATTTCCAATTGCCAGGTAGAAAATGTAAACTAAAACTCAGCACTTTGCGGTGTACGGGGAAAAGGAATCACATCACGAATATTTCCCATACCAGTCATAAATTGTACGAGTCGTTCAAAACCCAACCCAAAACCCGCGTGTGGAACAGTACCATAACGACGCAAATCGAGATACCACCACAAGTCTTCTGGGTTTAATCCTTGCGCTAACACGCGGCGTTCTAAAACTTCTAAACGTTCTTCTCGCTGGGAACCGCCAACAATTTCGCCAATTTTAGGTGCAAGAATATCCATTGCACGTACAGTTTTTTCATCGTCGTTTAAGCGCATATAAAAAGCTTTGATTTGCGCTGGATAATCTGTAACGATCGCAGGCTTTTTAAATAATTGTTCAGCCAAGTAGCGTTCGTGTTCTGATTGTAAATCTAAACCCCAACTTACAGGATATTCAAATTTAACATCAGCTTTTTCTAAAAGTGCGATCGCTTCTGTATAAGTTAAGCGTTCAAACTGATTATTAATAATATTTTCGGCTGTTGCTAACACAGATTTATCAATGCGTTCATTGAAAAATTCCATATCTTCTGGGCAAGTTTCCAATACATATTTAAAAATGTGTTTGAGAAACGCCTCAGCTAAATCCATATCGCCTTCTAGATCACAAAAAGCCATTTCTGGCTCAACCATCCAAAATTCTGCTAAGTGGCGGGAGGTGTTGGAATTTTCTGCACGGAAGGTAGGGCCAAAAGTGTAGACGTTAGAAAACGCCATCGCCATAACTTCCGCTTCTAACTGGCCGCTAACTGTTAAATATGTGGGTTTAGCAAAAAAGTCTTGGCTGTAATCTACTGCTTGGTTTTCTGTGCGCGGAATATTCTTTAAATCTAAACTGGTAACGCTGAACAGTTCACCCGCGCCTTCGCAATCGCTAGCAGTGATGATCGGTGTGTGTACCCACAAAAAGCCTCTTTCGTGGAAAAATTGGTGAATTGCTGTCGAACAAGCATTTCTGACGCGGAAAACTGCACCAAAGGAATTAGTACGCGATCGCAAATGTCCAATGGTTCGCAGGAACTCAAAGGAATGGCGTTTCTTTTGCAGGGGATATGTATCGGGATCAGCTTCTCCGTAAACTTTCACTGTCTCGGCTTTCAACTCAATTCGCTGTCCTTTACCAAGAGAAGCCACTAATACCCCTGTCACCTCAACAGCAGCACCTGTATTCAGTTTTTTTAATGTAGCTTCGTAATCTGGCAAATCCTGATTAATGACGACTTGCAAATTAGCTAGTGATGAGCCGTCATTGACTTCAATAAAAGCAAACCCTTTGGACTCGCGTTTCGTTCGCACCCAGCCTTGAACTTGGAGGGACTCATCAGGTTGACCACTTCGCAATATTTCTGCAATCCGTCGATTTACCATATTTTACAACTTGTATTTCGTCAACGTATGGAGTACGGATATTAAATAATCTTAACGATTTAACCCAATCTAAAATCCAAAATCTAAAATCCAAAATTGAGATTACCCAGCATAAGACTTTAATATCCAGCCTATGATAACGCCCATTCCACCAAAGCGGACGACTTGCCAGAAAGGTTTTTTGAGGCTACGCCAAGAAAATAACTGGCTTTCTAAGTTTTGTTCTAGCATTTCCAACTGCTGTTGAATTTGCCGTAACTCTGCTTTGATTTCTGGTGTCTGAGATTTATTATGTTTCAGTTGATCCCGATGCTGTTGCCATTGTGCCTGTTGTTGGCGATCGCGTTGCACTTGATCATACCGCTCTTTTAAGGATAGGAGCGATCGCTCTACTTCTTCCAGTTCTTGTTCAAAATCTGGTTCGGGATTTTCCCCTGGCGGTTGTGATTGTTTAGACGGCTTCATGTACAAGTAGTAAACTAAGATTAAATGTGAACCAATTGTCATTAGTCATTAGTCATTAGTCATTGGTAATTTCTCAAAGGACAAAAGACGAAGGACAAAAGACCAAGGACAAAAGACCAAGGAATCATAATTATGTCTCAATCTACCCAGTTGCCGAAAACCAGTCAACTGAATGAACTTAGTACTCTGGAAATAGCTCAAGTCCTCATGGAAAGGCTGAGTATCTCCCCTAACGATTGGCATCGCCTCAAGTCTAACCGCAATTCCCGCGCTAATGAACAAGTGGCAGCAGCGATTGTGTATCTTTTAAAGAATCAGCCACAAGAAGCTCAAGCTAGATTAGAACAAGCTGTTGGTTGGTTAGATCGTTCTATTTCTGCGCCTCCCTGTCCGACTCATGGGAGTAGGGAGTAGGGAGTAGGGAGTAGTGAATAGGGAATATAAAAAATCAATCAACTAATAACTTTCCCCACTCCCCACTCACCATTCCCCACTCTCCTTTTATCGCCGCAGAGATAATCCCCGGCGATTTTCCATTTGTTTACAAAGCCTCAATTCTGTGCCTTTGCGGTTCCACTGCACCTGATCAAAAATTTGATGGAGAAGAGATAAACCACGACCACTTTCTGCCTCATCTGGTGGCAGATAGTCTGTTGACTCTTCATCACTACTAGATGAAGGAGTAAAGCCGCTACCCTGGTCTGATATTATCCACCAATATTGATTATCTATTAAGGAAAAACGCACTACAACTGTTTTACTGGGATCAAGATTATTGCCATGTTTAGCGGCGTTTACTAGGGCTTCTTGAAGTCCTAACCGCAATTCTGCTTGTAACTTTGCTGGGATTTCTGCCAACAATAAATCTAATATTGGACAAAGATAGAGGGTTGAGGCAAAACTAATAGTGCCCCAATAGCGTCCAACTGGACGGAGTGAAATAGTAATCACAAGAGAAACCCCATAGCTTTCAGTTAGCTAGACATCAGTTTGCTATTACAGGCACCCTGATAAAACTTGAGGTGGTCATGCTGCCTTCAAACTTGCGTCTTTAAAACTAAATTTTGAAAATGCTAGGGAGCATTGGCTTTATCTATGAGTTGGGATTGCTTAGATATATAGCGGCTGGAATAAGTTTGATAATGAGGTCAGCATCTTAAAAAGATACTAGTAATTTAATAGAGTATTGGCATACTCTAGTTAATTGCCGATTTGTCATTTACACAATCCAATTTCACATTTTTAAGAGCCTATGCAACTTGAATTTCTTTAAACAAAATGAATTTCTATTTTTAGCTTAATTTAATTTTAGCATCTTTAGTATGCAGTAGACTAAAAATTTCAAATTTCAGTTTTTTTAAAGGAATTACTACCCTTGTCCAAATCTGATAGCACAAGAAAGGCGGCAGCTTCAACATGAGCAGTTTGAGGAAAAAAATCAGCAGGTTGCACCCGTGTGATAGTATATTGCCCATCTTGACAAAGCAATTTCAGGTCACGGGCGAGGGTAGATACTTTACAGCTGACGTAAACGATCCGAGATGGTTTCAATTGCCGTAAAGTGTCGATGACAGCGCGATCGCACCCTTTACGTGGCGGATCGAGTATTACTACATCTGGTATTGTGTCCATTTTGGGAAGCAATTTTTCTACTGCCCCAACTTGAAATGTCACATTATCAATTCCATTGCGGTGGGCATTCAAAATAGCTTGGTCTACTGCTGCTGGTTGCACTTCTAATCCTCTAGCAATACGTACTTTTTTGGCGAGGGGTAAAGTTAAAGTCCCAATACCACAGTAGGCATCAACTAGCAACTCATGCCCTTGAAGATTGAGTTCTGATTGAATTACCTGCAATAGTGCCTCTGCTGTTTCTGTATACACTTGGAAAAATGTATCTGGGCGCACTTGAAATTCCAGTCCAGCAAAATTTTCACGCAGGTGTGGGACTCCAGCGATGCAACGGGTTTCTGATCCAAAGATAGCATTTGTGCGATCGCTATTACGATTGAGCGACACTCCCACTAACTGGGGATAGCGCTTTAACCATTCCTGGGCTTGAGTTTCAATTCCTGATAAATTCCAGTCCTTCACCACCAAAGTCAGCAACATTTCCCCAGTGTGTCGGCCAATGCGTAAACCGAGATGGCGAATTTTCCCTTGGTGACGCTGTTCGTCGTAAATTTGCCAATCCCGTTGTTGAATATCCTGCTTAACTTCGGCTAATAAAGGATTTAATCGGGCGTCTTGGACTGGACATTGATTTAAGTTAATTAATTGGTGACTACCTTTTTGGTAATATCCAGCTTGTACCTGTCCTGTTGCCGATATGCCTAGAGGATATGTAGATTTGTTACGGTAATTTAAAGCAGAAGGGGCGGCGAGTACCGCATCTACCGGTGGTTGGACAAAACCGCCAATGCGCTCCATTGCTTGGATAACTTGATTTTGCTTGGCTGCTAGCTGGTAACTATAATCAATATGCTGCCACTGGCAACCACCGCACTTGTCAGCGACAATACAACTAGGTCTAATCCGGTGAGGGGATGGTGACAATAGCTGCTGGAGCTTCCCGTGGGCGTATTTGGGTTTAACATGTACCAAGCGGACGATCGCGCGATCACCTGGTACAGCATCCGGGACAAACACAACACGCTCATCAGCGCGTCCCACACCATCACCAGTATCACTCAGATTAGCGATCGTCACTTCAATTAATTCACCCTGTTGCCAAATTATTTTAGTCATTAGTTATTTGTCATTGGTCATTTGTCATTTGTCATTTGTCATTGGGCATTGGGCATTGGGCATTGGGCATTGGGCATTGGGCATTGGGCATTGGTTATTTCTCCCTCATCTCCCTCATCCCCCTCATCTCCTCCATCTCCCTCATTCCCCCACTCCCCACTCCCCACTCCCCCCAAACAGATAAGTTCAATACATAAGTAGCTCCTATCTCTTCACTTGTGTACCTCCGACTCGCTAAACTAACAGATAATATTTCAGGTGATTTCAATCATCATGACTGTAATTAGCCAAGTTATTCTCCAAGCCGACGACGAACTGCGTTATCCCAGCAGTGGCGAACTTAAAAATATCAAAGACTTTTTGCAAACCGGCGTACAACGGACACGGATTGCGGCTACCTTAGCCGAAAACGAAAAAAAGATAGTTCAGGAAGCAACCAAACAACTTTGGCAGAAGCGTCCTGACTTTATCTCCCCCGGAGGTAATGCTTACGGAGAACGCCAACGCTCTCTATGTATCCGTGATTTTGGCTGGTACTTACGTCTAATTACTTATGGCGTGCTTGCCGGTGACAAAGAGCCAATTGAAAAAATTGGTTTGATTGGCGTGCGAGAAATGTACAATTCATTGGGCGTTCCCGTGCCTGGAATGGTAGAGGCGATCAATTCCCTCAAAACAGCCTCCCTTGGCTTACTCAGTGCGGAAGACTCTGCTCAAGCAGCACCTTACTTTGATTACATCATTCAAGCGATGTCTTAATAGATACAAAGTGTGTGCTGTTCTCCGAGTATACTTCCGGTCTACTAGAGTGAGTGCAATATCTTAGCACTCGCTAGGCATAAGATCCCCAATTTGATCATACCTTCCCCACATTTGGTAGTGACTCTGGCAAAATCTCTGTCAAGTTATCAACCAGTTGTGGGGAAATTTTATGGGCATTGGGCATTGCTCAAATGAGATGTAGATACAAAAAACCGACAGTCCTTGATTAAGGCTGTCGGTAATTAAGTGTGTTCCCTATTAATGACTCGGCTAGAGTTCAGTTATGATTAATTATCACTAGTTAGCGATCGCAGGGAGACGATCCTAATCATACATAAGTGTGATTCTCGTCACTTGATTGTGACAGCTAAACTGCATATACTCAAATAATCTCTGGGTTTCAGTATATTTCCGCAAGGTATAGTCTCATAAATTGCAGTTAAATTACTTAGTCAAATTATCTTTAAACATGGCGCTTCAATTTACAGAAAAGTAGAAGTGCGTAGCTTGCCGCACTTCGACAAAGCTCTGTTACCACCGTAGGCATCGCCTAAACACAAACCTATTTTCAGATGACTTATAGAAAGTCTGGCTTTGGTACTATCCGATTACGAAGCCATTCAGTAAACTTGTCTCGTCCTAACTCACCAGATGCAACCTGTAAAATTACCTGCTCTTGTTCGTCCAGCGCTGCGTTAATCTCAAAACCATTCAACACTAGAAATACTTCCATCGCCGCGTGACCAATGCGTTTATTACCATCGATGAAAGGATGATTTTTAATTAGGGAAAAACCAAGCGCAGAAGCTTTTTCAACTATTGTAGGGTAAAGTTCCTCACCAGCAAATGTCATTTGTGGTTGAGCGATCGCTGATTCTAATCCACCTATGTTGGAAATACCTGCCGATCCACCTGACTGCTCAACTATGCGATGATAGAGTTCCAACACCTCTTCTAGGGTGAGATAGCGCATCACGCCAACCGCTTGTAAAGTTCAGTGTTTTTCTTGAGTACGTAATCCATCGCACCTTTGAAAGATGCGTTTGGTTTATTTAGTACTTCTTCAATACCCATTAGCACTAATTCTTCTATTGATACGCCAAGGTTACTGGCAGTTTCTTGCAGCTTCAACAAACGCTCATCGGGAATTTTGATGGTAATGGTGTTCATGATCAAATATGAAGCTTGAAGATACCATTACTTTAGCACTCGAAAAATGTCAACCTCTAGGCGTAACCGCGTCAATAAGGTTATTTCGAAAGTAGACCTCTTGCAAAAGTCCCTAACACCCCACCCCCAGCCCCTCCCCGCCTGCGGGGAGGGGAGAATTTGACGTAAGTTAAAGGCGGGGTGGGCTTCTTTTTTTGATTTATGCAAGAAGTCTAGTGACTAAGAAATCGATAGAATAATGCTCTGTCCCCCCAGAGTGCATTACTTCCATGACTGCAACCTCAAAACCAGCCTTTTCCGGTGGAGAAATCGCCGCACAAGGTTTAAAGCCAGAAGAATATGAAGAAATTGTCCGTCGCTTAGGACGCCATCCTAACAAAGCCGAACTGGGAATGTTTGGGGTGATGTGGTCAGAGCATTGCTGTTACAAAAATTCACGCGCATTATTAAAACAGTTTCCCACGACAGGCGATCGCATCCTCGTGGGGCCTGGTGAAAATGCTGGTGTTGTAGACTTGGGCGACGGACTCCAACTAGCCTTTAAGATTGAATCCCACAACCACCCCTCAGCTGTAGAACCCTTTCAAGGTGCAGCAACTGGAGTAGGAGGCATTCTCAGAGATATTTTTACAATGGGTGCGCGTCCCATTGCTCTATTAAATTCCCTGCGCTTCGGTTCCCTAGAAGATGCCAAAACGCAAAGGCTGTTCCAAGGCGTAGTGGCAGGAATTGCCCATTATGGTAATTGCGTTGGAGTACCCACCGTTGGCGGCGAAGTTTACTTTGACTCTGCTTACTCTGGTAATCCTCTGGTGAACGTTATGGCACTAGGGTTGATGGAAACAGCAGAAATCGTCAAATCTGGAGCATCTGGCTTAGGCAACCCCGTGCTGTATGTTGGTTCCACCACCGGGCGCGATGGTATGGGAGGCGCGAGTTTTGCTAGTGCAGAATTGAGTTCACAGTCAATAGACGATCGCCCTGCTGTGCAAGTGGGCGATCCATTTTTGGAAAAGTCATTAATTGAAGCTTGTCTGGAGGCATTTAAGACAGGTGCAGTTGTCGCCGCACAAGATATGGGAGCGGCGGGGATCACCTGTTCTACCTCAGAGATGGCGGCTAAAGGCGGTGTGGGAATTGAACTAGATTTAGATAAGATTCCCGTCAGAGAAACGGGGATGGTTCCTTATGAATATCTGCTTTCGGAATCTCAAGAACGAATGCTGTTTGTTGCTCACAAGGGGCGTGAGCAGGAATTAATCGATATTTTTCACCGTTGGGGACTTCAAGCCGTTGTTGCTGGTACAGTTATCGCTGAACCGATCGTGCGGATTTTCTTCCAGGGTGAAATTGCAGCAGAAATTCCTGCTGAAGCTTTGGCGGAGAATACGCCACTATATCACCGGGAATTATTGACAGAACCGCCAGAATATGCGCGTCAAGCTTGGGAATGGACTGCTGATTCCTTACCTGATTGCACAACTGCTGGAATAGAACTCCAAGGACACCTGCAAAGCTGGAATGATATTCTCTTAACTTTGCTCGATACACCCACGATCGCTTCTAAAAATTGGGTATATCGTCAGTATGACCATCAAGTACAAAATAATACAGTAATACTCCCAGGTGGTGCAGATGCAGCTGTTATCCGTTTGCGCCCCCTAGAACAAATCCCCAATCTAAAATCCCAAATCCAAAATCTAAAATCAGGAGTTGCTGCCACAGTAGATTGCAATCCTCGTTATGTTTATCTTGACCCCTACGAAGGAGCTAAGGCAGTGGTGGCAGAAGCTGCACGCAATCTTAGCTGTGTGGGTGCAGAACCTCTGGCGGTAACGGATAACCTGAATTTTGGCTCTCCAGAAAAACCGATTGGTTACTGGCAATTAGCAGAAGCTTGTCGCGGTTTGGCGGAAGGTTGCCGAGAATTGGCAACACCAGTTACAGGCGGAAATGTCTCTTTGTACAATGAAACCCTCGATTCTCAAGGCATTCCACAACCCATTTATCCCACTCCTGTTGTCGGTATGGTGGGCTTAATTCCCGATATAACCAAAATTTGTGGTCAAGGTTGGCAAGCATCCGGCGATGTGATTTATCTTCTGGGATTACCTCTGACATCCCAAATCAGTTTAGGAGCATCGGAGTATTTAGCCACTATCCACGGTACTGTTGCCGGAAAACCGCCACGGGTAGATTTTGACTTAGAACGCCGTGTCCAGAAAGTTTGTCGTGAAGGAATTCGTAATGGTTGGGTACGTTCAGCCCATGATAGTGCTGAGGGAGGAGTGGCGATCGCCATAGCCGAATGTTGTATTGCTGGCAACCTTGGTGCCGAAATCAAGTTAGAAATAGCACCAACGCAGTTAAACCGCCTCGATGAGGTGCTATTTGCCGAAGGTGGTGCCAGAATTTTAGTTTCTGTAGCATCAGCACAACAAGAAATTTGGGAATCATATTTACAGGAACATCTCGGTCAAGAATGGCAAAAACTAGGTACTGTTGCTAATTTTGAGACGGATTTGGGGGTTTTCACCACTGATAATCAAGCCTTAATCAAAGTTAGTATCGAAGATATCAGCGATCGCTATTCCCATGCGATCGCCAGACGTCTCGCCATGCCGGAGTTGAAAGTGAAGAGTTAGGAATAATAAAGCATAACTCCTGTACAGACGCGATTAATCGCGTCTCTCCTAAGTACAGACGCGATTAATCGCGTCTCCTAACTCCTAACTCTTTTTTTAACGTCTCTGAGCATAATTACGGTACTGTTTTAATAGATGGTTAAAGATTTGTTAAGAACTCTACCACCATCTATCCAGATAATCCCAGTGACTTGACTACCGATTTTAGATTTGGAATTTTAGATTTTGGATTGGTGGCGTTGCTTCTGGTTCATGTCTTGCTCCTAGTGGGCGAAACAAATCTAAAATAGCCAGTCTCAAATCCCAAGCCGCATCCCTACTATGGTGCGATCAATCCAAAATCGTCAATCTAAAATCCAAAATTGATTGACCCCCCCACCAGGAGCAAAGCTAGCATGATTTCTATTCATTCTGTCACTTCGGATGAATACCCCGATCAGACCAACAACCCAATCAATAGTCATGAAAATCAGTCTGACAAGCCAGAAGAAGCTTGTGGTGTTTTTGGCATCTACGCCCCAGGAGAAAACGTTGCTAAACTGACCTACTTTGGATTGTATGCCCTCCAGCATCGGGGTCAAGAATCAGCTGGTATTGCCACCTTTGAGGGTACACAAGTACATCTCCATAAAGATATGGGCTTGGTGTCTCAAGTTTTCAATGAATCCATCTTGGATCAGTTACCTGGTAGCCTTGCTGTTGGTCACACTCGTTATTCCACCACAGGTTCTAGCCGCAAAGTTAATGCCCAACCCGCAGTATTGGAAACTCGTTTAGGTTCATTGGCACTCGCACATAATGGCAATTTAGTCAATACTGTGCAACTGCGTCAAGAGTTGGTTGAGAATAAATGTAACTTAGTCACAACAACAGACTCAGAAATGATCGCTTTTGCGATCGCAGAAGCCGTCAATGCTGGCGCAGATTGGCTAGAAGGTGCAACTCAAGCATTTCACCGTTGCAAAGGAGCCTTTAGTTTAGTCATTGGCACTCCCATTGGTGTTATGGGTGTCCGTGACCCCAATGGCATTCGCCCCCTAGTAATTGGCACTTTGGCTGGTAATCCACTCCGTTACGTTTTGGCTTCCGAGACTTGTGGTTTAGACATCATTGGAGCCGAATACCTGCGAGACGTAGAACCAGGAGAATTAGTTTGGATTACTGAAGAAGGTTTGGCTTCCTATCATTGGAGTCAACAATCCGAGCGGAAATTGTGTATCTTTGAGATGATTTACTTTGCCCGCCCTGATAGCGTCATGCACAACGAGAGTTTGTACAGCTACCGAATGCGGTTAGGGCGGCAACTAGCTAAAGAATCTGCTGTAGATGCCGATATTGTCTTTGGTGTTCCTGATTCTGGTATACCTGCTGCGATCGGATTTTCCCAAGCTTCTGGTGTATCCTACGCCGAAGGACTGATTAAAAATCGCTACGTTGGGCGAACTTTCATTCAACCAACGCAAATGATGCGCGAGTCAGGTATCCGCATGAAACTCAACCCCCTCAAAGATGTGCTAGCAGGTAAACGAGTGATCATCGTAGACGACTCGATTGTACGGGGTACTACCAGCCGTAAACTCGTTAAAACCTTGCGTGAAGCTGGTGCAGTAGAAGTACATATGCGAATTTCTTCTCCGCCTGTAACTCATCCCTGCTTCTATGGCATCGATACCGATTCTCAGGATCAGCTAATTGCTGCTACCAAGTCAGTAGCGGAAATTGCCAAGCAACTGGAAGTAGACAGCCTCGCCTATCTCAGTTGGGACGGAATGCTAGAAGCGACACGAGAAGACACCAATAGTTTCTGTTCTGCCTGCTTCACCGGAGATTATCCCGTAGCGATTCCTCAGCAAGTCAAGCGTTCTAAGCTGATCTTAGAAAAGGTAGTGGTGTAGGGAGCTAGTAGCGCTTTGCGTAATTCGTAATTCGTAATTCGTAATTCGTAATTAAGTTTTAGCAAGGGTTTCAGGCATTAAAAATGAGCGGCTTATTTACGCCGTGCTGTACTAGGGACTGGGGAATGAGGGGAGCATAGAGTGAATAATAACTCCTAACTCCTCACTCCTAACTCAGACGCGATTAATCGCGTCTCTACCCACTCCTAACTCCTCACTCCTCACTATTAACTAATTTTCAATTTCCACTCAGGCTAAAATAGGTAAATACTCTAACAGAGATGATTTATGAACCAGCCGATATCTGAGAGAGTGCGCTGGACTACCGCCGACTTAGAATTGTTTCCAGATAACGGAAATCGCTATGAAATTATTGACGGAGATTTATTTGTGACCAGAGCGCCTCACTGGAATCATCAAAAAACTTGTGTCAGAATTAGCACTTCCTTGGATAATTGGTCACAGACTACTGGTTTGGGAGAAGTTGTGACTGCTCCAGGCATAATTTTTGGCGATAATGATAATGTGATTCCTGATGTTGTCTGGGCTAGCAATGAAAGATTGCCCCTACTTTTAGACGAGGCCGGGCATTTGACTGGTGCGCCAGAACTGATTGTAGAGGTGCTATCTGATGGTAGTGAAAATGAAAAGCGGGACAGGGAACTTAAACTAAAGCTTTACTCAGCAAGAGGTGTGAGAGAATATTGGATTGTGGATTGGCGCAAGCAACAGGTGGAAGTATATCGACGCGAACAAGCGAGTTTAAAGTTAGTTGCTACGTTGTTTAATGGTGATGAATTGAGTTCACCGATATTACCTGATTTTAACTGTGCGATCGCACTTTTATTTACTTAATACAAGTTCGCAGAATTGCCGTAATTTCTTACTATTCACAATTTTTAATAAATAGTGATGGACACAGGTGAAAGATCCCGATGAGGTTTGGAAAGATGTACGCGACAAGTCTTCTGGAGGAGAGATCATCTTGTGAGCCGATGTTATTAATTAATGCGGGAGTTCAGGTATGGATGCTGAGGAATTGCTCAGGCGTTATGCTGCTGGAGATAGAGATTTTACTAGAGTTGATTTGAGTAACGCTAACTTGAGTAGAACCGACTTGCGTGGTATTAATCTGAGTAGAGCTTACTTGGATGGTGCAAACCTAATGGATGCCAACCTCAGTGGGGCTTGTTTGGTAGGTACTCACTTCGAGGGTACTGAAATGATTAATACTGATCTCAGACAGGCTAATCTCAGTGATAGTCATCTGAGTGCGGATTTGAGTGGGGCTAATCTCAGTGGTGCTGACCTAAATAGGGCTGACCTGTATAGCGCCTCTTTGGAGAATGCTCTGTTGATTGGGGCTGATCTCTCCTACGCCAAGTTGGAGGCTGCTATTTTTGATGGGGCTAACCTCAGCTATGCTAACTTGACGGGTAGTACTGATGGTGATGTCAATGATGCTATTCTTGATCACACCATCATGTGGGATGGAAGTATTAGAAATAATTAATGCGATCGCTCCCCTCGCTAGTTGAGAAAATAAACTGAAATAAAAATCCTAACTTTTATCAAAACTGACCTAATTGCAAATTGTAATTAATACTGAAGAACCAGCCATCAAAGTCAATGTTTTCGTCAGTTGAACTACCTAAACTCACTCCAGCCTGCACATTCATATTAGTGGTATCGGATATTTGGTAATTTAAGTGCCCGAATAGCCGATGGAATTGGTCTTCTCGATCGCGCTGTGTAAAGTCCGAGAAGTTCCCCTGATAATCAATACCAACTTGGAGAGGCTTTTGCAAATAGTAGTTTAGAGAAACCCAAAAGGAATTGATTATTCGATTACGACTTAGGGGATCAGCAAAATTTATACTCAATTCGTAAAAGCTATCTAGGGTTAATTTTGGAGTTAAGGGATCTCGTCGTCCCAAAGACAGTTCCAGGGAATTCTCATTTAAAAAGCGATCGCCTGCTTTAAAGCTATCCAGGCGATCGCTGTTATTGGCATAAAATAACTGTTGATTGCTCCAACTGATTTCTCCGTACATTCGCTGGGATAGCTGCTGGTAAATACTGAGATTGAATCTTACTTGGTTGTAATGGTATTGTGACTGATTTAGATAACGAATCAGATTGCCATCAATTGAGCCGTTTAAATAAGTCTTAGATCCTAAAGGGAAATATGCAGAGGCTAACGTCAGTCCAGAAATAATGAAACCATCTTCTATTGGACTATGATTTGAGGAAAAAATGTTATTTGTCTGGAAGTAGCCTACACGGGCTTGTAAAGAGCCTATGGGTTTAAACTGAACTACAGGTTGTTGTGTTGGTGGGAGTGGCTGCTGTTCTAAGGGTAGTAACCGCACACGCAACCCCAATTCGCGATCGCTATAAGACTCAGGTGGTAGTTTTGGCGATCGTAGCAGCTGTATTAGCCTCTCTAGCCTTTGAGAGTAATTTATCTCAGGTGCATTTAATAGTTGCTCTTTTGAGTCTGGAGGAGATGTAGGCAAATTACTTGGCTGCGATTCTAGCTGTGGCGGGTCATCTTGCTTTTGAGTATCTTCAGGTTTTTCGGTTGTGCCTGGGGCTTGAGTTATTTCTCGTGTTTGCTGTGCCAGATTTAACGGCATCTGCGAGTCTAAAGGATGCGACTCACTGGCCTGCTTGCACAAAGAGTTAATTGCCTCTTGCTCGAACTTCTGACATAACTGCTGATAATTTAACTGTGTGCTTACTAAATTTTGAGGACGCCAAATATCTGTATTTGCAGATTCTGCCGCATCTACTCTAATGCAACACCAACTTCCACCACTGGACGCTAAAAAAATACAAAAAAACAAATTCTTCCAGTTCTTGAGTCGCATCTGGTTAGATCGCATTGATCGCGTTTGGCAAATGTAGACCTACAAGCTTTATCGGAAGTTCCGACTCAGAATATACAATTGAGTGCATCTATTTTAGCTTTGTAGGTATATACTTAGACTACAAACTCAAATTGCTGCTTTTCGGATTTTGTCCGAGATTTTTTTGCAAAATTGAGATGCTCCGATCCAATTTTTGCTGAACTTTACTAACTTTGAAATCTGACACAGACTTGATTGCACACAATGTAAGTTTCAGAACAAAAACTTAAATAAACTAAACACATAGTTTATCGAACAGAATTCAGGAGTCAGGAGTCAGAATTCAGAATGAATTCTGTACGACTGGCGGATGAATAATCGGCGTTTTTGCACCCCCACTAAATTTAAAATTTAGTGGTCAACAAGAGAGTCCCGGGTCTGTCTTACAAAGTTGCTCCTCTACAGCGCTTCGCGCATCCTGCGGCGGGGGAGACCCCAAGACCGCAATGCAGCGCTGAATCCCCGACTGATTGATTCTGACCGGAGCTTTCGGAAGTCTCCGGCTCCGCTCCTGAATTCTGACTTCTGAATTCTTCTTCAATTGTTATCTATTTTATGTATTAAATGTCAACTAAAATTCAAACAATTTTACCTAAAAAACTTACTCTAACAATTAGCAATAGCTTAAACCGTTAACTTTTTTGGTATTAGTTGAAGTTCACAAATTCTCAAACTATGTTTCATAAATCTTTTCCACTATTAGTGATTGGTTTATGGGGAGTTATAGTACTGCCTTTGCCAAATCGGGTAAATGCCATAACTCCTCTGACGCGAGCAGAGATTCAGAACCTCCGCAACTTGGTACAACTGATACCCAGAGATAGACAGAAGAAGCGTCCTGCACGCAAATCAGATGCAATGATTCCTGGGGATGGGTTGTCAACTGGTCGAGCTTCCCTCGCAGACTTGCGTTTTAATGACGGCTCTTTGGCACGAGTTGGGGAACAGGCAATATTTGAATTTTTACCAAAGACTCGCAGCTTTAGACTATCAAACGGAACCGCATTGCTGCTTATCCCACCTGGAAGGGGGCAAACACGCATACAAACGCCAAGTGCAGCAGCAGCAATTCGTGGTTCAGCATTATTTGTACGCTACAACCAACAAACAGATACCACGATTGTGGGTGCGCTGACAAATAGCGGCATTGAAGTTTCTAATCAGGAAGCTTCTCAAACTCAGGTGCTGCAAGCAGGACAGATGATGGTTATAGTTAAAGGCAAATTTCAGGGCTTATACGATTTTGATCTCAGAAATTTTTATCAAATGAGCGATCTGGTTCGGGGATTTGATTTGACTAAACAAAATCATACGCCTAAGTCCGACCCAGCGATCGCTAGCGTTCAAGCTGAAACTGCTGCGGCTTTGAATGCACAGTCGCCAATAACAGGTCAGGGAGTAGTTGAAAACCCATCTTTTGCAGACCTAACTACTAGTCCTTCAACTTCCTCCACCAACCACATTATTACAAACGATTCCCCAGTCCACCCTATTGAAGATAATTCCCTATTAAATTCCTTTGAAGACGCAGGACAAGTCCTGTCAAATACTCAGCAGCGTCCTGGGAAAAATAACGCTAGTAGGACGGTAAATCCTCCAGTAATTCCTCCAGTCACTCTTCCAGTAATTCCTCCAGTCGAGCCTCCAGTAATTCCTCCAGTCACTCTTCCAGTAATTCCTCCAGTCACTCTTCCAGTAATTCCTCCAGTCACTCTTCCAGTAATTCCTCCAGTCGAAGTCACTCTTCCAGTAATTCCTCCAGTCACTCCTCCAGTAATTCCTCCAGTCGAAGTCACTCTTCCAGTAATTCCTCCAGTCGAGCCTCCAGTAATTCCTCCAGTAATTCCTCCAGTCGAGCCTCCAGTTATTTCTCCAGTAATTCCTCCAGTCATTACTCCAGTAATTCCTCCAGTCATTACTCCAGTAATTCCTCCAGTCGTGCGTCCAACCACCTGAAACTCTCCCAGAACCGAAGTACTAGACCGCCCACTGAAACGGGAATAGCAACCCCTTTCAGACTCAATACTGCGTAGGTTTTGAGTCGATCCCCCCAACCCCCCTTAAAAAGGGGGGCTAAAAATGCCTTATTTTTCCCCCAATTTATCGGGGGACTAAGGGGGATCTCAAATGACTATGCACCAAAAACCGAGCAGTATTGCTTTCAGACTATTCGGAAATATCAACCACATCAAACTGCTGAGGTAACTTGTATTAGAAAGTCTCATCAGTTGATTTCTCATTGTTGAGGACAGGCTAAATCCCCGTCACAAAAGTACAGACGCGATTAATCGCGTCTCTACGAATTACGAATTACGAATTACGAATTATTTAACTACTGCCTTTACAGCCACCAAAGCAAAAAGTGATATTCCCTACGACGAGATAGCATCTGCTAACGCTAGATTAATTCAAGGACAGGACTTACACAGGATTTACCGGATATCCTTATATAGTTCAATTGCATTCTGTGTAAGTTCCCAGGAACTAACTTGTTACTAAAGAGATACATAAATTTATGACTTTTGATTACGACCTGTTTGTAATTGGTGCGGGTTCTGGAGGTTTGGCGGCTTCCAAACGGGCGGCTAGCTATGGGGCAAAAGTAGCGATCGCTGAATATGATTTAGTTGGTGGCACTTGTGTAATTCGCGGTTGCGTTCCCAAAAAACTCATGGTCTATGGTTCTCATTTTCCTGGACTGTTCAGTGACGCCGCAGGCTATGGCTGGAAAGTGGGTAATGTAGAGTTTGACTGGGAATATTTCATTACATCTATAGATAAGGAAGTTCGGCGACTGTCGCAACTACACATCAGCTTTTTAGAAAAAGCGGGAGTGGAACTAATTCCTAGTCGCGCTACATTGGTAGACCCCCACACCGTAGAAGTTGATGGACGCAAAGTTACAGCAGACAAAATTTTAATTGCTGTTGGTGGGTATCCTGTAAAGCCAGATTTATCAGGGATGGAATATGGCATTACCTCTAACGAAATCTTTCATCTAAAAGAACAACCAAAACACATAGTTATTATTGGTGCTGGTTATATTGGCACAGAATTTGCCTGTATTATGCGCGGTTTGGGTTCTGAGGTGACACAAATTACCAGAGGTGAAAAGATTTTGAACGGGTTTGATGATGACATTCGCATAGAAATCGAAGAGGGCATGACAAACCACGGAATTCGGCTGATTAAGAATAATGTGGTAAAAACAATTGAACGCGTACCAGAAGGGTTGAAACTGACTTTATCCGGGGACGACCAAAAACCAATAATTGCCGACGTGTTTTTAGTTGCGACCGGTCGAACTCCCAATGTAGATGGACTAGGTTTAAAAAACGCTGGGGTTGATGTTGTCGCTAGTTCTATCGAAGGGCTTGGATATCCTACCACAAGTGCGATCGCAGTCAATGAATATAGTCAAACTAGTCAACCGCATATTTTTGCGGTTGGGGATGTCACTGACCGAATTAATTTAACTCCCGTAGCCATTGGTGAAGGCCGCGCCTTTGCCGATAGTGAATTCGGGAATAACCGCCGTGAATTCAGTCACCAAACTGTACCTACAGCCATATTTTCTAACCCAGAAGCCGCAACAGTAGGCTGGACAGAAGTCGAAGCACGGGAAAAAATCGGTGATGCCGTAAAAATTTATCTCACTCGCTTCCGCCCCATGTACCATAGTTTGACTGGTAAGCAAGAGAAGATAATGATGAAGTTGGTAGTTGATAGCAACACTGATAAAGTCCTAGGCGCTCACATGGTTGGTGAAAATGCAGCAGAGATTATCCAAGGTGTGGCGATCGCAGTTAAAATGGGCGCAACCAAAAAAGACTTTGATACCACTGTCGGTATCCATCCCTCAGCCGCAGAGGAATTTGTCACAATGCGGTAATAAAAGTTAGGAGTTAGGAGTTATGAGTTATGAGTTTAAGAAAGAAACTTATAACTTCAAACTCCAAAGTCTAGCTCTGTCAAGGTAAGTTTCGTATTCATTCCACCTCTGAACTCAGAACTTCAGCCTCTGAACTCGGAACTTCAGCCTCTGAACTCGGAACTTCAGCCTCTGAACTCGGAACTTCAGCCTCTGAACTCGGAACTTCAGCCTTTGAACTCGGAACTTCAGCCTTTGAACTCGGAACTTCAGCCTTTGAACTCGGAACTTCAGCCTTTGAACTCGGAACTTCAGCCTTTGAACTCGGAA
>NZ_JBALBY010000108.1:0-47344 GCF_036919575.1 Nostoc sp. | reverse complement strand
GCCCTTGCTGCTGCCAGGGCGATTCAGGATGAGGAATATCGTGCCAAAGCCTTGAGTGCCTTAGCTGACAAACTGCCAGATATATTGCCAGAAGCCCTTGCTGCTGCCAGGGCGATTCAGGATGAGGAATATCGTGCCAAAGCCTTGAGTGCCTTAGCTGACAAACTGCCAGATATATTGCCAGAAGCTCTTGCTGCTGCTATGGCGATTCAGCATGAATCTTCTCGTGCCAAAGCCTTGAGTGCCTTAGCTGACAAACTGCCACTAGAGTTATTGCCAGAAGCTCTTGCTGCTGCTAGGGCGATTCAGTCTGAGTCTTCTCGTGCCGATGCCTTAAGTGCCTTAGCTGACAAACTGCCACTAGAGTTATTGCCAGAAGCCCTTGCTGCTGCTAGAGCGATTCAGCATGAGTCTTCTCGTGCCCAAGCCTTGAGTACCTTAGCTAACAATCTGCCACCAGAGTTATTGCCAGAAGCCCTTGCTGCTGCCAGGGCGATTCAGTCTGAGCGTTATTGTGCCCAAGTCTTGAGTGCCTTAGCTAACAAGCTGCCACCAGAGTTATTGCCAGAAGCCCTTGCCGCTGCCAGGGCAATTCAGGATCAGGAATATCGTACCCAAGCCTTGAGTGCCTTAGCTAACAAGCTGTCACCAGAGTTATTGCCAGAAGCCCTTGCCGCTGCCAGGGCGATTCAGTCTGAAGATTATCGTACCCAAGCCTTGAGTGCCTTAGCTAACAAGCTGTCACCAGAGTTATTGCCAGAAGCCCTTGCTGCTGCCAGGGCGATTCAGTCTGAGCGTTATCGTATCCAAGCCTTGAGTGCCTTAACTAACAAGCTGTCACCAGAGTTATTGCCAGAAGCCCTTGCCGCTGCCAGGGCGATTCAGTCTGAAGATTATCGTACCCAAGCCTTGAGTGCCTTAGCTAACAAGCTGTCACCAGAGTTATTGCCAGAAGCCCTTGCCGCTGCCAGGGCGATTCAGTCTGAAGATTATCGTACCCAAGCCTTGAGTGCCTTAGCTAACAAGCTGTCACCAGAGTTATTGTCAGAAGCCCTTGCTGCTGCCAGGGCGATTCAGTCTGAGTATTATCGTGCCAATGCCTTGAGTGCTTTAGCTAACAAGCTGCCACCAGAGTTATTGCCAGAAGCCCTTGCTGCTGCCAGGGCGATTCAGTCTGAAGATTATTGTGTCTGTGCCTTGAGTGCCTTAGCTGACAAACTGCCACCAGAGTTATTGCTAGAAGCCCTTGCTGCTGCCAGGGCGATTCAGGATGAGAATTATCGTGCCAAAGCCTTGAGTGCCTTAGCTAACAAGCTGTCACAAATGCCAGCTGCTAAACTTTTTTCCCTTTGGCAAGATACACTTCATGAACTATCCCTTCGCACTCGCCCTAATTTGCTGCAAGATATCAAAGCATTGTTTCCAGTTATATTTGCATTAGTTAGTGAAGCAGCAACGGTAGAAATTGCCCGTGCGATTCAGGATGTGGCACGATGGTGGCGGTGATTTAACAGTTATACAGTTATCAGTTAACAATTATCAATTCGTTAGACATCGCCTTTTACAGCTACTTAACCCAATTCTCTAACAACAGCGCTGAATGCCAGGTATCAAATTTACAAACTCTCTCTAGTGTGCATAAGTGGCCGATCGCAATTAGTCATGAAATCATCGGAGAAATTGTCTAAACTGTCGATGAGCGATCGCCAGGGGTTATCTTTGGGAATGAGAACAATAGCGTCACGCTTGTGGGGTGCGATCGCACCAATTGGATTTGCTTAACTCCCGATTAGTGCGATCGCCCACGCATTCGGTGTTATCGTAAAGAATATTAGGAATTAATTACCAAGACAGATGACTATAACTGTCAACGTTGCTCAAGCAACTGCCAAATTTAGTGAACTTTTGAATCAGGTATTGCTCGGTGAAGAAGTCGTGATTGCAGAACAGGGGATTCCAGTTGCACGTCTAGTCGCCTTCACTAATACCAGTTCTCCTCGCATTCCAGGCTTAGATAAAGGTAAAGTCTTTATTGCACCAGATTTCAACGAGCCTTTACCAGAAGAAATCTTGATTGATTTTGAAAGTTCTAACTTCGTTTAGTAATGAGAGCTTTACTGGATACCCATGCATTCATTTGGTGGGTAACAAATGACCCTAAATTATCTGCCAATGCTCGTAATGTGATTGCTGATTCAGGTAACATCCTATTTTTAAGCGTAGTAAGTGTCTGGGAGATTGTCATCAAAAATAAATTAGGGAAACTGACTTTACCTGAACCTGTAGAACAGTATATTCCAAGTCGTCTGGCCATCAATCGCTTTGAAAGTTTACCTATTCAAATGAGCCATGTTTTGCAAGTTGCTAGTTTACCAAGTATCCACCGAGATCCATTTGATCGGATTTTGATTGCCCAAAGCCAAGTTGAGAATTTGCCAATTGTGACAATCGATCAGCTAATTACACAGTATCTTGTTCAAACTATATGGTGATGGCGATCGGGAGCATCTCAGTGAAAGCAAATATACCAGACAAGAAACAAGATTCTTGCTCCCTCTCCGAACCCACGGAGAGGGTTGGGGTGAGGTTTTACAAGGCTTTTTACACTCATTGAGATGCTCCCTGGCGATCGCCTTTCATAAACTGCGTAGGCGTAGCCCGCCGCAGGCATCGCCTAAGTTAAGTTTTGCCTACGCACTCCCCAACAAAGTGAAGCGGTATTTCTCGTGCCGGGAGCGGTATTTCTCGTGCCGGGAGCGGTATTTCTCGTGATGGGAGCGGTATTTCTCGTGCCGGGAGCGGTATTTCTCGTGCCGGGAGCAGTATTTCTCGTGATGGGAGCAGTATTTCTCGTGATGGGAGCGGTATTTCTCGTGATGGGAGCGGTATTTCTCGTGATGGGAGCGGTATTTCTCGTGATGGGAGCGGTATTTCTCGTGACGGGAGCGGTATTTCTCGTGACGGGAGCGGTATTTCTCGTGACGGGAGCGGTCTACCTTAAAACTTTTATGAAACTTAGGCAATTATTTCTACAGAAATCAACATCTAGTAATAAAACACCGAAAAATTACTAGGATCACCTGAAAATTTTATTACAAAAAATGTGAGTTATGCTGAACCGGAATGCAGTTTAACTGAGGCAAGCTAACAGAAGCATCTTATAAGGAATAAATTTATGGCTCGTCAAAAACGTACATCCCGCGTTTTAGAAAAAGCTCAGTTAAGATCCGCTGGACTGAAATCGATTGTTCCAAACATTAAATATGATGAAGATTATAGTTTGGAAAAACTGATTGAGTCAACCGATCAGTTACGTATCAAAATTGATGTTTATAATACGGCTCTGTCTGTAGTTGACTCTTCTAAAACTGAAATTGAAGAGATGGAAAAAAACTTGAGTCAGCTTTCTGAGAAGATGCTGATGGTGGTTGCTATCAAGTACGGCAAAGACAGCCGCGAATATGAGATGGCGGGTGGTGTTCGCAATAGCGATCGCGCTCGCAAAATTAGGTCGAGCCGCTTAAAAAATGTTGCAGAACAAGCATTAGATGAGAATGCTAAAACTGCATAAGCTAAAGCACATCTAAGAAAGCATATTGCAATTTTCTAAATATCTTGTGGGGTGGGCATCTTGCCATGCGTGTCAACTTAAGTGAAAGTTAGCCTAGAACCAGCATTTAGCAGATTATCTTGTTATCTCGTTCCCAGTCTCCGACTGGGAATGCCCCTCATTGAGGCTCCGCCTCCGTAACTTGCGGCAGAGCCACCAGGATCTGCATTTCCAGCTTCTTGCTGGAAACGAGGTTTGAAGAGGGTTTTGGCTTAAGTTGACGCCTATGAGCTTTTTCTGTGCCCCTACGACAGATGTGGTTCAAATACATGAAAACTGCTGTAATGTATGGCGGAGAATTGGTAGTATTGGGGACAACAGATGAATTTATGCGATCGCAACACCCAGAAAGCCTTGCCTTTCTTTAATGTCTGCTTTCCCTCCCAAACACTTTATGAAAAATTTCTTCCTCGTTAAGTATGCCCCAGAAATTCTTCAGCATACTCTTGAACATCTATTTTTGGTAGGCATTGCAATTGGAATTGCCATACTTATAGGCATTCCATTAGGTATTTTAATTACACGTAAAACTTATCTTCGTCAACCAATTCTCGGCATAGCAAATATTCTCCAAACTATTCCTAGTTTGGCGCTGTTTGGCTTACTCATTCCTGTTCCCATAATTGGCGGAATTGGTGCAGTACCAGCAATTGTTGCCCTGATTGTATATTCTTTACTGCCAATAATTCGTAACACTTACACAGGTATTACTGGCGTAGATCCAGCGATTCGGGAAGCTGGGAGAGGAATGGGGATGACAGATAAACAATTATTACTACAAGTTGAGATTCCCTTAGCAATGGGAGTAATTTTAGCAGGAGTGCGAGTCGCAACAGTAATTGCTATTGGTATTGCAACCATTGCAGCAGCGATTGGTGCTGGTGGTTTGGGAGTATTTATTTTTCGGGGGATATCAGTAGTGAACGATCAGTTAATTTTAGCTGGTGCAGTTCCGGCGGCGGTAATTGCATTACTGGCTGACTTTGCAATTGGCTGGTTAGAGAATAAATTAAAAATTAAAACTTAATGAAAAGATTTTTAACACTTTGCTTTTTATCTTTTGCCTTGTTACTGGTAATCACTAGCTGCACGCCCAATTTAAATACTAGCAGCAATGGCAATATTATTGTTGCTTCCAAAGATTTTACTGAACAAGATATTTTAGGGGAACTGTTAGCACAGCAAATTGAGGCGACAACTAATTTAAAAGTGGATCGTCGCCCGCGTTTGGGTGGTTCTTTTGTTTGTCATAGCGCGATTACTGCTGGCAAAATTGACGCATATATTGAGTATACAGGCACAGCTTTTACTGGAATTTTAAAGCAAAAAGCAGTTAATGATCCTAAAGAAGTTTATCAGAAGTTAAAACAAGCTTATGCCCAGCAATTCAATCTAGAAGTGATGCCCAGCTTGGGTTTTGAAAATACTTTTGCGATGATTGTCCGGGGTGAAGATGCCAGACGCTACAACATTAAAACTCTCTCCGAAGCTACTCAATATACACCACAATGGCGAGGCGGTTTCGGCTATGAATTTTTAGAACGGGAAGATGGTTTTCCAGGATTAGCTAAAACTTATAATTTACGTTTCGCTAAACCACCCCAAATCATGGACTTAGGTTTAATATATCGTGCTTTGATTCAAAAACAAGTGGATATGGTAGCGGGTAATTCTACTGATGGACAGATTTCTCGCTTGGGTTTAATTGTACTAAAAGATGATAAACACTATTTTCCTCCTTACGAACCAGTGCCAATTGTCCGACAAGAAACTTTAAAAAAATATCCCGAATTAAGGGAAGCGATCGCTCAACTTAGCGGAAAGATTTCAGCAGATGAAATGCGCCAACTAAACTATTTAGTTGAGGGTGAATTACGTGATATTAAAGATGTTGTCCAGGAGTTTCGCAAATCGAAGGGATTAAAATAATTCATAATTCGTAATTCGTAATTCGTAATTTGTAACGGGGATTTTCTCTAATGTTGTCCGTGCAAAAAGCTCCTTAACCACCTAATCGCTTCACTTGTTGTTTGCTCATTTGCAATTTGTAGACATTGCTGCACAAGTTCTCTGACGTTAGGAAAGTAGCTGCTTTCTGTAATCACATAACTTTCTGCCTGCAATCTATAAATTAATAATCGATTACTTTTTAGCATCCAGACCTCTGGCACTCGATAAGGTAAGTAATCATTAATGTCGGTGTAGCTTGTCACATCTATTTCAATTACTAAATCTGGTGGCGGTTCTGACTCCCAATCAATTCTTTTTTTGCCTACTACTGCTCTCCAATTTTCAATGTAAAAGCAATAGTCTGGTTCAATACCACTAATCTCTGGCAAGCTCATGGTGATGGGCGTAAATGAGTCGTATATGCGGTTTAAATGGTCAAGTAAAACTGTTACTATCAATGACAGCAAGCTCACATCTCTTCCATGCTCTGGTAGGGGTGCCATCAGTAAAATTTCTCCTCTTCGATACTTAATGCGAGGCAAGGAGCGATCGCTTAGTTGCTGACTCAATACTTGATAATCTTGCCAATCTCCTAAAAGTTTCAACACCGCGCCAGGTGGCAACTGGATTCTTTGTCGTGTAATTATGGTATCCATATTCGGCTGTTTCACTAATTGTCAAATAGTTTATTGTAGGGGCAGAGCAATGGGGAGCATCCCAATTTTGCCAAAATAAAATTTGTAGTGGGAGCATCTTGCTCCCTAATGTCCAGGAAGCGGGCTAGAAGCCCGCACTACAAAAAAATAAATTTACACATTTGGGATGCTCCCGAGCAATGTTCATTGGTGTGCCCCTACAAAGCTTTATTTTCTCTTAACCCACAGAGGTGTGGCTCTAAGTTGACTTACAGCCGTTTTCATGTATTTGATCCACATCTGTCGTAAGGGGACAGCAATGCTGTGCCCCTACCGCGTGGTCTATTTACCTGAAAATAGCTGTAAGATTAGCCTAAATCGAAAAGCAAGATTTCTGCGCCGATCTTAGTGCTAATTTCTAACTGTTCTTCGCCATTGATTTGCACTCCATCACCTGCTCTGAGTTCCTCGCCATTCAAGTTAACTATACCTCGCGCTACTTGTAACCAGGCATAACGATCAGGTTTGACTTGATAATTGACAACATCACCATCCTCTAAAACAGATACGTATAAATCAACATCTTGGTGAATTATTACAGCACCATCGCGCCCATCTTTAGCAGCAATTAAGCGGAGTTTGCCTTGCTTTTCTTCGAGAGGAAAAGTTTTTTGTTCATACCTTGGTGTCAACTCGTTTTCGTCAGGAAGAATCCAGATTTGTAGCAAGTGCAGTGGTTCAGTTGGTGAGGGATTAAATTCGCTGTGGCTGATTCCAGTTCCAGCACTCATGATCTGGGCATCACCAGGGCGAATCACCGACCCCGTACCTAAGCTGTCTTTATGCTCTACGGCACCTTCTAAGACATAAGTGAGGATTTCCATGTCACGATGACTGTGGGTAGGAAATCCAGCAGCAGGGGCGATGCGATCGTCGTTGATCACTCGCAGAGAGCGAAATCCCATGCGGTTGGGATCGTAAAAACTACCGAATGAAAATGTGTGATAACTATCGAGCCAGCCTGTTTGAGCGTGACCGCGTGCATTGCGATCGTGAATTAAGTGGCTAATTGTATTTTGAGACATAAGTTAACCTCGCTGTTAATTAGTTTTGAGTGTCAAAAAATTAAGTATTTAATTCGGAATTACTTTTGAACTATTTAAATAATAAAACATATACATATAAATTGAAAAGTACGCACTTAAAAGTGGCGTACTTACCAAAAATATACTGTGAAATTTTCATTTGAATCATTGAACAATAAAGATTCATTGAAAGCGGCGGGAAACTCCATCCCCAGGTGTCTGTAGAGGGATAGCCGCCCCGCCGCTTTAGTCATTAGTCATTGGTCATTGGTCATTGGTACTAATGACTAATGACTAAAAACTCCATCCCGCAAGTGGCGTGGAGTTTTTCATCGTTTCAGGCTTTGATTAATCTAGATTTACGCACGAGTTACGGAATAACGAACCGCAGAGGCGCAGAGGGCACAGAGAAATCAGAGTTTGAGAGATATTTTGCGTAAGTCCTATAATCATTACTTTGATGGTAGACAGAGGGTGAGGACACCCATCCCACAAGAAAATTTGGGATGTTTTTTTATTTGTCAGTCCCTAACGAGGTTTTAAAAAAGTTTTGGCTTAAGTTGAAATCAACGAGTATTGCGCTTTCCCCCTACGACAGATCGGGTTTTTCTATTACACATATTTGGTATTTTCTGTCAATGCGTAATATTATGCCCGCTTGATTACTTATTAAACCCGAAGAACCCCAAAGAGCCAAAGCTGCGCTTTGTCCCCCCTCCCCGCTCTTCGGGAGGGGATTAAGGGGAGCCAGCCAGTGCGCCCTTGCGGTTTTCCCGACTTGTCCCTTGCGCGTCTCCCAAGGCGAGACGCATCTGGCGTGTGGGGTGCAATGTTTTTATTTTTAAAGAGCATAAAAAAAACCAGCAAATATCTAGCTGAAGTGGTAATATTTTCTGAAATCCGTTTTTGTGCCTTTGTAGGTTTATACAAATGGTAGGTAATACGATTGAGAAAACCATTTTCTTTAGCAGTTAAAGAGGTGGGGAATTGTTGTGAATTAGAGTTATTTGCTTGTCTGATTATGGTGGTGGTCGAACCATTTAAAAAATAGTTATCTTTTTCATAAAAATGGGGAAAATATGCTGTTTATGCTTCTGGGATTTAAGACTAGCTCTAAAATTTGCCAGAATTTTAGGGGTGTTACTTGCTTTTTCCCAGGGTAGTGCCTTGGCTGATGTCTTGCCTATTAAGAGCCAGAGACAGTCTGTTAAAGAAATTGAAAATTTAGCTTTGTCAGGAACTCATCTGTTAACGAGCCAGGATCAATTGCGTCAGATGCCAGTACTCACAACAGGCTTATCAAAGTTGAAGCCACTAAGATTAAACCCAATTTTGTCTCAGGTTCTCGACTCGGAGCCAAAACCGCCAATCCCAATCCCACAGCCACGACCAGAACCTCCCCTCGAACTTCCTCCGCAAACATTTCCCTCCTCTGAAGAACGCTTAGACCTTCCTAAAAGTATCATCGTTAGCAAATTCGAGTTTGATGGGAACACGGCATTTAGCAACGAAAAGTTAACTCAAGTTACTGCCCAATTCACCAAGCGATCGCTAACCTTTATAGAATTATTACAAGTTGAAGCTACTGTCACCAAACTCTATACCGATGCGGGGTATCTCAATTGTGGTGCTGTGATTCCGGCTGGTCAAACCTTATCTCAACAGGGTTCTGTCGTCAAAATCCAGATTATTGAAGGAGGACTAGAAGAAATTGCGGTCACGGGAACACGACGGTTAAACTCGAACTACATCCGCAGCAGATTAGCCATTGCCACTACTAAACCCCTAAATCAAAAGCGCTTGCTGTCAGCTTTGCAACTATTGCAACTTGACCCCCTAATTCAGAATATATCAGCCGAATTGTCTGCTGGGTCGCGTCCCGAATTAAGTTTATTGACAGTCAAGGTAGTTGAAGCCGACTCCTTTCATACAGAATTTTTTCTAGATAATGCTCGTGCGCCTAGTGTTGGCAGCTTACGACGCGGTGTCCGCATTAACGAAGGAAATTTACTCGGTTTTGGAGATGCCTTCAATCTGGAATATATCAATACTGATGGTAGCAACTCCTTTGACTTGCGCTACAACATACCTGTTAATCCTCGTAATGGTGCAATTACCCTCAGAGGTGGTTTGACGAGTGCTGAAATTGTCGAACCACCCTTTGACCGCCTAGATATCATTGGTAATTCCAATTACTTCGAGTTAGGTTTTCGCCAACCTTTAATCTTATCTCCCAACAGAGAATTTGCTGTGGGTCTATCGGCGTTACGACAAGAAAGCAAATCTGAACTGCTAGGTAATGGTTTTCCCCTGTCAGCCGGTGCTAATGAACACGGAGAAACCCGCGTTTTTGTCTTGCAATTCTTCCAAGAATATCAGCAGAGGGATTCTCAACAAGCCTTAGCCCTGCGCTCTCAATTTAACCTGGGTTTAGATATCTTCAATGCCACCGTCAACAATGAGCCTCCTGATACTCGGTTTTTTTCTTGGCGGGGGCAAGGACAATATGTGCGACTTTTAGCACCGCAGACTTTATTCGTGATCCGTTCTGACCTGCAATTCTCAAGTCGTGCCCTTCTGCCTTTAGAGCAATTTGGGCTAGGCGGTCTGCGTAGTGTTCGGGGTTATCCACAAGATATTCTCTTGACAGATAACGGCTTTTATGGATCAGCAGAAGTGCAATTACCAGTACTGCGGGTAGAAAAAGTCGGAGGAGTTTTGCAACTAGTGCCGTTTATTGATTTTGGTGTGGGTTGGAATAGTTCCGGGGATGCAGACCCAAATCCAAATACTTTGTTGGGGTTGGGATTGGGTTTACAGTGGCAAATGGGCGATCGCCTCAATGCTCGTCTTGATTATGGGATTCCATTGACAGATATTCAATACAAAGGCAGGACTTTACAGGAAGACGGTATTTATTTTTCAATAGTGGCGAATCCTTTCTAAAAATTTTTGTCAAAAAATCTCTGATTAAGTTGATGTGCAGCTAAATTGTATAACACGAAAACCCAAAAATATTGTAGTGCGGGCAACATGAGCGCGTCCAATATACAAATTAAATACGCAACAGCTTAGTAAAGGTCTAGAAGTCAAAAGTTATGCAACACCCCAAGCGATCGCTCCTGTTTAATACTTTACCTCTATCTCTAGGGGTGAATCTTGTGTTGACTTTGTTCTCTTGGATCACTCCCTGTCCGGCAAAAGCCCAAATCACACCTGATGCGACTCTAGGCGATAAAAGTTCAGTTGTAGTACCAGACACTCTTAACGGCAGTCCTATTGACCGGATTAATGGGGGAGCAATTCAAGGAAGCAACCTATTCCACAGTTTCAAAGAATTTAACGTTGGTGAAGGAGCAAAAGCCTATTTTACAAATCCAGGAGAAATTACGAATATTTTGACTAGGGTGACAGGAGGTAATGCCTCGAATATTCTGGGAACTCTGGGGGTTTTGGGTCCAGCGAACCTATTTTTCATTAATCCTAATGGAATTATCTTTGGCCCCAATGCCCATTTGGATATGGGAGGTTCCTTTGTAGCTTCTACCGCAAATAGCCTAGTGTTTGATAATGGGTTAGAGTTTAGCGCCACAAACCCGCTTTCCCCGCCACTGCTGACAGTGAATATTCCTGTAGGATTGCGCTTGAGAGAGAATTCAGCGAGGATTGTCAATCAATCATCTGCTGTTCTTTACTTACCGTCGGGGAACACTTTAGCATTAGTCGGTGGAAATGTCAGCCTTGATGGTGGGAGCTTGGGAGTACCTGGAGGTCGCATTGAGTTAGGAGGATTGACTGGTGCGGGAATAGTCGGTTTCAATATCCAAGAGTCCCAAGGGATACCAAGAGTAGCTTCTCTAAGTTTTCCCAATGGTGTTGAACGAGCTGATGTATCCCTGTCTAAAGGAGCAGTTGTGAATGTTCAGGGTAGTGGTGGCGGTAGTATTGCAATTAACAGTCGTAACGTCAATGTTGTGGGAGGAAGTGGGTTATTAGCTGGAATAAGCCAAAATTTAGGTTTACCTGGAACTCAGGCGGGAAATATTGAAATTAATGCCACCGATCAGGTAGTTTTTAGTGAGGCCAGCAGTAGAGCATTGAATCAAGTGGAGGCTGGAGCGCAAGGTAACGCAGGTAGCATCGAGATTAATGCGGGTAGTGTTGCCATCACTAACGCTGCTCAACTCAGTGCCAGTAGCAAAGGTTCAGGTGATGTAGGCAAAATCAGCATTAATGCCCGCGATCGGGTAATGGTAGATGGCAGTACAGTACAAAACCAAGTGGAAATAGGTGGTGTAGGCAATTCCAACGGGATTGAGATTAATGCGGGTAGTGTTGCCATCACTAACGCTGCTCAAGTCAGTACTAGTAGCAAAAGTTCCGGCGATCCAGGCAAAATCAGCATTACTGCCCGCGATCGGGTAATGGTAGATGGCAGTACAGTACAAAGCCTAGTGGAAAAAGGTGGTGTAGGCAATTCCAACGGGATTGAGATTAAGGCGGGTAGTGTTGCCATCACTAACGGTGCTCAACTCAATGCCAGTAGCAAAAGTTCAGGTAATGCAGGCGAAATCAGCATTAATGCCACTGACAAGGTACTCTTTGATGGAGAGTCTACCACAGGCGATTATCGCACTGCTGCATTCAGTCAAGTTCTTGACGGAGCAGTTGGTAAATCTGGCGGGATCGTGATTAACACCCCGATCTTAGAGGTGACAAATGGCGCTTTACTAGATACCAGTCTCAAAAAAGGCTCAGGTGATGCAGGCGCGATCAGCATTACTGCCACTGACAAGGTACTCTTTGATGGAGAGTCTACCAAAGGCAATTATCGCAGTGCTGCATTGAGTCAAGTTGTTGAGGGAGCAAATGGTAAATCTGGCGGGATCGTGATTAACACCCCAATCTTAGAGGTGACGAATGGTGCATTTCTGGATACCAGTACTAAAAGTTCAGGTGATGCAGGCGCAATCCGCATTACTGCCAGTGATAAGGTAATCTTTGATGGCAAATCGAGAACAGGTGATCTCAGTGCTGCAACTAGCCAAGTGACAGATACTGCTACGGGCAACTCAGCAGGGATTAAAATCGATGCTCCGATCGTGAGAGTTACCAATGGGGCACAAGTAAATACTAATACTTTAGGGAAGGGCAATTCGGGATCGATTCGAGTCATAGCTACTGATAGCGTAGTTGTTGATGGTACATCTAGCGATCGCTATAGGTATGAGTCTGCGATCGCCAGTGAAGTTGGGACTGGCGCCACCGGAGCCTCCGAAGGGATTACAATCAAGGCTCCTCGCTTGCAGATCAGTAATGCGGCTATTGTCAGCGCTAATACTAATGGAAATGGCAATGCTGGTAATATTGATGTCACAGCTGACACTATTGAACTCTCCAGCGCCGGAAAAATCCGCACTAACACTTCAGCTAGTTCTAAAGCAGGCAATATCACACTGAACGCGCAAAACCGCCTTAGTCTAACTGATTTGGGGACAGCAGTCTTAGCTGAGACTGAAAACACTTCTACCAGTGATGGCGGAAATATCTCCGTGATTGGCTCCCCGAAAAATGTCCTGATTCAAAATGGCGCCGAACTTTCTGTGAATAGCAGAGGAAGCGGCAAAGGAGGCGATATATTTCTGGGTGGCAATTCTCTAACTTTGGATCAAGGAACGATCTCAGCCGAAACGGCCAAAGAAACAGGCGGCAATATCACGCTACAGGTAGCAGATTTATTGCTGATGGAAAACGACAGCAAAATTACTACCAATGCAGGCATTGAAAGCCAACCAGGGGCAATTGGTAACGGCGGGAACATTACCATTTACGCCCAATTTCTCGTTGCACCACCCTCAAAACCAAAGGGTAGCGATATAACCGCCAATGCAACTTATGGTGACGGTGGTCGTGTTGATATCACAGCTAGTGGTGTCTTTGGGTTTGAATTTAGGGACAAGCCCAGAGATTTGTTAAATGACATCACCGCTAGTTCAGCGTTAGGTGGCAATCGGGGAGTGGTGAACATCAATCAACAGGTTGATCCTAGCCGGAATTTAGTGAAATTACCTGCAAATGTTGTCGATCCCAAAGATCAAATCGCCCAAAATCCTTGTAGTAAAGGTGTTGGTAGTGAATTCACGATCACAGGACGTGGTGGGCTGCCTCCTAGTCCCAACGAAGACTTAAGCCAAGAAGCTACTCAGGTTGGTTTAGTTGAACCAGTCTCAACCGTCAGTAATCTCAAACCAGCGCCGAAAACCTCCTCTAGCGATAATTCAAAATCCCAAATCCCCAGCCGGATTGTACCGGCTCAAGGATGGGTATTCAATAATAAAGGTGAAGTAGTTCTTACCGCCTACAATCCCAACGTCACTGGCACCCATCGCCTACCTAAGAACTTAGGTGGTTGTCCTGCACGATAAGACGCACAAAAAAAGGTATTTTTGGGAATTACTTGACAGGATAAATAAAATATGCCTAAAAAAAAGCAGAGATGGCGATGTCTAGGATGGGCTACGCCTACGCTCAAAGGAAGATTTTTCTCAGAAATTAGCCGTTATAAACAGAGTGAGTTCATCGTCAAGAGACTCGATAGTAATCAAGTGCGATCGCTAATCTTAGCAGTTCTGTTATTTTTCTTGTCTGTGGGAGGAGTGCTAGTTACTACCCAGGTTTGGGCATCAACTGCGATCGTCCAAACTCAACAACAGCCTTTACAGTTGGTAGAACAAGCTAAATTGCTTTACCAAAACAGAGAATTTGCACAAGCCCTAACCGTTTGGGAACAAGTTGCTGCGGCTTTTGCGGCGCGAGAGGATAAACTGAATCAGGCAATGGCGTTGAGCAATCTTGCCCTGACAGCCCAACAACTCGGTAGGTGGGAGTCAGCTAAAAAAGCGATCGCTACTAGTTTAAATATCCTCCAAACACAGCCCAAAACACTGGAGCAATCGCAAATCCTCGGCTCCACATTGGACATCCAAGGACAGTTGCAACTAGCAGTGGGAGAATCAGAAGCAGCCCTAGAAACTTGGAAACAAGCGGCTGAAATTTATCAAAATCTCGGCAATCAAAATGCTGCAACTAAAAACCAGATTAACCAAACTCAAGCTATGCAAGATTTGGGTCTTTACCCAATGGCTTGCAAGACCTTACTAAAAACTTTAGAGCTTGATCATCAAAAATGCCAGATCACAAAAGAAGAACTGGAAACTTTAAAAAAACGATTTGTCAACAAGGGAAATTCTTCTTCTTTAAATATTCTGGCTTTGCGTAGTCTCGGCAATGTTTTGCGAGTTGTTAGTCAACTCGAACAATCGCAAATGGTTTTGTCCGCAGCTGGGCAATTAGCTCAACAATCAGGAGATTCGCAAAATTTTGCGGCTACTTACCTGAGTTTAGGCAATACAGCCCGGTCTTTGGGCAATAGAAAAATACAGTTAGAAACATCAAACCAAGAACCGATAGTACTCACACAGTCTGTAGACTGTATCCAAACAGCCAGTACAGCCAATGCTGCCCAATTGTATCAACAGGCGGCTAGTTGCTATCGGCAAGCTGAATCATCTACCTCGTCAGAAATCAAAAGACAAGCTCAATTAAATAGATTCAGCCTCTTAGTACAAACTCAACAATGGTCTGAACTACCAACACTGCTATCCGAAATCACATCCAGCCTCAATGATTTATCAGCTAGTCATCCGACTATTTATGCTCACATCAAATTGGCTCAAAGTTTGATGTGTCTGCAATCAAAAATGAGTGAAAACTCATCAAATGCTTTATCCCCGATTCTGCAACTGTGTAACTTCGTAAAAAATGCACCTACGAGCATTGGTCTTAAAACTCTTGAATCCTCAAAAATTTCCTCATGGCCAGAAATTGGGCGAATTTTACAAACCGCCCTCAACCAAGCTCAACAATTGGGAGACAAGCAAGCCGAAGCCGATGTGCGTGGTTATCTCGGAGGAATTTACCAGCAAATGGGGAAATTGGCAGAGGCACAACAATTAACTGAACAAGCTCTACAGCAGAAATCTGCTTTTAATGATTCCAGTATCACCTATCTTTGGCAGTGGCAGTTAGGACGGATTTACCAAACTCAGCAAAACCAAAAAAGCGCCCTACAAGCCTACACCTTAGCCTATGAAACTCTTCAGTCTTTGCGTCAGGATTTGGTTGGTATTAACCCAGAAATTCAATTTACTTTCCGCGATAGTGTAGAACCAGTTTATCGAGAGTTGGTCTATTTGCTCTTACAACCCTTTGGTTTTCAACAGATAAAGCAAACCAAGATTAATCAGGAAAATCTCAAGCAAGCTCGTGATGTTATCGAAGCACTCCAACTAGCAGAACTGACTAACTTCTTTCGAGAAGCTTGTGTAACCAGCCAACCCCAACCAATCGATCAGTTAGATCCACATGCTGCGGTGATCTATTCGATTATTTTGCCCGATCGCCTGGCTGTGATCTTGTCTCGACCTCAAAAGCCCTTAAAATATTATGCAACACCTCTCAAGCCTAATTCCCAGCCAGGAGAAGTTGGAGAAGTCGAGCGTACCTACAAGGATCTGTTTGCTAGCTTCAACCTTTACATCTACAGTTCTAACTTAGATTCACTTGGCCCACAAGAAATTTTTTATGACTGGTTAATCCGTCCAATTGAGGCAGAACTGCAAAAGGATGACATTAAAACTCTAGTGTTTGTATTAGATGGAGTTTTGCGTGGAGTACCCATGTCGGCACTTTATGATAGTCAGAAGCACAAGTATCTGATTGAAAAATATAACCTGGCTTTGAGTCCAGGGTTGCAACTGTTGTATTCACCTTCGCTTTCCCCAAACAAATTGCAAACTTTAGTGGGAGGTTTGGCTGAGGCTCGTCAAGGGTTTCCTAAACTGCCGGGAGTGGAAGAGGAAGTTCGGGAGATTGCAAAGATAGTTCCCACAGAAGTTCTTTTAAACAAAGAATTTACTCGCACGCGGCTGAAAGTTAAAATCAACAATATACCTTTTCCCATTATTCACTTAGCAACCCACGGTCAGTTTTCTTCCCAGGCTGACAATACCTTTTTGTTGGCTTGGGATGGTCGGATTAATGTTAAGGAATTAGACCAATTATTGCAAGCACGCGATCGCCCAGGTCGAAGTCCTTTGGAATTGTTAATTTTGAGTGCTTGCGAAACTGCCGCAGGCGATCAGCGAGCAGTTCTGGGACTAGCAGGGATGGCGGTGCGTTCCGGGGCACGTAGTACATTAGGAACCCTTTGGGCAGTGCAAGATGAATCTACAGTTGATCTGATGAACAAGTTCTATTTAGAATTGAGGCAACCTGGAGTAACTAAAGCTGAGGCACTTCGTCAAGCTCAGTTGTTGCTGTTGCGATCGTCAAATTATGGTCATCCTTACTACTGGGCACCATTTGTCTTAGTAGGTAATTGGTTGTGAGAAATGCGGGTAAGTAGGTAGGCGTAATTAAACATAAGATCAAACCTCACCTCACATCTTGCACCTAGCCCTAGCGATTAGAAATCGCGGCTATACAAACGAAGTCCACCTCCGTGGACTAATGAGGCTCAAGGTTTAAAAGAAGCGTTAAAAAAGGTGGTGACTTCACTTGAGCCAGTGGAATTAGATTCAATGCAGATTTATAAGTTGCACAGTATGGGATTAGTGCATCAACAGGAAAATCAGGTAATACCTAGATGCAATTTGTACCGTGAGTATTTCCGCAGAGTGTTGTAACTAGCTATGCGTCACGTAAAAATAAATTGTCCATTGTTTGACTAAGCTGTTGCGTATTTAATTTGTATATTGGACGCGCTCATGTTGCCCGCACTACAATATTTTTGGGTTTTCGTGTTATACCATTTAGCTGCACATCAACTTATCTGCCACAATAACTTGAACATTTCGGCACTGGATCGCCGAAGCGGAAGTTTTCTCAAGCAAAAAGCGCTGATGTTTATAGTAGAGCGGCTTTCAAAATTTTTCGTTTTGCTTTACTGGGTAGAAATTGCAAAGGGTCTTGCGATCGCCACTCCAGAAGTAACTATAACAAGTTTTTTGTCAGTTGGGGACACACCGTTATTTATATTGCCCATCTTATAATCAGTAATGGCTTTGCCAAAACCTACCCTTTAGATTCATATGCAGGAGTATAGCGATCGCCTCTTTGACGGCTAAGAATCTAATGAGAGAGTGCGATCGCATATTTTACCGTAGGTATCGCTTGGTGTCAATTACGACGGAAATTTCTCTTACGTTGCTTGTGCCTTGCAACTTCTTTGCGCTTGTGTTTTTCCAAAGGCGTTTCAAAGTGACGATGCTTTCTCATGTCTGGAAAAATACCTGCTTTGGAAACTTCCCTCTTAAACCGACGTAAGGCTGACTCAATTCCTTCATTCTCGCCCACAAATACTTGGGTCATTTTCATCTCCTACTTAATTGGTACTGGGCAATTTTAGGCCATCCAGTATACCGGAGTGCAAAAAGGGCAGATAATGATTCTGCCCTTAAGACGTTAAAACTGAATTTTTTATCTTAAAGCTTAGTAGCGGCCGCGGGAGTATCCACCACCACCACCACCACTGTTGCCGCGACGGTCTCCACCGCCAAAGGAACCACCTCTATCTTCCTTCGGTTTAGCCTTATTGACTTTGAGATCGCGTCCCATCCACTCAGCACCATCAAGAGCTTCAATGGCAGCTGTTTCTTCGGCTTCTGTTCCCATCTCTACAAAAGCAAAGCCGCGTGGACGTCCGGTTTCACGGTCGGTAGGCAACTGAACACGTTTTACAGAACCATGTTCGGCAAAAACAGAAGTGAGGTCTTCTTGTGTGACCTCGTAGGATAGATTACCTACATAAATTGACATGCATTATCTCCAAAATCATAGGTGTGTAGAGATTTAGATTTCGGAGACAAGCTTGTTAAGACCAAAAGGAAAAAGCCTGTCAATACTAAAAACAAACACTGTAACCGAATTTTATTCTCACCTAATTACCTTAGCACATCATTCAGTTCTTACCCACCGTAAAAAAGGAAGTACTAACAGTCAGAGTGCTACGTGCAAGATTGGGTATTGGGCATTGGGCATTGGGCATTGGGCATTGGGCATTGGGCATTGGGCATTGGGCGTTGGGCATTCTCCATCTTCTAGGTCAGCGATTCATGGGCGAACTCGTGATTGATTAGCATAAATTCCCCAAATAATTGCAAAATAAATGCAGTTCGTCATTGTTATTATCTGGAAATGCCGACTACACTTGCTGACGCCCAAAATTTACTTTCTGATTTGATTGCCCGCTACTCAGAGCGTGTAGATTATTTGATGATTCGCCTTGAAGAGGCAGAAGGGACTGATATCTTGTTGCGTGGCGACAAGGTAGAAACTCTCAGTGAAGGCATCTCTATTGGTGGACACATTCGCGCTTGTTATAAAGGTGGATGGGGGTTGAGCTGCTTTAACCAACTGGCGACAATCAAAGATCGGATAGAAGAAGCGATCGCTGCGGCGCGGATGGTTGGTGATGAAGAAACTTTACTTGCACCCATTGACCCGGTGCAAGCAGTGTGCATTCTACCCCTAAAAGGCACCGATCCCCGAAAAATCCCCCTCTCGAACAAAAAACAATTGTGCGATCGCTATGCCCAATTGCTCAAAAGCGTTGATCGCCGGATTACTACTACCTCGGTGCGTTATGGTGACAGCGCCCAAAAAGTGATCATCGCTACCTCAGAAGGCACTTTGATCGAGCAATCTTGGGTGGATATGGAAATGCGCTTTGCCGCTACCGCCAGAAATGGCGAAACTGTACAAACTGGACGGGAAACTACTGGTTCTCGCAAAGGTTACGAAGATTTAACTGATTTGGATGAACAGGTTAAAGGTGCCGCCCAAAGAGCGATCGCGGCTTTATCTCTGCCATCGGTCAAAGGCAATACTTACACCGTAGTCATTGACCCAATTCTCACGGGTTTGTTTGTTCACGAAGCCTTCGGACATCTTTCTGAGGCCGATATGGCTTACGAAAACCCCGATCTGCTGGAAGTCATGACCATTGGCCGGCGGTTTGGCCCAGAAGAACTCCAAATTTTTGATGGTGCCGCCCCAGAGGGACATCGCGGTAGCTATTTTTACGACGATGAAGGCACGCCTGCGACTACTACTCAACTAATTAAAGATGGGGTTTTAGTTGGACGTTTACATTCTCGTGAAACTGCTGGCAAATTGGAAGAAGCGCCTACGGGTAATGCACGTTGTCTCAACTATCACTTTACTCCGATTGTGCGGATGACAAATACCTGGATTGAACGGGGTAAAACACCAGTGGAAGACTTATTTACTGATATCAAAGAAGGAGTTTATGCCCGTAATTGGTTGGGTGGGATGACGAATGGGGAAATGTTCACCTTTAGTGCTGGGGAAGCGTGGATGATTAGAAACGGCAAAATTGCTGAACCTGTGCGGGATGTGACGCTTTCGGGAAATGTATTCCAAACTTTAGCGGATATTGAGGCACTTGGTGATGATTTTTACTGGGATGAATCGGGCGGTTGTGGGAAGGGAGGGCAAAATGGCTTGTCAGTGGGTTGTGGTGGTCCTAGTCTGCGAATTCGAGATGTAGTAGTTGGTGGGGAAATGTAAACTACCCGCCGCGATACCAAAATTACTGGGTATCGCGGTGGACTTACGACAATTAGTAAAAAAAATCAAACCCTAACGCGAGAGTCATTAGTTATTAGTCATTAGAACTCTTGCAGAATTATTTTATGGTAAGATAAAAAGTTTTGGCATAAATTTGCTGCGCCAATGCGATACGAACAAACAAAACGACTGTCCAATCGAGAATTTAAACGTCTGGTTGGGGTACAACGACGCACATTTGAGGAGATAGTCAACGTACTACAAGATGCTGCCAATCACAGACAAACACTCTTGTTGTTCTAAAAAGCTGTGTTTGGAAGATCAGGCGTTGGTGTGTTTCACGTACTGGCGCGGAGACGGAGATATTCAGCCTCCGGTGAATATCGAACTTATTTCCATATCGCCTGTGATTGGCAAGTCTCAGAAACAACGATTTGTCATACTGTTCATTGGATGCAAAATGTTTTAGTCAATTGTGGGAGGTTTCGGTTGGGAGGAAAAAAGTCGTTGTTGACACCATCAGAAAAATTGAAAATTTGGTGGTCAACAAGACAGTGGCGGGTCTGAATCCTATACTGATTAATTCGGATTTCTTAATTCTTCTTCAAGAGTACTTTGCTTGCTTGATTTTGGGAATACTATAATCAGAATTAAGTTAACAGGAACCATCATGGCTGGGTCATTGCATCAACCAGGTGATATGATCGTTGATGCTACAAAGCAGCCTCCTAGCGATCGCTATCGTATTATTAACATTTTGGGTAAAGGAAATAGCGGCATCACCTATGCTGCCGAAGATATAACACAGCCTCGTATAATCGTAGCAATAAAAGTTATATCTGTGCGGCAAACACAAGACTGGAAAGTGCTGGCATTATTTGAGCGTGAGGCTAAGGTACTAGAAAAGCTCCAGCATCAAGGAATACCGCGTTATCTCAATTATTTTCATATCGATACACAAAGCGATCGCCGATTTTATATTGTGCAGGAATTGGCGAAAGGGCAATCCTTGGCTGCATGGGTAGAACAGGGATGGCGTAGCGATGAAACAACTCTGAAGCAAATTGCTCGGCAGATATTGGCGATTCTGGTTTATCTGCAACGGTTAGACCCGCCGATCATTCATCGTGATATTAAACCGCAAAATATCATTCGTCATGAAGATGGCTCACTGTATTTAGTAGACTTCGGTGCAGTGCGAGATACTTACTACAGTACCTTAATGCGGGGTAGTACAGTTGTTGGTACTTATGGTTATATGGCTCCCGAACAGTTTCTTGGACAAGCAGTACCAGCAACAGATTTATATGGCTTGGGAGCAACACTATTATTTTTATTGACTCACCGATCGCCAGCAGAATTACCTCAGAACGGGTTATCTGTGGATTTTCGCGATCGCATTCAAGTTTCCGATGCTTTTGCCGATTGGTTAGAGAAACTTTTAGAACCTGATGTTAAGGATCGCTTTCCCTCAGCCGAAGTAGCTTTGTTAGCCTTAAAACAGCCAGCAAAAGTTGTTCAGATAACTAGCCAACTCTCGCCTCGCACTGCTGTAATCGCTTTAATTATCGGCACATTTGTGGCGGTTTGGCTGGGTAATGCTTTGAAATGGAAAGTATTGAGTACCTTTGGCATGACACCGCGTGGTATTTGTAACAACGTCGGGATTTTACAAAACTACCTCCAGCAAGGAGGAAACCCCAATTTTCGTGTGAAATATTACCGAATGTTTAGTTGGGGTGGGAGTAGTCAATGGCCTTTGTTATTTTGTGCCTCTTCCCTTGCAGGTGCAGAACTACTATTGAAGTATGGGGCTGATCCCAACATTCAAGAGTCAGGTGAGCCGATTCTGTATAAGGCAGCACTTGATAACAACCTAAGTTTCATGAAATTGCTATTGAAAAACGGTGCAAATCCCAATGTAAAACTTTCTAGTAAAGGCACTAATGGACGCTTGTACGACGAAAAACCAATACTGAATCAAGTCATTTTCAACAGCCAAGAGGAAGTTGCCAAATTTTTGATTAACAATGGTGCTGATATCAACACCAAAGACAGTAATGCTAACACCGCACTAGATATAGCAACCATGCGTTATGAAGTCAAAATTGGCCTCATGCTGTTAGAAAAAGGTGCGATCGCCAATAACGAGTCTGATTCTGAGCGTATTCGTGATTGGCAGCAAGAACTCAAGAACCGAAATAATAAATAAGAAGTAAGGATGAATATGTTACACAATTGGGATGATGCGATCGCAGGACGGTATCAGATTCGCCATGTTTTAGGACATGGTGGTATGGGTATTACTTATGCAGCTGAGGATTTGCAAACTAATCAACCTGTGGCGCTGAAAGTGCTTTTCTTGCATCACGTTAAAGATTGGAAAGTGCTGGAATTATTTGAACGAGAAGCGAAAATTCTCGCTAATCTCAACTATCCGAGGATTCCACAATATTTGAATCATTTTGAAATAGAAACAGATAGCGATTATGCTTTTTATCTGGTGCAAGAATTAGCCGCAGGACAATCTCTTTTCGAGCTAGTTGATCAAAGCTGGAAACCAAGCGTTGAGGAAGTACAGGCTATTGCTACTCAAGTACTGGAAATTTTAGTGTATTTGCAGCAGTTGACCCCACCTGTAATTCATCGAGACATTAAACCACAAAATCTCATTCGCCAGGACAATGGGCATATTTTTTTGGTAGATTTTGGGGCAGTTCAAGATACCTATCACAACACTGTAACTGGCGGCAGTACGGTAGTGGGAACCTTTGGCTATATGGCTCCCGAACAATTTCGCGGACAGGCGGTGTTATCTACCGACTTGTATGGACTAGGGACAACGTTGTTATTTTTGCTAACAGGCAAATCCCCGGCAGATTTACCACACCATCAACTTACCATCAACTTTCATAGTCTTGTCCAATTGCCCAAACCCTTTGCTGCTTGGTTAGAGCGAATGATTGAACCAATCAGTACAGCACGATTCCCCTCGGCTGTAGATGCGTTAGCTGTCTTGCAAGGAAAGCAACCACTCCCGCCACGTGCAGCCACTTACAAACAACCCAAACAAAGCAAAATTCAATTAATCACAACAACTGACAAAATGATAATTGATATTCCTTCCTCACTTCTCAATAGCCCTCAGAGTTTGTGGTTAGGTTTATCACCGATGTTTGGATATGTCTTCATCTTTTGGATTGTTTATGCTTTGATTGTTGAGGTACTAGAACCTGGGCTTGAGGTTAACCCTGAATGGGAGCTAACATTTCGCCTTATTGTTTTGATGTCTGGCTTTTTCCCCTTTGCTTTAGGCATTTGCCCCTATGCGGCTCAAAGTTTGCTTTTTAGCAGTCCTTTTCGGACTCGGATTGAAATTCAGCCGTTGTTGAACATTCAGATGACATACTCTTTAGGATTTTTGACTTTCCAGCTACTACCGCTACCGATGGGGAGAAACGCCAAACTTCAGGCAAGTTTGACTCCAATAAAGCACCAGTTTTCTTTCGTAAAAAATCTCAACTCGTTTTGTACTTTAGCGATCGCTTCAATGAAAATCAAGTTTGGACTATTTTTGAATGACAACGAGAAAGCATGGTTAGTGAATGAAATTAACGCCTTTGCAGAGCGCCATAACCGTGAACAGTCTGTCAAATTCTAGCAAAGAACAACCCCGATCTGAAGGTTAAGGGTGGCTGTTGGACTATTGTCAGCCAAGCAAATGAGTTCAGTTGCACCGTGAGAATGTGGGATGGCCAACACACCGTTGGGTTGCAACCAATGACCAATGACTAATGACTAATAACTACTTAATCAATTTGCTAGCCAAAAAGCGACGTTACGCACATAGGTTTTGATATCTTCTAAGGCGCGTGGCTCTTTTTTCATACCATCTCCTGGTGCTTCATCTACAAAAGTGGGACAACCTTTATTAATATCCCAGTTGTAATCTACTAAATGATGGAAGCTAGAGTTGGCTACTGCTCGTCCTAGTATATTCCCCTGTTTATCTTGATGATGCTCGATCGCTACAACCAAATTGAAGTTACGATTTGTAACTAAACTTTTGCCCAGAGCAATTACCCGCGTGTTTGCATTGCCCGCAGGTGCGCCAATACCGCCTTCGTGGGGATGTGTGGGGAAAAACTCGATACTTCCAGAAGGGGAATTGGGATTTTTTAAAAGTTCGTGAATGGGTTCAACAATGGTAATTTTTTGATAATCGCCGTTAGCTCCAGAATGATAGTTAGGCCAGGAAATATAAGTTGTGTATGAGTCATCTCGGCAACAGCGAGATTCGTCGGGATCGGGGTTTTTGGTGTTGAAATAGTTGACATCACCAATGTCAACTAAACCACACATGGAACAGCCCATATCTTGATGATCGCGTGTTGTCAAAATCCCGCCGCCGCGTTGTCGAAAACCATTAATTCCAGCAATGTCTTTTTCGGTTAAACCCTGATTCACCTCTAAGCCAAATAGCCAAAGTTCATCAAAATCTGATTTGTCGAGATTACTTAAAACTGAGTCACCACCGACTGCATCTGATTCGTAATCGCGTCCCGTAACTTCAAATAAGGAGTTTCCGGCTTCGTCTTTAATCGATGCTAAGTAATCTTGTAACATCGAGAAACGAAAAATGCTCCAGTCATCTTCAGTCGTAGGAATCGTAGTCTGCAAAAGAATACGAATTGGTTTTGCCATAACCTCTGCCAGATGAACACTACAATTGAGTATAGCGATCGCTTTGCACTAATGCTGAAGTTTTTAAATTCCTCAACATCCCTCCCAAGTATGAAAGTAACTCACGACTCTAGGTAGTAGCGCCAGTAGTTAAGGATAGTTAATCTAGATAAAAATGATTCGATATTCACTCTGGTTTGATTCACCACACCAATCCCCCGTAGCGCGGGCTGGGGATTTAATGCCTGTCTGGATAGCCTCAATTAAACGTTCCTTAGCGCAGCGACAGATATGAAAGCAGATCAACTCCTGAAAAACTATGCCGCAGGTGTCAGAGACTTTACTGGTGTCAACTTGAGCGAGGCAAACTTAAGGGAAGCCGATCTCAGTGGCGTAATTTTAGATAGAGCAATTTTAGATGGGGCTAATCTGAGTCACGCGAATTTAGCCCACGCCAGTTTGATTGAGACAGACTTAAATGGAGCAGATTTGAGCAATGCTAACCTCAGTGGTAGCAACTTAAGCGGTGCGATTTTGGATGGAGCCATCTTGGATGGAGCTGCAATGGAAGGAGCTAATTTGAATCACGCTGACTTGACGGTTGCGAAACTAATTGACACTAACTTGAGTGACGCGGATTTGCACGAAGCCAGCTTGATAGCGGCGAATCTAGATGGAGCGGATTTGACTGGTGCAGACTTAACTGTAGCCGACTTGTCCCAAGCAAATCTCACTCAAGCAGATTTGAGCCATACTAATTTGAGCGGAGCAAATTTGGATGGAGCCAATATAGAAGGAACAATTCTAGATGAGAATGTTTGACATTGAATCACATCTGTCGTAGGGACACGGCAATGCTCATGCGTGTCAACTTAACATCAAAGTTAGCCTAGAAAGAGGAAGGAGCATTTAGAGATTGTCTCGTTCCCAGTCTCAGACTGGGAATGCATTCCGCGAGGGCTGCCGCCTCAAGACTTGCGGCAGAGCCGCAATGAGGTGCATTTCCAGCCAGAGGCTGGAAACGAGGTTTTAAAAAAAGTTTGCTCGAAGTAGTGTTACCTATGATTGTCATAATTAAAACAATTGACTCTCAATTATCAATGGTGAACTCTACCCTCGTTGTCACACTCTATGTCAACCCTCTGACAGGGAATGATACCAATACTGGTTCACGGTTGAGTCCGTTTAAAAGCCTCAGCCGTGCCTTAAAAGTAACCAAAATCACCAGGATAATTCATCTGGAATTGGGGACTTACAGCGTCGCTAGTGGTGAGGTGTTCCCACTGGTCATCCCTGAAGGGACGACAGTGGTGGGTAACGAAGCAAAAAAAGGTGCAGGGATTATAATTTCCGGGAATGGCGAGTATCAAAGTCCCAGCTTTGGTTTACAAAATATCACGCTGCTCTTGCTAGATAATGCCAGTCTTTTAGGTGTAACTATCACTAATCCTTCAGCTAAAGGTACTGGTATCTGGATTGAATCGGCTGCACCTACTTTAGCTAATAATACTTTCAGCGACTGTGGGCGGGAAGGTGTGTTTACCACTGGTACTGCCAAACCCGCAATTTTAGATAATATATTTGTGCAAAATACTGCTAGTGGGTTGGTGATGGCACGTCATAGCCAGGGAAAAGTACTGCGGAATGTATTTCAAAGAAACCCGTTAGGCATAGCAATTAGTGATTTTGCCGCTCCAGCGATCGCCAATAACAAATTATCAGAAAATGGCACAGCGATCGCACTTTCTCGCAATGCCCAACCTGTGCTACGTCGAAATCTCATTGCTAAAAATACCCAAGGTGGTCTATTAGTCAATGGCAATGCAGTACCCAATTTAGGTAATATCCAATATCCCGGTAATAATATTTTTCGTGATCATAGTGAATTTGATTTACACAATGCTACTACACAAAAGCTGGTTTCTGTAGGTAATCAATTAAATCCGGCTCTAGTGAAGGGCTTGGTCGAATTGATCCCAACTAATCGAGTAGCGGTTAGCACCAGTTCCTCTAACGCCCCGACAGTATCCCGATCTCAAAAACTCCCCGCGTCTCTTCAACTAGATGGACATTGGGCGCAACCATTTATTCAGGCATTAGTGAGCAGGGATTTAACTCAGGGTTTTGCCGATGGTAGCTACCAGCCAGATAAACCCATGACTCGCGCCCAGTACGCGGCTTTGGTGGCGATCGCTTTTAATCCATTTCCCAAAGTCCCAGCAGTTGATTTTACGGACGTACCCAAGGATTTTTGGGCTGATAGGGCGATCCAAATCGCGGCTAGGGGTGGCTTTGTTGCCGGATTTAGCGATCGCACTTTCCGCCCCGATCAAAATGTCCAACGGCTACAGGTGATTGTCTCCCTAGTAAACGGACTGGGACTACCAGCTGTTGATAGTGATATTTTAGAAGTATATAGCGATCGTCATACGATTCCCGACTATGCCCGGATCGCTGTTGCCACTGCTACACAAGGAGGAATAGTTGTCAACTATCCCGATCCGAAAGTGCTTGCACCTTTACATTCAGCAACACGAGCCGAAGTTGCAGCGATGGTTTATCAGGCATTAGTCGCCATTGGGCGAACACCTACGATTAAATCAGCCTATGTAGGGTTGCATTCTAGAAGTTGAGAAGTAAAATAGGGAACACTGCCTATCGGCTTAGTAACTCTTGGGAAAAAAAACCATGTAGTTAAAAGCACGCTAGGCTAAGATGCGATGGGTGACAAATCTTAGACCTATTGCCTAGAGCTAATAGCCCCATGTTAACAACACTTCCAGACACCTCTGCCAACTTAGCGATCGCCTTATTAATTAACTATAGTTTCGATCTCAGTGGGTATAGTGCCAATGAGCTAGTTGAGCGTTGGCAAACGCAATATCCCCTGAATTGGCTACACCTGGCAGTGATTGAGGCACTATATCAAGGTCGTTATAAAGCGGTTTCCGTGCAACAAATCTTAGTATTTTGGCAGCGCCGGGATCAGGCTACATATCATTTCAACATGGAATTTGAACGGATGATTTGTAGCAAATTTCCCCAAAGGTTAACCTCATTCGCTGCACCAGCCCTACCGCCAGGACAGAAAAACCCGACTGTAGAGAAAGTGACGAGTCCTCAATTACCACCAGCAAAGATTGGCAATGGCTATCAACAGAGCAATACTGCAACTCTACAACTGAAAAGTTCCGAATCAAAGACATCTTTGAGTGAAGAAGAGGGAAAGCAGGAAGATAGAGATCATAAAACCGTCTTGAAATCTCCGCCTTCTGGGAAATTTACCTCTTCGGCAACCCTTCAGCTATCTGCTGTCAGCCAAAGGCAAACTTCACAAGAAAGTCCACCGCCCTCTGCATCACCATTGCATCATAAACGGGCAAAACTGCTTCCACCTGCTGCGATTCATGCCCCAATCGGGCAATTTACTCCAGAAAAAAGCGATCGCTCTGAGTCTTTTACATCTAAACTCAAGGCGATGTCTGGTGAACAGAATCGAATTGGGGGAAGTAGGGAGTGGGGAGTGGGGAGTGGGGAGTAGGGAGGGAAACATCCCAATTTTCAATAAATTCACGGTACTGATGCAAAAACCCTTTACAACTCTCTTACCTTCTCTGCGAGACGCTGCGCGAACGCGCCCTTTGCGTTCTTTGCGGTTCGTTTCCTCATTCTCTTACTCCAGGATGATAATAATAATTCGTAATTCGTAATTCGTAATTCGTAATTAAGTTTTGTGACGGGGATTTCAATTAGGCGTTGAATTCGTGCTGCCTGTCTTGCTGGGGAATTAAACCCGCAAACTTTGTTAATGTTTTTAGGTTTTTACTCTGCAACCAACTCCTTAAAGCGTTGATCATCGGCAATCTCATCAAAATCTAGATCAGATGCTGCGTCTTCTTTATACCTGGGATTAAATTCGATTGCCTGTTTCAGAGTTACCAGAGATAGTTCAACTTGTCTTTGCAGTGCGTAACAGGCTGCTTTGTTGTAATAGGCACTTGCATAATCTGACTTAATTTCTAACGCTTTGTTAAAACTAGCGATCGCTTCATCATCGCGTCCCAATCTTACCAAAGTATAACCGCGTTTATCCCATATTTTGGGAGAATTGGGTTGAAATTCCCGCGCTTTATCCAAGGATGCCATTGCCTCTTCGTATTGTTCCAAGGCTACTAGGGAAAGACCGCAATTCAACCAAGCAACTGCATCATCAGGCTTGATTTGTGTAGCTTTGTCAAATGAGGCAAAGGCTTGCTGATGTTGTTGTAAGTTCCCAAAAGCAACGCCGCGATCGCACCAAGCTTGATGATAATCTGGTTGAATTGCGATCGCTCTGTCATAGGATGCGATCGCATCTTTGTAGCGTTTCAACCTTCCGAGAGTTAGACCTCGTTTTAACCAAGCCACAGGTTCATCAGGTTGGATTTTTACCGCTTGATTGTAAGCTGCGATCGCATCTTCATAACGCCTTTCAGAAAACAGTGCATCTCCCTGTTTTACATACTCATCAGCAGTGAATTCCGGTTGTTGTGGCTGTTCCTGTATTTCTTGCTCAACTTCTGAATTCACCACCTCTTCAGTTAGTTCTTGAAGGATGAGATCCTTTCTTTCTTGGGCATCCAATTGTAACTCAGAGAGTTGAGAGACAAACTCAGTTTCTAGTCTTTCTAACTTCTCCAAAATTATCATCTTTTGTTGTTGAGCATTCCATTGTAATTCTGAGAATTGCGAACTAAACTCAGAACCAGATTTTTCTAAATTCTCAATGATTAACTCTTTGGACTTTTTAGCATCTACTTGTAATTCCGATAATTTTTCAGTAAACTCTAACTGCAATGCTGCTAAATTCCCAACAATTTTATTTTTTTGCTCCAGAGCATCTAGCTGTAATTCAGATAATTGAGATTTAAATTCTTTATCTAATATTCCTAAATTGTCAAATATAATCTCTTTTTGTTCTTGAGCATCCACCTGTAATTCTGATAATTGATCAGCAAATTCTGACTGCAAATTTGTTAAACTTTCAACAGCTATATCCTTTTGGTTTTGAGCATCAGACTGCCATCCAGAAAGTTGAGATATGAACTCAGACCTTGATACTTCTAAATCAGCAACGGCTAGTTCTTGTTGTTGTTGCACACCTAACTTTAAATTAGACAATTCCTCTGCCATGACAGATGCTAATTTTCCTAGATTCTCCAGTGCAATATCTCTTTGTTGTTGAGCATCAAATTCTAACTTAGATAGCCCAGAAGCAAATTTTGACTCTAAAGTTTCTATATTTTCTTGAGATTTTTTTAGTTGAGTTTCTAATCTACTTAATACCTGCGCTTTAGCTAAATCTAGTTCAGATGTAAAAATAGATATATTTTCTTGTTCATTTTTAATTTTTTGTTGTAAAGCATTCGTTTCCTGTTCTAATTCATAATTGATTTTTTTAGCTTCTTGAATAACATTTTCAGCCTCTTGCTTAACGGTGGTTAGCTGATTTTGTAATTTTTCCATTCCCTGTAGTTGTTGCATTGCCTTATCAACAATTTCACGAATTACCACCCGTCGCAGCAGCCAAAATAAAGCAATGATTGCGACTGGAAATAGACTTAATATAACTAGCCAGACATTGAGTAAGATAGTTGTACGGCTAAAAGCGCTATTAAAATCAGATTGGACTTGCTGTTGAATTCGCTTTTCGGCTCGTAGTCGCGCTAATTCTTCCCGTTCCTGATTCGATAACACCGGAGTAGGAGTTACTGCTGGGGAAGGTGATGGTGCAGATTGACCAGTGGCAATTCCAACGGATAAAAGTAAGGGTAAAAAGACAATAGCACTTTTTACAATTAAAGCGAAAACAGCTTGATTTTTACTTTTCATAACAACCATCTCAGTCTGTTGGTCAGTTTTTGAAGCTGTGTACCTCTCTCCAATCTATAACAAAATTAACTAGTTAAAAACAGTAAAGGGTAGGCAATATGCCTACCCTACAAATAAATTAATTTAGAACACAATCATTATTGAGGGTTTTATTGTTTGCGCTTCAGGACTGAACTAGCCCCAAAAGTACCCAATACCAATAAACCTAATATAGAAGCGGGTTCTGGAACACTTTGGCTAGAAGCTGTGTATTTGATATCGCCAATACCGATACCGTGGCTATCTGGATTTCTAGTGCCGATATCATCGCCATCGGTAAAGACCAACTCAAAACGGTCAATAGCACTAGCAAACTTCACTAGCACAGTACCGTAATCTCCGTTAGTAGCATCTGAATCAAATCCTATACCATCAATAGTGTAAGCATCCACTTGCTGGATAGTATTTCCTTGAGTTAAAAACGGATTAAAAATGGGGCTAACAACCTGATCTCCCAAAAATCCCTTCAAAATTACCCTATCTTGCCAAGTCTTACCATTGCTGATATCAACATCAAACAGCTTGAAGGTGACATCTGTGAGGGGACTACTAAAATCTTTGAAGCTAGTCGTCATAGTCACCGAGTTAGCCCCCTTTGTCAGACCAACTGCTGAAGCGTCAATTTGTAGATGCAGACTTTTGTCGTTTGCATCCTGACTACCATTGAGAATGCTGCTAATGGCGGGAGTCAACCCACTACCACCAAAACTAGCGAACTTAATGTCCGAACCAAGGTCAAATTTCAGGTCAACTGTTCCTGCACCAGCTTGAAAGCTCCGAACTTGACCTGATTGTGGAACAGTCCATCCACTGGCGAGTTGATCCCAGTCTATCAAGGTTTGAGTGTTCTCTATATTAGATGCCTTCGCTGTTGTTGGCATCAGGACAGTTCCTGTTAAGGCTACAACACATCCTAGTTTAAATAAAAAACCCTTTTTCAACATATCTTTGAATCCGTATGTGATGGTCACTCTGTTAATGCAAGTTCATCGTGTCACATCTCTTAACTAAGTGGCTACACTTTTACAATATCTTATTTTTTACAGTAGATATACTTAGATTAGATTTCTAGTGATAGTTAAAAAACTTTTTTGGACTAAAACTGCCTTAGTAAATAGGCTTTTAGGCTTCAGGAATTTCCTTTAAGTTAGATGAAATTGAGACTTTGGTAGTGAAAAGTACAAATGAATGTAAAGAATATATCAGCACTGGTTGAGCGCAGATACTTTTTATAGTGGGGTAGGCATCTTGCAATCTTTAAACTAACATCAGATTATGTATGGTAAGCAAATTATTTCTCCTAAAATTTACTTAACAAAGGCGGTAGAAAATGGGTCGCTTAAATCCTTATACACTGCAATTGCAGATTACCCGAATGTTTGAGCAAGGGCAATCATTTTTTGCTACAACCAAAGTACAGGAATGGTTAAAAGAACACAAACACAATCCAGAAGATTATGACATTATTTTCCATAAAAAACCCGCACCTCCTGGTTCAAAAGAAGTGATGGTAGTAGAAATTGAATTACGCCGCAAAGATGGACAACCTGTAGATCCTTGGTTGCAGGAACAAGCAAATCTCCATGCTTGATTTTAGCAACTAGCAATTTTCAATTTAAATTCATATTAACTTAACAGAATTAACCAAAATAGAGCGTTCCCCATTGCGGAACGCTCTTTGTTATCTTTGTATTGCTCATAAATACCTTTTAAAATAATTCGTAATTCGTAATTCGTAATTAAGTTTTGTAATGGGGATTTTACCCCAACACAAAACTTACCGGTTATAGAACCGGGGGACTTAAACCCACGGAACTAGTACCGCAAGGCGGAATTCGTAATTCGTAATTCGTAATTAATTGTTTGCAAGGGTTTGAGATCTTTCAAATGGGTGGCTTATTTACGCCGTGCTGTACTAGTTAAAATCATCAAAATAAAAGGAAACATCTCAGTTTTGCAAATATACCAGACGAAAAACAAGATTCTTGCTCCCTCTCCTTACCAAGGAGAGGGTTGGGGTGAGGTTTTACAAGGCTTTTTGCGAAAGTGAGATGCTCCCAAATAAAATCTAATCAACGCTGGAACTTTGATATCCTCTTCTATTTCTTCCTGGTGAATCGATATATTTTCATATAAGGCCAATCACTCTGATCTTTCAAGTTATATAAATCACTCATTTCTCTTTTAAAAACATCTTTGAGTTTCCAATTAAATTCACGATTAATTATCACAAAAACTGAATCTGCCTTTTTAGTCATTGTACTAACTTTTTCTGCCAGATTTTTACCATTCACTGTTTTAAGAACATATTCTGGTGCATATATAGTCGATGAATCTCCGTAATATTGAAGTAATTTAGGCTGTCCAAAGAACAATACAGATTTTGCAGATTTATCTCGATGTTGTAAAAGATAGTGAATAGCCGAGCGGTAGTCATCTTTTGCATAGGCTGGATTTGAATAGTATTGAAAATTTGAATAAACATTCATAATTACCAAAGAAACAGTCGCTAACTTAGCAAATTGAGCCACTATATCAAGTTTCTTCTGACGTTGGTATTTATGTAGAAATGCTGATGGAATCAGAATGATAACTGGTATACATAGATAAAAAGAGTGACGCGGTAGCCAATTAATTTTTGTCGCCAGGGCAAACAGAAAAGTTAGCAAAAATGATGTTATTAAAAGAGATGTAAATAAGTAATCAGCCCGTTGATATCTTTCTCTCTGGCGCTGTCTCAAGAAACTTGTTACTAAAGCGATAAAAATTACAGTAATCACAGTAAGAAATATTAGCAATTGCGGCCAGTAAGCAAGTAAAATTTTTATCCTGTTCGCATCACGTAATTTTTCCAGTGGCGGTCCATAGGATGTCCCAACTAATGTCCCGTAGATCACAAACATAATGTTTTCAACTATGGGTAATCCAGTACGAGTAACCGCAGTAGCTGTTGGATCAGAGGCAGCAGGTGATGACAAGTAGAACGAAATCATTGGAGAAGAAAAAATTGCCGCAGGTATCCACCATTTGATCCATTGTTTGAAGTTTCTATAAACAATAATATGAGATAAACTTAGGGCTGAACTAAAAATTATTGCCAAAATGCTGGCAAAAGTTCCTATGGCAGTAAAGATCCCAAAAAGCAATTGTGGAATAATTTTATTACTCTTATCTTCAGTGATTGAATAACTAAAAAAATATATCTGAAGTGAGGCTATAAATATTAATAATGCGTAAGGTCTGGCATCTTGGCTGTAGAACACGCTAAAAGAACTAACTGCTAGAATCATGGACGACCATAAGGCATGTGTTTTTCCATAAACACGTAGGCTAGTAAAGAATATGGGAATTACTGAGCCTACTCCCAGGAAAGCTGAGAGCGATCTAATCGCAAATTCACTATCTCCAAAAACCGAACGCCAATAGAACAAGACTAAATAATAAAGCGGTTGGTATTTGTCACCAGCTTCTCGATTTACAATTTGGAAGAGATTTTCTTGAAAGGTTGTACCATCAGATAAAGCTAGACTCCAACCTTCATCAAACCAAAGACTTTGATTTTGCAACAAATAGAAACGCAAAAAGATGCTAATTATGATAATAATAAGAAAAATAACAAAATAGTATTTTGACTGTTTCATCTAAATCTCCAAAGCACTGGGGCACAAGATATGCAACTTTCTAAGCATCAAAATGCCACCCTATAGTTGAGTGAGAGATTATAATTATTGTCTCTATGCTGGCGTGAAACAAATTTTATCTATGGAAAACTTTATCACACAAACGAGTATTTTCTTGTGTAGATGATCGAGTCATTACAGTAAACTTTTAAAATCTCTAGTAGATGAGTAGGTAGATTGGCATGAGTGAAACTACAGAAACGATTTTCAGCAAAATCATTCGTCGGGAAATTCCCGCTGATATTGTTTATGAGGATAATTTGGTCTTGGCATTCAAAGACATCCACCCCCAAGCGCCCGTTCATATCCTCGTCATTCCCAAAAAAATCATTCCCACACTAGCTGATGCTGAATCTGAGGATCATGCTCTGTTGGGGCATCTTTTGTTAACTGCCAAACGTCTTGCAGAAGAAGCTGGACTGAAAAACGGTTATCGAGTTGTCATCAACACTGGTGATGACGGCGGTCAAACAGTCCATCACTTACATGTACATATTTTGGGAGGACGGCAGTTGAACTGGCCTCCTGGTTGATAAAACTCGATGAATTGTCTCTGCGCCCTGCTTTCGGGAGGGCGCTTTTTATTTTGGGAAGTATTGGGTAAAAAAAATTAACTTGATCCCCCAAATTCAAATCCACGCCCTTGTAGATATCTGCTTGGTTATGACCTTTGCTTGATATTTGGGTTCAAGAACCAATCAAAAATTACATAAGAATGTCATCATAGTAAAAGTAAAAACATTCTGGAGACAAAACCACGGTTTACGCACGCCCTTTAGCACGGTTAATTGAGCAATTGCAACGTTTGCCGGGAGTTGGCCCTAAATCTGCCCAGCGACTGGCTTTGCATATTTTGAAGCGTCCAGAAGCTGAAGTTGAAGCTTTGGCACAAGCTTTAATTGAGGCAAAAAAACAGATAGGCTTATGTTCTGTTTGCTTTCACTTATCTGCTGAACCAGTTTGTGAAATCTGCCGCAATTCCAACCGTGATAACTCTACTATTTGTGTCGTAGCAGATCCCCGCGATGTGATTGCGCTGGAAAAAACCCGCGAGTATAAAGGCAAATATCACGTTTTGGGTGGGGTGATTTCTCCAATTGATGGAATTGGACCAGAACAGTTGACTATACTGGCTTTGCAGCGCCGCGTGAATCAGCAAAAACCTCAAGAAGTAATTCTCGCAATTAGTCCGAGTGTAGAAGGGGAGACAACAACACTATATATTGGTCAGCTACTGAAGCCATTTACCAAGGTGACGCGGATTGCCTTTGGTTTGCCTGTAGGTGGTGATTTGGAGTACGCCGATGAAGTGACCCTGGCAAGGGCATTGGAAGGACGCCGGGAGTTAGATTAGGCTTAATTAAACTTCCTTATTTAAAGCGAGCTTTCGCTCCTGCTCATCGCCTGACTAATTCTGTTAAAATCACGTTTGCCAGCACGTAAATTTTGAGTCAGTGCCATCTGTGCAAAGGGATTTCGGCAATATCATAACCCAAAAATCAACAAACTAGTCTTAAAGGAGTGAGCTATTGCTAGCAACGCCGTCCAGAAGCCTTAATTAAAAGCATTTGCCTCTGGTGTCGCTTGAATAAAGAAAATGATAGAGTTAAGAGCGATCGCTACGCAAAAAATGTAAATAAGATATGGCTGACCAAAAAGATAAAGCTCAAGAAAAAAACCGTCTTGAACAGCTTCAAGAAGAACAAGGCAACACGGATTCTAAACACTCAGGGGGTGCTGGCGCTTCTGGCGGCAACTCCGGTGCAGGTAAATCTGGCCCATCAAAAATTTCTGCCACTGGTACACCTGATGATATCGAAAAAGTTGATCAGGAGTAAAGTTGACTCCGACAACGAGTCAAGGTTTAACTGCGTCGGCTCTCATTTGTAACTCAACTCAACAATGGTGGATTAGACCTCTTGCAAAAGTCCCTAACACCCCACCCCCAGCCCCTCCCCGCTTGCGGGGAGGGGAGAATTTGACCTAAGTCAAAAGCGGGGTGGGGTTCTTTTTTTGATTTATGCAAGAAGTCTATTGAATACCTGATTATTGAGTCCACCATAGCGATCGCAGAAGCAGCATGATACTGATGTTATTTACAGTGCTGATGCTAAGTAGTTGTGGTCAAGAATCGGCGGGAATTAAACAGCAGCTTTAGCAGCACAAAAAATTAATCCGGCTTACCTGTAATCGTGAATGCTGCCCAGTAGTAAGGATGACTATAAAGATTTTTATCTGATGCCATTTTACTATTTCTATATAGTTGTGTCGCTAAATAAGTTTGAATTCGTAATTCCTCTGGATGCAGATTATTCAAGACATCTTCATACCATTTTGTCAGTTCTCCAGCAGTTAGTTCTTTCAGCCATTGTGTTGCTTCCGCTAAGGCGGTAACTGCTGATTTATTTGGTTGCAATCGTCGGTAAAACTCGATCATTACCAAGGCACTAGCCGAAGATTCTACACTCCAGAGAGTACTGACTACATGAGGAACGCCCTGACTCACAAAACCAGTTACTAAACTCACATATTCGCTGCTGATAGTCTGGTTGCTAGTACTTAAATTTTCACAGGCAGATAGGGTAATAAGGTTGTAACTTGCTAGATTTTGCTGGCAGATTTCATCTAGTGTAAGTTTTTCTTGACCTGCTAATGCTAATTCTGACTTTTTAGGTTCAGCTAAATTATTAGTAACACGACCCGTAAAATGAAAGATGTTGTAATTACCAAATAAGGCGTTTTCGACAATAGTTTTAGTAGCTTCTGACCCCTGAATTCGTTTGATATTATTGAACATCTGGCTAACAACTTCAGACTCAAGTTTTGCAAATTTGAATGTGGGATAAGCTGCACTTTCAGGATGTTCAACACTGAGCAATAACTGATTTTGCCACTGCCAAATATCTTCAGTTTTTATTGATAAACCTATTTGGGCACTAGGTAGATAGGTGACGCTGAAATTTGACTCCACATTCGGCAACTCTTCCGGCGATGGTGAAGAGAGATGGAAAAGGGTATGAATGGGCAATCTGGACAAGTCACGGTGAGGAATTAAAACCAGTTGGGTGATGCCTTCTAGTTCCTGGGCAATTGTGGAAATATTCAGGATTTCATACAGTTGCAACAGCTTCTGTTCCATCTCAACTCGCCAAGAATGCTGGCTTTTACTTTCTTTGTCTTGGGCGGTGCTGCGATATTCTTGGTATTGTTGATGCCAATCTTCTAGCCAACTTTCAAATTCAATTAGCCGTTGCACTGCTTCGGGTAGAGGCAATTCATTTAGAAGGATAGCGTCTTCTCCTAAAGGTATTGCCCCAGAATCTTGCATGGGTGTAAAGAGGAGGATTGGTGATGGCGCTTGGTCTTTGAGAATGAATGTATGTAGGGCAACCGGACTAATGTGCCAGTAAATAATTGCTGTTGTGGGATTGAATAGTTGTTGAATTGCACCATAATGAGGTGAGTAAATATCATTATTCCAGCCAGAAAGCAGCCAGTTTAAACAGGCATTTTTACCTTGTTCGGCAATTTGCCAAGCTTCAACTAAATCACCGGACTCTACGGCTAAATCAACTGCTAATTGCTCAAATCCAGCAAATTTTAGAGCTAGCTGTTTTTTACTTTCATCTGAGCGAGTTTCTTCACTCAGTAATTGTTGCAATAAATCTGTACCGCGTTGCTGTAATTCTTGAACTTGTGTTGTTTGTCCCAAACCCATCAGCACTTTGCTTAGAGATTGCAAAACCTCTAGGTGCAACTGGGGAAAATATTCGAGTGTGAGGGTTAACAGCGCCTGATGGTACTCAGATGCGGCTTTGCGCCAATAATCGCGTGTATTGGTATGTTTTTTGCCTTGTTCGTAGTAAGTATTAGCGATCGCAACATGCAATCTACCCCAACCTTCTGGGTGGGTATCTGTACGAAGGTATTTCAACCCTTCTTCGTAGCTGGCTAATTTTCCTTCGTAGCCACCCTGTTGTAAGGCGGGATTTGTCGCTGTTATCCGACTCGACAAATTCAGCAATGCTTCAGAATCTACTAAATTACCGATCGCAGTTCCCCGACCAATCCAAGCTTCCCAATAATCTTGTTTAATTTGCAAAGCGCTGTCATAACAAGCGATCGCTTCGACATATTGTTCTAAATAAAACAATGCTACCGCCTGATTATACCAAGCTAAGTGGAAGTCGGGTTTAATGGCGATCGTTTGCCGATAGGAGGCGATCGCTTCAGTGCGACGTCCTAAGTTGTCTAATGCTATACCCCGGTTATACCAAGCTAAGTAGAAGTCGCCTTGAACTGAAAGGGCTTTATCCCAAGAGGCGATCGCATCTGACCACCTTCCTAAATTAAACAGCACTACACCCCGGTCTATCCAGACTTCGTGATACTCTGGGTGAATTTCTAGCGCTTTGTCGTAAGATATAATCGCTTCGGCAAATTGTTCGCCTACAGCTAGGGCTATGCCTCGGTAATACCAGTTTTCCTGGTCTTCTGGTTCCAGATGCAGGGCTTGGTCATAACTAGCAATTGCTTCGGGTAGCCAACCTAATTTTAGCAGCGCCAAACCCCGGCTAGACCAAGCTTCTTGGTAATCTGGTTTAATTTCTATAGCTTTGTCAAAAGAAGCGATCGCTTCCTCAAAGTATCCTAATTCTCCGAGAGTTCGACCTCTGTTATACCAAGCTTTGTAGAAGTCGGGTTTCAGTTCTGTGGCGGTTTGGTAAGATGCGATCGCTTCATCAAAACGTTCTAAATGAAACAGCGTCAAGCCTCGGTTAAACCAATATTCGGGGAATTCGGGTTGTAGTTCAGTGGCTTGGTCATAAGAGGCGATCGCGCCTAACAAATCACCCGTTTTAGCTTGGCTTAGACCTTGGTAAAACCACGCTTGAGCCTGAGTAACAGGATTATCGCTATGTCGCTCAATAATACCAGGGGAATTACTCCCTTGAACTGCCAAATTAGAAGCAAGTTGCTGGACTAAATTGGTACTTTGATCCAACCTCACCCATAACTCATCTAGGGTATAAGCCACATTTGGATCTAAATTCGTCAAAGTGTTATCCCAGATTTCCTCTGAGTCAGACGTTGTTAATTCAGTTTTTTGTCTAGTGGAAAGCAGATTTGTTGGTGTTTTAGTTGGAGTAACTTCCTCTTCATCGCCGAACCTCAGTTGGGCTAATGAGGTGATTGAATCTTCTGCGGGGGGGAGAGGGAGATTTTCTCTGATTGTGGTTTGGGTGTCTTCTCGTTCATATTCCAATACCGGTTCCTCTAAGTTCTCGGTAAATCCTTCCTCAGAAGAAACATTTTGGGGTGCTGAGGTTATTGGTTCAACATCTTGCACATCATATTCCCATAACTGTTCACCTAAGCTACGGATTAGCTCTTGCCCAGGGGAAGTTGGGAGAATTTCTTCATCGGTTGTAGTTTCTACGACATCTGGCTCATTATACTCCCATAACTGTTCGCCTAAGTTGCGGATCAGTTCTTGTCCAGGAGTGATTTCTATTACATCTGGCTCATTATATTCCCATAACTGTTCGCCTAAGTCGCGGATCAGTTCTTGCCCAGGAGTGATTTCTACGCCATCTTGCGCCTGATTGTCCTCATACTCTATGGGTGTGGGTGAGTTTTGTATGGGTGAATTTTGCATCAGCCGGATGCCAATGTTGTATGCAACATCTCCGATTCTGCCAACACCAAGTTCTCCCAACTGCACCATCTGGGTTGCTAACAGAGGATTCGGTGTGGGTGAAGCTAGCAAGCTTTCGCCAAACATCACCAACCAATCTATCCAGCGTTCAGCCGGAATCCGATTTTCGATCCGTTGCAGATACCTCAATGCCCACTGTCGTCCTCGTGCTTGATGCACGCCTTCTAGCAATTGGATAAACAATTGCTCTAGATCCGCATTGGTTAGTTCTGGTAGTACCCGCACCAGATTGTGTCCTCTCCCACCCTTGAGAGAACGACGAGTCTGCTTACTTGCAATGAGGCGCTTTAAAAACCTTTTAAGCGACTGCGATATCCGCCTGAGCATCTGCCACACTCTTGGATTTTGTTTTTCTAGATTGTAGCCATCGTTGTGTTAAAAAAATCATGAATCACGTAAAAATCCATTAGATTCAGACAGCGCTTCCGTAGCAGACTAGCAAAACATATACAAAACTTCAAGAGAATAGCATTACAACGTTACAATTACCAGATTCAACTCTGGAATTTTGACCGAAGAAGAATTCAGAATACATCCGCCTGAATCCAGAATGGATTCTGTACGATGGTTACTGAGCTTGCGTTGCCGTTAACTAAGTTTAGGGGTTTAAGTTTCATAGCATCAATTGCCAAACGTTTTGGGTCGGGGTCTGTCTTGAGAAAACGCTCCACTTGGGGCTTTGCCCAAGACCGCGTTTCTCGCTAAATAAGAGTCACAAAACTTACTTCCGACTTCCGACTTCCGACTTCCGACTTCCGACTTCCGACTTCGTTTAATTTTCTGTTTGCTCTGTAGTCGATTGACCAGCCGGATATAATTGACTAATCAATGCTTGGACAAGCACTTGTGGATCGTCTGTTTCAACGGCAAGCTGTTGAGCAATCTGCTGGCGTAAGTTTTCATCCTCCTGCAACATCACAAACAACTCTTCTAGGGTGACAGTTTGGGATTCTCCCTCTGGGAGGTTCTCTGGTGCATCTGCTGACTCTGATATTGCGGCGGTTGGCTCAGAGAGGAAAGTCGTGCTGACAGCATCTGGCCCTTCATATTCCCAAATTGGTTCGCCTTGATTGCGTGTCAACAGCTGCATACCGATACTATAGGCAACATCTCCAATTTCTCCGATGTCTAACTCACCCAGCTGCACTAACCGCGCAGCTATTTCATTATTGGGTGTAGGTGATGCTAGCAATCTGTCGCCAAAGCGCCCTAACCACTCAACCCAGCGTTCAGTTGAGATGCGATGTTCAATATTATGCAGCCATTTCCGTGCCCATGCTTCCCCTCGTGCTTGATGTACTCCTTGCAACAGTTCGTTGAAGAGAAATTCCAGATCCGTATCGCTTAAGGGTGGTGCTGGTTCTTTTTGCACATTCTCCCGAGATTTTGAGGCAGTCTGTTTTCCACCAAACAAGCTCTGAAAAAGCTTTTTGAGCCATTGAAATAGCCGCTTGAGCATCTGCTGCACCATCGAATATTGCTTATCCTAAAATTGTAGCGATCGCACTGGGCTAACGTATAGTCATTTGTCATTTGTCATTTGTCAAGAGTTTTTCTCTCCTGCCTCCTTCAACCCCCACTCCCCACGATTAGAACAAATGTACTAAATGATATGCTATAATTCCGATACTTTGATGTTGAAATCATCTAGCACCCCCAGGAGAATCCCGCTAACCCTTCGGGTGTAGCGGCGAGAGGAATGGGGGAACAGCAAGGAGCTTCACCCCCAAGCGACTTTGAGCGTAGCTCAAAGAGTGCGCGGGGTGAGCGAGTTGCTGTTAATAATCCGTATGGATGAGTTATAATATTGATATGACTCAATCCATATCTGTTAAATGCAAGCTTATAGTCCCATATAACTTTGTCGGCGAAATTGACCGCACAATGGAGGGGTTTGCTGATGCTTGCAATCAAATATTGGAGGTAGCCAAGCGTGAGAACTGCTGGAATACTACCAAGCTTCACCACAAGGTTTATAAACCTGTGCGCGAATCGACTAAGTTGAAAGCTAACCATGTCTGTCAGGCTATTAGAAGAGTTATTGGTAACGCCAAGGCGCTTCGTCAAATCCACAAATTTAGACCCACCTCTATCAGCTTGGATGTTCGCACCTTTGTTTATAAGGAAGAAACCCAATCTGTAGGAGTGACTTTGATGTGTGGGCGAGTTGAATTTAAGTTGTCCATTGGTGGTTATCAGATTGCACTGTTGAGGGGACAGACTCCAACCAGTGCAACACTGAATAGAACTAAACAGGGACAATACTTTATCAACTTCGTTGTTGATATCCCGACTCAACCCACCGGGAAGACTCCAAAAGTAATTGGAGTTGATCTTGGTAGAAGGGATATTGCCACCACATCTACGGGGAAGTCGTGGAACGGTAAACAGATTCAATCGGTTCGTGACCGTTACAGCAAAGTCAGAGCTAATGTTCAATCCAAACGCACTCGGTCGTCTAGGCGACTTTTGAGAAGGCTTTCTGGGAGAGAACGGAAGTTTCAAGAATGGTTGAATCACAATATTTCTAAGCAACTTGTTCAAGATGCAAAACGGATAAACGCGGCATTGGCTTTTGAGGATCTGACTAACATCAGGGGGTCTTTGAATCAAAAACCAAGAAGTAAAGTTGAACGCCGAAGAACTAACAATTGGGCGTTCTATCAGTTGCGTTTGTTCGTTGGATACAAGGCGAATATTGCTGGAGTAAGAGTAGTATTTGTCCCACCTGCCTACACTAGTCAAACCTGTTCGCGCTGCCATCGCGTCCACCCAGTCAAAGGGAAGTCGTATCGCAACGGAAAAGTTTTTAAGTGTGGACATTGTGGATTTGAACATGATGCTGATATAAACGCGGCTAATAATATTGCTGCTCTTGGGGCGACTTTTGTAAACTCGCCTGAAGTTCCGGGGATTGCTTGTCAGTTAGAGGGGCAATTGTCTCTCTTTGCGACAGGCAAAATCTAGGACAAAGCTCCCGCTACACCGCAAGGTTAGCGGGAGTTGTTTACAGTAGAGGATAAGCTGTAGTTGCTTGCTTTCCTGAGTGCCAAAATTTACGGCATTAGTTGAGTGTAAGCGCTATGCGAACATCCACAAATAAAGCGGGTACGAGAGATTAAAATAGTTGAATCCTAAACTCGACTCGGTGCTACTAATTAACTTTGAAAGGCATTGAAGTCTATATTTCCATGTCTTACGAACCCCTGCACCACAAATATCGCCCCAAGAGTTTTGCTGAACTGGTGGGACAAGAAGCGATCGCCACCACCCTCACGAACGCGATCGGCACATCCAAAATCGCCCCCGCCTATTTATTCACTGGGCCAAGAGGTACGGGGAAAACTTCTAGCGCCCGGATTCTGGCTAAATCCCTCAATTGTCTCAAAGGTGATAAGCCCACTGCTGAACCCTGCGGCGTGTGTGAGGTTTGTCAGGGGATCACCAAGGGCTACGCTTTAGATGTAATTGAAATCGACGCCGCGAGCAACACTGGTGTCGATAATATCCGCGAGTTGATTGAAAAAGCCCAGTTTGCTCCTGTGCAGTGTCGCTACAAGGTTTATGTGATCGACGAGTGTCACATGCTCAGTACCCAGGCATTCAACGCGCTACTGAAGACACTAGAGGAACCACCTAGACACGTAGTTTTTGTATTGGCGACAACAGACCCGCAACGGGTGTTACCAACGATTATTTCGCGCTGTCAAAGGTTTGATTTTAGACGCATTCAGTTAGAAGCGATGGTGAAGCATTTAAGTGCGATCGCATCTTTTGAAAATATTCATATTTCACCCGATGCTGTAACCCTGGTAGCCCAACTTGCTCAAGGAGGGTTGCGAGATGCCGAAAGTTTACTTGACCAATTGGGTTTGTTAGCGGGTGAAGTGACACCAGAGCGAGTTTGGGATTTAGTGGGGACAGTGAGCGAACAGGACTTGCTGGGGCTGTTAAATGCGATCGCTCAAGATAAACCAGAAGCAGTTCTAGATTGTACTCACAACATCCTAGATCGTGGTCGAGAACCCCTAACTATTCTGCAAAATCTCGCCGCCTTCTACCGCGATTTACTCATAGCTAAAACAGCACCCAAGCGCCACGATTTGGTTGCTTGTACTCAGCAAACCTGGACAGCGCTGGTTGAATTTGCTCAATACTTGAATATCAGCGCGATTTTAGCAGGACAGCAACACCTGCGAACATCAGAAGTGCAAATTAAAAATAGCACCCAGCCGCGTTTGTGGTTGGAGGTAACATTACTAGGATTGTTACCCAGTGCGACGAGTATTCAGCCACAAGCCGCAAGTGTCGCGCCGCGAGTTAATACACCTGCTGTATCTCCAAGCTATCCTCCAGCAGTTGCCCAAAATCAGCCAGTTTCTTCTGTACCTTTAGATAATCCGCAAACAAATCATAATTCTGCAAACCATCATCTAGAGGCTGCCCAAAATCAGCCCGTCATTTTATCTCCCCCAGTTGAACAGCAAACAAATCATAATTCTGCTGCTAACTCAGTTTCACCACCAACCCCAGAACCTGTATCTGTCCCGGTGCCACCTGCGAACGTTGAACCAGTAACTTCAGAAGTTGTTGGTGCGCCAGAGTATGACTTAACTCAGGTTTGGCAACAGGTGCTTGCTAACCTCCAGCCAAAATCAAGGCAAGAAATGCTGCGTCAAATGAGCCATCTCGTAGAGTTCGATGGTGCTGTGGCTCGAATTGCGATCAAACAGGCATGGTATGACAAGGGTAAATCCGATCTACCGATGATTACGGCAGCTTTCCAACGGACTTTCCAGCGTGAAATCCAGATAAATATAGAAAAAGGAACTTCTTCAAACTCTACCTCAGCCAAAAAAAATCCTCCCCCAAAAGACTCTACTCGCGTTCAGCAACCACCAACTCCCAGTTACAACCAGCAAATTTCGCCTCCAGCGCCAGTACCACAGCCAGCACCGACACCACCAGCACCACTAAAAACCGAGTCGGCATCAAATAACGGAAATGGTGTAAATGGCAATGCTGTAAATGGCAATGGTGTAAATGGTCATGGGGTAAATGGTCATGGGGTAAATGGTCATGGGGTAAATGGTCATGGGGTAAATGGAAATGGGATGCAAACTTTGCCTCCACCGCCAAAGCAAACACCTGCACCTGATTGGGAAGTTGACGAAGTAGCGATCGCAGCTCAACGTCTAGCAGAATTTTTCAACGGCCAAATTATCCGTTTTGCAGATGATTCCACAGAATTCTCCGATTCCATGACTACACCTGAGTGGATAGAAGAATCAGAAGTTGACGATGAATAAAAAATTGGGCATTTGTCATTTGTCATTTGTCATTGGGCATTGGGTACTTGTACTGAGCGAAGTTGAAGTATTGGCCAAACAGGGCAATTCAATTTTGGATTTTGGATTGACGATTTTGGATTAAATTTCAATTCTTTAATCTAAAATCTAAAATCTAAAATCTAAAATTCTTACTCCCTCATCCCCCTCATCCCCCTCATCCCCCTCATCTTCCTCATCTTCCCCCACTCCCTATTCCCTATTCCCTATTCCCCATTCCCAGTATGCAAGGTTTTCACCCATTTCAGCCGCTTTTCTCTTACCGACATCCGGGCGGTAGTACTGCTCATGACGACTAACCAGTGCAACATATATAAACTGCCGCGCAGGGTTTGCACCAGGATCAGATAATATGTAGAAAGTGGGAATTTTTGATCTTGACGTATCCGCCTCAGACCTGTAAACATCCCAACCATCGACATAGAAATGGACAAGCCTGTGATCGGACTTAACATTGGTGGACGATGACGAGCGATCGCCATTAATAAATCTGGGACTGTTGCTGTAGGTAAGATATACATAATCAGCATAAAAATCAGCAAATCCCAGCTTTTGCGCGTTCCCATGCGGTTTTTGAGAATTAAATCCCAGTAATCTAGATAGCGTTGATATCCGCCTTCTGCCCAACGGCTGCGCTGATGCCAGAGTGAAACTGCGGTTGTCACTCCTTCTTCTTGAACGGCTGGATGGAAAACACACTCAATATCCCATTTCTCCAAATGTAAGCGGATTGTCAAATCCAAATCATCGGTAATGGTTTCTTCATTCCAGCCACCGCAGCTTTCCAAGGCTGAACGCCTGACAAATTGACCATTGCCTCGCAGTTCGCCAATGCCACCAAGGGCAGTTCGCTGTTGCTGAAACCAGGTATCAAGTGCCATTTCGGACATTTGCCCCTTAGTCCAAAAGTTTTCTTTAGCGTTGGCGATCGCTTTTCGCACCTGCACCGCCCCCACCTTTTCTCTTTGAAATAAAGGTATTACCTGTTGCAGCAAGTCTGGTGTTACTTGGGCATCAGCATCAAATACTGCTATAATATCGCCCTTTGTCAGTGGCAATACCTGATTCAACGCCCCCGATTTGCCACCACTAGCTGCTGCTGAACGCCTTAGTACTTTCAGTTGCTCGTGTTTCTCTTCTAGTTCTGCTAATAAATGTGGGGTGCTATCACTGCTGTGATCGTCAATTATCCATACTTCGTACTGTCCACCTGGATATTCCAGATTACAAAGATTTTTGACTAATTTAGCAATTACCGCTTCTTCATTTTTCGCAGCCACTAGCAAAGATACAGAGGGCAAATCTCCCTGTATTTCTTTTGGATAGCGACGGGGTTTAGTAAACACTACCACCAAGGCATGAAATCCTAGAATGGTGGTTAGTCCTAGAATAAATATAGAAGCCCAAGAAACTAAATGTAGAGCGATCGTGCCACTCCAGACGATAGTCAAGACTAGAGCTGCTTTGCGTCTACGACCTTGAAACCGGGGTGTTAGAGACACAGGATCTGTCTCTAACACTGACTCCTCATCTACTGATAGGTCAGACAACAAGGAGTTGAGCGGATCAAGCTCTTGATAAGAATCTTCTTCGGGCCAGGAATTCGCTGGCATAGGTTAGGTTGCTTGATTCAAAAACCAGTATTTGTCTACAGTTAGTAATTTTACGGACAAATATCCCTAAGCTACTTTTCCCGATATTAATCGGAATGGGCAAACTGCAATACCCGCTATCCCTGCTTCGATAAAAGTTAATGCAGCATCATTGTAACCGAAATTTTAATATTTCTTAGCAGTAACTTTATTTATCGGGCATTGGGCATTTGTCATTTGTCATTGGTCATTGGTCATTGGTCATTTGTCATTTGTCATTGGTCATTGGTCATTGGTCATTGGTTCATCTCCCCCTGCTCCCTCATCTCCCCCATCTCCCCCACTCCCCACTCCCCACTCCCCACTCCCCCTGCTCCCTCATCTCCCCCACTCCCCACTCCCCACTCCCCACTCCCCACTCCCCACTCCCCACTCCCCACTCCCCACTCCCCACTCCCCACTCCCCACTCCCCACTCCCTA
>NZ_JBALBY010000107.1:0-5945 GCF_036919575.1 Nostoc sp. | reverse complement strand
TCCCGAACTCAGAGGTGAAACGCTGCTGCGGCCACGATAGTTTAGGGGTAGCCCTACGCAAAAATAGCTCGATGCCAGGATTCATTATTTCAACTCAAGCCTCCTCATGATAATTTGAGGAGGCTTGAGTTTTTCACTTGTTGGCAACTCTTGACCCGACAGGCATGCCGTTGCTTCGGGGTAGAGAATTATTCTGGCATCCACGACCTACCAAATGGATTAGAAGAAGATTTCTCCCGAATAATGGTTCCTATTGTTTAACTTTTGAGTTTAGTTGTTCTATTAGGTTCTGACTTACTGAGCGAATACGAATTATATTTGTTCAGTCTGGGGAATGTCAACAGGTGATGAGTATTAAAGCCGAAATATATTAAATTATAAGTCTGCAATTCACCCAAATTATCAAAATAACAATTCTTTCCTTGTACATTTTGGCTCAAATTACGGTTACATTTCAGAGACTAATCCAAAATAGCAATTTTTCAATTCCGAAAAAATATACATATAGTTAATGCGACCTTAACCAGGTTAGCAATATTAAAAATGCTATCTTAAAGGCAAGGTCATTTGCTTAATTTTTGAGGAAAACGCTATGACTACAACGCTCATAGAGGCTAATTCTATCGAGTCATTACTAGGTAAAGAGACTGAAGACCTGCTTAACTACAAAGCAAAAGTTTCTCGTGATTTATTACATTTGCCGGGGGCAGACTTTGTAGATCGAATCTGGCTCAACAGCGATCGCAATCCCCAAGTATTGCGTAATCTCCAGCTACTTTATTCTACTGGTCGTCTGGCAAACACAGGTTATCTGTCTATCTTACCAGTAGACCAAGGGATTGAACACTCAGCAGGTGCGTCTTTTGCGCCCAATCCGATTTACTTTGACCCAGAAAATATTGTCAAGCTAGCGATCGCCGCAGGCTGCAATGCGGTTGCTACGACTTTGGGAACATTAGGTATCGTATCACGGAAATATGCTCACAAAATTCCCTTTATTGTCAAAATCAATCACAACGAATTGCTGACTTTCCCCAATCAATTTGACCAAGTATTGTTTGCTGATGTGGAACAAGCTTGGAATTTGGGTGCGGCGGCGGTGGGCGCGACAATTTACTTTGGTTCAGAGCAGTCTACCAGACAAATTCAGGAAATCAGCGAAGCTTTTAAACACGCCCATGAACTCGGTTTGGTAACTATTCTCTGGTGCTATCTCCGAAACAACGCTTTTAAACAAGATAAAGATTACCACCTTGCGGCTGACCTCACCGGACAGGCGAATCATTTGGGTGTAACCATTGAAGCCGACATTATTAAACAAAAGTTACCTGAAAATAACAATGGTTACGGTGCAGTTGCCAAAGCCACTGGTAAGAGTTACGGCAAAACCGACGAGCGTGTTTACACAGAATTGACAACCGATCACCCAATTGATTTAACTCGTTACCAAGTGCTGAATTGCTACTCTGGGCGTGTGGGGCTGATTAATTCTGGTGGCGCGACTGGTAAAAATGACTTCGCCGAAGCAGTTCGCACGGCTGTAATTAACAAACGGGCTGGTGGTACGGGATTAATTTCTGGGCGAAAGACCTTTCAGCGTCCCTTTGAGGAAGGTGTAAAGCTATTTCACACCATTCAAGATGTTTATTTGTCGCCAGATGTGACGATCGCTTAGGGAGTGGGGAGTAAGAATTTTAGATTTTGGATTTTAGATTTTGGATTAAAGAATTGAAATTTAATCCAAAATCGTCAATCCAAAATCCAAAATTGAATTGCCCCATGCCCTATTTTCCTACTTCAAACCCAGAATATTAAAGACTATGTACAAGCTTCCCGCATATGTAGCAGAACCAAGCAGTACGCAAACTGGCAGGGTCAGCACCCAGGCGAGCAGAATATTTCTCAAGGTGTCCGTTTGCAAACCTGAATGGTTTGCCGCCATTGTACCCGCTACACCCGATGACAGGACGTGAGTGGTGCTGACTGGCAGACCGAAGTAATCCGCAGCACCAATAGTTGTCATAGCCACTAACTCGGCGGAAGCTCCTTGAGCGTAGGTAAGGTGGTCTTTGCCAATCTTTTCACCGACTGTAACCACGATGCGCTTCCAACCAATCATTGTGCCAAGACCCAATGCAATGGCAACGGCAAATTTCACCCAATTGGGAATGAATTTGGTTACTTTATCTAACTGCTTCTTATAGCTGATAAGCACCTCTTCTTGTTTGGCATCGGTTAATTTTTTATGGTTGTCCAGCTTGCCAATTGTTCCAGCGACTAGATACATATCGGTTCGTAATGAGGCAAGCTCATCGCTTGAAAGCTGCTTGAAACTAGTCTTACCAGCAAGCTTATCCCCAATTGTACGACTCTCGGCAGCAAGGGCTGCAAATGTTTTGTCGTTAGCTTCGCCAGTTGGTTTGAGGAAGTTGGAAAGCTCATCTGTAATGTTTTTGCTGTTTGAGAATGTTCCTCTTCCTTGTTGTTGCAGCACTGGAATCACAGAGTTGGATGTAGCGGACAACTGAGCGATCGCTCCGGCGTTGGTATCCATATTCAGTGCAAACATACCTGGTAGAATGCCCACTAAGATGAGCATGATCAGACCCATACCTTTTTGACCATCATTTGAACCGTGGGCGAAGCTCACACCAGTACATGTCAAGATTAACAAACCACGTATCCAAGGCGGTGGTGTTTTATTCCCTTCTGGCGCACGGTACAACTCTGGTCGTCTGATCAGTCTTTTCGCCAGCAGTAACAGCAGTGCGGCGCAGGTGAATCCAACAATTGGTGAAACCAGTAGAGATGTGAAAACTTCCTCCGTCTTTGCCCAATTCACGCCCTCGCCAAAGACATGACCCTTAGACAACAATGAATTTGCTAAACCAACACCCATGATTGAGCCAATCAGCGTATGTGAACTGGATGCAGGTAAGCCCAAGTACCAAGTTCCTAAGTTCCACATGATCGCCGAAATCAAAAGTGCAAACACCATTGCGAAGCCTGCACTTGAACCAACATTAATTACCAATTCAACGGGAAGCAGAGCAACAATGCCAAAAGCAACGGCTCCAGTTGATGTCAGCACACCAATTAGGTTCCAACAGCCTGACCAGACGACGGCGATGTTTGGCTTTAGGCTATGAGTGTAAATGACTGTAGCAACTGCATTTGCAGTATCATGAAAACCATTGACAAATTCAAAGCTGAGTGCAAGACCCAGCGCCAAAGCCAGAAATAAATATTCCATTTAGCACTCCTAAGAAAAGACAAGAATGCAGTCTGACAAAAACAAGTTGTGTGACAAAAAAACTATTAAAACCAGGAAATAAACCTGGAGTTATTGCAATTCAGTGAGCTACCCAAAAAATTATGGTTATAAATACAACCTCTCCTTGAACAGATTCTCTGATTGCGTCTACTATCTTGAAATAAAAATGGGTTCTAATTACAGTTGAAGATTAGGATAGATAAGTTAAGAAATAAATAAGTAACGGTAAAGCATAAATTAAGTAACTTCAAATCATAGTTGTGGCAAGTGGGGAGAAATCAATTTAAAATTCAAAATTCAAAATTGAAGAAAAGACTGGGGGAGAGGTAGCTTTAGCTTCTCGCAGGTTGAGAGATAAGGGGACAAGGGGAATAACCATGCCCAATGCCCAATGCCCAATGCCCAATGCCCAATGCCCCATTGTCATCTAACGTTTCTCAGTAAGAAATCTGGCTGACCACAACTTTTTTGCGATCGCTTCAAAATCTCGGCGCTACAAATACCAGCTTCACCGTTTTTGGAATAACAAAAGAATACTTCTTGCAAAAATCTTCCTGAACCAGAACAAAAAGGTGCTACACCATCAGCAGTAATTTGATTATTAGCACTCAAAAATGAATTTTTAAAATTTGTAATTGTGATACGCAAGGGTTTATCAGGACGATTATAAGCTGCGGGAATAGCGATCGCATCTTTTAACTTTTTACTAAATGCCAAGTATTCCGCAGGAGTTTTCCCCGAACAAGTACCATGTTTTTCCCATTCATGATCGTAAAGTTTATTGCTAGGATACAAATTGGCAAACCGCCCCTTTACTTCCGACGGTAATTTTTGCGTGGAACAATTAGCTGGATAACCAGTTTGGTACTGCGGCCACAAACCATGTAGTACAAAACCAAGTTTCCTTCCAGAACCGCACTGCTGCTGGTCACGGGTACCATTTGCCGCACAATAATCCGGCGACCAAGAGAGTGTCAGTACATAAAAATCAAATTTACCCGGAGTACCGCGATTTTGAGCAATGGCAGCATTTGGTATAAAAAGACCAGGAATTAACAGACAAGATGCGATGAAAAGTTTCTTGATCTGCATATAAACAGTTAGTTTACCTTAAAACTAAAGTTATACAGAATACATTGTTAAGAGTCAAGGGTCAGGAATTCTTCCTAATTCCCCAGTTTTCAATCCCCAACGAATTCAGAAACAGCAAATCTTGGTAAGGATTCTGGGATATCCTTAGATCAGTGAAAGATTTGCCAAAAAAAAGTAAGAATGAAGCTGGCAGCAAGAGTAAGTCAGGTAACACCTTCATTAACCTTAGCGATCGCAGCCAAGGCTAAGGCACTGAAGGCAGAAGGAATAGATGTTTGTAGTTTTAGCGCTGGAGAACCAGATTTTGATACCCCAGCGCATATTAAAGCCGCAGCAGTCAAAGCTTTGGATGAAGGCAAAACCAAGTATGGTGCAGCAGCCGGAGAACCAAAATTAAGGGAAGCGATCGCCCACAAGCTTAAAATCGATAATGGTCTTGATTATAAGTCAGAGAATGTCATCGTCAGCAATGGCGGTAAGCATTCTCTGTACAACTTAATAGTGGCATTGATCGATCCAGGTGATGAGGTAATTATCCCTGCTCCCTACTGGCTAAGTTATCCCGAAATGGTGACTTTAGTCGGTGGAGTTTCAGTGATTGTACCCACAGATGCCACGACGGGTTATAAAATTACTCCCGAACAACTCCGTAAAGCAATCACGCCGAAGACGAAGTTATTTATCCTCAACTCCCCATCTAATCCCACAGGGATGGTTTACACACCAGATGAAATCAAAGCACTGGCGAAGGTAGTAGTTGATGCAGATATCTTTGTTGTCTCTGATGAAATTTACGAAAAGATTCTCTATGACGGTGCAGAACATATCAGCATCGGTTCTCTTGGGAAGGAAATTTTTGACCGCACTTTGATAAGTAATGGGTTTGCGAAGGCTTATTCTATGACTGGGTGGAGACTTGGTTATTTAGCAGGTCCGGTGGAAATTATTAAAGCCGCGAGTACCATCCAAGGACATAGTACATCTAACGTGTGTACCTTTGCCCAATATGGTGCGATCGCGGCTTTGGAAAGTTCTCAAGATTGTGTCGAAGAAATGCGCCAAGCTTTCGCCAAACGCCGACAGGTAATGCTAGACAGACTCAACGCCATTCCCGGATTGAGTACTGCAAAACCAGATGGCGCTTTTTATTTGTTCCCTGATATCAGCAAAACCGGTCTAAAATCTCTAGAGTTTTGTGACGCTTTGTTGGAAAAACACCAAGTTGCAGTCATTCCCGGAATTGCCTTTGGCGCTGATGACAACATTCGCCTTTCCTACGCCACAGATATGGCGACGATTGAAAAGGGAATGGATAGATTAGAGAAATTTGTCAAGTCACGTATTTAGTTAGTTGTCATTTGTGAGGAGAATTTATCAACTCTCCGAGTTCTTAACTCCACCTTTTCGACTCAGAACGGGTGGAGTTCATTTTCAAGCTTGACGTTCCGAGTTCCGAAGCTGAAGTTCCGAGTTCTGAAGCTGAAGTTCCGAGTTCTGAAGCTGACGTTCCGAGTTCTGAAGCTGACGTTCCGAGTTCTGAAGCTGACGTTCCGAGTTCTGAAGCTGACGTTCCGAGTTC